>CAZEEQ010000022.1:18604-38142 GCA_964511255.1 uncultured Paraperlucidibaca sp.
GTTTCTCCGCTCGGTGGTGACAACGTCCGAACGACATATCGAAATAACGCAGGAACGCTAACGCACCTTCATAGACTGTTCCAAAAGGTGCAGCGAGGTGAAATGACTGCGGATCAAGCTATGGCAGAGGCTGAGCGGTTGTTGGGAGATGAGGCAAGCTCATCCCCAGAGTTCATGGCAAGGCTAAATGAGGCTCTCGCCGGCGCTCCGCGACATCCGAAGCAAGCGCCGCTGTTTGAATTGCCCGAGGGCGAATCGCCAGATGGGGGTGGAGAAAACAACAAGAAAAGGTCTCCAGGAACCCCAACTCCGAAGCCGGATATTCCAACAAATCAGTATCGCGTTGAAATCTGGCGAGAATCGAAGCGAGATAAGAAGAACATCAAGGTAAGTAAGCTGTAGGGCAAAGGCATCTGCCAGCAGCCCTAACCATTCGCTGCAGGCGCGACGGCCCTGACGGGCCGCGGCCTGAGCTCAAACGTTAGCCATCATGAAATCGGATATTTGAACAGCAAGCTTGTACATTCCACTGCGAAGCGCAGTAGGGGATTAAAGGGCTATGCTCAGGCGTTGACTACAAGCCATCACAGCATCGCTCATGGTACGCACCGTATCCCGACGTAGCGGAAAACCAGCCGCCCGGCGAGCAAAACCCGCTGCTTGCTCCAGCAGGCGTTCGATCATGCGTTCGGCATCTTGCGGCGCCACCCCACCCTCATGAGCCAAACGCAGCAGGTGAGCGCGGCCGATGACCAGACCCTCGCCGCAGACATCCATGTGATGCTGTCCGCGCGGCCCGTCGCTGAAGGTCAGGTCGAAAGCTGGCGCCAGACGCCAGCGCCTGTCCTGCCCCAGCCGCCAGGCGAAGTTCTTGGGATGATCATCGCGGTTGTGGAACAGCACGTTGAACACCGCCCGCGCATAGGCCTTGTGCACCTCGCGTTCGTCACGGGTCAGCAGGCGGGTGGCACGCAGGAGCATGGTGTAGTCGACGCTGCCGGACAGGCGGAAGTTCGCGTGCAGCAAGCCCGCCAGGCTGTGTACCGGCACGCGCATGTCCTGCTCGCGGTCGAAGCGCGCCACCGCGAAGGCCGCCAGTGTCGGTGACAAGTCAAAGCAGGCGCTGTCGGGCATGTCCAGGCCGCAGTCGCGGGCCAGTTCGGCATACAGGTGCTCGATGGCGCAGACTTCCTTGTGCTCGTTCTGCGCCGGGAACTTCACCAGCCAGGGCTGACCTGGTGCCTGAGCCTGTGTGCTCACCTGCCCGGTCGTGGCGTCGTATTGCACCAGCGCCTTGGGTCTGGCGCCCTGCGGCGAGCCGCCCATCAGGGCCAGTTCCCGCAGGGCAACGCCCGCCTCACCCGCCAGCGCACGTTCGCTTTCCTGCGCCAGGGCCAGCAAGTCCCAATTCGGCTCATCGCACTCAGGCTCGACAGACGGCACGAAACGCAGCGCGCCCATGGCACGGTCGCCAATGAAGGCCAATCGATCCAATGGCCCCGGATGCGGCAAGCCCTGCTGACGAAACAGCCTGTCCATCAGCAACAGCCCCCAGCCATCAGGCAGGCTGTCGGCCATCAGCCCCGGCAGGCCCAGCAAATGCTGCGGGAAGTCGCCATAAGTCTGCGCCCGCAATGCCAGATGCACTGGCGACAGTTCCAGCCTCTGCGCCAGTGCCTCGGGGGCGTATTCAAACAGCAAGGATGTGCCGTTATCGGCCAACTGCCCCAGCGGCCAGTCTTCGCCCCAGCCGCAGTAGCGCACGCTCAACTGCCTCATGACCGCCCCCGACGCGGTGCACGCTGGCGCAGTGTGGCGGCTTCAGCTTGCAGCATTTGGGCGATGGACTGGCGCTGGAGCGTGAACAGAGTATCCAGTTCGTTGACCAAGCCCAGTGCCTGGACAGTGCGTATCAGGGTTTCCAGCGAGCACTGGCCGCTGTTTTCCAGCTTGCGCAGCGCCCCCAGCGACAAGCCGGCCATTTGCGCCAGCTCGCTTTGCGGCAGTTCCTGCACCAGGCGCTGAGCCTTCAAACGCTGGCCCAGGGCGTGCAGAACCTCGTGTGTGGTCGCCAGTGAAAAAGTCATTTAAATGGTCTTTATCTGGACTTTATCCATATTAAAGCCATTTTAATGGTATTTATCTGCAAGTGCGAGCGGTTTCAGCCCTTCCCCGCCTCCTTGTCCAGCTTGCGCAGAAAGCCCAGCTTGTCGCCGATCTTGATCTCCAGGCCCCTCGGCACCGGCCGGTACCAGCCCGGTTCCGGCATGCCCTCGGGCAGATACCGCTCCCCCGCCGCATACGCATGCGGTTCGTCATGGGCATAGCGATACGCCTTGCCATGCCCCAGTTCCTTCATCAGCTTCGTGGGCGCGTTACGCAGGTGCACCGGCACCTCACGGCTGCCATCCTGCGCGACAAAGGCGCGGGCGGCGTTGTAGGCGTTGTAGCCGGCGTTGCTCTTGGCGGCGACGGCGAGATAGATCACCGCCTGCCCCAGCGCCAGCTCGCCTTCGGGCTTGCCCAGGCGCTCGTAGGTCTGCGCGGCGTCGTTGGCGATCTGCAGGGCGCGCGGGTCGGCCAGACCGATGTCTTCCCAGGCCATGCGGATGATGCGCCGCGCCAGGTAGTACGGGTCCGCGCCGCCATCGAGCATGCGCGCCAGCCAGTACAGTGCCGCGTCCGGGTCGGAACCGCGCACCGACTTGTGCAGCGCCGAGATCTGGTCGTAGAAGTCATCGCCGCCCTTGTCGAAGCGACGCACGGTGCCCTGCAGCACCTCGGCCAGGCCCTGCTCGCCGAGCTGTCCGCCATCGGCCTCGGCGAGATCAGCGGCGATCTCCAGCAGGTTCAGCGCCCGCCGGGCATCGCCATCGGCGGCGTGCGCCAGGGCCTGCAACTCGACCGTGCTGAAACGCAGCTCGCGCTTGCCCAGCCCGCGCGGGTCACGGCAAGCGGCCTCCAGCAACTGCTGCAGCTCGTCCTGGGTCAGCGAGCGCAGCACGTAGACACGGGCGCGCGACAGCAGCGCCTTGTTGAGTTCGAAGGACGGATTTTCAGTGGTGGCGCCGATGAAGATCAGCGTGCCGTCTTCGACATAAGGCAGGAAGGCATCCTGCTGCGATTTGTTGAAGCGGTGCACCTCGTCGACGAAGAGCACCGTGCGCTGGCCGTTCTGGCGATAGAACTGTGCCTCCTCGATGGCGGCGCGGATCTCCTTGACGCCCGAGAGCACCGCCGAAACGGCGAGAAAGCGGGCATCGCAGGCACTGCTCATGAGCCGCGCCAGCGTGGTCTTGCCGACGCCGGGCGGGCCCCAGAGGATCATGGAGTGGAGCTGGTCGCTCTCCAGCGCTTCGCGCAGCGGGCGGCCACGCGCCAGCAGATGCGTCTGGCCGACGTATTCGGCCAGCGATGACGGGCGCAGGCGCGCCGCCAGGGGCTGGTAGGGCTGGTCGCGCATCACTCGCGGATGATGTCGGTGCCGGCCGGCGGCACGAAGCGGAACTGGCTGGCCGCTACCGGTGCATTCAGGCGCGGCTTGTTGAACTCGATATGGGTTTTCTGGCCCATGCTGTCGTGCAGGTTCATGGCAAACGGCAGGCTGTCCTTGAACTGCAGGCTGACGTTGGCAAACACCGAGTCCCTGGCTTTCGGCGTCAGCACGAACTCGGTCAGTGCCCCCTGCCGCTTCTGCTGGATGCTGAACTGCTTTTCCAGGGCACGCACATCGCCACTGAACAGCAGCGCCGGGGTCTGTCCCAGCTCCTGCCCCAGCGGCTTGATGGTCATCTGCTGCAGGTCGGGGTCATGAATGCGGACATCCTTGCCATCTGACACGATCAGCTGCTGGTAGGGCTGGCGCACTTCCCAGCGGAACAGCCCGGGCTTCTGCGCGGCCAGGCTGCCGACCACGACCTCGCTGTGGCGGCCACCAGAGAGCTGGCTGGTCTGGGTGAATTCGGCCTGCAGCGTCTTCATGGCCTGCAGGCGCTTGCTGAGCTCGCTGCCGGCATCGGCCAGTGCCTGCGCCGGGAGGAGCAGCGCCAGCAGTGTTGCCATGGCTGTCGTGCTCAGCCGTGTCTTCATGTTCGTCATGACGTGATCCTTATTCGCTGCGGTGAGGAACCACGACTTCACGCTGGCCATTGGTCTGCATCGCCGAGACGACCCCCGCGTTTTCCATGGCCTCGATGAGGCGCGCGGCGCGGTTGTAGCCGATCTTGAACTTGCGCTGCACAAAGGAAATCGACGGTCGTCGCGTTTCCAGCACAAAAGCCACTGCTTCGTCGTAGAGCGCATCCTGCTCGGGGTCGCCGCCGACATCATCGAAACCGCCGAAACCGCCCTTGCCGCCACCACCGTCGGTGACTTCCAGGCTGCCTTCGAGAATCTCGTCGATGTAGTCCGGCTCGCCACGAGCGCGCCAGTCTCCACAAACGCGGTGGACCTCGTCGTCGCTGACAAAGGCGCCGTGAACACGCTCGGTCAGGCTGGTCCCGGGCGGCAGGAACAGCATGTCACCGTGGCCGAGCAGCATTTCCGCGCCGCCCTGGTCGAGGATGGTGCGCGAGTCGATGCGCGACGACACCTGGAAGGCGATACGGGTCGGCACGTTGGCCTTGATCAGGCCGGTGATGACATCCACCGACGGACGCTGCGTGGCCAGAATCAAGTGGATGCCGGCGGCGCGCGCCTTCTGCGCGATGCGGGCGATCAGCTCCTCGACCTTCTTGCCGACGATCATGATCATGTCGGCGAATTCGTCGATGATGACCACGATGAAGGGCAGCTTGCCGAGGTCGGAGGCTTCTTCCTGGAACACGTTCTCGCCCGGCTTCCAGAGCGGATCCTTGATCGGCTCACCGGCGGCGATGGCATCGGCCACCTTCTTGTTGTAGCCGTCGAGGTTGCGCACGCCGAGCTTGGACATCAGCTTGTAGCGGCGCTCCATCTCGGCCACACACCAGCGCAGCGCGTTGGCGGCATCCTTCATGTCGGTGACGACCGGCGTGAGCAGATGCGGAATCTTGTCGTAGACCGACAGTTCCAGCATCTTGGGGTCGATCATGATCAGGCGCAGTTCGGCCGGCGTGGCTTTGAACAGCATGGACAGGATCATGGCGTTGACGCCCACCGACTTGCCCGAACCGGTGGTGCCGGCGACCAGCAAATGCGGCATGCGCGCGAGATCGGCCACGATGGGGTTGCCGGCAATGTCCTTGCCCAGCGCCAGCGTCAGCGGGCTGGCCTTGGACTCGAAGGCATGCGAGGTCAGGATCTCGGAGAGACGTACCATCTCGCGGTCCTGGTTGGGCACTTCGATGCCGACCACGGACTTGCCCGGGATGACCTCGACCACGCGCACCGAGACCATGGCCATGGCGCGCGCCAGGTCTTTGGCGATGTTGGTGATGCGCGCGACCTTGACGCCGGCAGCCGGCTGGATCTCGAAGCGGGTGATGACCGGGCCGGGCTGGACCGCGACCACTTCGGCATCGACATTGAATTCCTTGAGTTTGATTTCCAGCAGACGCGACAGGCCTTCCAGCGCTTCCGGGCTGAAGCCCTTGTTGCCGCGCGGCTCAGCCGGATCGAGCAGATCCAGCGCCGGCAGTGTGCCCTCGCCCGGCGGCGGCGCGAACAGCTGGCGCTGGGCATCCGGCTTTTTCGCCGGCTTCACTTCGGCCACCGGCTGGATGGTGATTTCCGGGCGCGAGCGCGGCGTGTTCTGCGCGACGGCCTGGGTTTCCGGCACGGCACGTGCTGCCGGAGCCGGTGGCGCGGGGACCGGACGTGCCACCTGTACCGGCGACAGTACCGGTTCGACGCGCGGCGGCATCGCGACGGCTGACGACGGGCTGCGTCGGGGCATTTCCGGCATACGTTCGCGAGCCGCACCAAAGAGACGGGCCAGCAAGGGGCTGGCCAGGCGCCAGCCTTCGCGGCTCAGCCACCACAGGGTCTGGCCCAGGCGGTCCATCAGCACCAGCCATGACAGACCGGATGCCAGCGTGACCGAGATCAGGCCCAGTGTCAGCAGAATCACCGTGCTGCCAATGAGGCCGGTCGCTTTCCACATGGCGCCGCCCAGCGCCTGCCCCAACACGCCACCGGCGGCATTGTCGAGGCCATGACCGGGCAGACTTTGATGCAGATGCAGCAGCGAGGCCAGCGACAGCACGGCGACCAGCCAGGCAGCTGCCTGATGCCAGCCGCGCAGGGCATCCGCCGGATAATGCCAGAACAGAAACACACGCCAGAGCGCCAGCAACGGCACCACATAGGCCAGCGGGCCGAGCAGGAAGCCCAGCAGATCGGCAATGTAGGCACCGGCCATGCCGCCGGCGTTATGCACGACGCCGGAACCCACCTGCGTCCAGGCACTGTCCTGCGCCTCGTAAGTCAGCAGCGACAGCAGCATGAAACCCGACAGTGCCAGCCAGAGCAAAGCCTGGGCCTCGCGCAGACCGGGCTTGCGGGAGATGGCCTTGCCGATTTTGGAGTCAGTGGTTTGTTGAGACGCGGACACTGCGAAATTCCATGATCAAATGATAGGACATTGTAACGGCCCGACATGAAGATGCCATGGGCCCTGTTATACTGACCGCATGTCTTTTAACCCTTGGAATGGAGTTTTCATGGCCAGCGCGCATCATCGTCTGATTATCCTCGGTTCAGGTCCCGCCGGTTACGCCGCGGCTGTCTATGCCGCCCGCGCCAACCTGCAACCGGTGGTCATCACCGGCCTGCAGGCCGGCGGTCAGCTGACCACCACCACGGAAGTCGACAACTGGCCCGGCGATGTCCATGGCCTCACCGGCCCGGCCCTGATGGAGCGCATGCAGCAGCATGCCGAGCGCTTCGGTACCCAGGTCATTTATGACCACATCCACACCGTCAAGCTCAGCCAGCGCCCGTTCGTGCTCACGGGCGACAGCGGCGAGTACACCTGCGATGCCCTGATCGTCGCCACCGGCGCGTCGGCGCAGTATCTCGGCCTCGACTCCGAAACCGCCTTCATGGGCCGTGGTATCAGTGCCTGCGCCACCTGCGACGGGTTCTTCTACCGTGGTCAGCGCGTCATGGTGGTCGGTGGCGGCAACACCGCTGTTGAAGAAGCCCTGTATTTGTCCAATATCGCTGACCATGTCACGCTGGTGCACCGCCGCGACAAGCTGAAGTCGGAAAAGATTCTGCAGGACCACCTCTTCGAGAAGGAGAAGGCCGGCAAAATCACCATCATCTGGAATCATGCCCTGCAGGAAGTGGTCGGTGATGACAGCGGCGTGACCGGGGCCCGCCTGGCCTCGACGATTGATGGCAGCGAGCAGACCGTGCCGGTTGCCGGCATCTTCATCGCCATTGGCCACAAGCCGAACTCCGACATCTTTGCCGGGCAGCTCGACATGAACAACGGCTACATCAAAATCCGCAGCGGCATTGAGGGCAATGCCACCGCCACCAATGTGGCCGGCGTATTCGCCGCCGGTGATATTGCCGATCATGTCTATCGTCAGGCCATTACGTCGGCTGGCGCCGGCTGCATGGCGGCTCTGGACGCCGAGAAATACCTCGACGCCCAAGGTCACTGACCCAGGCCGGACGACGTGACCGCCGCCCTGCCCTGGCTGGATGCGGATAGCGTCTTTCCGGACCCCGGACAAGCCCTGGCGCATCCGCCAGGCTTGCTCGCTGCCGGTGGCGACCTGTCGCCGCAACGTCTGCTGCAAGCTTACCGAAACGGCATCTTTCCCTGGTTCAGTCCGGGCGACCCCATCCTCTGGTGGTCGCCGGACCCGCGCTGCGTCATCTCGCCCGAGCATTTTCAGCCCAGCCGCAGCCTGCGCCAGCGCCTGCGACAGGGCCGCTGGCGCTTCAGCGTCGATCGTGTCTTTGACGAGGTCATTGCCGCCTGCGCAGCACCCCGGGCCTACGCCGATGGCACCTGGATCAGTCCCGACATTCAGGCCGGCTACCGTGCCCTGCATGCGCTCGGCCATGCCCACTCACTGGAGGTCTGGCAGGATGACGAGCTGGTCGGCGGGCTTTATGGCGTGGCCGTCGGTCGCATGTTCTGCGGCGAATCCATGTTCAGTCGCCGGACCGATGCCTCCAAGCTGGCTTTCTGGGCCCTGATGCAGCTGGGCCGGCACTGGCGGCTGCCGCTTATCGACTGCCAATTGGAGAACGCCCACCTGCTCAGTCTGGGGGCCGTCATATGCCCGCGTCCGGATTATCTGCAGGCCTTGCAGCAACTCCGCGACCAACCGTCACCGGATTGGCTTGAGGCGGAAGCCGTGCTGGATCACACTGGCTTCATCCGCAGCCACCAGAACCGGGAGGCATTTTCGTGAGCAGCGCCTCCGCCATCAAGTTTTTCACCACCTCGTCGCATGCCTGCAGCTATCTCGAGGAGAAGCAGGCCATTACGCTGTTCGCTGATCCGGAGTCGGAAATGACACCGGCGATCTACAGCGAGTTGTCTGACCTCGGCTTCCGGCGCAGCGGTAACTATGTCTACCGTCCGCAGTGCCGCGAGTGCCGCGCCTGTATCTCCGTGCGGGTACCGGTGGCGATGTTCATGCCCAAGCGCAGCCAGAAGCGCTGCTGGAAGGCCAATGAGGATGTCCAGGTACGATTGCTGCCACCGGAATGGAATGAAGAGCACTATGCGCTTTACGCCCTCTACATCAGTGAGCGCCACCATCAGGGCGACATGTACCCGCCAACCCCGCGCCAGTATCGCGAGTTCCTCACCAGCGACTGGTCCAGTACGGTGTTTGTCGAGTTCCGTGCCGGCGACCGTCTGCTCGCGCTCGCGGTAACGGACAGCCTGAATGACGGCTTGTCGGCGGTCTACACGTTCTACGATCCGCGTGAGACCTGGCGCAGCCTCGGCACCTTTGCGATTCTCTGGCAGATCGCCGAATGCCGTCGCCGCGGCCTCCCCTACCTCTTTCTCGGCTACTGGGTTCGCCATGCCGAACGCATGCGCTACAAGACGCAATTCCGTCCGCTGGAGCTGCTGATCGAAGGCGAATGGCTATTGGCGCGATGACCTTTGCCAGCGGGGGGCTTTTCGGGCACAATGTTGCGGTTTTCCGGGCAGCTGCCCTTATTGCCAAGTACTCCAGCCCCTGAGGCCCTTGCTGCATGTCGAAAGAAGAACAGATTGAATTTGATGGTGTGGTCGTGGATACCCTGCCGAATACCATGTTCCGCGTTAAGCTGGAAAACGGCCACATCGTCACGGCTCATATTTCCGGCAAGATGCGCAAGCACTACATCCGTATTCTCACCGGCGATCAGGTCAAGGTCGAAATGACCCCCTATGACCTGACCAAGGGTCGTATCACCTACCGCGTTCGCTGATCGCAACTGCCCTCCCGGGGCAGACATGAAAAGGCCGGCATATGCCGGCCTTTTTCGTTGCTGTCAGCTGATCAGGACTCCCAGATCACCGGCTTGCGCTGTGCCAGCCACTCGTCGGCGTGTCCGAGGTAATGGTCTTCAATGATGTTGCGCTTGATCTTCATGGTCGGCGTCAGGAAGCCGTTTTCCATGGTCCACTGATCTTTCACGACCACGATGTAATCAAGTCTCTCATGGTCTTCCAGGGTGGCGTTGACCGAGCTCAGCAGGTCACGGAACTCCTGCGTCAGCACATCCTTGTCGAGCGTCCCGTTGGCGATTTCAGTCTGGGCATCGAGCGACAGCATGAACAGCGCAAACGGCTGCGGCTGGCTGGGGCCGGTAACGCAGATGACTTCCACCTTCTGGTGAACATTGAGCTTCTGCTCGATGGGCACCGGCGCGATGTACTTGCCCTTGCTGCACTTGAACAGTTCCTTGACGCGGCCGGTGATGCGCAGGCGGCCCTGGGCATCGATTTCGCCGCGATCACCGGTCTTGAGGAAGCCGTCAGCGGTCATGTCTTCAGCGGTTTTTTCCGGCGCCTTGAAATAACCCATCATCTGGCCGGGGCTCTTGACCTCGACTTCGCCGTTTTCAGCGATGCGGCACTCGACACCGGGGTTGCTGTGGCCGACATAGCCCGGGCGCACCTCGCCCGGTCGCGAGGCATGCGAATAACCATAGTTTTCGCTCATGCCGTAGACATCCAGGAGTTCCAGGCCCAGTCCGCGGTACCACTGCAGGATGTTCGGCGGCAGCGGTGCCGAGGCGGTGATGGCGAGACGGCACTGATCGAGGCCGAGCTGGACCAGAATCTTTTTCTTCACGACACGACCCAGGATGGGCAGATTGAAGAGAATCTTCTGCTTCTTGGGCGGCAGCTTTTCGTTGATGGTGAGATAGAACTTGGTCCAGAGACGCGGCACCGAGAAGAAAATGGTCGGGCGCGCACGCTGAAGATCCTGCTGGAAGGTTTCCAGCTTGTCCGCGAAAAAGATGCTGAAGCCGAAATGCAGCGATGCGGTCTCGACCACGGCACGCTCGGCGACGTGAGCGAGCGGCAGATAAGACAGCATGCGGTCATCGCGGCCCATCTTGAACGTGTCGCGCAGGCCGCCGGCCACCGAGCACATGGTGCCGAAGCTGTGCATGACGCCCTTGGGACGACCGGTACTGCCCGAGGTGTAGACAATGGTGGCCAGGTCAGCGGTGTTGGGCAGCTCGAAGTCTTCCAGCGGAGCCGTCTGGGTCATGATGTCAGACCATTGCGGCACGTCGCTGCGCGGCGACAGCGGCAGACTGATCAGCGGCAGATCGGCCGGCAGGGAGGGTGCGATGCTGTTCCAGCCGTCAGCCTTGCCATCGAGCTTGCCCAGGAAGAGCAGCTTGGTTTCGGAGTGTTCGATGATGTAGGCAGCCGACTCGCCGTTGAGGGTCGGATACAGCGGCACGGTGACATGGCCTGCCATCCAGATCGCCAGGTCGGCGAGGATCCAGTGCGCACTGTTGCGGCCCAGCAGACCGATGGAGGTGTGCGGCGGGAGATCCAGGGACTTGAGGTAGGCCGCGGCACGCTTGACCTGGTCGGCAGCGTCGCCCCAGGTCACTTCAAGCGTCTTGCCTCCCGGCATGGGTTGCGTCATGTAGACAGTCTTGGGACTGGTCTCGGCCCAAAGCAGAAAACAATGCAGCAAGGTGGAACGGGAAGCATACCGGCTCATGACACGACTCCATTGTTGTTTTGGCGCAGGCTGATGAATGCGTATGACATGTCATCCTGCATGACTCATGCGTCACAGCTGTTTTATATCAGATTTGCGACAGAATCGATCCAGGCGAGTGGCTGGTTTTTGTCCATCCACACTCAGTTTTCGGACAATCTCAGCTGTTCCCGGTAGCGGCCGGGCGCAACACCGTGCAGACGCTTGAAAGCCTGACCGAACGCAGTCTCGGAAGCATATCCCACCATTTCGGCAATGCGGCAGACCGGTTGTTCGCTGTGCCTGAGCTGCCAGGCGGCCAGACGCATGCGATGCTCGGCGACATAGGTCAAGGGCGGCTTGCCCATGATCTTGTGAAAACGGTCCGCAAATGCCGAGCGTGACAGACAGGCCAGTTGTGCCAGCAACGGGACCGTCCAGTTTTTCTCCGGCGCGCGGTGAATGGCGCTCAGCACCGTGGCCAGTGCCGGGTCCTTGAGTGCCCGCAGCCAGCTGTCATTGCCTTCGGGAAGGTTCTCGACATAGAGCCGGAGGCATTCAACGAACCAGATGTCACCCAGCCGATTGAGGATGCTCTGGTGGCCCGGACGTAACTCGCGGGTCTCCTGGAGCAGGAACTCGATGCCGATACGCAGCCATTCCGGCGGGCTGGACCCCAGCCCTTTCAGCGGCAGCGCCCGCGGCAAAGCCGACATCAGGGGCTGGCCGAGCTCCACATCGAAACTGCACCCTGCCGAAATGATGAGGGCAGACAGCGGCCCCTCGCCCAATTGGATCGGCGTGCCGCGATGCCCGGTGAACTCACTGCTGATATCCGTGACCACGGCGTCCGGCGGCAAATCCACCTGACTCAGGCGGTGCTGGTAGCCGGTGGGGACGATGAAAATATCGCCCGCTTCCAGGATGAAACGCTGCCCGTCCACTTCGGCCGCCGCCCTGCCCTGCAGTACCGCGTGAAACACCGACCGGCCCGCGATATCGACCCTGACCGCCCAAGGGTCCGCTGCAGAAATGAAGAAGTATTCTGTTTCCGTCAGATGAAGGTCATCGAAAATAACGCTTAAAAAGTCCTGCATTTCGTCTGTATCCGGCGTTTTGAGATATATATCCGGTTTTTAGAGCCTGACGTCAACCTTAACATTGGAGAATGATACGGTTCTGCGCAGGACCCGCGTGCAGACCGACTGACGTACGCCCCTGATTTTCAGGAGGGAGAAAAAATGACGACGACCACACTCGATTCACAATGGACCGACAGCAAACGCTATCTCTGGCTGATGAGCCCGATGCTGCCTGTACTCGGCCTGATGATCCTGGCGGCCTATCACTGGACCGGTAATGGCATTTTCCTCTGGGGTGGTCCAGCACTCGTCTACGGCCTGATCCCGCTGCTCGACCGCATCATCGGCACCGACGCCAACAATCCGCCGGAGTCGGCCGTCGCCAAGCTGGAATCCGATACCTACTACCGCTTTATCGTCTACGCCTATATCCCGTCGCAATTCCTGGTCACCATCTGGGGCGCCTACATTGTGGTCACCAGCGACCTCGCCGCCTGGGAATACATTGGCACGGTGCTGAGTGTCGGTGCCATCAACGGCATCGCCATCAATACCGGTCATGAGCTGTCGCACAAGCGCGACGGCATCGGCCGCTGGATGGCAAAAGTCACCTTGGCACCCGTTGCTTACGGTCACTTCTACACCGAGCACGTCCGCGGCCATCACAAGAATGTCGCGACGCCGGAAGATCCGGCCAGCTCGAAGATGGGCGAGACTTTCTGGGCCTTCCTGCCGCGCACCATGATCGGCAGCGTGATCTCGGCCTGGAAGATCGAAGGCGAGCGCCTGGGCCGTCTCGGCAAGGGCGTCTGGACCCTGGACAACGATAACCTGCAGGCCTGGGCCATGACCGTGGTGTTCTTCGGCGCCCTCACCGCCTGGCTGGGCTGGGCCGCACTGCCCTTCCTGCTGCTGCAGGCCTTCTATGGTGCCTCGCTGCTGGAAGTGATCAATTACATCGAACATTACGGCCTGCTGCGTCAGAAGGGTCCGGACGGTCGCTTCGTGCGCTGCATGCCGGAGCACTCCTGGAACAGCAACCACATCGTCACCAACCTGTTTTTGTATCAGCTGCAGCGTCACAGCGACCACCATGCCCATCCGACCCGCAGCTTCCAGGCCCTGCGCCACTTCGAGGAAAGCCCGCAGCTGCCGTCCGGCTACGCTTCCATGCTGATTCCGGCCTATATCCCGGCGCTGTGGTTCCGCCAGATGGACCCGCTGGTTGCGAAGCACTACAAGGGTGACCTGAGCAAGGCCAATATCCTGCCGTCGAAGCGCGCGCAGATTCTCAGTTCGGCACTGAACCGTACCCGGCTGGAAAATCCGGCGCATGATGCCCCCATACCGGCCGGCGCACCGTCGCATATCACCACTGACGGCCACGCCCGTTTCCAGTGCTCCGACTGCGGCTACATCTACGATGAGCGCCAGGGCTGTCCGCAGGAAGGCTTCCCGGCCGGCACGCTGTGGACGAAAATTCCGGATACCTGGCCATGCCCCGATTGCGCGGTGCGCGAGAAGGTGGATTTCGTCGCGCTCAAGGACTGAGCCGGCAACCGCCCGGATTGGTATGCGCTGAAATAAAAAGCCCCGTCAGAGACGGGGCTTTTTTCTGGTTCATCGATGTGCCGTTTCGGCAGTGAGGCTTACAACCCCAGTGCGCCGAGATCGAGCTGGCCGGATTGGAGTCCCGGACACCAGGCATAGGCACCGGTCACGGGTCGGGTGAACTCGAACAGTCCGTCGACGAGGCCATCCTCGGCGCCGCTCATGCGTGCCATCTGAGCCTCGAAGGCGGCCAGCGAGCATCCGAAGGCCACAAACACCAGCCCTGCGCGGTGCCCGGTCGTCCAGGGCATGGAGCGGCGCAGCACAAAAGCCTCGGGCTCGAAACTCTCCTGTGCGGTCCGTTTGACATGCGCGGTCTCCGGCGCATCTTCCAGCTCTTCGTTGTCACTCCGCCGCCGGCCAATCGCATGGTCCTGCGCCTGAGTGCCCAGGGCCTCGAACTGATCAAAATCATGCAGCCACTGCTGGATGGCAACATAACTGGAGCCTGCCAGCAGGGGCGACTGGGCGGCGCTCACAAAAGCAGCCGCCACGGCATCCTCGCCTTCCGGGTTTTCGGTGCCATCTTCATAGCCGGTAAGGTCGCGGCCGCTGTCGTGCTTGAAAGCTTCGATACTGTTCTGACGTTTGAATGCGGGCGCCAGCAACTGCACCAGACGCCGCTCGCGATGCAGCAACTCGCCGCGATCCTCGCCCCGCAGCCAGAGCCAGAGCGCCAGCGGCTGGCACGGAATATCAACCCGTGAGCCGGCGACGACCGGACCCGGTGTGAGGCCGGGCAGGTCTTTGCCGAGCGCGGCGAACAGCGGCTGGCCAAAACCTGCCACGGTGCGCAGACCATCGACCTCGGGGCGCAAGGCCTGCAACGCGGCTGACAGTGCATCGACTGCGTCGATCTGGAAAGAAATATAACGGGCTTGCGGTGGCAGCTCGGCGAGGATGCCCGGTTGTGGAGTATTCATGCCTGTGATCGGTTTCCTGCAAAATTCATGGGCGAGTTCATGCCACACGTTATGCCAAAAAACAGGGACAAAAAAGCCGCCTGTTCTCTTAAAACAGACGGCTTTTTTAGGACTGGCTCATGACCACGGCGGATGGGCGAAGACAACGCCAATCCGCCGCATGAAACGGTCTCAGCCCGCGAGCTTGGACTTCAGCTCACGACGGCGACGGTGCAGCACCGGCTCGGTGTAGCCGTTGGGCTGCGCGCAGCCTTCGAACACCAGCTCGGCGGCGGCCTGGAAGGCCACGCTGTCGGCAAAGTTCGGCGCCATCGGCTGATAGAGGGCATCGCCGGCGTTCTGGGCATCGACCACGGCCGCCATGCGCTGCAGGGCTTCGACCACCTGCTCCTGGGTGCAGATGCCGTGACGCAGCCAGTTGGCGACGTGCTGGCTGGAGATGCGCAGCGTGGCACGGTCTTCCATCAGGCCGATGTTGTGGATGTCCGGCACCTTGGAGCAGCCGACGCCCTGGTCGATCCAGCGCACGACGTAGCCAAGGATGCCCTGGGCGTTGTTGTCGAGCTCGCTCTTGATCTCGTCCGCCGACCAGCTCGGATGAGCGGCAACCGGGTAGGTCAGGATGTCATCCAGCGAAGCGCGCGGACGCGACTTGAGCTGGTTCTGCACGTCCTGCACCAGCACCTGGTGGTAGTGCGTGGCATGCAGCGTGGCACCGGTCGGCGACGGCACCCAGGCCGTGTTGGCACCGGCCTTGGGGTGGGCGATTTTCTGCTCCAGCATGGCCTTCATCAGGTCCGGCATGGCCCACATGCCCTTGCCGATCTGGGCCTTGCCCTGGAGGCCGCAGGCGAGACCGATGTCGACATTCCAGTTTTCGTAGGCAGCGATCCACTTCGAGGCCTTCATGTCGGCCTTGCGCACCATGGCGCCAGCTTCCATGGAGGTGTGCATTTCGTCACCGGTACGGTCGAGGAAGCCGGTGTTGATGAAGATCACGCGCTCCTTGGCGGCGCGGATGCACTCCTTCAGGTTCACCGTGGTCCGGCGCTCTTCGTCCATGATGCCCATCTTCAGCGTGTTGCGGGCCAGGCCCAGCGCGTCTTCGACGCGACCGAAGATCTCGTTGGCGAAGGCCACTTCTTCCGGGCCGTGCATCTTCGGCTTCACGATATAGACCGAGCCAGCGCGCGAGTTCGACACCTTGTTGATCTTGAGCAGGTCATGCTTGGCGGCGAGCACGGTCACCAGGCAATCCATGATGCCTTCCGGCACTTCCTCGCCCTGGTAGAGCACGGCCGGGTTGGTCATCAGATGGCCGACGTTGCGCACCAGCAACAGCGCGCGGCCGTGCAGGGTGAGTTCGCCGCCATTCGGGGTCTTGAAGGTACGGTCGCCGTTGAGGGTACGGGTCAGCGTCTTGCCGCCCTTCTCGAACGACTCGGCCAGCGTGCCCTTCATCAGGCCCAGCCAGTTGCCGTAGACCTCGACCTTGTCTTCCGCATCGACAGCGGCCACAGAGTCTTCACAGTCCTGAATGGCGGTGATGGCCGACTCCAGGTTGATGTCCTTGATGCCAGCGGCGTCTGTCTTGCCGATCGGATGCTCACGATCGAACTGAACTTCAGCGTGCAGATTATTGTTTTTCAACAGAATGCTGGTCGGATTGGCGATGTCGCCGGTATAACCGACAAACTTCTCCGGCTGCGCCAGGGCCACGATTTCACCCCCCTTGAGGGTGACCTGCAACTGGCCGCCAACGATGGCATAGCCGGTGCTGTCAGCATGCGAGCCCGAGACCAGGGGAGCCGCCTGGTCAAGGAAGTTGCGGGCAAAGGCAATGACCTTGTTGCCGCGCACGGGGTTGTAGCCCTTGCCCTTTTCGGCGCCGCCTTCTTCGGAGATGGCATCGGTGCCGTAGAGCGCGTCGTAGAGCGAGCCCCAGCGGGCATTGGCGGCGTTCAGCGCATAGCGGGCGTTCTTCACCGGCACCACCAGCTGCGGACCGGCGATGGTGGCGATTTCGGCGTCGACGTTTTCCGGCGTCACGGCGAAGTCCGGACCTTCCGGCACCAGGTAGCCGATCTCGGTCAGGAAGGCCTTGTAAGCCGTGAAATCCGCGCCGGGATTGGCACGGTGCCACTCATCAATCTTGACCTGGATGAGGTCACGCTTGCTCAGCAGCGCTTTGTTCTTGGGCATGAGGTCAGCCATGATCTGCTCAAACTGATCCCAGAAGTGCTTGGGCTCGACACCGGTGCCCGGAGCCACTTCGTTGTTGACCAGGTCGTACAGGGATTTGGCGATCTCAAGTCCGCCGTGTTGGATGCGCTGCTCAGTCATGTGCTTCAGCCTCAGTGGTAAGTGCGTATTGCGTGCTGCCGGCCGGCCCCGGGAACCCTGATCAGCCGCACAGACAGTGACCCGTCAGTCAGCGGCGGCCAGGCGCAGAACCGTGAAAAAAGAGGCGCTAGTCTAGCGAAAACTTGCTCGCCGGTCATTCCCGATCAAAACGTTTGCGCCGTTTCGGCAGCCAGAGTCCCTGCGCCTCATCACGCTTCTCCTGCTCGGTGATCTGGCGCGCGACATAGAGGATGAGCTGACGCAGCCAGCGATGCGCCGGACTGTGGTGCAGCAGCGGCCCCCAGGCCATCTTGAGCTCGAACTCGGGAATGAAGAATGGCGGCTCCTTGACCAGCAGCTGCGGATGATCGCCCTGCAGCCGCGCAATGCGGGATGGCAGCGTGGCGATCAGGTCGGCCTTGTGCGCCACCAGGGCCGGCATCTGGTAATGACGCGTATAGATGGTGATATGACGGCGCTGGCCGATGCGTTCCAGCGCGGCATCAATCTGACCCAGACCGCCCCGATCCGGATTCATGCCGAAACCGATGCCCATGCCGGTCTTCGAGACCCAGATATGCTGCGCTTCCAGATAGCTCTTGAGGTTGAAACGATGCGCCGCCGGGTTGCTGCGGTTGAGCAGGCAGGAAAAACTGTCCGACCAAAGTGTTACCTGATGGAATGAAAGCGGAATCTCGTTAAAGCGGTTGATGGCCAGGTCCACCTTGCCCTGCTCGATATCCTGCACGCTGACATCCGATGGCGTGAGAAAATCCAGCACCACATCCGGCGCTTCCGAGCGCAGTGCCTTGACCAGTGCGGGTACCAGCGTGGCCTCGGCATAGTCCGAAGACATGATCCGGAACACCCTTTTCGATGTCAGTGGTCGGAAATCCTGCTTGGGCTCGAGAATATCGGTGACCGCGGACAGCGCGTTTCGCACCATCGGCGCGAGCTCCAGTGCCCGCTCGGTCGGGGCCATGCCGCTGCTCGAACGGATCAGCAGTGGATCATTGAAAAGATCACGCAAGCGCTTGAGCCCATTGGACATTGCAGGTTGCGTGATGCCCAGTTGCTCAGCCGCCCGGGTGACACTCTGCTCACGCAGCAAAACGTCCAGATAGACCAGCAGGTTGAGGTCAACGCGTTCAAGATTCATGGCGTGAATACCGACAATCATGGGCATATATTTTGAAAATTATGCCACAAACCGTAGACTGCGCGAGCTCTCTGCTGAGGTCGTCCGAGGACGGCATCGGTACCTACCATCCCTGAAAAGGAAAACGTCATGACCACGTCGTACAAGTCTGCGCTGGAACACGTTCGCGCCGTTAAGGCCAAGCTCGGTGGCACCTGGGGCGCCATCCACCCGGAAGATGCTGCCCGCATGATCGTGCAGAACCGTTTCCGCACCGGTCTGGACATCGCCAAGTACACCGCCTCCGTCATGCGCAAGGACATGGCCGAGTACGATGCCGACTCCAGCAAGTACACCCAGTCGCTGGGTTGCTGGCACGGTTTTGTCGCTCAGCAGAAGATGATCGCCAACAAGAAGTACTTCGGCACCACCTCCAAGAAGTACATCTACCTGTCCGGCTGGATGGTTGCCGCCCTGCGTTCCGACTTCGGCCCGCTGCCGGACCAGTCCATGCACGAAAAGACCTCGGTCCCGGCTCTGATCGAAGAAATCTACACCTTCCTGCGCCAGGCTGATGCCAAGGAACTGAACGACCTGTTCCGTAACCTGCAGAAGGCCGAAGCCGCTGGCGATGCCGCCAAGGTTGCCGCCATCACCGCGCAGATCGACAACTTCGAAACGCACGTTGTGCCCATCATTGCTGACATCGACGCCGGTTTCGGCAACGAAGAAGCCACCTACTTGCTCACCAAGAAGATGATCGAAGCCGGCGCCTGCGCCATCCAGATCGAAAACCAGGTGTCGGACGCGAAGCAGTGCGGCCACCAGGCTGGCAAGGTCACCGTTCCGCACGAAGACTTCCTGTCCAAGATCAACGCTGTGCGTCTGGCCTTCCTGGAACTCGGCATTGATGAAGGCGTCATCGTCGCCCGTACCGACTCCGAAGGTGCCGACCTGACCCAGAAGATCCCGGTCTCCAAGAAGAAGGGTGACATCGCTTCGCAGTACATCAGCTACCTGGACACCAAGGAAATCGACATTTCCGAAGCCGCTGATGACGAAGTGCTGATCAAGCGCGACGGCAAGCTGCACCGCCCGACCCGTCTGGCTTCCGGCCTGTACCAGTTCCGTGAAGGCACGCAGATCGACCGCGTGGTCCTGGACTGCGTCACCTCGCTGCAGAACGGCGCCGACATGCTGTGGATCGAGACCCCGACCCCGAACGTCGCGGAAATCGCCCACATGGTCAACCGCGTCAAGGAAATCGTTCCGAACGCCAAGCTGGTTTACAACAACAGCCCGTCCTTCAACTGGACCCTGAACT
>CAZEEQ010000023.1:0-33790 GCA_964511255.1 uncultured Paraperlucidibaca sp.
AGCGTGTCGGAGATGCCCAGCTTTTCAATGCCGGTGATGCAGACGATGTCGCCGGCTTCGGCTTCCGGCACTTCGATGCGATTCAGGCCGTGGTAGCCCATGATCTGCAGGATGCGGCCGTTGCGCTTGTTGCCTTCGTGATCAACCACCACCACCGGCGTGTTGGTCTTGACGCGGCCACGGGTGATGCGGCCGATGCCGATGACGCCGACGTAGCTGTTGTAGTCCAGCGACGAGATCTGCATCTGGAACGGGCCATCGCTGTTCACCGGCGGCGGGCTGACGCGATCAATGATGGTCTGGAACAGTGCCGTCATGTCGGTGCCGAGCTTGTCGGCTTCGAAGCCGGAGATGCCGTTCAGGCCGGAGGCGTAGACCACCGGGAAGTCGAGCTGCTCATCGGTGGCGCCGAGGTTGTCGAAGAGTTCGAAGACCTGGTCCATGACCCAGTGCGGACGCGCGCTCGGACGGTCGACCTTGTTCAGCACGACGATGGGCTTGAGGCCGCGGGCGAAGGCCTTCATGGTCACGAAGCGAGTCTGCGGCATCGGGCCGTCGACCGAGTCGACGAGCAGGCAGACGGAGTCGACCATGGACAGCACGCGCTCGACTTCACCACCGAAGTCGGCGTGACCCGGGGTGTCGACGATGTTGATGCGATATTCCTGACCGTCACGGGCATCCGTCCAGCGGATGGCGGTGTTCTTGGCCAGAATGGTGATCCCGCGCTCTTTTTCCAGGTCGTTGGAGTCCATCACGCGCTCAACATCGTTGCCGCGGTCACCGAAGGTGCCGGACTGCTGCAGGAGCTTGTCGACCAGCGTGGTTTTACCATGGTCAACGTGGGCGATGATGGCGATGTTGCGGATTTGCTTGATGGACACGGCAGTCTCTGAAAAGCGATCAAAAATTGGGCGCGAAGTATACCTGAGACTTGATGACAGGTCTGCATACTCCGCAAAAACAGAAAGGCCGCTCATTTGAGCGGCCTTTCCGGTGCAACAGAAGTCAGCGTAAGCTTACTTCTTGACGGTGACCTTCACTTCGCCGGCGGCAACAGCCACGGTGCGACGGTTCTGGGCACGGCCTTCAGCGGTCTTGTTGTCAGCGACCGGCTGACCAGCGCCATAGCCCTTGGAGCTGATGCGGTCGGCAGCGATGCCGTACTGGTCAGCGAGGACCTTGGCAACCGCGTCGGCACGCGACTGGCTGAGGTTGTCGTTCAGTTCAGCCGAACCACGCGAGTCGGTGTGACCCTGGATTTCGACCTTGGCGGTCGGGTAATCCTTCAGGAGCTTGGCAACGGTTTCGATGTCGCCGTTGTATTCCGACTTGATGACCGACTTGTTGGTGTCGAACAGCACGCGGATTTCCTTGGTGACGGTTTCAGTCAGGACCTTCGGGCAGCCATTGGCGTCAACCACCAGGTTGCGCGGGGTGCCCGGGCACTTGTCGACGCTGTTGGCAACGCCATCCTGGTCATCGTCGCCATCGGCAGCAACCGGAGCCACGGCAACCGGAGCCACGGCAGCGGCCTTCTTGGCGCCGAAGCCGTAGAGCACGCCGAGGGAAACGACGCCATCATGGTCGCTTTCCTGCATGTCTTCGATGCCACGGACTTCACCACGGACGGCGAGGTTGTCAGCGACCTGGTAGAAGGCGCCGACAGCCACGTTGGCAATGGTGTGTTCAACCGGGTTGATGCCGAAGTTGAAGGTGCCGCGGGCCAGACCGCCGCCGACGAGGACGTACGGCTGGAGCTTGCCTTCAGCATTGAAACGGTAGTAGGCGTCGAGGGTAGCGCTCTCGTAACGGATATCACCGCCACCGAGGGCGCCAGTCAGACGGCCGCGCGGATTCGATTGTGCGTAGCGCAGTTCGGTGCCGACGTTCGGCGTGACACGATAGCCAAGCGCAATGGAGCCTTCAGCATCATCGCGGATATCGGTGTTGTTGACACCCAGATCGTTGTCAAAAACATGATAGCCAACCATCGGGCTGACAGTGATTTCGGCATGGGCTGCCATGGCGGCAGTGGCCATCAAGGTTGCCACAGCAAGGCGATGCAGTTTCATAGTCATCTAGTCCTTTATCTTAAGATAGTACAATGCGACGCATGCAAGAGTAGGAATCCTGACCTTGTGAGTCAAGAAGCTACGTCGGCTGATAAAACAACGTGTTTATCGTGTCACGGTTTACCCGCTAATTGTAGGGTTTTTTTGTGAGTACAGATCTTGAGTGACGCTTTGCAACGATTTCATTTCCGCGCCAGCCCGGTTCGCGGAGAAATATGCCAATTGATGCATTCATATCGCGAAATCCTTGCGCGACATGATTATCCCCAACCCGTCCGCACGTTGCTGGGACAGGCGGTGGCGGCTGTCGCCCTGATGGCCAGCATGCTGAAATTGAAAGGCAGCCTGATTTTGCAGATCCAGGGTGACGGTCCGGTCAGTCTGCTGGTGGCCGAGAGCAATGAACGCGGTGATTTGCGCGCCATTGCACAGTACGACAGCGATGCGCAGTACGCCAGCGGCGATTGGACGGCATTGACCGGCCAGGGTCAGCTCGTGCTGACCATTGATCCCGAGGAGGGGCAGCGTTACCAGGGGATCGTGCCGCTGGAGGGGGCCTCACTGGCCGCCGCGCTGGCACACTATTTCGCGCAGTCCGAGCAATTGCCGACGGAATTCTTCCTGTTTGCCGATGACGAATCGGCGGGCGGCCTCATGCTGCAGGTTTTGCCGGGTCATGACAGTGGTGAGGATGAAGATGTCTGGCCGCGTGTGATCAACCTGGCGGGCACGCTGAAGGCAGAAGAGCTGTTGGGCCTGCCGGCGGAGGAGGTGCTCTACCGTCTCTATCATGAAGAGGCCGTGGAGGTTTTTCCGGCCCAGCCGATGCAGTTCAAATGCAGTTGCTCGCGCGCGCGCAGCGAAAATGCCCTGCGCGCCATCGATATCACCGAGTTGCGCGCCATTGCGGCGGAACAGGGGGGGGCTATCGAAGTCGACTGCCAGTTCTGCCACCAGCGCTATCGCTTCGATCTGGTCGATATCGAGCTGCTGGCCCGCGAAGCCCAGGCCGGGTCGGCGCGCTTGCAGTAAAGCGGTGCCGGTCCCGGCTCAGGCCGGCAGGGATCGCGACGCTGCGCCGGGCAGTCTGATCCGGATGTGCAGGCCGCCCTGCGGGTGGTTCTCCAGGGTCATGCGGCCGCTGTGCTGCCGCACGATGCGTGCCACGATGGCCAGTCCCAGGCCCGAACCCTGCGAGGTGCGGGCTTGTTCTCCGCGCTGGAACGGCTCCATCAGTTCTGCCACGCGTGAGGGGTCGATGCCGGGGCCGTGGTCGCGGCAGTGCAGCATGATCTGGCCGCCGCTGCTCTCGGTGCGCAGTTCGATCGGCCCTGCGGCATAACGGCAGGCGTTCTGCAGCAGGTTGGCGAGCAGCCGTTTGAACGACAGCTTGCGCAGCAGCACGGGCGGAATATCTCCGGCCTCGACGCGTACCTCGATCTGGTGCTCGAACTGCTGTGCAACTTCCTGCAGCATGGCATTGAGGTCCACCAGCTCGCGTTTTTCTTCGGAACCATCACGCATGAAGGCAATGAACTGATCGAGGATGGCATCCATGTCTTCGATATCGGTAATCATGCCGTGCGCCATTTCGCGGTCGCGCATCATTTCGGCGGTCAGCCGCATGCGCGTCAGCGGCGTGCGCAGGTCATGCGAAATGCCGGCGAGCATGACCGTGCGCTCGCGCTCGGCCTGGCGGATCTGCTCCGTCATTAAGTTGAAGGCGCGGTTGACGGCGCGAATTTCGCTAGGGCCACTGTAGATATCCAGCTGGGTGCTGTGCAGTCCGCGGCCGACCCGGATGGCGGCCAGCTGCAGGCGCTTGAGCGGCCGGTTGAGCTGGCGTGCCAATACCACGATGGCCGCAATGGCGATCAGCGGTACGCCCAGAACCCAGCCAATGATGATGCCCGGACTGTATTGCTGGATGAAGCTGAGCTCTTCCGAGACCCACATCGGCGTTTCGGTGGGTGCACTGATCCAGAGTGTCGGTATCGGCTTGAACTGGAAGTAGACCTGTATATCCCACTGCCCAAGCTCGGTGCGTACCTGCTTCTGGAAGCGATTGGTAAAAATCTCGGCGAACCATTTGTCGCGGGGGTCGGGAAATCGGGCGGGGTCGCGGACCACCACCATATTGCCGAACTGCAGCAGGGCCGCGTCGATCTCGGCGGCGCCCGGGCTGCCGGTGGCTTCGGCATCCTGCAGCAGCTTCAGGCGCAAAGCCGATGTGTGGGCATGCTGGCGGATTTCGGGGAGATAGAGGTTCTGCCAGAAGAAGGCAATGGACATGATCTGGCCGACGATGACCACGATGCCGATCACCAGCGTCGTGCGCATGACGCTGGAGCGTGGCTTCAGCCACTGGATCAGGCCGCGCTTGCGGCCTTTGGCATCGCGATGGGCCATCTCAGCCCTGTCCGTCCGGCACGAAGACGTAGCCGATGCCCCAGACCGTCTGGATATAGCGGGCGGCGGACGGGTTGGCTTCAATCAGGCGGCGCAGGCGCGAGACCTGGACATCAATGGATCGTTCCATGGCGCCCCATTCGCGACCCCGTGCCAGCACCATGAGCTTGTCGCGGGTGAGCGGCTCGCGCGGATGTTGCACCAGCGCCTTGAGCACGGCGAACTCGCCGGTAGTCAGGCTGACACTGTCGCCATCGCGGGTCAGCTGACGGGTGGCCAGGTCGAGGACCCAGGGGCCGAAGCTCACGGTTTCAGCGACTTGCGAGGGTGCGCCGGGAAGCTCGCGCGCCTGGCGCCGCAACACGGCTTTCATGCGTGCCAGCAGCTCCTGGGGATTGAAGGGCTTGGGCAGGTAGTCATCGGCACCGGCCTCCAGGCCGCTGATGCGGTCGCTGTCGGCACCGCGGGCGGTGAGCATGATGATCGGCGTGTTGTTGCCGGCTTCGCGCAGGCGCCGGCAAATGGTCAGACCATCTTCGCCGGGCAGCATGAAGTCGAGCACGATCAGCGAGAACAGTTCACGTGCCAGCAGCCGGTCCATTTGCAGGGCATCGGCAACGGTGCGCACCACATAGCCCTGCTCTTCAAGAAAGCGCTGCAGCAGGTTGCGCAGCCTGACGTCATCGTCGACCACAAGAATCTTCAGCTGTTCGCTGGTACTGCCGTTCTCCACCATCACGCCCTCATCGGTTTCCGGTCTTGTCGCAGTGTACGCAGCTGGCCGTGATTTGAATATGACGGTAGTCGCCGCGAAGGTGCTGCGTATAATCCGGCCTTGCCTCTTTATCTGTCCCAGTCCGAGTTGCCCATGTCATCGTCCCTGTCGTCCATTGTTCAGCAGATTGCCACCGAGCTCGGCGTACGCCCGGAGCAGGTGCAAGCCACCATCACCTTGCTGGATGGCGGCGCCACGGTCCCCTTCATCGCCCGCTACCGCAAGGAAGTGACCGGTGAGCTGGATGACACGCAGCTGCGCAACCTCGAAGAGCGCCTGCTCTATTTGCGGGAACTGGAAGAGCGCCGCGCCGCCATCCTCAAGAGCATCAGTGATCAGGGCAAGCTCAGTGACGAACTCAGGGCCTTGATTCTGGGGGCGGATACCAAGTCGCGTCTCGAAGACCTTTATCTGCCCTACAAGCCGAAGCGCGTGACCAAGGGTCAGCTGGCGCTGGCGGCAGGCATCGGCCCGCTGGCTGATTTGCTGCTGGCAGAGCCGCAGCGTGTGCCTGAGCAGGAGGCTGCGGCTTTTATCAGGGCTGAAGCCATCGAGGAAGGTGGCAGCATCTATCCGGATGTGAAAGCGGTACTCGAAGGCGCCAAGCACATCCTGATGGAGCGTTTTGCCGAGCAGGCCGACCTGCTTGCCACCCTGCGCGGCTATCTGCAGGAGCGCGCGCTGCTGAGCGCCCGCCTGCTCGCCGGCAAGGAGCAGGAAGGCGCCAAGTTCCGCGATTACTTCGAACATGACGAGAAGCTGGCGGATGCCCCTTCGCATCGCGCCCTGGCCATGTTCCGCGGCCGCAATGAAGGCTTCCTCAGCCTCAATCTGGTGCTGCCGGACAGCGAAGGCCCGGTGCATCCCTGCGAATCGCTGATCGCCTTTGCGGTCGGCATCAGTGATCAGGGTCGCCCGGCTGACGCCTGGCTGCGTGAGGTGGTGCGCTGGACCTGGCGCGTCAAGCTGCTCACGCATCTCGAGACCGAGCTGCTCACCGAGCTCAAGATCCGTTCCGAAGAAGAGGCCATCCGCGTCTTCGCACGCAACATGAAGGATCTGCTGATGGCTGCGCCGGCCGGCCTGCGCCCGACGCTGGGTCTCGATCCCGGCCTGCGGACCGGCGTCAAGGTCGCCGTCGTCGATGGCACCGGCAAGCTGGTGGCCAACACCACCATCTTCCCGCATGAGCCGCGCAAGGACTGGGATGGTTCGCTGCATGTGCTGGCCAAGCTCTGCCAGCAGCATGGCGTTGAGCTGATCGCCATCGGCAACGGCACGGCATCACGCGAGACCGACAAGCTCGCTGGCGAGCTGATCAAGATGCACCCGGAGCTGAAGCTGACCAAAATCGTGGTCAGCGAGGCGGGCGCGTCGGTCTACTCGGCCTCCGAGCTGGCCGCGCGCGAATTCCCGAATCTCGATGTCACCTTCCGCGGTGCCGTGTCGATCGCCCGTCGCCTTCAGGATCCGCTGGCCGAACTGGTCAAGATCGAGCCCAAGGCCATCGGCGTCGGCCAGTACCAGCATGACGTCAATCAGGTGAAGCTGGCGCGCATGCTCGATGCCGTGGTCGAGGACTGCGTCAACGCCGTGGGCGTCGACGTCAACTCGGCATCGGCACCGCTGCTGGCCAGGATCGCCGGCCTCAACAGCACCATTGCCCAGAACATCGTGAGTTTTCGTGACCAGCACGGCGCCTTCGCCAGCCGCGAGGCGCTCAAGCAGGTGCCGCGTCTGGGTGAGCGCACCTTCGAGCAGGCTGCCGGCTTCCTGCGCATCGCCCGTGGCGAGAACCCGCTGGATGCCTCGGCGGTGCATCCGGAAGCGTATCCGCTGGTGCACAAAGTGCTCGCCGGCAGCGGCAAGCACGTCGGCGACATCATGGGTGACAGCCGCTTCCTGCGTGCGGTCAATGCCGCCCAGTATGTGGATGAGCGCTTCGGCCTGATCACCGTGACCGACATCCTGCGTGAACTCGAAAAGCCGGGTCGTGATCCGCGTCCGGAGTTCAAGGCAGCGGTCTTTGACGAGTCGGTGACCGAGATCAAGGATCTCAAGCCGGGCATGATCCTGGAGGGTGTGGTCACCAACGTGACGGCCTTTGGTGCCTTCGTCGATGTCGGTGTGCATCAGGATGGCCTCGTGCACATCTCGGTGCTGGCCGACCGTTATGTCAAGGACCCGCACGAGGTGGTGAAGGCCGGTGACATCGTCAAGGTCAAGGTTGTCGAGGTCGATGTGCCGCGCAAGCGCATTGCGCTGTCCTGCCGTCTCAATGAGGCTGCCCAGCCGGGCGCGCGTGCCGGTGATGCGGGGCGCGACAGCGGACGCGAGGCCGGTCGTGACGGCCGGGCACGTGGCGCTCAGGGGACGCCGCGCGGTGGCCAGCGCAGTGGTCAGTCGGGAGGCCCGGCGGGCGGTCAGCAGGGTTCGGCGGCCGGCAAAAGCTCTGGTACCCTCGGTGACCTCTTGCGCAAAGCGGGCGTGGCGCGCTGAATAGCGCTCCTGATCGGTGCGGCGAACGCACAGAATTCGACTGGAGAACTCGATGGATGCCACTCTGATGCGGCAACTGGCCTGGCTGGAACAGGACCCGTCATGCCTTCAGGGCATGAAGCGTGGTCTCGAAAAAGAGGCCTTGCGCGTTCAGCCCGATGGCTGGCTGGCGCAGACACCGCATCCGGCGGCATTGGGATCGACGCTGACGCATCCGAATATCACCACGGATTATTCGGAAGCGCTGATCGAACTCATCACGCCGGCTTGCGAGACGATTTCCGAGGCGCTCGGCTGGCTGGATGACCTGCATCGTTATACCTACGCCCATATCGGGAGCGAGCGCCTGTGGGTCAACTCCATGCCCTGCAAGCTGGGCCCGGACAGCAATATTCCGCTGGCGCAGTACGGCAGCTCCAACATCGGCCGCATGAAGACGCTCTATCGGCACGGCCTCGGCGTGCGTTACGGGCGGCGTATGCAGACCATCGCCGGCATTCATTACAATGTCTCCTTCCCGGACAGTTTCTGGCGGCGCTGGCAAGCCCAGGCCGGCACGCCAGCGCCGGGTGCGGCGCAGGATGCTGCGCTGCAGGACTTTATCTCCGACAAGTATCTTGGCCTGGTGCGCAATTTCCAGCGTCACAGCTGGTTGCTGCTTTATCTTCTGGGGGCCAGCCCGGCGGTCTGCGGTACTTTCCTCGAAGGCCGTGAACATGGTCTGCGGCAACTGCCGTCAGGCACACTTTACCTGCCTGAAGCCACATCACTGCGCATGAGTTCGCTGGGTTATCAGAACGATGCCCAGTCTGACCTGCAGGTGTCTTACAACGCCCTCGACGAATACATTCGTGATCTCGACAGGGCGATCCGTACGCCCTATCCGCCCTATCAGGAAGCCGGTGTGATCAAGGACGGGGTGTATCAGCAGATCAATGCCAACATTCTGCAGATCGAGAATGAGTATTACGGGCTGATCCGGCCCAAGCGCACCATCAGCCGCGGTGAGCGGCCGACGCAGGCCCTGACCCGGCGTGGTGTCGAATATGTCGAGTTGCGCTGTGTTGATCTGGATCCGTTCGAACCCCTGGGTATCGGGCGTGACAGCGCGCATTTCCTGGAAGTTTTTGCGCTGCACTGTCTGCTCGCTGACAGCCCCCGCTTCGGGCGCGAGGACTATCAGCGCCTGCCGCTGAATCAGCAGGCCATGGTCGAGCGCGGACGTGACCCCGAGCTGACATTGCAGAGCGAAGTCGGCCATCGCTATTTCCAGGACATGGCGGCACGGCTTTTTGCCGAGCTGCTGTCGGTGGCGCGTGTGCTCGATGAAGCGCATGTCACCGCAGCCTACTCTGCCGCCGTTGAACTGCAGATCGCCAAGCTCAAGGAGCCGGCGATGACCGGGTCGGCCATGGTGCTGCGCTCACTGGCTGATCATGACGGCTGCTTCTATCGTTTTGCGCAGGATCGCGCGGACCGCACGCGCGACGATTTTCTGGCGCGTCCGCTGCCTGCCGGTCGGCTGGCCGAACTGGCCGCGCTGGCCGAGCAGTCGCTGGCGGATCAGGAGGCCATTGAGCGCCTTCCACAGGTACCCTTTTCGGATTACCTGGCGGCCTATTTTGCCAACTGAACCACGGAGACTGTGACGCCATGCTGTCGATCCGCTTCACCAACCTTCTGCTCGTGCTCATGGCTGCTGTGGCCATGGCCGCTGCGCTTTATCTGCAGCATGTGGCCGGCCTCGATCCCTGCCCGCTCTGCATCTTCCAGCGTGTCGCCGTCATCAGTGTCGGCGCCGTGGCCCTGGTTGCAGCCGTGCATGCTCCCGGGGGCTGGGGGCGTCGGGTATATGCCGGTCTGACCGGACTGGCCGCCCTCGGCGGCATTGTGGTGGCCGGTCGCCATGTCTGGCTGCAGCATTTGCCGCCAGACCAGGTCCCGGCGTGTGGACCAGGGCTCGATTACTGGATGGCGGCGCTGCCGATGCAGGAAGTGGTGCATCAGGTTTTTCGGGGTTCTGGCGAGTGTGCCAAAGTGGATTGGGCGTTGTTTGGCATCAGCCTGCCGGGCTGGACGCTGTTGCTGTTCGTGACCCTTTTTACCCTCGCGCTCTGGCAGTTGCTGCGGCGCGGCTAATGCCGCTCGACACACCGCAGATGAAAAAAAGACCGGGCAATGCCCGGTCTTTTTTTACGATCAGATCGACGCGTCAGCGCAAGTGCTTACTTCTTCTTGGCTTTGCCGCCGGTAGCTTTGGCCGGGCCTTTTTCGATACCCAGCAGCTCGACCTTGAACTTCAGCACCGAGTTCGGCGGGATAGGACCGGCGCCGGCTTCGCCGTAAGCGATTTCCGAGGGCAGGAAGAGTTCGTAAGTCGAGCCGACGGGCATCAGTTGCAGGCCTTCAGTCCAGCCCTTCAGCACTTGGTCGAGCTGGAATACGGCCGGCTCACCCCGATTGTAGGAACTGTCAAAGACCGAGCCGTCAATGAAGCTGCCTTCGTAATGGACACGGACAGTATCCTTGGCTTTCGGCTTCATGCCGCTGCCGGTCTTGAGCTCGCGATACTGCAGGCCGGATGCGGTGACCTTGATGCCATCAGCTTTGGCGTTGTTGGCAAGGAAGTCGGCACCGGCTTTGGCATTGTCAGCAGCCAGCTTGGCCATGTCGGCCTGCAATTGGGCCAGACGCTGTTCCTTGTAACGGTTGATGGCCGTCGTGCGCTCCTGCGCGGTCAGCAGGCTTTCCTTTTTCCCGAAAGCATCGCGAAAGCCCCGTATGAAAGCTTCGATATCGAGATCGGCGATCTGCTCGGCACTGCCCTGGCCATTGAGGTAGCCGACGCTGTAGGCAAATTGCTCGCGATCAACGACCGGCTTCTTGCCGTTATTCGGCGCCAGCCCGGGTTTGTCGGTGAGTGTGGCGGCCGGTGCTTGGTCGGCAGCGAGCACGAAACCGGAAAGTGACGTTGCGCTGACCAGCGCAATGGAGAGAGCGAGACGACGCATTAATTTTCCCCGGTAAAGAATCGTTCTTGGACGCACGGAGCATAAGGGTAAGCATCGTGTCTTTGCCACTCTGCGGAAAAAAAGCCGCTGCACCGACAAAATGCATGAATCATTGACGCGATCTTCTCGCTTTTTTAAAACCCATGGATTAACGTCAACGATGCAAAACCAAGAGAGGACATCTCCATGCCCGCTGCAAAAAAGAAAGCCACGCCCGCCAAGGCCAAAGCTGCTCCCAAGGCAGCGAGTGCCGCCGAGATAAAAATGAGCAAACTCAAGTCCGACGTTGAAAAGCAAACCGCGAAACTTCGTGAGCAAATCCAGAAGGTCGTTGACAAGGCGCAGCAGGAAGCCGAGTCATACGTTGAAGCTGCCCGCAAGCTGGCTGATCGTGCCGAAGCCAGCTACAAGGAAATCCAGGTCAAGCTCGAGCAGCAACTGATCAAAGCCTCCGGTGACAAGGAGCTGGTTCTGCACATCAAGGAGCGCACCAAGCAAGCCCAGGCCGAAGCCAAGGCTGCCGTCGCCGCCGCCAAGAAAGATTATGAGCAGGCTCGCAAAGCCATTCTGGCGCTGCAGCAGAAAAGCGAACTCAAGGCTTATGTCCAGGCCAAGCTGAAAGGCGAGCTTGCGGCCCAGAAGAAAGCGGCTGCCAAGCCGGCCGCTGCACCGAAGCCCGCCGCCAAGCCTGCTGCGAAGCCGGCCGCTGCGCCGAAGCCTGCCGCCAAGCCTGCTGCCAAGCCGGCCGCTGCACCGAAGCCTGCCGCCAAGCCTGCTGCCAAGCCGGCCGTTGCGCCGAAGCCTGCCGCCAAGCCTGCTGCGAAGCCGGCCGCTGCGCCGAAGCCCGCCGCCAAGCCTGCTGCGAAGCCGGCCGCTGCACCGAAGCCTGCCGCCAAGCCTGCTGCCAAGCCAGTTGCCAAGCCGGTCTCAAAGCCGGTCTCAAAGCCGGTTGCCAAACCCGCTGCTAAGCCCGCTGCGAAACCGGCCGCCAAGCCCGCTGCCGCACCGGCTGCTGCCAAGCCTGCTGCGACCCCGGCTGCCGCACCCGCTGCTGCAGCTCCGGCGACGACGACTACACCGTCAGCCTCCTGAGCTTGCTAAACTGCAGTACTGACAACGGGCCTTCGGGCCCGTTGTTCTTTTTGTCATCTGCAGTGGTGAGCGCGTCATGATCGTTGCCGAAAACCTCAGTCTCTTGCGTGGCGGTCGTCCGCTGTTCGAGCAGGCCAGCTTCATGATTCATCCCGGTTGGCATGTCGGCCTGACCGGAAACAATGGGTGCGGCAAGAGTTCGCTGTTTGCGCTGTTGCGGCGTGAGCTGCAGGCGGATGCCGGCAACCTTTCGCGGCCTGCGGTCTGGACCGTGGCGCACATGGCGCAGGAAGTCGAAGCGCTGTCGCAGTCAGCCATCGACTATGTGCTGGATGGCGATGCCGAATGGCGCGAGCTCGACAACGCGCTGAGCGACATCGAGACCATGGATGGCACCGAAATGGCCAACCTGTTCGCGCGCTATGAGTCCATCGATGGCTACACGGCGCAGTCGCGGGCGGCGCAGATGCTGGCCGGCCTGGGCTTCGCTGAAGCAGACCAGCGACGTCCGGTAGCCGAGTTCTCCGGTGGCTGGCGCATGCGCATCAACCTGGCGCAGACGCTGATGTGCCGCTCCGATTTGCTGCTGCTCGACGAACCCACCAACCATCTCGACCTCGATGCCATCCTCTGGCTGGAAGACTGGCTGCGCGCCTACCCGGGCACCCTGCTGGTGGTATCGCATGACCGTGATTTTCTGGATGCCGTGGTCGAGCATGTCCTGCATATCGAGCAGGGCGTGCTGACGCACTATCGCGGTAACTACTCGACCTTCGAGCGTACGCGTGCCGAGCGTCTGGCGCAGCAGCAGCAGTCCTTTGACAAGCAGCAGCTCCAGGTAGCGCATCTGACGGCCTTCGTTGAGCGCTTCCGTGCCAAGGCCAGCAAGGCCAAGCAGGCGCAGAGCCGCCTCAAGGCATTGGAGCGGATGACGGTAACGGCGCCATCCCAGGTGGACTCCGGTCTGGAGATCCGTTTCAAGTCGCCCGAGCGTCTGGTCAGCCCGCTGTTGCGACTTGACGAGGCCGATGTCGGCTATGGTGATACGCCCTGGCTCAGCCAGATTGCCCTCGGTCTCTATCCGGGTGCGCGCATCGGTCTGCTCGGCCCCAATGGCGCCGGCAAGTCGACGCTGGTCAAGGCCATGGTCGGCGAGCTGCCGCTGATGTCCGGCACACGCCTGATCAGCGAGCACACCCGCATTGGTTACTTCGCCCAGCATCAGGTCGATCACCTCGACATCCAGGCCACGCCCTTGCTCATGATGCAGCGCCTCAGCCCGAAGACGGACGAGCTGACTTTCCGCACCTTCCTCGGCGGCTTCGGCTTTCGGGGCGAGCGCGTGACGTCACAGATCGCGCCTTTCTCGGGCGGTGAAAAGGCCCGTCTCGCGCTGGCACTGATTGTCTGGCAGCGTCCGAATGTGCTGCTGCTCGACGAGCCCACCAACCACCTGGACCTCGCCCTGCGTCACGCCTTGCTGGTGGCGATCCAGGCCTTCGAGGGAGCGGTGGTGATGGTGTCGCATGACCGCAACATGGTGTCGGTCATCTGTGATGAGCTGTGGCTGGTGAGCGGCGGCCAGGTAAAGCGCTTTGATGGCGATCTCGATGACTATGCCAAATGGCTGCGGCAGTGGCGTGCCGAGCAGGCCCGCGTCGCCGTCACGGCATCGGCGGCGGCCCGTGCCGCTGCGCCGGCCGTCGTCGCTGCGACACCGGCGGCGACCGCCGTTGCCGCCCCGGTTTCCGTATCGGTTCCTGCGCCGGCAAAGAAAGTCGTGCGTTCTGCGGATGTGCGCGCGCTGCAGCAGTCACTGAGCAAGACCGAAGCGGCCGTGGCCAAGGGCCAGCAACGCCTGACCGAACTGGCCGCCCTGCTGGCCGACTCGGCTTTGTATGGCAGTGATCAGCAGGCACGCCTGCAGCAGCTGCTGGACGAGCAGAAGCAGGTACAGGCCACCCTGGATGCGGATGAGGCGAAGTGGCTGGCGTTGGGCGAGGAGCTGGACGAGCTCACCGGCTGAGCGGATCAGTAATGGAATACGGCGTTGCCGGTGGCGATGAGCTGATCTTCGTCATTGCGCAGCTCCATCTGGGTCGCGCAGATCTTGCCGCCGGCGCGCACGACGCGGCCGATGGCCACGAACTGCTTCCCGCGTCCCGGGCGCAGATAGTCGATGCGCATGTCGATGGTGCCGAGCTGGCCCATGCGGCGCATCTTCTCTTCGCGTGGCTGCCCCTTGAGCCGGGTATAAGCAGCCATCATCGCGGCGGCTCCGCCGACCGTGTCGAGCAGCGTGGCGATGACACCGCCATGCAGGATCTGCTGGAAGACATTGCCGACCAGGCAGGGCTGCATATCGATGACGGCACGAATCTCGTTTTCGTCAAAGCTGTCCAGCCGGGCGCCAATGTGCTGCATGAACGGCGTCATGTTGAAGCCGTTGATGAATTGTTCCTGCAGCTTGCGGATACGTTCCTGATGCTCCGGCTCCTGAGCCTCGGTGCGGGTGCTGGGGGCGGTATGAGCGTCGGTCATGCTGTTGGGTCGCCGTACAAAGGGAGGCTGACTTTAGCAGTCTGTGACCGGATAGTCATTACCCGTACAAGACAATTCCGGCAACCTGAGACATGACGCTGCATGGTCATGCGGGCGGGCTTTCCGCTAAGCTTGCGGCAACTGTTTCGATGAGGTTGTCATGGTCCAAGCCACCCCCCAGCGCGCACCCTATCCCGCCACCCGATTGCGCCGCACCCGCGCCCACGGATGGGCCCGCCGCCTGGTGCGCGAGCATGCGCTCAGCGTCAATGACCTGATCTATCCCGTGTTCGTGCTCGATGGCGAGAACCGCCGCGAGGCCGTGGCCTCGATGCCTGGTGTCGAACGTCTGTCGATTGATCTGCTGGTGCAGGCCGCGGCCGAATGGGTGGCCTTGGGCATTCCGGCGCTGGCGTTGTTTCCGGTAACGCCGCCGGGGCAGAAGTCCTTGCTGGCGGAAGAGGCCTGGAACCCGGAGGGCATCGCCCAGCGCGCAACCCGCGCACTCAAGGCGGCCTATCCTGACCTTGGCATCATCACGGATGTCGCGCTTGATCCGTTCACCGTGCATGGCCAGGACGGCATTCTTGATGACGACGGCTATGTCCTCAACGATGTCACCGTGGCAGCGCTGGTGAAGCAGGCGGTGTCGCAGGCCGAGGCCGGTGCCGACATCGTCGCGCCTTCGGACATGATGGATGGCCGCATCGCGGCCATTCGTGCTGCCCTGGAGGCCGCCGGCCACGTCAATGTCAGCATCCTGTCGTATGCCGCCAAGTACGCGTCCAGCTACTACGGCCCCTTCCGTGATGCGGTAGGCTCTGCCGGCAACCTCAAGGGGGGCAACAAGCACAGCTACCAGATGGACCCGGCCAATGGCGCCGAGGCCCTGCACGAGGTGGCGCTCGATCTGGCCGAAGGCGCCGATATGGTCATGGTCAAGCCGGGCATGCCGTATCTGGATGTCGTGAACGCGGTCAGAGAGCAGTTTCAGGTGCCGACCTTCGTGTATCAGGTCAGCGGTGAGTACGCCATGCATGTGGCGGCCTTCCAGAACGGCTGGCTCAAGCGCGATGCGGTGATCCTGGAGTCGCTGCTGGCCTTCAAGCGTGCCGGTGCCGATGGCATCCTGACCTATTTCGCGCCTGAGGCGGCGCGCCTGTTGCGTGAGGCTGAAGTCAGCGGCAGCCGCTGAGGCTTGCCTGACATCAAACTGTCATGTGAAACGGATGGAATGCCATGAAAATGCGAAGGATCCCGAACATGACAGCGGCAGAAACCTCCCTGGAACTCAACGATCCGGCGTTTTACCTCAACCGTGAATTGAGTGTACTCGACTTCAATCTGCGCGTGCTGGAGCAAGCCACCGACACCCGCCACCCGCTGATCGAGCGCCTGAATTTTCTGCTGATCTTCTCGCGTAATCTCGATGAGTTCTTCGAGATCCGTGTCGCCGGCCTGTTGCAGCAGGTGTCGTTCGGGCGCATCGGCTCAGGCCCGGATGGCATGCTGCCGCAGGAAGTGCTCAAGGTCATCTCCGAAACCTGTCACGCGGCGGTCGAGCGCCAGTACCGCATCCTCAATGATGACTTGCTGCCAGCGCTGGCCGCCGAAAATATTCGCTTTCTGCGCCGCGATGACTGGACCGAGGCGCAGCGGGTCTGGGTCCGCAAGTACTTCAAGGAGCAGGTACTGCCTGTGCTGACGCCGATCGGCCTGGATCCGGCGCATCCGTTCCCGCGGCTGGTCAACAAGTCGCTGAACTTCATTGTGTCGCTGGACGGCAAGGATGCGTTCGGGCGTCAGATGTCGCTGGCGGTGGTGCCGGCGCCGCGTTCGCTGCCGCGCGTGGTGCGTCTGCCCGATGACATCGTCGATGGCGGTGATCAGCACGTGATGCTGTCGTCGATCATCCACGAGCATGTTTCGGAGCTGTTCCCGGGCATGAGCGCGAACGGCTGCTTCCAGTTCCGTGTGACCCGCAACGCCGACCTGATTGTCGACGAGGATGTCGAGGACCTTGCGCTGGCGCTCAAGGGTGAGCTGCTGTCGCGCCGGTATGGCGCAGCGGTACGGCTCGAAGTGGCGGACAACTGTCCGCGTCAGATCATCGATTATCTGCTGCGCCAGTTCGGTCTCACTGACGAGGCGCTTTACCAGGTCAACGGACCGGTCAATCTGGCGCGCATGTTGTCGAACTTCGACCGTCCGCGGCTGAAGTATCCGCCCTTCCGTCCGCGCATCCCGTCATTGCTGCAGAAGACCGAAAGCATCTTCGAGGCCATGCAGCAGCAGGATATTCTGCTGCACCATCCGTTCGAGTCCTTTGCTCCGGTGATCGATCTGCTACGCCAGTCGGCGCGTGATCCCCATGTGCTGGCGATCAAGCAGACCCTTTACCGCTCCGGCGCGGACTCCGAAATCGTCAACATCCTGGCCGAGGCGGCACGCAACGGCAAGGAAGTGACGGCGGTGATCGAGTTGCGTGCGCGCTTTGATGAAGAGTCCAACATCGAGGTCGCCAACAAGCTCCAGCAGGCTGGCGCCATCGTGGTCTACGGCATTGTCGGCTACAAGACGCACGCCAAGATGATCCTGGTGGTTCGCCGCGAAGGCCGCAAGCTCATGCGCTATGTCCATCTCGGCACCGGCAACTACCATGCCGGCAATGCGCGTTTGTACACGGACTACGGCCTGCTCACTGCGCATCCGGAAGTCTGCGAGGATGTCCACAAGATCTTCCAGGAGCTGACCGGGATGGGGCGTGTCGTGCGCCTCAAGCAATTGCTGCATGCCCCCTTCACCCTGCATCCGCAGTTGCTGCTGATGATCGAGCAGGAGATTCACAACCAGCAGGCCGGACTGCCGGCGCGCATCATCGTCAAGGTCAATGCGCTGACCGAGCGGCAGATCATGCAGGCGCTCATCCGTGCCTCGCAGGCCGGGGTGCGGATTGATCTCATTTTGCGCTCGGTCTGCTGTCTGCGCCCGGGCATTCCGGGTGTGACCGAGAACATTCAGGTGCGCTCGATTGTCGGCCGCTTCCTGGAGCACACACGCGTGTTCTATTTCGAGAATGGCGGTGAGCCCAAGGTGTTCTGCTCCAGCGCCGACTGGATGGACCGCAATCTCTTCCAGCGCGTCGAGACCTGTTTCCCGGTCAATGACCCGCCTTTGCGCAAGCGCATCATCGACGAGGGGCTCAAGGTCTACCTCAATGACAACACCCAGGCCTGGCTGCTGCAGTCCGATGGCAAGTGGGTGAGGGCAGAAGCAGGGAACAGCACGGCCAAAGTCGCTCAGCAGATCCTGCTCGACAAGCTGACCTGAGCGCTTCTGTCGTGGTGCCCCGGCCCTCGCAGAGGACGCGGGGCCCACTTCCGCTCAGCTGAAATCCAACCGGAGTTCGAGACCCGCCAAGTGTTCCCGTTCCTGCTCCAGGTCCGCGAGCGTGAGCGGATGGCTTTCCAGCCAGCCGCGCGGGAAGCGCAGTGAAAACGCCAGGCCATCCGTCCTGAGCTTGAGTTTGGGCAGCGGCTCGCGGCTGCGGCTGTGATGCAGCAGAATGGCCAGACGCAGCAGCAGGTTGAGCCGGAACAACGGCAGGCCGCCAATATTCATCAGCGCGTCGTAATGCTCCGGTCGCAGGCGGCGACGGTGGCAGGCCACGAGTTGTGCCAGGGCTTCCTGCTCGGGCTGCGAGAACCCGGGCAGGTCAGAGTGCATCAGCAGGTAGGCGCTGTGCTTGTGGAAGCTGGAGTGCGAAATGGCTTTGCCGACTTCATGCAACTGCGCCGCCCGTTGCAGCAACGCAGCGTCCTCTTCGCGCAGGGACAGGTCGGCCTCGGTCTGGGCAAAGAAGTCCAGTGCGGTTTCAGCGACCCGCTCGCCGAAATCGGCATCGATTCCGTAGCGTTTCTGCAGGGAGGCCACCGTGTGATTGCGGATGTCGCCATCCTGGAAGCGGCCCAGCATGTCATGCAGCACGCCTTCCCGCAAAGCGCCGTCCGAGTAATCCAGTTCATCGAGCTGGAGTGATTCGAAGATGGCGCTGACGATGGCGAAACCGGCCGGCATGATGAGCTTGCGGTCTTCCTTCAGGCCCGGAAGGCTGACCTCACGGACATCGCGGTATTGCAGCAGCAGCTCACGCAGCCTGCGGATGCTGTCGGCGGTGATGCGGCCTTCACTCGACGCCCAGCCCAGTTGCTGCACCACCGTGCGCACCGCCTTGATGGTGCCGGATGAGCCGACGGCGCCATCCCAGCCGAGGTCATGGTAAGCGGTCGCGATGGCGGCGATTTCCTGGCGCGCCGCGGTGACCGCCTTGTCGAGTGCCTTGGCACTGAGCTGGCCATCCGGGAAGTAGCGTTGCGTGTAGCTGACGCAGCCCATGTGCAGCGACTCGGTCAGCAGCGGCTGGTGGCGTTCGCCAATGATGAATTCGGTGGAACCGCCACCGATGTCGACCACCAGGCGTTTGCCGTTGCCGGCGAGGGTTTGCGAGACGCCGACATAGATCAGGCGGGCCTCTTCGCGGCCGGCGATGATTTCAATCGGATGATTCAGTACGGCCTCGGCCCGGCGCACGAAATCGCGGGCATTCTTTGCCACGCGCAGCGCGTTGGTCGCGACGATGCGCAGGCGCTTGGGTTCGACACCGGCGAGTTGCTGCGAGAATCGTGACAGACAAGCCAGGGCTCGGACCTGCGAGGCTTCACTGAGGTGATCGTCCTTGTCGAGACCAGCCGCCAGCTGGACTTTTTCGGAAAGGCTCTCGGTGATGCGGATGACGCCGTGATCAAGGCGCGCAATGGCCAGATGAAAGCTGTTGGAGCCCAGGTCCACGGCGGCCATCAGACCATCATCAAGGCGCAGGTTGCGAGTCATCGGCAGGAGTCTCCCATGGTTTCCGGCCGGCTCTCTGGCGGCCTTCTGTGCGAGTGTAACCGAGCGCAGCATGAACCGTGCGTGTTGCATGCATTTGTCAGCAGTGGTGGTATGATGAACGATCATTCATCCATGATGACGGAGTGCCGTGATGAGCAGTGAGCTGATCGTCAACACCAGTGACGCCAATTTCGAAGCCGATGTTCTCAAGGCTGATGGCCCTGTGCTGGTTGACTACTGGGCGCCGTGGTGCGGCCCTTGCAAAATGATTGCCCCGGTTCTCGATGAGATCGCCGGCGAGTACCAAGGTCGTCTGAAGATCGTGAAAGTCAATGTCGACGACAACGGCGCCACGGCAGCCAAGTTCGGCGTGCGTGGCATTCCGACGCTTTCGCTGTTCAAGGATGGCGCGATTGCCGCCACCAAGGTCGGCGCACTGTCCAAGTCGCAGTTGACAGCGTTCATCGACTCCACTATATAAGTCTTGTCGGCGGTGCTCGCCCGAGCGCCGCCGGTTCTCGATACTGGTTGTTTGCTGTTTCCGTTCCCCTCGATCTCTGCGTGTTTTCAATCCAGCTCCTGCTGAGTCACGCCATTGATCCCTCGTCGAACGATGTCGCCCGTCCAGGGCTCAGCGCATCCTGTGTTGCCCTTATTCCCTCAGCTGAATCCACGGTATGAATCTCACCGAACTCAAGAAAATGCCGGTTGGCGAACTGGTCAAGATCGCCGATACCATGGGCCTGGAAAGCATGGCCCGCAACCGCAAGCAGGACATCATCTTCGCGATCCTCAAGACGCATGCGAAGAATGGTGAAGAGATCTACGGCGATGGTGTGCTGGAAATCCTGTCCGACGGCTTCGGCTTCCTGCGCTCCTCGGAAGGTTCCTACCTTGCCGGCCCGGATGACATCTATGTCAGCCCGTCGCAGATCCGCCGCTTCAACCTGCGTACCGGTGACACCATTACCGGCACCATCCGACCGCCGAAAGAGTCCGAGCGCTACTTCGCGCTGCTCAAGGTCAACCAGATCAACTACGACTCGCCGGAGAGCGCGCGCAACAAGATTCTCTTCGAGAACCTGACGCCGCTGTTCCCGACCAGCCGTCTGGTCATGGAGCTGGGCAACGGCTCCACCGAAGACGTGACGGCACGTACCATCGACCTCATCGCGCCTTACGGCAAGGGCCAGCGTTCGCTGATCGTGGCGCCGCCGAAGGCCGGTAAAACCATGCTGCTGCAGACCCTGGCGCAGTCGATTGCCCGTAATCATCCGGACTGCATCCTGATCGTGCTGCTGATCGACGAGCGCCCGGAAGAAGTCACCGAAATGCAGCGCACCGTGCGTGGCGAAGTCGTGGCATCGACCTTCGACGAGCCGCCGGCGCGACATGTGCAGGTCGCCGAAATGGTGATCGAAAAGGCCAAGCGACTGGTCGAGCACAAGAAGGATGTCGTCATCCTGCTCGACTCCATCACCCGCCTCGCCCGCGCCTACAACACCGTGATTCCCAGTTCCGGCAAGGTCCTCACCGGCGGTGTCGATGCCCATGCACTGGAGCGTCCGAAGCGTTTCTTCGGTGCCGCCCGCAACATCGAGGAAGGCGGCTCGCTGACCATCATCGCCACGGCGCTGATCGACACCGGCTCGAAGATGGATGAAGTGATCTTCGAAGAGTTCAAGGGCACCGGCAACCACGAAGTCAATCTGGATCGCCGCATCGCCGAGAAGCGCGTGTTCCCGGCCATCAACATCAAGAAGTCCGGTACCCGTCGCGAAGAGCGCCTGATGGGTGAGGACGAACTGAAGAAAGTCTGGATCCTGCGCAAGCTGCTGCACTCGATGGATGAAATTGCCGCCATCGAGTTCCTGCTCGACAAGCTCAAGGATGCCAAGACCAACGAAGAGTTCTTCGACATGATGAAGCGCAAGTAAGCGCGACATCCGCCGGCGCTGCCGGCATCCGGAACAGGCCCTCCTTGCGAGGGCCTTTTTCATGGGGATTGTGGAGACTTCGTGAAGCCTGAAGCGGCTGTGTCATCGCCACTGTCATGGCCCCGTTCAGGAGTATGTCGTCGCCAGACCGGAAGGCCGGGGCGATTAACACTGAACCGGAGAAGACCCATGAAAACCCGTTATCTGCTTCCGCTCGCCAGTCTGGTGCTGGCCACTTCCGCTTTTGCCGCCTCCGCTTGTGATGGTCCGCGTCACCCGGGCCGTCACGAGGGTCCGCCCAGCCCGGGCGCCTTCATCGAGCACATGGACAAGCGTGCTGAGCTGAATCTCAGCGCGGCCCAGAAGCAGAAGCTCAAGGCTCTCGGCGAGGCTGAGCGTGCCCGCCATGAAGCCATCCGCAAGGAGTCCCAGGCCCAGTTCGATGCTGTGCTGACCCCTGAGCAGCGCGCCAAGCTCGACGTGCAGCGCCAGGAGGCCCGTGAGAAGCATGCCGAGCGTCTGGACAAGCGTGCCGAGCAGATCAAGGAGCGCGCTGAAAAACTCCGCGAGCACAAGGATGCGCCGGCCAGATGACGTGGTGTCGCAGGCCCGTCCGTCAACGCGGTCCGTAAAAAAGAGGCCCTCGCTTGCGAGGGCCTTTCAACGGGTGCATCTCGCGGTCATTTGTCCGGTTGTGGCGTCAGGCGCAGATAGGGCTTGATGGTTTTGTAGCCCTTGGGGAAGCGTCTGGCGATTTCCTCCGGGTCCTGCAGCGAGGGCACGATGACGACATCGTCGCCATCCTTCCAGTTACCGGGCGTAGCCACCTTGTGGTACTCGGTCAGCTGCAGCGAGTCGATGACGCGCAGAATCTCGTCGAAGTTACGTCCGGTGCTGGCCGGATAGGTGATGGTCAGCCGCACCTTCTTGGCGGGGTCGATCACGAACAGCGAGCGCACGGTCGCGGTCGTGCTGGCATTCGGATGAATCAGGTCGTAAAGCTCGCTGACCTTGCGATCGGCATCGGCGATGATCGGGAAGTTGACCACCGTATGCTGGGTCTCGTTGATGTCCTTGATCCAGCCGTGGTGAGAGTCGACCGGGTCAACCGAGAGCGCGATGGCCTTGACGTTGCGCCTGGCGAACTCGTCTTTGAGTTTGGCGGTCAGGCCCAGCTCGGTGGTGCACACCGGCGTGTAGTCGGCGGGGTGCGAGAACAGCACGCCCCAGCGGTCACCCAGCCACTCGTGGAAACGGATCGTGCCTTCGGAAGATTCCTGCACGAAGTCAGGTGCGGTATCGCCCAGTCGCAAACTCATGATGCTCATCCTCTGTTTCGGGGGTATGAGCAAAAGCTAACAGCAGGACTCAGCGGATGGAAATACAGGTTTCGACTGAGCTTATTCCATCGCGTTATGAGGGCGCTGTGCTGGGTTAGGCGGGCGGGCTGAATTTCCGGCGGTATTTGAGCACTTTGGGGGCCACCACGAACTGGCAGTAGCCCTGTCCCGGATTCTTGCGGAAATAGTCCTGATGGTAGTCCTCTGCCGGCCAGAACGGTGGGGCATCCGCGACTTCAGTCACGATGGGGTCGCTGAAGGCCTGGGTACTGCGAAGCGCCGAGAGATAGTGCTCGACGTCAGCGCGTTGGCCGGCATCGGTGCAGAAAATCACGGAGCGGTACTGGGTTCCGACATCGTTGCCCTGACGGTTGAGCGTGGTCGGGTCATGAATGGTGAAAAAAATATCCAGCAGATGACTGAGGGGAACGAGCGCGGGATTGAAATGCAGTTGCACCACTTCGGCGTGACCGGTGGCGCCTGTGCAGATTTGCTCATAGCTCGGGTTGGGCCGGGCTCCGCCGGCATAACCCGAGACGCAGGACAGCACACCCGGCACATCACGGAAAACGGCATCGAGACACCAGAAGCAGCCACCGCCCAGTACGATTACCGATTCGCTCATGTCGCTATTCCTCGTGTGGATGTCATATCCCGGTGCAAGTCGTTACAGTCTGCACCAAGTCGCCCTTCAGGAGTATCGGCATGAAAACTTTGCAAACCCTGCCAGCCCATGAGCCCAGGCGTCCCCCGACCGTGCTTGATGTGCTGGCGGAGACGCGTGTCGCCTGGTCCTGGCTGCAGGCGCGCCGGCAGGGACTTGCTGTGCTCGAGGGATTGCCCCGTGGACAGGGGCAGCCGGTGATGCTGCTGCCAGGCTATAGTGCTGAAGAGAAGCATATGCAGATATTGCGGGAGCGTTTGCAGGCCTTGGGTTACAGCGTGCGTCACTGGGGCGAGGGGCGCAACCACGGCCTGATCCATCGCCTGATTCCGGCGCTGGGGGCACGCGTCAGAGACTGGTCGGCGGCGGCCGGGCAGCCCGTGCATCTCGTTGGCTGGAGTCTGGGCGGTTATATCGCCCGCGAGCTCGCCCGCGAAAATCCGGCGCAGGTGGCGAGTGTGATCACGCTGGGCTCACCGGTTGTCGGTGGCCCCAAGTACACGATCACGGCGCCCCTGTATCGGCGCAAGGGTTTTGATCTCGATGCGATCGAGGCCGAGATGGCCAAGCGCGATCACCTGCCTATCCTTTGCCCGCTGACGGTGGTGTTTAGCCAGCGTGACGGGGTGGTGAGCTGGCCGGCCTGTCTTGATCGCAAGACACCCCATGCCCGCCATGTCGAGGTCAATTGCGCGCATTTGGCGCAGACGCTGGATGCCCGTGTCCTGGCGGTGATTGCGGAGGCGCTGGCGGCGGCCGGCGTATCGTGACGGCGGAGATGTCGCCGTCCGTTCAGGACGGGCGACGACCCTTGCCCGGCGTGGTGCCGGGGCGGCTGCCCTGACCCGGGCGCTTGCCGGCCGGCCGGCTGCCATCGTCACGCGGGGGCAGGCCGGTATGCTGGGTCTGAATGGTCCCTTTGCGCGGGGCATCCGGACGCGGCGTGCCAGGCTTGACCTTGACCGACACCCCCTCGACGGCGCTCGAGTTCTTCTTGCGCGGACTGATGTACTCGCCCTCGGCCTTGGGCTGCCAGGTCGGAATCAGATGGTGCTTGCCGTTGCCGATGAGATCGGCGCGGCCCATCTCCTTCAGCGCCTCGCGCAGCAGCGGCCAGTTGTTGGCATCGTGGTAGCGCAGGAAGGCCTTGTGCAGGCGGCGACGACGATCGCCCTTCACGATGTCCACCTCTTCCGAATCGCGCGTGACCTTGCGCAACGGGTTCTTGCCGCTGTGATACATGGCCGTCGCTGTCGCCATCGGTGACGGGTAGAAGGTCTGCACTTGGTCGGCGCGGAAGCCGTTCTTCTTCAGCCAGATCGCCAGATTCATCATGTCTTCATCGGTCGTGCCGGGGTGGGCGGCGATGAAGTAGGGAATCAGGTACTGCTCCTTGCCAGCCTCTTTCGAGAACTTCTCGAACAACTGCTTGAACTGGTCGTAGCTGCCGATGCCCGGCTTCATCATCTTCGACAGCGGGCCACCCTCGGTGTGCTCGGGCGCGATCTTGAGGTAACCGCCGACATGGTGCGTGACCAGCTCCTTCACATATTCCGGCGAGCGCACGGCCAGGTCGTAGCGCAGGCCCGAGCCGATCAGGATCTTCTTCACGCCCTTGAGCTCGCGGGCGCGGCGGTAGAGCTTGATCAGCGGTGCGTGATCGGTATTCAGGTTGTCGCAGATGCCCGGATACACGCAGCTCGGCTTGCGGCAGGCGGCCTCGATTTCCGGCGTCTTGCAGGCCAGACGGTACATGTTCGCGGTCGGGCCACCGAGATCGGAAACGATGCCGGTGAAGCCCGGCACATCGCGCATTTTTTCCACTTCACGGATGATCGAGTCTTCCGAGCGGTTCTGGATGATGCGGCCCTCGTGCTCGGTGATCGAGCAGAAGGTGCAGCCGCCGAAGCAGCCGCGCATGATATTGACCGAGAAACGGATCATCTCGTAGGCCGGAATGCGTGCATCGCCATAGGACGGGTGCGGCACGCGGGCGTATTCGAGGTCGAAGACGTAGTCCATTTCTTCCGTGGTCAGCGGAATCGGCGGCGGGTTCAGCCAGACGTCACTGTCGCCGTGGCGCTGTACCAGCGCGCGCGCGTTGCCCGGGTTGGTCTCCAGATGCAGCACGCGGTTGGCGTGGGCATAGAGCACCGGGTCGGCCTTGACCTTCTCGTAGGACGGCAGACGGATGACAGTGTTCTCTTTGGGCGGCAGTTTCTGCCGCCCGCCACGCGATTCGCCGGCCGGCAGCAGCGTCACCACGGTGGTGTCTTCCGGCAGCGCGCCGAGATCGCCCCAGGCGCCGGGCGTGACTTCGATGGGCGCACCGATGTCCTTGGCGGCCGGCATGGTGTGGGCGCTGAAGCCGCCAAAGCCCTTGGCCTGCGCCGTGCTCTGCAGGTCGCTGGAGAAGGCGCTGCCGGCATAGGTTGCCGCGCCTTTCTGCTTTTCGATTTCGCAGGCGTCGAGATCTGCCGTATTCACATACGGGTTGAGAATGCGATCAACCCGCCCCGGCGCGTCGACGCGGGTGGAGTCGAGCTCGAACATGCCTGCCGGCGTGTCACGTCGCAGGAACACGGTGCCGCGGACATCGGTGATGTCGCGGATGGATTCGCCACGCGCCAGGCGGTGGGCAATTTCGACGATGGCACGTTCGGCATTGCCGTAGAGCAGGATGTCGGACTTGGCGTCGAGCAGGATGGAGCGGCGCACCTTGTCCTGCCAGTAGTCGTAGTGTGCGATGCGGCGCAGCGAAGCTTCGATGCCGCCGAGCACCTGCGGCACATCCGGATAGGCCTCGCGCGCGCGCTGGGCATAGACCAGGCTGGCCCGATCGGGGCGGCGGCCGCCCTCGTCGTTGGGCGAGTAGGCGTCGTCGGAACGGATTTTGCGGTCAGCCGTGTAGCGGTTGATCATCGAATCCATGTTACCGGCGGCGATGCCGAAGAACAGGTTCGGCTTGCCCAGCGCGCGGAACGGATCGGCAGACTGCCAGTCCGGCTGCGCGATGATGCCGACGCGGAAGCCCTGGGCTTCGAGCAGGCGACCAATGATGGCCATGCCGAAACTGGGGTGGTCGACGTAGGCATCGCCGGTGACGATGATGATGTCGCAACTGTCCCAGCCGAGCTGATCCATTTCGTCGCGCGACATCGGCAGGAACGGCGCCGTGCCATAGCATTCGGCCCAGTAGCGGTCATAGCCGAACAGCAGGGGCGCTTCCTGCATGCCGACGGTGACTTTTTCTGCGGGCAGACTCATGGCATTTACTCCGGCGCGTCAGCGCGGTCTCAGAAGCCCAGCAACGGCATGAGCGACAGGATGACCTGACCATCCATGCCGACACGGCTGCCGATGTTGTTGGCGAGGCTGGCTTTAAGGCTGCCAACCGAGTTGTTGCGCAGGGCGGTGGCGGCCTTGACGGCATTGGCGTTGGCGGCGCTCAGCGGCTTGCCCAGCTGCTTCTCAAGGCGCTGCACGGCGGCACTTTCACTGACCGGCTTGCCGGCTTCCGGAAAGATCGCGGCAACCATGTTGCCATCGAGGCCGACCTGGGCGCCGACCTTGTTCAGGAAGCTGCTCTGGGCATTGTTCATGCTGAGTTTCGCGGCGCCGGTCAGGCCCTGCAACTGAACGCGCTCGGCGAAAGTCAGGGCCGTGCCGCGCTTGGCCTCGATGGCGGTCATGAATTGCTGGGTCTGGGTCGGGTTCGCGACCTGACCGCCGGATGACGAGGCCGGAGCCGAGGACGAGCCGGTGGTGGTGGCGCAGGCGCTCAGGGTCAGGGTGGCGGCAACAGCAAGCAGGGACAGCAGACGCATCGTGGCGTACTCCTTGTTAAGGGTCGGAGCCTTCATGGCTCAGGAAATCCGGGTGCGGGCGCGCTGCACGGCGGCACGAACTTGTGCCGGCGCAGTGCCGCCCAGGTGATTGCGGGCATTGACCGAGCCTTCGAGGGTCAGCACCAGGAAGACATCGTCGGCAATGATCGGTGAAAACTGCTGCAACTCGGCCAGCGACATGTCGGCCAGATCCTGTCCGGTCTGCACCCCGTAGCCGACGGCCTTGCCAACGACTTCATGGGCATCTCGGAAGGCGACGCCACGTTTGACCAGGTAATCGGCCAGGTCGGTGGCCGTGGCGAAGCCGCGGCGGGCCGCTTCGCGCATGATCTCGCGGCGCGGCTGCAGGGCCGGCACCATGTCGGCGAAGGCGCGCAGGGAGCCACGGACGGTGTCGACGGCGTCGAACAGCGGTTCCTTGTCTTCCTGATTGTCCTTGTTATAGGCCAGCGGCTGACCCTTCATCAGGGTCAGCAACGCGATGAGATGGCCGAAGACACGACCGGCCTTGCCACGCACCAGTTCGGGCACATCCGGGTTTTTCTTCTGCGGCATGATCGACGAGCCGGTGCAGAAACGGTCCGGCAGATCGACAAACTGGAACTGCGCCGAGGCCCAGAGCACCAGTTCTTCGCTGAAACGCGAGAGGTGCATCATGATCAGCGCGGCGGCGGCGCTGAACTCGATGGCGAAGTCGCGGTCGGAGACGGCATCCAGCGAGTTCTCGCAGACGGCCTCGAAGCCCAGCAGTTCAGCCGTGTAGAGGCGGTCGATGGGATAGGTCGTGCCGGCCAGCGCGGCAGCACCCAGCGGCAGGCGGTTGACGCGCTTGCGGAGGTCGGCGAGGCGCTCGTCATCGCGCTTGAGGTTTTCGAACCAGGCCAGCAGATGGTGTCCGAAAGTCACCGGCTGCGCGGTCTGCAGATGCGTGAAGCCGGGCATGATGGTATCGGCTTCGCGCTCGGCGAGGTCAATCAGGCCGGTCAGCAGGCGATGCAGTTCGGTCCGGATGGCATCGATCTCGTCACGCAGGTAGAGACGGATGTCGGTGGCCACCTGGTCGTTGCGGCTGCGTCCGGTATGCAGCCGCTTGCCGGCAATGCCGATGCGCTCGGTGAGACGGTGCTCGATGTTCATGTGGACGTCTTCGAGGTCGACGCGCCACTCGAACTGTCCGGCCTCAATCTCAGCCAGGATCTGCTGCAGACCCGCGATGATCAGATCGCGATCTTCGACGCTGAGTACACCCACCTTGGCCAGCATGGTGGCGTGCGCGATGGAGCCGCGGATATCCTGACGATACATGCGCTGGTCAAAACGCACGGAAGCCGTGAATTCGGCGACAAACTGGTCGGTGGCCTCGGAAAAACGGCCACCCCACATGGAAGAAGACGTGGAGCTCATGAGAAAACCTGTCAGCAAGGACATATGGGGCCGCAAGGGGCCCGGATGGCACAGAAAGTGAGCGCATTATAGCAGCTTGTGCGGTGCTTGCCGCCTATGGCCGGGGTCGTGCACACTGGCTGTAAGCCGCTTCGGATAATAAAAATGACAACACCTGCGGCAGATCATGCCGATTACGATGATTTCTGGCTGCCGGATTTCTGCTCGCCTTCCTCGGCGCGCCGCCTGGTCGCCATCGCCCTGCTGATCGCCACGTTGCTCCTGGTGGCACAGTCGCCCACGCTATGGCCCTTCCCGCTTTGGGACTTCATTCTGCTGATCGCGCTGTCCTTGTCGGTCATCGCGGTCAGTTTTGTGCTGATCTGCCACTGGCGCAAGCGCATGTCAGCCTGGGGGCATTTCAGGATCGCGATGGTCTGCATCGGCCTCATCATGATCAATCTGCTCTGGATCAGTCTGCTGGGGCTGGAGATGCTGCGCATACTGGATCTGCCGTCGCTGTCGTTTGTGCGCAACGAGTACAGCGCCATCGGACGGCACTTGCTGATCACTGCACTTTTTGCTGGCCTGTTTTTGCGCTATCTCACGCTGCAGGCGCAATTGCGTCAGCGCGAGAAGGCGGCGCTCAAGGCGCGCCTTGGTGCGCTTCAGGCGCGCATCCAGCCGCATTTCCTGTTCAACTCCATGAACATCATCGCCAGCCTGATCGCGATTGATCCGGTCAAGGCCGAGCAGGCCGTCGAGGATCTTGCCACCCTGTTCCGCGCCAGCCTCCGGGATTCGGCTGATGTCAGCCTGGCGGAGGAGATCGCGCTTTGCCGTCGCTATGCCAACATCGAGGAGCTCAGATTGGGCGAACGGATGGCTATTGACTGGCAAATCCCGACGGGTGTCGAGTCTGTGCGCATTCCGCTGTTGACCCTGCAACCTTTATTGGAAAATGCCATACGTCATGGTGTTGAACTTTCGGCCACACGCTGCGACATTATGCTGGCTGTTCAGATTTCAGACGAAACCGTGTCCATTACCCTGACCAATCCGCTGGTAAGCGAAAAGCGGACCGGGAACCAGATGTCGATGCGCAATGTCTCTGAGCGGCTGAAGGCGCGTTTCGGACCGCAGGCAGGTTTGCAGGCGGCACCCGAGGGCGATCTTTTCGTGACTCGCCTGAGTTACCCGCGCGGTCGAAGCTGAGCGGGAATAAAAGAAGTCGCTGGCCTTTGCCGGCAGACATAACAAGAAAAAAACGAGGGTCAGGTAATGAAACCGCGCGTAATCATTTGCGATGACGAACGTCTTGCCCGCGAGCGTCTGGTACGACTGCTCGAGGATATCGGCGGGTATGAGCTGGTGGGTCTGGCCGAGCATGGTGAAGATGCCCTGCGTCTGGTCAACGACTGCGAACCTGATATTGTCCTCATGGACATGCGCATGCCGGTCATGGACGGGCTGAGTTGTGCGCGCCAGCTGGCGCAGCGCGCCTCCCCGCCTGCCATCATCTTTTGCACGGCTTTTGACGAACATGCGCTGGAGGCCTTCTCGGTTCCGGCCGCCGGCTATGTGCTCAAGCCGGTCAGCCGCGAAAGTCTGCGCGAAGCCCTGTCACGGGCCTGTCGCGTCAATCAGCTGCAACTCGAAAGCCTGCGTCAGCAGCCGGCGCGCAGCGAGCGTTCGAGCTGCCGCAGCCACATCACGGCGCGTACCCATCGTGGCATCGAGCTGATCCCCATCGATGAAGTGCGCTACTTCCTGGCCGATCACAAGTACGTGACCGTGCGCCATGAGCAGGGCGAAGTGCTGATCGACGAAACCCTCAAGGAGCTGGAAGAAGAGTTCGGCGACCGTTTCATCCGCATCCACCGCAACGCCCTGCTCTCGCTGACCTATCTCGAAGGTCTCGAAGTGGTGGCCACCGGCCAGTACCGCGTCCGCATCCGCGGTCTCGACGAGCGTCTGGTGGTCAGTCGCCGGCACCTGCCGGAGCTGCGCGAGACCCTGCACCGGGTCTGATGATCTGGCCGTGGCGCCCGCGTTTGGCGGTCGCCATGACATGGAAAAACCCTCGGGGCTGGTACACTGCGTGCAGTGACCGGCCCCGAGACTTTTCATGACTGCTGCAACCCGATCCGACGCCCCTCCCAACATCCTCCGCATCGCCACCCGGCAAAGCCCGCTGGCGCTCTGGCAAGCCCATTTCGTGGCGGATGCCTTGCGTGCGCACCATCCCGGACTGCAGGTCGAGCTGGTCACCATGGTCACGCGCGGCGACAAGATCCTCGATACGCCGCTGGCCAAGATCGGCGGCAAGGGGTTGTTCGTGAAGGAGCTGGAGCTGGCCATGCTGGAGGGCCGCGCCGACCTCGCCGTGCACTCCATGAAGGATGTGCCCATGGCTTTCCCCGAGGGCCTGGGACTGACCGCCATCTGCGAGCGCGAAGATCCGCGCGATGCGTTCGTCAGCAACCACTACGATTCGCTCGATACCTTGCCCCAGGGCGCCGTGGTCGGCACATCCAGCCTGCGCCGCCAGTGCCAGCTGCGTCGCCACCGCCCGGATTTGGTCGTCCGGGATCTGCGGGGCAACGTCAACACGCGTCTGGCCAAGCTCGACAACGGTGACTACGATGCCCTCATTCTGGCCAGCGCCGGCCTCATCCGCCTTGGCATGGCCGGGCGTATCCGGACCCCGATGGCTGAAACGCTGCTGCTGCCGGCCGTGGGTCAGGGTGCGGTCGGGATTGAATGCCGTCTCGATGACGCCGTCACCCGTGCCTTGCTGGCGCCGCTCAATCATGAGCCGACCGCCACCCGTGTGCGTGCCGAGCGGGCGATGAATACCGGGCTGCAGGGCGGCTGCCAGGTCCCCATCGCCGGTTACGCGACGTTGCAGGGTGATCGCCTCAGCCTCACCGGTCGTGTCGGCAGTCTCGATGGCATGGCTTTGATCGAGGATGCCGTCGAGGGGCCGGCCGCTGATGCCGAAGCGCTGGGTCGGAGCCTGGCCCAGCGGCTGCTGGCGGCTGGTGCCGGCGAGATCCTGGCCGCGGTCTACGGCGAGATGCAGCCGGAATGACCCTGCCGCAAGACCTGCCATTGCACGGACTGCGGGTGCTCAATCCGCGCCCGGCCGCGCAGGCGGGCGCGCTCACGGCGGCCTTGCAGGCCGCAGGTGCCGAGGTGCTGGCGCTGCCCCTGCTGGCGATAGAGCCGTTGCCGCTGGATGCGCCTGCCCGTGCCTGCCTGATGGATCTCGATCAGTATCAGGCGGTCTTGTTTGTCAGTGCCAATGCCGCCCGTCTCGGCCTTGATGCGGTGGCCGACTACTGGCCGCAGTGGCCGTACCAACTGCCGGCTTTTGCGGTGGGTGCCGCCACCCGCGAGGTGCTGGCCGCGGCAGCGCTGCCAGTCACTGCGCCTGAGCGCGAAGACAGCGAGGGCCTGCTGGCGCTGTCTGCATTGCAGGATGTCGCCGGGCAGCGCTGGCTGCTGTTTCGCGGAGATGAAGGCCGGGAGCTGCTGCCGGAGACCCTGCGCGCACGCGGGGCCCGGGTCGATGTGCTAGCGCTCTACCGCCGCCGTCTGCCGTCGGCGGCAGCACGGCAATGGGCTGCCGCCCGGGCGGGACGACCGGATGTTGTGCTGATCACCAGTGCCAGGGTCTGGCAGCACTGGCGCGATCTGGCCGGTGACTTTGCCCTGAGTCCGGTGCTGGTGGCGGTCAGTGCCCGCGTGGCTGACGAGCTGCGCGCCGCGGGGGCCACCCGGGTGCTTTGCGCCGGTGCTGCGCGGGCCGGTGCCTGGATTGAGACCTTGAGCCGCTGGCGCGAGAGCGGGACTCATGGTATCCAGTAAGGCGCTTTTCACGACAGCTTTCCACAAGCAAGGATAGATTCATGCCCGGCTCTCCCAGCCGCCAGCCGCTGGTCACCGCGGTAGCCATCAAGAGACCTCTGACCACCGGTTTCAGGGTGCTGCTGATTTTCGTCGTGCTGCTGGCGATCGCGGCTGCCGTGGTCGCCTGGCACAGCGAACAGCAGCATCGTCGCGCCAAGAAAAGCGCGCATACGTTCGATGCCCATCTCTCGGAAGTCCAGAGCGAGTTGCGGGCCATCCGGGCGCGCGAAGAGGGGCTCAATACCCAGCTCAAACAACAGCAGCAGACGCTGGATCGTCTCCTGGCCAGCGGCCCTGAGCTGCGTCAGCGCTGGCTGGCCGATCGTGTCAGCGCGGCCGTCAGCATGGCCGAGCAGTCACTGTCGCTGAACCAGAACGTGACGGCTGCACAACAGGCGCTGGCGACGGCCGACCGCCTGCTGGCAAGCCAGCCGGAAGTCGCGTTGCTGCCGGTTCGCCGTGCCCTGCAGCAGGATTTGGGTACGCTGTCCGGTGTCGAGCACCCGGATGTGCCGGGTATTTACCTGCGGCTGCAGGCGCTGGATCGCCGCCTTTATGCACTGGAGCTGCCGCGTGACGCAGGCCAGCGCGCACCGGCTGAGTCCCTGCCCAAGCCGGCGGCAACAACGACAGCGGGCGCTCAGGCGATCAATCTGTGGGAAGCCGGTCTGGCCAAGTTCCGTTCGCTGATCGTGATTCGGGATTACGACAAGCCGCTGCAGCCCCTGCTGGATGATGCCCGCCGGCAGCTCGTGCACGACCAGCTCGGTCTCATGCTGGATCAGGCCGAACTGGCGCTGCTGCGGGGTGAGGATGTGCTCTATCGCGCCGCGCTGGAGTCGCTGAGTCTGCGTGTGCAGCGTGATTTCGCCGCCCTGCCCAATGCGGTGCTGGCGCCGGTGATCAATGAGCTGGCGGCACTGCAGGCCATGCGTGTGCAGATCAGCCTGCCGCCGCTGGCGACACGCGCCGCGCTCGATGCCCTGCCGCAGTCATCCGGAGGCTCGCTGTGAGCCGGCACCTCGGGGTGGTCTTCATGGTGCTGACGCTGGCCCTCCTGCTGGCTGTCGGCATCCGCCAGGATCCCGGCTATGTGCTGATCAGCTGGGGTCACACGTCTGTCGAGATGAGTCTGATACTGGCGGCCATGTTCTGGCTCGGCAGCCTCTGGCTGATGGTCAAGCTGGTGGTGATCGAGCGCTGGTTGTTGCGCGTCTGGCGCAGGGACTGGAGTCACTTTTTCGGCTTGTCCAGGCGTTCGTCATCGACAACTGCACAGGAAATCACCGAAAACCGCCGTTCCGGCCTCTGACAGGCTTGACGCTGGCACCTCGCCCCGCTTTAATACGCGCCTTGCGTGGCCGGGTAGCTCAGTTGGTAGAGCAGCGGATTGAAAATCCGCGTGTCGGCG
>CAZEEQ010000024.1:0-30119 GCA_964511255.1 uncultured Paraperlucidibaca sp.
CTCCGACATGACCGACCCGGACTGGGAACCGGTCATGAAGCGCGCCAGCGCCATCATCACCAACCGTGGCGGTCGTACCTGTCACGCCGCCATCATCGCCCGTGAACTCGGTGTGCCGGCCATCGTCGGCTGCGGCAACGCCACCGACGTGCTCCAGGACGGCATGCCGGTGACGGCTTCCTGCGCCGAAGGCGACACCGGTTTCATCTATGAAGGCCTGCTCGACTTCGAGATCCAGAAGAACTCGATCGAATCCATGCCCAAGCTGCCGTTCAAGATCATGATGAACGTCGGCAACCCGGACCGCGCGTTCGACTTCGCCACACTGCCGAACGAAGGCATCGGTCTTGCGCGTCTGGAGTTCATCATCAACCGCATGATCGGTGTCCATCCGAAGGCGCTGCTGAACTACGACAACCTGCCGCGCGACATCAAGGCTGCCGTTGACCAGCGTTGTGCCGGCTATGCCTCGCCGGTGGACTTCTACGTCGAGAAGCTGACCGAAGGCATCGCCACGCTGGCGGCGGCTTTCCACCCGAAAAAGGTCATCGTGCGCATGTCGGACTTCAAGTCCAACGAGTACGCCAACCTGATCGGCGGCAAGCTCTACGAGCCGGAAGAAGAGAACCCGATGCTGGGCTTCCGTGGTGCCAGCCGCTATGTCTCCGACAATTTCCGTGACTGCTTCGATCTCGAAGTGCGCGCACTCAAGAAGGTCCGTGATGTCATGGGCCTGACCAACGTGGAAGTCATGATCCCGTTCGTGCGCACCACGGGCGAAGCCGCCCGTGTCATCGACCTGCTGGCCGAGAAGGGCCTGAAGCGCGGCGAAAACGGCCTGCGCATCATCATGATGTGCGAGCTGCCGACCAATGCGCTGCTGGCCGAGGACTTCCTGCAGCACTTTGACGGCTTCTCGATCGGCTCCAACGACCTGACCCAGCTCACCCTGGGCCTGGACCGCGATTCCGGCATCGTCTCGCACCTCTTCGACGAGCGTGATCCGGCCGTGAAATTCCTGCTCTCGCGCGCCATCCAGGCCTGCCGCAAGGCCGGCAAGTACATCGGCATTTGTGGTCAGGGCCCGTCGGACCACCCGGATCTGGCCAAGTGGCTGATGGACGAAGGCATTGATTCGGTGTCGCTGAACCCGGACTCGGTGCTGGAGACCTGGTTCTTCCTCGCCGGTAAGCACGGCAAGTAAGTACGGCAAGCCAGCCCGTCGGCGGGCTGAACCGGAACCGACAGAAAGGCAGGGTAACCTGCCTTTCTGCCATCCGGCGTTGACCAATGACTGACTACGGTACGCAGCATGGCATTCCATCCGCTTGAAAAACTCATGTTCCTGGAAGATGGCTATCGCCGGGAGTTCGTCATCAATGGCATTCCGCTCCTGCTGCTGCAGGAAGACGGTCGTTGCCAGCTCATCCGCAATCAGTGTCCGCACCGAGGCCAGTCACTGACCTGCGCGGATGTCAGCCAGGGCGTCATCCGTTGTCCGGGCCACGGCTGGTCATTCAATCTCTCGGATGGCCAGTGCCGCCTGCCCGGACCGGGGCCGTGCCTGACCCGTTACGCACTGGTGTACGAAGGCAGCATGGTCGGAGTCGAGCTCTGAGGCGGGGTGTGCAGGGCCGGATGCGCGGGCACCAGCCTAGTTGGCGATGACCGGTACGTAGGGACTGGCCGTCGTGCTGACACTGACGCTGCCGAGGCTGTCGGGCAGGGGGGTATTGGCGCTGTACAGGCGATTGAAGCGGCCGCTGACCCGTTGCACGTAATCCTGGGTTTCGGGGAAGGGCGGTATGCCGCCGTACTTGTCGACGTTGCCTTCGCCGGCGTTATAGGCGGCCAGTGCCAGCGGCAAGGCCCCATAACGGTTGAGCAGATAGCGCAAATGACGACTGCCGGCCTCGATGTTCTGAGCCGGGTCCCAGACGTCGGCGACCCGGTAGCGTCGCGCGGTCGCCGGCATGAGCTGCATCAGGCCCTGGGCCCCCGGACCGGAGCGGGCCTGGGGATCAAAGCCGGATTCGGTGTGGATGACGGCCTTGACCAGGCCGAATTCCAGGTTGTGGCGACTGGCGGCGGCACGGATCATGTCGTCATAGACATTGCGGTTGCGGCTTGCGCTCTGCTTCACCGCGGCTTCAGAGCCACCCCAGTTGCGGTAGCGATGAACATTGGTGTCGGGGTACCAGGTGACTTTGACCAGCTTGCGGTATTGCTGGCTGTCACCATGCAGCGGCTTGCGATGATCGTCCACCTGATTGGTCAGCAGCACGTTGCCTTCGGCGTCCTGGAAGCGATACAGCTTTCCGGCCTGCGCCGCCGGCCAGCCGGAAAGCACCAGCAAACCTGCCAGGCAGAGCGGCGACAGGGCAGGTTTCAGGCGGAACGCTGAAAAAGTCAGCATCTACGGACACTCCGGTGCGGTTCGCAAATTGTGGCAAAGGGGCGGGTCACGGTAAAGTCACTGCCAGCATCCCTTTGATGGAAACACGATATGCAGCGCGTCATGATTGTCGGAGCCTCCGGCTTCATTGGCCAGCGGGTTTTGCAGGCCCTGCTCAACGACCCTTCGATTTACGAGGTCCATGCCTTTGTGCGCCGGCCTCTGCCGTTCACCCATGCCCGTCTGCAGCAGCATGTCCAGGACCTGTCCCGGCTGCCGCAGCTGAGTCCGGGCTTTACGGCCGATGTGGCGATCAACTGCCTGGGCACGACCATCAAGGTGGCGGGCAGTCAGGAAGCTTTTCGCGCCGTCGATCAGGATGCCGTGCTGGCTTTCGCCGGCCTGGCCCAGCGCGTCGGCGCCAAGCATTTCCTCAGCGTCAGCGCCATTGGAGCCAGCCCGCGCTCGGGAAACTTCTACAGCCGGGTCAAGGGCGAGGTCGAGAAGTCGCTGCGTGGCATCGGTTTCGAGGCCCTGACGCTGCTGCAGCCGTCATTGCTGACCGGGCAGCGCCAGGAATTCCGTCTTGGCGAACGCATCGGCCACTGGCTGTCGGCGCCCATCGCTCCTTTGATGATAGGCCCGCTGGCCGCTTACCGCCCGGTTTCCGGTGATATCGTGGCGCAGGCCCTGGTGGCCGCCGTGCATCGTGTGCGTCCCGGTGTCCGGGTACTGACCCGCAACGGCATGCTGGCATTGCTCCGGGCCTGAGCCTTTTTCCTTTTTTGTCACCCCGTCAGGAGTTTGAAATGTCTTTTGTCACCTGTGATCTCTGCGATGACAACCCCGAGCTGGTGCGTGTCTGCGAGCCCATGTTCGCGGGCTTCGGCGGTCGCGCGGCCTTTGGTGGTCAAATCGTCACCGTGAAATGCTTCGAAGACAATTCGCGCGTCAAAGAGCTGCTGGCGACTCCGGGCAATGACCGCGTGCTGGTGGTGGATGGCGGCGGTTCCATGCGCTGCGCGCTGCTGGGTGACCTGATCGGTGACAGTGCCGTCAAGCAGGGTTGGGCCGGTGTCATCGTCTATGGTTGCGTGCGTGATGTCGATGCCCTGGCCGAGCTGGACCTGGGTGTTCAGGCCCTGGCTTCGATTCCCCTCAAGAGCGTGCGCAAGGGCGTTGGTGAAGTCGATATCCCGGTGACCTTCGGTGGCATCACCTTTGTATCGGGCGAGTACGTTTATGCGGACAACAACGGTGTCATCGTATCAAGCCAGGCGCTGATCTGACGGCGATTCTGGCTGGGTGACCGGTGCCGACATGCTGCGCCGGCCATAAGACTTTTGGAGACATCGATGAAGAAGTCTGTTTCGGTGACAAGGTTCATTCCCGCACCACGAGAAATCGTGTTCGACACATTCACCCTCCACGAAACGTATTCCTTATTGCCTATCGTTCGGAGCAGCAAATTGCTTACGCCGGGAAAAGGGAATCCATCAAACGGTATTGGTGCGGTTCGAGAAATCCGGACGCCGGGAGCAACGCTGAAAGAGCGGGTGACCGATATTTCTCGCCCTGACTATTGGGACTACCAATTCATTGAATGGCCGCTCCCAATTCCACACGCCGGCGGCAGAATGAGTTTCACCGAGGTGCCGGGAGGCACAGAGGTTCATTGGGAGACGTCATACGATGTCCCGGATCATTTCATGTGGTCCGTGGCGTCGAGAGGAATCGCGCTGGCCAATATTGGCTTGTTGAAAGTGCTCATTCGCCTCATCGGAAATGAAGCGGCGAAACGGAACGCATAACCCTTCGCTGCAGATGCGACGGCCATGACGGGCCACGGTCTGAGCTTAAACTCCCTGGACGCGCCCAGTCACATCCAGCCGGCGCGCTTCAGTGTGGCATGCAGTTTCAGGCAGGCGAGGGCGGTGAGCCCGAGGACAGTCGGGTAGGCATAGGTCATCTGCAGCTCCGGCATGTGCTCGAAGTTCATGCCGTAAATGCTGGTGACCAGTGTCGGCAGTGCCAGCAAGGCGGCCCAGCCGGCCAGTTTCTTGACCACTTCGTTCTGCTTCACCGTGACCAGCGAGAGATTGACCTGGATGGCCGACGACAGCAGCTCATTGAGGGCGTCAATGGCCTCGTTGATGCGCGTGCAATGGTCCGCGATATCACGGAAATAAGGTTGGATGGCCGGATTGATGAACTCATCCTGGCCATGGCTGAGTTCCTGGGCGATGTCCTGCAGCGGTGACGAGGCCAGGCGCAGCGTGATGAGTTCGCGTTTGAGTTCGTACAGGCGCTTGATGGTGCCGCGTTTGTACTGCGGCAGGAAAATGTCCTTCTCCAGCTGCTGCAGGGTCTGCTTGAAGTCCTCAACGATGGGGACATAGTTGTCGACGATGAAATCCAGAATGGCATACAGCGGATAGCTCGGTCCGTGCGCCAGCTGTTTCGGCCTGGCCTCCACGCGCTGGCGCATGTTGGCGTAGGTGTGCGACGGGCCGTGACGGACGCTGATCAGGAAATTGGTGCCGAGAAACAGGTGTGTCTCGCCGAAAACGATGCGGCTGCCATCGCGCTCGGCGGTATGGATGACGATGAAACGGGAGTCGCCATAGGCTTCGATCTTGGGCCGCTGGTGCGCGCAAAGGGCATCTTCGACGGCCAGCTCATGGAGATGAAACTGCGCCTGCACTGTGGACAGCAGGTCGGCATCCGGCTCATGCAATCCGATCCAGAGGAACGCTTCGGGATGCGCCTTGAGGTAGGCGCTGGACTGATCCAGCTCGACCGGACACAGGCGTTTGCCTTGATGATCATAGGCGATGGAATTGATGACGGCGGCGGACATGCCCGACTCCTGGCTGAATCTGGGCAGACTATGCCATGAGTTGGTGGGCCGCGCGTGGCTGCCCGTCATTTTCCGTGTGGTGGTCGTCATGAAATCAGGCCATAAAAAAACCCGCCACCAGGGCGGGTTTTTATCGCAGCGCTGACCTTACGGCAGCAGGTGCTTGACGCCGTCGCGCTCTTCCAGCAGCTCGTTCAGCGTCAGATCCATGCGTTCACGCGAGAACGCATCGACTTCCAGACCTTCGACGCGGGTGTATTCACCGTTGGCGCAGGTTACCGGCACACCATACATGACTTCTTCCGGAATGCCGTAGGAGCCGTCGGACGGGATGCCCATGGTGACCCACTGGCCGTTGGTGCCCAGCGCCCAGTCGCGCATGTGGTCGATGGCGGCGTTGGCGGCCGAAGCGGCCGAGGACAGGCCGCGGGCTTCGATGATGGCGGCGCCGCGCTTGCCGACGGTCGGCAGGAACACGGTACGGTTCCATTCTTCGTCGTTGATCATGGCCTTGACGCTTTCACCATTGATGGTGGCGAAGCGGTAGTCGGCGTACATGGTCGGGGAGTGGTTGCCCCAGACAGCCAGCTTCTGGATGTCGGCCACGGCCTTGCCGGTCTTGGCAGCGAGCTGGCTGGCTGCGCGGTTGTGGTCGAGGCGCAGCATGGCGGTGAAGTTCTTGGCCGGCAGATCCGGGGCCGACTTCATGGCGATGTAGGCGTTGGTGTTGGCCGGGTTGCCGACCACCAGCACCTTGACGTTGCGCGAAGCGACGGCGTTCAGGGCCTGGCCCTGGGCGGTGAAGATGGCGCCATTGATCGACAGCAGTTCGGAGCGCTCCATGCCCGGGCCGCGCGGACGCGAGCCGACCAGCAGGGCGTAGTCGGTGTCCTTGAAAGCGGTCATCGGGTCGCTGTGCGCTTCAATGCCCGCGAGCAGCGGGAAAGCGCAGTCCTGCAGTTCCATGATCACGCCCTTGAGCGCCTGCTGAGCCTTTTCGAACGGCACTTCCAGCAGCTGAAGGATAACCGGTTGATCCTTGCCGAGCATTTCGCCGGAGGCGATGCGGAACAGCAGGCTGTAACCAATCTGGCCGGCTGCGCCGGTAACTGCCACGCGAACGGGCTGCTTCATGATGAAACTCCTGGTAGGGCGTTTGTTTGTGTCGCTGTTGGCCCCCGGGTCGGGGATGGCGCAGCGGCAAAAGGTCCGGTGGCGATTCTACACGACGCATTTGCCTTGAGGCGACCGAAAAAGGCGGCAGAAAGACGACCGGTCTTGCTAGAATAGCGACCTCTCCCTCTGGTGCCGGACCATGCTGATCCGCAAGCTCTTCCGCTTCGAGAATGCCCATATCGTGCGCAACTGCAGCAGCGACCGCTGCCGTCGTTCCATTCACGGGCACAGCTATCAGGTTGAAGTGCTGCTGGAGGCCCAGGCCCTCGATCATGGCCAGATGGTCTACGACTTTGGCCTGATGAAAGGTGATATCCGCACGCTGATCGACAGCTTCGATCATGCCGTGGCGTACTGGGATCAGGATGATCCCGAATATCTCGAGGCCTGCCGCAAGTTCAGCGCGCGCTGGATCGCGCTGCCGGTGTCGCCGTCGGCCGAGCAGTTCTCGCGGGTGTTCTTCGCCCTGGTGGATCGCGTGCTGTCGCTCACCGATATGGTCAATGGCGAAGAGGGCGTGACGCTGCATTCGGTCATCGTGCATGAAACCGCTACCGGCTATGCCCAGTGCTTCCGCGCCGACATCGAGAATCCGCACATGGGCGTGCTGCCGCTCGAGCGCATCGTGTTTTCCGATCAGGTGCAGGCCGAATGGCCCGATGCCACGCTCTGGCAACGTCTGCTCAGCGGCGAGCGCCACCGCAATCCGCCGGTCGAACTGCAGGTGCCGAGCAAGGGCTGAGCGACGGTAAACGTCATCAATCTGTCATCCGTATCTGTTTCTCTACTCCTGCCAATACAGACAAGAGAAGAGAGAACAGACATGGATATGGAACGAGACGATCTCTGGGATCGTGATGCGGATTACGCGGATGCCCTCGACGAGCTGTGCGACGACGCGACCGAGCTCTGACGGCTGCGCTGCTCCTGAATACGCCGGCGATAGTCGCCTGGTGTTTCCCCCGTCCAGCGTTTGAACGCACGCTGGAACGCCCCCGGGCTTGAAAAGCCCAGCATGAACGCCACTTCCCCAAAGCTCAGCGTGGTCTCGCGGATATGGCCGGTGGCCAGATCACGACGCAGGTCATCGAGCAGATTCTGATAGCTGCTGTTTTCCAGTTGCAGGCGCCGGCGCAGGGTCCAGGCGGCCATGCCCATGGCATCTGCTGCTGACTCCAGCGTCGGTGACTGTCCCTGCAGGCGGGGGCCCAGCCATTGCTGCAGGCGTCCGGTCAGGGTTTCGCCGACGGCCTGCGCCTGCAGCAACTGATCGCCCAGGCGGCAGAGCTGGGCATGCAGCTGCGGCTGTGCCGTGACCACCGGCCAGCTCAGCGCCGCCGGGTGCAACAGCAGCTGGTTCTGGGCCTGCCCGAAGTTCACGGGAACGCCGAAGAACTCCGCCATGGCCTCGCCGTAGGCACAGTGTTCGTACTCGATATCGACAGCCAGCAGGGCATCATCACGGCCGGTCAGCCAGTCAATCTGGCGCTTCCAGCCGACCAGGGCGCTGTCGACCACGAAGCAGTTGTAGCGGTTGTAAGGGGCGATCGAATAAAGCCGCATGGCCGGTCCGTGACCACGGTGCACGCTGGGGTTGCCGCGATAGCAGCGGGTGATCAGCGTCTGGTAGTGGACGAAGGCATCGAGTGCGTCACCCAGCGTGGCTGCCGTGCGTGCGATCTGACCGGGCAGGCCGAAGTCGGTGTCGTGGTAGGCGCGGCCCATGGCCAGCCCGAGGGTATTGCCCGCCGGTGCGATCTGGGTAAGCGCTTCGCCGAGACGCATGAGGTCGGTGAGTTCGAAGCGGGCATCGGGGTCATGAAAGTCAGGAGCGGGGCCATGCACCTTGGTATCGAGCAGATGCTGCCATTCATGCGGGGGCAGCCGGCTGGCGCGCAGCATGAGGTGCACGATCTGCAGGGTGGTATCGCCAATGCGAACTGGAACTCTGGATGACATGATTGGCCTCGATTATGTCATTTTCGGTCATTGTGACTGATCGGTCGGCACAATAACGTGCAATTCAACCGGCGTCCATCTTCTCGTGAGCCGGATTTTGTAACCGGAGATGTTTCATGTACGACCACCTGCTGGCCCCCCTTGATCTCGGTTTCACCACGTTGCGCAACCGCGTGATCATGGGCTCCATGCACACCGGCCTGGAGGACTTCGATCTCCCGCGCCTGGCTGCCTACTTTGCCCGCCGCGCCGAGGGGGGCGTGGGTCTCATGATCACCGGCGGCTTCAGCATCTCGCCGGATGCGCCGCTGGCTCCGGGGTCGGCTGAAATCATCAGCGATCAGGATGCCGAGAAGCACCGCGTGGTCACCGAAGCCGTGCATGCCGCTGGCAGCAAGATCGTCGTGCAGCTCTTGCATGCCGGCCGTCAGGCCTGGAACCCGAACATGGTGGCGCCATCGGCCAAGAAGTCCCCGATCTATCCGTTCACGCCGCGCGAGCTCACGGCGGAAGAGGTGGAAGGCGAGATCAACAACTTCGCCAATGCCGCCGCCAAGGCCAAGCTGGCCGGCTATGACGGCGTCGAAGTCATGGGTTCCGAGGGCTATCTGCTCAATCAGTTCCTGACCGAGCGCGGCAATGAGCGCGAAGACGAGTGGGGCGGTGACTTCGCCCGCCGCATGCGCTTTCCGGTCGAGGTGGTGCGGCGCATCCGTGAGGCTGTCGGTACCGACTTCATTATCGTCTATCGTCTCTCCATGCTCGACCTGGTGCCGGACGGACAGAGCTTCGATGAGGTCATTGCGCTGGCACGAGCGCTGGAAGCGGCGGGGGTGACCATTTTCAATACCGGCATCGGCTGGCATGAGGCGCAGATTCCCACCATCGCCACGCCAGTGCCGCGCGGAGCCTATGCCTGGGTCACGCGCAAGGTGCGCGAAGCCGTGTCGATCCCGGTGGCGGCCTCCAACCGCATCAACATGCCGGATGACGCCGAGCGCATCCTCGCCGATGGCGATGCCGATCTGGTTTCGATGGCCCGTCCCATGCTGGCTGATCCGGACTGGGTGAAGAAGACCGCCGAAGGCCGGGTCAACGAAATCAACACCTGCATCGGCTGCAACCAGGCCTGCCTCGACAATACGTTCAACATGCAGTTGTCGAGCTGTCTGGTCAATCCGCAGGCCTGTCATGAAACCGAGCTGGTTTATCTGCCGGCCATGACCCGCAAGCGCATTGCCGTGGTGGGTGCCGGGCCGGCCGGTCTGGCGTTTGCTTCGGTGGCGGCCGAGCGCGGTCATGAAGTGACCCTGTTCGATGCCGCCAGTGAAATCGGCGGTCAGTTCAATATCGCCAAGCAGGTGCCGGGCAAGGAAGAGTTCCACGAGACCATCCGCTATTTTGGCGTCATGCTCGACAAGCACGGTGTCCGCCGTCAGCTCGGTCAGCGTGTCACCGCCCACGACCTGCGCGACTTCGATGAGGTGGTGCTGGCCACCGGCATTGTGCCGCGCGCGCTGGCGCTCGATGGTGCGGATCATGCCAAGGTGGTGAGCTATCTCGATGTATTGCGCGATCACAAGCCAGTCGGACGCCGGGTCGCCATCATCGGTGCCGGCGGCATTGGCATGGATACCGCCGAATACCTCAGCCATGATCATGACACGCCCTCGATCAGCACCGACATTGATGCCTTCTGCCGCTTCTGGGGCATTGACCAGACGTTGCAGGCGCGCGGTGGTATCGCTGGTATCGAGCCGGAGAAAATGCCGAGTGCGCGCGAGATCTATCTGTTGCAACGCAAGCCCAAGAAGATCATTGGTCCGGGCAAGACCACCGGCTGGATTCACCGCGCGACACTGATCGCCAAGGGCGTCAACCTGATGCCGGGTGTGCAGTATGAAAAGGTCGACGATGCCGGCCTCCATATCCGTCTTGCCGACGGTTCGGCCAAGGTGCTGGATGTTGACCAGGTCATCATCTGCGCCGGTCAGGAGCCGCAGCGCGAGCTGCTGGCAGGGCTCGACGCCCTGGGCAAGAAGGCGCACCTGATTGGCGGCGCGGATGTTGCGGCCGAACTGGATGCCAAACGCGCCATCAATCAGGGCGCGCGTCTTGCTGCGGCGATCTGAGAAGCTGCCCGAGAAGCTTTCCGGCGCTGCCTGCAGACGCTAGACTGCGGGCATCTGTCCAGATGGCCTGTCCATGGAACTTTTTCGCAATATCGGTCTGATGGGGCGACCCGGCAATGCCGCGGTCGCCGACACCCTCAATGATGTGCATTGCTACCTGGAGAGCCAGGGGCTGCGCGTGATCTACGACGAAGATACCGCTGCGCTGGTGCCACGCACCGATCTTCAGATCTGCTCACGTCAGGCGCTGGGCGAGGCCTGTGATCTCATCATCGTGGTCGGTGGCGATGGTTCCCTGCTGCACGCCGCCCGTCAGCTTGCCCGCTTCAACAAGCCCGTGCTCGGTATCAACCGCGGCCGTCTCGGCTTTCTCACCGATGTCGCCCCCAACCAGATCGAAGAAAAGGTCGGTGCGGTGCTGCGCGGCGATTACGCCGAGGACAAGCGCGCCATGCTCAGCGTGGAAGTGCGCTCCGGCGGCATCACCAGTGGCGAGGCGCTGGCGCTCAACGATGTCGTGCTGCACACCGGCACCACCGTGCACATGATCGAGTTCGAACTCTATGTCGAAGGCCAGTTCGTCTATCGTCTGCGCTCGGATGGCCTGATCGCCTGCACGCCGACCGGCTCGACCGCCTATGCGTTGTCCGGCGGCGGTCCCATCCTGCATCCGCGCCTTGATGCCATCGGTCTGGTGCCCATGCATCCGCACACGCTGAGCAGCCGTCCGATCGTGGTTGACGGTGACAGCGAGATCAAGATTCAGGTGCTGTCCGATATTCCGCCGCGGGTCAGCGCCGACGGTCAGCCCGGTCAGGTGCTGCAGGCCGGTGACTGGATCTATATCCGCAAGCATCCTTTCAAACTGCGACTCCTGCACCCGCCGGGGCATGACTTCTACGAAGCTTGCCGCACCAAGCTGGGCTGGAGCAGCCATCAGGTCAAGGAGTGGTGACATGAATGAAGTCGTGCTGGCGCGCATGCTGCAAGTGCTGACGCCCGAAATCGTCGACAACTTCCGTCGCGCCATCGAGCTGGGCAAATGGGCTGACGGCCAGAAGCTGAGCCGCGAGCAGTTGGCGACCTGCCTGCAGGCGGTCATCGCCTGGGAAGCCAGGAATCTGCCGGAGCATGAGCGGTCAGGCTATATTGCCAAGCAGGAGAAGGAAGGCGAGGTCTGCGACACGCCGCATGACCACGCTGCTGACGAAGCCGAGAAGCCGGTCAAGTTCCTGCACTAAACCATTGTTTCACCAGCGATATTTATTCCAGTTCTCAGGGTTTGCCCAGAACCGTGGATTGAGCCAGTCCGGCACCGCCTTATAGGTACGGATGTCGAAGCTCCAGGCTTCGTAGACCAGTCCGTCATGTTCAAAGCGGGCTTGACGCTGCAACCCGAGACCGAGCAGGGTGTCTTCATGCCAGCCGAAAGCGGTCATTGGAATGAAGGCCAGCAGCTGGCGGGCGTGCAGGTCGCGCAGCGCCGACAGCAGGTGCAGGGCGTCCCGCGCCGGCAGTGTCGCCGGCAGCCAGGTCACGGCGAGATCGTGGCGTTTCTGCCAGGGCGACTGCAGCAGGGCATCCGGTGTCTGCCAAAGCCAGCTCAGCTGCGTTGGTAGTCCTGAGGTCTCGCCGGCGGCGACCCAGAGTCCGCTGCCCGGCGGGGCATCGTGCAGGGCGGCCTGAATCAGGCGGTGACCGGCATCAGCAATCATCATTGGGATACATTCCGAAAAGCACAGGTTGAAGACATGCGCGGTACTGTAAGGAAAATGCGGAGCGAACGGAATGCGGCGACCGGGCCGGATGGTCAGGAACAGCCGCTGCGCTACTTCCTGCCGCTCGATGAGGTGCTGCTGCCGATGAATGAGCTGATTGGCCGGCAGGTGTCGATCCGCGCCAGCGAGGGCATCCGCTGCGTCGGCTGCGGCCGCGCCAGCAAAAAGTCATTCAGCCAGGGCTATTGCTACCCCTGCTTCATCAAGCTGGCGGCGTGCGATCTCTGCATCATGAAGCCGGAAACCTGCCACTACGACCTCGGCACCTGCCGCGAGCCGGCATGGGGTGAGCAGCACTGCATGATCCCGCATATCGTCTATCTCGCCAATTCCACCGGCCTCAAGGTCGGCATCACCCGTGAAACCCAGATTCCCACGCGCTGGATAGACCAGGGCGCCGGCCAGGCTCTGCCGATCTTCCGGGTTGCCACGCGCAAGCTGTCGGGCCTGATCGAAGTCGCGCTGGCCGAGCATGTGGCGGACAAGACCAAGTGGCAGGCGCTGGTGAAGGGCGAGTATGCCCCGCTGGATCTGCCGGCCGAGCGCGATCGCCTGCTGGCCGAGGCCGCCGGTGTGATCGCGGCGCTGGAAGCCGAGCATCCGGAGGGCATCGAGCGCTTGCAGGCCGAGGTGGTCGAGCTGAGTTATCCGGTCACGGCCTATGCCGCCAAAGCCAAGTCGCTGAGCCCCGACAAGGAGCTGGCCAGCGGCGTGCTGACCGGCATCAAGGGCCAGTACCTGCTGTTTGACACGGGCGTGCTCAACGTCCGCAAATTCACCGGCTACGAATGGGAAGTCACCATTTCATGAAAACCGATACCCCCGTGACCCCGAACAAGATCTATCTCAAGGACTATCAGGTCCCGAATTTCCGTGTCTGCCATACCGATCTGACCGTCGAGCTGCTGGCCGACAGCGCCGTGGTGACCGCGAAGCTGCAGCTGGAGCGTCATCCGCAGGCACCCCAGGATGCGCCGCTGGTGCTCTTCGGTGCCGATCTCGAGATTCTCGCGCTGAGCTGGAACGAGCGCGTGCTGGGCGAGGGCGACTGGTCCTGGGATGACGAGCGCTGGGTCTTCCCCGGTGTCAGCGATGCCGGCATTCTGGTCACTCAGGTGCGCATCCGCCCGGACAGCAATCTCGCGCTGGAAGGCCTGTACCGTTCGCACGGCCTCTACTGCACCCAGTGCGAAGCCGAAGGCTTCCGCAAGATCACGCTCTATCCGGATCGCCCGGATGTGCTGGCGCCGTTTCGCACCACCCTCATCGCCGACAAGGCGCAATGCCCGGTGCTGCTGTCCAACGGCAACCGCACCGGCCATGGCGATCTCGACGGTGGACGCCACTGGGCGACCTGGGAGGATCCGCATCCCAAGCCGAGCTATCTGTTTGCCCTGGTGGCCGGTCAGCTGGCCTGTCTGGAAGACCATTTCGCCACGCGCTCCGGGCGCCAGGTCACCCTGCAGATCTTCACTGCGCCGGAAGACCAGGACAAATGTCATCACGCCATGGCCTCGCTCAAGGCGGCCATGCGCTGGGACGAAACACAGTACGGCTGCGAGTACGATCTCGACATCTACATGATTGTCGCGGTGTCGCACTTCAACATGGGGGCCATGGAGAACAAGGGACTCAACGTCTTCAACACCAGTTGCGTGCTGGCGCATCCGGCGACCACCACCGATGCCGGGTTCCAGCGAGTCGAGTCGGTGGTGGCGCATGAGTATTTCCATAACTGGAGCGGCAACCGCGTGACCTGCCGTGACTGGTTTCAGCTCTGCCTCAAGGAGGGCTTCACGGTCTTCCGAGACCAGCAGTTCTCGGCTGACCAGCTTTCCGCGGATGTGCAGCGTCTGGAGGACGTCGCTTTCCTGCGCACCCACCAGTTCGCTGAGGATGCCGGCCCGCTGGCGCACCCGGTACGCCCGGATGCCTTTGTCGAGATCAACAATTTCTACACGCTGACGGTCTACGAGAAGGGTGCCGAGATCGTCCGCATGCTGCATACCCTGCTGGGGGCGGAAGGCTTCCGGCGCGGGACCGACCGTTACTTCGCGGATAACGATGGCCGTGCCGCTACCGTCGAGGACTTTCTCGCCGCGCTCGGCAAGGCCAACCACCTCGATCTCTCGACCTGGCTGCGCTGGTATCAGCAGCCGGGGACACCGACCGTTCGTGTCGATTCGCACTGGGATGCTGCCACGCATCAGTTGCGCCTGACCCTGAGACAGCATCAGGCTGCCTTGCCGGAGCATCCGGTCCCGCAGCCGTTGCCGATTCCGGTCAAGCTGGGGCTGATCGGGCAGCACGGCGCGCTGACTTCGCACCTCGATGGTCAGCGCGGCGAAGCGTTCCTGCTGCTGCTCGACCAGACCGAGCAGACCTGGGTTTTTACCGAGGTCAGCGAAGACCCGGTATTGTCCCTGTTCCGTGATTTCAGTGCGCCCGTGCGCATTGACTACGCCTGCCATGACCAGGCGCTGGCACAGCTGGTGCGGGGCGACAAGAATGGCTTCAATCGCTGGGCCGCCGCCCAGGAGCTGGCCTGCCGCGAAATTCTGGCGCGTGCGCTGACAGGCGACGACCCCGCCAGCGCCGGCGGCAGTGTGCTCGCCGAGGCGCTGACGGCAATCTGGCCGATGCTGGCCGAGACCGATCCGGCGCTGGCGGTGAAGCTGCTGGAACTGCCCACGCTGGGTTATCTCGCCGAGCAGGTTGAGGTCTATGACCCGCAGGCCCTGTTCGATGCCCGCGAGCAGCTGTTGCTGGCCATCGTGACGCCGCTGGCCGATGCCCTGCGCGCCATCCTGCAGCGCGGCGACATGCTGCATGCCTATGCCTATAACGCGCAGGCCATTGCAGCGCGCAGCCTGGCACGGGTTGCGCTTGATGGTCTTGCCCGTGTTGCACCGGATGAGGCCGCGCTGCTGGCGCACCAGTGGCTGACCACGGCGCCGCACATGAGCGCCGAACAGGCGGCACTCGCTCTGCTGGTCCATCACCAGCTCGGCGGGGCCCAGGATGCCCTGCAGTGCTTCTATCAGCGCTGGCAGCATGAGGCGCTGGTGCTCGATCAGTGGTTTGCCACCCAGGTGTCGTTGCCGTCCCCGACGGCGGTTGAAACGGCCCTGACGCTGCTGGAACACCCGGATTTCGACCACACCGTGCCTAACCGTGTGCGTGCCGTGGTCGCACAGCTCGCTGGCAACAACCCGGTGGCGTTCCATCGCGTCGATGGCGCCGGCTACCGCCTGCTCGCCCACGAGGTGAAGCGGATCGATCGCCAGAATCCGCAGCTGGCCTCGCGTCTGGCGGGCGCCTTTGGTGTCTGGCACAAGCTCGCCGCCGATCGTCAGGCGCTCATCTGCGCGCAGCTCGACAGTCTGCTGGCCGGCGAGCTGTCATCCGATACGCGGGAGACGGTGCAGCGCATCCGTGGCGATGGGGTGTGACGGGCGAGGGCGGGGGAGGCCGGCGCTAACGGCAGCCACCCCCGCTCGCGTATAATCGCCCGCTGACCCTGCAAGAGATGCTCATTCATGTTGTACCCCCTGGCGCGTGCTGCGCTGTTCAAGCTGGAACCGGAAACCGCTCATCATGTCACCCTCGACAATCTGGCGCGTGCCGAGCGTCTGGGTCTGATGAAGCTGTGGCCGGCGGTGCCGGACCAGCCGGTGTCGGCATTCGGGCTGAATTTCCGCAATCCGGTCGGTCTTTCCGCCGGGCTCGACAAGAATGGCGACTACATCGATGCGCTGGCCGCGCTGGGCTTCGGTTTCATCGAAATTGGCACGGTCACACCGCGGCCGCAGCCGGGCAATCCCAAGCCGCGCATGTTCCGTCTGCCGGCGGCAGGGGCGCTGATCAATCGTCTCGGCTTCAACAACAACGGTGTCGACAACCTGGTGCGCAATGTCGAGCGCGCGCGCTACGACGGTGTGCTCGGGATCAACATCGGCAAGAATTTCGATACGCCGGTGGAGCGGGCCGAGGATGACTACCTGATCTGCCTGGACAAGGTCTATGCCCACGCCAGCTATATCACGGTCAACATCTCCTCCCCCAACACCCAGGGCTTGCGCAGCCTGCAGGGCGAGGAGGCGCTGACGCGTCTGCTGTCCGCGCTCAAGGCTCGCCAGGCGCAACTGGCCACGCAGCATGGCCGCTATGTGCCGCTGCTGGTCAAGATCGCCCCCGATCTGTCGCTGGCGGAGGTGGAGGGCATTGCTGGGGTGTTCAAGTCTCAGGAAATCGACGGTGTGATCGCCACCAATACCACCATCAGCCGGGTAGCGGTCGCTGACTTGCCGCATGGCCAGGAGGCCGGAGGTCTCAGTGGCCGGCCCGTGCGTGAGTCATCCACCCGCGTGCTGCGCGAGCTCAGTGCCGCGCTCGCGGGCGCCATGCCCATTATCGGTGTCGGTGGTATTGCCGGCGCCGATTCGGCCGCCGAGAAAATCGAGGCCGGCGCCTCGCTGGTGCAGATCTACACCGGTTTCATCTATGAAGGTCCGTGCGTGATCGCGCGTGCCAATGAAGGCATTGCTCGCGCTCGTGCGCAACGGAGTCAGTCTTGAGTGCAGCTTTGGAAAAAATCCGCGAATGGGTGATCACCGGCGCTGATGGCCTTGATGACCTCCTGATGGATGAACTGGTGGCGCTGGGCGCCATCCAGCCGCGCAAGCTCAAGGGTGCCATCGCGGTGCAGGGCGACCTCGCGGCCGGTTACCGTTTCTGCCTCTGGTCGCGTCTCGCCTCGCGCGTGCTCATGCCGCTGCTGACTGTACCGTCGGGCAATCCCGACCGCATGTTTGATGATGCCCTCAAGTATCCCTGGGAGCAGGTGCTGCGTCCGGGGGCGACCTTTGCCATCCGTTCGGCTGCCGCCAAAGGCGTGAGCACGCACACACACTTCGCGGCGCTGCGCCTGAAGGACGCCATCGTTGACCGCTTCCGCCAGCGCACGGGCGAGCGACCGTCAATCGATACCGAGAATCCCGACCTCAGCCTGCACCTGTTCATCGAAGCGCAGCAGCTCACCATCAGCCTCGATTTCTCCGGCGACAGTCTGCACAAGCGCGGCTACCGCGTGGCACAGACGGAAGCGCCGCTGAAGGAGAATCTGGCGGCCGCGATGCTGATGCAGGCCGGCTGGCCGGCGCGCGGACAGGGTCGTCTCTTCGACCCGCTCTGCGGCTCCGGCACCGTGCTGATCGAGGCCGCCATGCTCTGGGCCGATGTCGCCCCGGGTCTGTCGCGTCCCTTCTTCGGTTTCGAAGGCTGGGCCGAGCACAAAACCGAATTGTGGCTGCGCCTGCGCGAGGAAGCAGTGGCGCGGCGTTTGGCCGGCCTCGCCAAGCCGGCGCCGCGCCTGATCGGTTTTGATGCCGATGCCGAGGCGCTGTCCTGCGCGCAGCGCAATGCCGAGTCCGCCGGCTTTGCCGCCTGGATGACGCTGGAGCAGCGCAGTGTCGCCGAGTGGCGCCTGCCGGCCGAATGGGCGGCGAGCGAAACCGGTGCCGGGGAAAACCATACCGTGCCCGGTCTGATCGCCACCAACCCGCCTTACGGCGAGCGTCTGGGCGAGGAGGGCAGTGTCCGTTATCTCTACCGCGCCATCGGCCGCAACCTGCGTCAGCAGTTGCCGCACTGGGATGCCGTGGTGCTGGCGGCCGACATCCTGCATGCCGATGCCCTTGGCCTCGAACACAAGGACACCCTGCGCCTCTACAACGGTGCCTTGCCGATTTTCGCCCGCCATGGCCGGGTGCTGACCGAGGTGGAGTCACCGCTGAGCTTTGAAGGCACGCTCGATGACCTGCCCCCGGAGGGCCTGGACCTGGCCAACCGCCTGCTCAAGAACCTCAAGGTGGCGCTCAAGGAGGCCGCGCGCGAAGGCGTGCGCTGCTTCCGTCTCTACGATGCCGATCTGCCGGAGTTCAACCTCGCCATCGACGTTTATGACGGACGCCTGCATGTGCAGGAGTACGCCCCGCCCAAGACCGTCGACCCCGAGAAGGCCGTGGCACGCTTCAAGCTGGCGCTGCTGGTCATTCGCAAGGTGCTCGGTCTGCATCGTGACAAGGTCTTCCTGAAGGTGCGCGAGCGCCAGAGCGGCAAGCAGCAGTACGAGAAGAAGCAGGGCAAGGCCGGCAAGTTCTTTGAAGTCCGTGAAGGCCGGGCCATGCTGCTGGTCAATCTGACGGACTATCTTGATACCGGTCTGTTCCTGGACCACCGCCCGATGCGTCTGCGTCTGGCCGCGGAAGCGGCTGGCAAGCATTTCCTCAATCTCTTCGCCTACACCGGTTCGGCCAGCGTGCAGGCCGCGCTCGGCACCGGCCCGGGCACGGGTGCGCGGACCACGACCACGGTCGACATGTCGGCAACCTATCTCAACTGGTGCGACCGCAACCTGGCGCTGAACGGCCTCCCGGACGCGCGTCATCGCCTGATTCAGAGCGATGTCATGGCCTGGCTGAAGGATGAGCAGACGGCGCAGCCGCCTGAGCTCTATGAGCTGATCTTCGTCGATCCGCCGACTTTCTCGAACTCCAAGCGCATGGACGATATCTTCGATATCCAGCGTGACCACGGTCATCTGTTGCGCCTGTCGATGAACCTCCTGACCGCGGAGGGCACGCTCTATTTTTCGACCAACTTCCGCAAGTTCCAGTTCGATGAGGCCCTGCAGGCGAAGTTCGACGTGACCGAAATCAGCGCTGAAACCATCGGCTTCGATTACGAGCGCGACGCCAAAATCCATCGGTGCTGGCGCCTGCGCCACCGCGTCCAGGGCTGATCATGGCGTTGTCGCTGACATTGCTGGGCACGCGCGGCTGTCATCTCTGTGATGTCGCCGAAGGCTTGCTGCAGCGCGCGGCGATGTCGCGACATCTGGACTGGCAATATCGCGACATCGCCCTCGATGACGCGCTGGTGGCCGAGTACGGCGAGCGCATTCCGGTGCTGCTCGCAGCCAATGGCCGGGCGCTGGGCTGGCCGTTTTCCCTGCTGGATATTCTCGCGCTGGCCGGAGACTGAGTGCCGGCGCCGCCACGCATTTGTGTGTTTCCTGTAGTTTCTTGTGATCACCCGGTTGAGTCTTGTATCGGCTTGTAATAGGGTTGTCCGGGTGCCACGGCCAAGCTGCCGGGGCCGCCATCAGGCCAGGAGTGGCTGATGACAGAAGCAAAAAACAATATCTATTTCTGTCGTGGGGATGTATCGCAAGGACGCGGTTCGATGCTGACATCAGCTTATCCAGCCCAGGCCTCGCCACATGCCGACGACTTCCTTCGATAGCTTAGGGAGTGATCGAATGAAGGCGCGTACCGGCTATGCCAGTCGTTTTCTTTTTCTTTTCATGGCGTTGCTGACTGCTTTCATGGCGGGTTGCGGCGGCAAGGACAACAGTTCGGCCAGCGTGACTTCAATCGAAGTCACTACGCAAGGCGGCGTCTCGTCCTCCATTGGCAAGGGCACCAAGCTGCAGTTCAAGGCCACGGCCATTCTCAGCAACAACTCCTCGCGTGATGTCACTGACCAGGTCGAGTGGATATCCACCAATACGACCCACGCCACCGTCAACAACACCACCAAAAAAGGCGAGGTGACGGCGGTGGCGCCGGGTGCGGCTGGCATCCGGGCGACGCTCGGCAGCATCAGCGGCACCAAGATCGTGACGGTCACGGCCGCCGCGGTGAAGTCCCTGGTCATCACGCCGGCGAATGCCTCGCTGCCCAAGGGGGCCAGCCAGCAGTTGACGGCGACCGCCACGTTGTCGGATGACACCACGCAGGATGTCACCACGCAGGTGGTCTGGGAGTCATCGCGTCCGGAGTTCGCAACGGTCGGCAACACCAGCACGGACAAGGGTCTGGCCCGGTCAGTTGCCGAGGGCACCACGGTCATCAAGGCGACCGTGGGGGGTGTGTCGACCAGTACCAACCTGATCGCCACGGCCGCCGTGCCGACGGCGCTGGAAATCACGCCGAAAAACCCGACCCAGGGCAAGGGCAGTACGCTTCAGTTCACGGCGACCGCGACTTTTTCCGATGGCAGTCACCTTGATGCCACACCGTTTGTGTTGTGGGAGTCGTCTGATACCACCGTGGCGACGATTGGCAATACCGATGCCGACCGTGGCCTGGCGAGCGCGCTCAAGACCGGTGTCACGACCGTCAAGGCATCCGCTACGGTTGCTGATGTCACGTTCATGGATTCCACCACGCTGACCGTGACGACGGCTGGCCTTGTGTCCGTGCAGGTCACGCCGACCAATCCGTCGGTGGCCAAGGGCCTGAAGCAGCAGTTCACCGCCATGGCGACCTATTCCGATGCGTCGGTGGTGGATCTCACCGGCAACGCCGATGCCATCTGGTCTTCTTCCAATGAGGCGACCGCGACCGTCAGCAACGACAGCTCCAGTCGTGGTCTGGCCAGTACGGTGGCCATCGGCACCACCGACATCAGTGTCAGCTTTGGCGGCAAGACCGCCAAAAGCACGCTGACCGTGACCGCCGCCACGATCGACCGCATCGAGGTCACGCCTTCGATCCCGTCGGTACCCAAGGGTCGTACACAGAAGTTCACGGCGACCGCCGTGTTCACCGACGACAGCGACCCCCAGGATGTCACCACGACGGTGACCTGGGCATCATCCAACCAGGGCGTGGCTGAAATCGGCAATGCCAGCGGCAACAAGGGGCGTGCTGCCGCACTGAATGTCGGTACCGCCACGATTTCTGCCACCCTGGGCGCCAAGTCGGGCTCGACGACGCTGACGGTGACGCCGGCTGTGCTGACGTCGATTGCCGTGACACCGGTTGCTGCCAAGCTGCCGGCCGGTTTCCAGAAGCAGTTCCTGGCCACGGGCACCTTCACCGACGGCACCACGCGCGATGTCACCCAGGATGTCACCTGGCTGTCCGGCACGGCGGCCACGGCCACGGTCAGCAATGCCGAGGGTGCCGAAGGTGTCGTCAGTGCAGTGGCTGCCGGCACGGCCAGCATCATTGCCAAGGATCCTGCCAGCAGCGTACAGGATTCGCAGACCCTGACCGTGACAGCGGCAACGCTGACCTCGATCGATGTCTCGGCCGGCAATCCGCCGAGCGCGACACCGAACCTGCCGCTGGGCAACAGCCTCCAGTTCAGTGCACTCGGCCACTTCAGCGACGCCACCACGCTGGATCTGACCGAGCAGGTCGCCTGGAGCTCGGCGGTCGAGGCCAGGGCCACGATCAGCAATGCGGCGGGCAGCATCGGCCTGGCCGACAGCCTGACCAAGGGTGTCACCACCATCAAGGCCACGCATGTCGCCAGCACGGTGGCTGGCTCGGCAACACTGACGGTGACCGATGCCGTGGTGGTTTCGATCGAGGTGACTCCCGCCACGGCCAGCGTTGCCAAGGGTCTGACGCGGCAGCTCACGGCGACCGGTGCCTATTCCGACGGCACCTCGTCGGATATCACCAGCCTGGTCACCTGGTCCTCCTCTGACACGGCCAAGGCCACGGTCAGCAATGCCGCCGGCAGTCACGGTCTCGCTACCGGCACGGGTGTCGGCAGCACCACGCTGACAGCCACGCTGGATGGTGTCAGCGGCACGGCGACCCTGACCATCACCAATGCCGTGCTGCAGTCCATCAATGTCACACCGAGCGCGGCCAAGGTGGCCAAGGGTGACCAGCCGCAGTACGCCGCGACCGGTCTTTTCTCGGATGGCAGTACGCTGGACATCACCGGTAGCGTGACCTGGGGCTCGTCTGATCCGGCTATCGCCCAGGTCAGCAATGCCGACGACAGCGAGGGTCTGGCCACGGCCATGGCGCCGGGCAAGGTGGATATCTCCGCCAGTCTCGACTCCATCACCGGCAAAACCACGCTGGAGGTGACCACTGCTGTGGTACGCAGCATCGAGATCGCGCCAGCGGCGCCGGATGTCCCGCGCGGTACGTCGGTGCAGTTGTCGGCGACAGCCGTCTATTCGGATGGCACCCGCCAGCCGGCGACGACATCGGTGAACTGGAGTTCCAGTGACAATGCCATTGCCTCCGTCAGCAACACGGCGGGCTCGAAGGGCCTGGTGCTGGCCGGCAATGAAGGTCAGGTCACCATCACAGCTGCTGATCCGGTCACGTCGGTGAGCGCGACCACCACGGTCAAGGTCACTTCGGCGGTGCTGACCGGCATCCAGGTGCAGCCGGCCAGCGGCAGCGGCGCGGCCAGCAGCCGTGTGCCGACCGGTGGTTATACCTTGCAGTACAAGGCTGTCGGTCAGTACTCGGATGGCAGCACGGCTGACATCACGACCCAGGTCCTGTGGTCTTCGCTGAACACGGATGTGGCTACGGTCAGCAATACGGTCGGTCAGAAGGGGCTGGCCACCTCCGGTGCTGCCGGCACCACCACGCTGCTGGCCACGCTGAATAGCATCGAGAGTGGTGGCAGCATCACTGTCACCAATGCCACGCTGTCGAGCATCGCGGTGACGCCGACGGGCCGGACCCTGAACAACAACGCGACGCTGCAGTTCGTCGCCACCGGGACCTTCTCCGATAGTACGGTGTTGGTGCTGACAGGTCAGGTGCTGTGGCTGTCGTCTGATACCAATCTGGTGACCATCAGCAATGTCGAAGGCAGCAGAGGTCTGGCCACGGCGGTCGGCTTCACGCTGTTCCCGACCAATGTCACGATCTCGGCGATACGTGATGGCAAGACCGGTGCGACGACGGTGTCGCGCGCGCCGTAACCGGTAGGCGACACCCTGTCGAGGGGTGATCGTTGGAACAAAAGGGGCTGCCATTGGCAGCCCCTTTTGTTTTCCATCCTGACAACCTGGATGGCATCGGTGGCGGCTATTTTCCGCGCAACGCCATCAGCAGCTTCAGGCCACCACGTCCGGTAGGTGACTGTCCCAGCCGTGTCTGCTCGGCCCTGATGGCGACCCGGCTGCGTTCGCCGAGACGGCCATCGACCTCGCCGATATCATGTCCAAGCCTGACCAGCAGCGCTTGCAGCTCACGGCGTTGCGCGCGCGACAGGCCGGGGTCATCGGTAGGCCAGGGTGTGACGAAACGGCTGCCACCGCCAAGCCGGTCGGAGAGATGGGCGATGGCCAGTCCGTAGCTTTCAGCAGCGTTATAACGGTAGAAAGCATCGAAATTGCGCGTCACCAGAAACGCCGGACCCGTCGGGCCGGCAGGCAACAGCAGGCCGGCGGTTGTTTCCGGCGACACCGAGGGTGTCGGGCCGTCGCTGCGCTTGCTGTCGTTCTGACGGTTGCCCTCTGCCAGCAGCGGCGAGCCATCGACACGCTGCACACCGCGTGCGCTCCATGCCGCGAGGCTGCGCTTGTTGCGACGGCTTTCGCCGGTGCTGTTGAAGCCCTGGGGCAGGCGTACCTCAAAACCCCAGGGCAGGCCATTCTGCCAGCGCGCCTGCTTGAGGAAATTGGCGGTAGAGGCGAGGGCATCGGGCACATTGTCGATGACATCGCGGCGGCCATCGCCGTCGAAGTCCACGGCCAGACGTTCGAAGGTAGTGGGCATGAACTGGGTCTGACCGAACGCGCCGGCCCAGGAGCCCTTGAGGCGTTCGGGTGCGGCATCGCCTTGCTGCAGGATACGCAAGGTCGCCAGGAACTCGCCACGGAAGAAGGACTGGCGGCGTCCCATGCAGCTCAGCGTGCCCAGCGACTGCAGCAGCGGATAGTTGCCGATGGTCTGGCCGAAATTGCTTTCCACGCCCCAGACCGCCACCACGGCGGTGGCCGGCACAGCGAAGCGCTGGCTGATCCGGGTCAGGACATCCTGGTATTCGATCATCCGGGCCTGGCCGAGCGCGATGCGCTCTTCATCGACCAGCCCCGAGAGATAGTCCCAGATCGGCAGGGTGAACTCCGGCTGGCGATCGAGCCGTTCGAGTACGCTGATGTCAGGCGCCAACTCCCGGGTATAACGGGCATAACTCTCGGCGCTGATGCGGGCTGCCAGTGCCGGGGCCCGCAGTGCGTCGAGGCAGCGGATAAAATGTTCGCGCTGCTCTGCGCTCGCGGTCGGTGCTTTCGCGGCCGGTGCAGCGGGTTTGGCAGGCGAGGTGATGACGGGAGCCGGGGGGCGGGAAGCACAAGCGACCAGCAACAGCGGTGCGAAGAGACTGAAGGTTTGCCAGGCAGACCGATGGCTGCGGGGCGCGATACGACGCAAAGGCGACATGAATTTCCGGATGAGTACTGAGGGATGACAGCGGTATATCAGAAACCCTAACACGCTGGCCGCCGGCTGTGAAACGATAGCGGTACGCCGATTTTATCCGATGCAGGTTGCCCGCATGACCATGACGCCGACTTCCGTTCCGACCCCATCCCCGGTTGCGCCGCCTGGAATGCCTCCCCGGACAGAGCCAGGGCTGGCGCCCAAACGCGAGATCTTCGGCTGGGCGATGTACGACTTTGCCAACCAGGCTTACACGTTGCTGATCATCACGGTGGTGTTCGGTGACCTGTTCACCCGCGTGATTGTGGGTGACGCCCCGGATTACCGTCTCGGTAACCTGCTCTGGAGCATCGCGATTGCGGTCAGTTGCCTGGCGGTGGCAGCGGTCAACCCGATCTGTGGCGCCATCATGGACCATACCGCGACACGCAAGCGCTTCCTGTTCGTGACCTATGTCATGACGGTAGCGGGCACGGCGCTGCTCTATTTTGTCGAGCCGGGATGGATCTGGCCGGCCATGCTGCTGATCATCATCACCCATTTCGCGTTTGCCCTGGGCGAGGGCTTCATCGCCAGCTTCCTGCCCGACCTCGGACCACGGAAGGCCTTGGGCTGGATTTCCGGGCTGGGCTGGGGACTGGGTTACATCGGCGGTCTGGTGGCGACCGCTTTTGCGCTCGGCTTTCTCGGTGAAGTCAGTCTCGCCAACTACGATCAGGTGCGCTGGGTCGGTCCGTTCTCGGCGGCCTTCGTCTTGCTCGGCTGCATCCCCACGTTCATCTGGCTGCGCGAGCGCGGCAAATCACAGCCATTGCCGGCCGGGGAGTCGGTGGTGCAGCTCGGCTTCCGCCGTCTCGGTGAGACCTGGCATGAGCTGCGCCGGTTTGAGGATCTGCGCCGATTGCTGGTGTCGATTTTCTTCTCCATGGCCGGCATCGCCATCATCGTCAGCTTTGCGTTCATCTACGGCGCCCAGGTCATTCACTGGGATGACTCGGTGCGCTCGCTGATGTTCGTCATTGTGCAGATCAATGCCGCGGTCGGTGCCTTCGCCTTCGGCATCCTGCAAAGCCGCATCGGGTCACGCGTCACCTATCTGCTGTCGCAGGGCTTGTGGGTGTTCGCGATCCTGGCCATCTGGCTGACGCCGGAGCTGACGGCGCTGGCCCATGCACAACTTGGCGTGACCTGGGAAGCCCAGTATGTCTTCCTGTTCGCCGGCTGCCTGGCCGGCCTCAGTCTGGGCTCGGCGCAGTCGGCCGGGCGGGCGCTGGTGGGGCTGCTGACCCCTTCCGCCAAGGCCGCCGAATTCTTTGGTTTCTGGGGCATGGCGGCCAAGCTGGCGGCGGTATTCGGCATGCTCGGCCTCGGTTTGCTGCAGACATTCTTCGGTCTGGCAGATGCCATCCTGTTCTGTCTGGTACTGTTCGCCATGGCCATGGTCATGGTCTGGCCGGTTGATGAACAGCGCGGTATCCGCGCCGCCGAGGCCTGGCAGGACCCGACCCAAAAGGAGCATGCATGAAACAGAAATTTGCCGTTATCGGACTCGGCAGCTTCGGCAGCACGGTGGCCTGCGAACTGATCCGGCTCGGGCACGAGGTGCTGGGCATCGACATCGACGAGTGCCGGGTCACCAAGTATGCCGACCGCCTGACCCAGACCCTGATTGCCGATGGCACCGACGAGAAGGTGATCGAGGAGCTCGGGTTCGATGACTACGATGCCGTGGTGGTGGCCATCGGCGAGAACCTGGAGGCCAGCATCCTGAGCACGCTGGCGCTCAAGAGCGGCGGCTGCGAGCGGGTCTGGGTCAAGGCCATGAATGACAGCCATCACCGCATCCTGTCGCGGCTGCAGGCGGATCGCATCATCCATCCTGAGCACGAGATCGGTGTGCGTGTGGCACAGAGCCTGACGCATCCGCAGATGCTCGACTACATCTCGCTCGGCCACGGCTGGTTCGTGGTCGAGATCAACGTCAACGAGCATATTGCCGCGCGCAAGGGTTATGCCCAGGAGCTGGAATTCGCCGAGGTGCAGCTGGTGCTGGTGAAACGCGGCAAGAGCGTGCTGCCGCCGCCGTATCGCGGGCTGGTGCTGCAGGCGGGGGACCAGATCGTGCTCGCCGGCGAGCTGGATAACCTGCTCAAGTTCGCGAAGAAAGTGCTGTGAGGCATTGGCTGCCGCATCTGCTGCTGATCGGCGAGAACTCGCCGCTGGCCCGTGGCATGAACCCGTCGCTGCTGGTGGCCGGCAGTTTTCTGCTGCTGATCGCGCTTGGGGCCGTGCTGTTGCAAATGCCCTGGGCCACAACCGAGGCCATCACGGCGTCCGACGCCTGGTTCACGGCGACCTCGGCGGTGACCGTGACCGGGCTGGGCGTGGTCGATACCGGCTCGCGCTTCACGGTGGCCGGGCAGGTCGTGATCATGGTGCTGATGCAGTTCGGCGGCATCGGCATCATGACCTTCGCAGCGCTGGCGCTGCTGCTGCTGGGCCAGCATCTGGGGCTGGGCGAGCAGCGCTTGGTGCGCGAAGCCATGAATCACACCCGGGTCATGGACCTGGGCTGGCTGGTCAAGCGCATCGTGGTGCTGGTGGCGGTCATCGAGCTGATCGGCGCCGGTCTGCTGGCGACCATTCTGGTGCCCGATCTGGGCTGGCGTCACGGTCTGTTCCAGAGCCTGTTCTATGCCATTTCGGCGTTCAACAACGCCGGCTTCGCGCTGGCGCCGGACAGCCTCATGGCGTGGGCAGGGCAGTGGCCCTTCACGCTGGTGGTGGGCGGGCTGATCGTGATCGGCGGCCTCGGTTTCACCGTGCTGGCCGAGTTGCGTGCCCGCACGCGCTGGGGTGGCATGTCGCTGCACAGCAAGCTGATGCTGAGCGGCACGGCGGCCTTGCTGCTGCTGGCCTTTGTTGTCTTCCTGGCCTGCGAATGGAACAACCCGGGCACCCTCGGCGGGCACAGCGTCAGCGAGAAGCTGAGTATCGGCTTCTTTCACGCCATCACGCCACGCACGGCTGGTTTCAACATGATCGACATCACCAGCATGACGCTGGCCGTGACCATGCTCTACATCGTGCTGATGTTCATCGGCGCGGGCACCAATTCCACCGGCAGCGGCATCAAAGTCACCACTTTCATGGTGTTGTTGCTGTCGACGCGCGCCTTTCTGCGCGGCAGCACGACGGCCAGTGTGTTCGGACGCCGCATCCCGCAAGGCATCATGCTCAAGTCCCTGGCCATCGTCTTCATCGCCATGATGGTGGTGTTGTTCGCGCTGTTCCTGCTCTGTCTCAGCGACCCTGCGCTGGGTTTCCTCAACCTGTTTTTCGAGACGGTTTCCGCCTTCGGCACCGTCGGGTTGTCACGCGGCATCACCGGCCAGTTATCGGAGTCGGGACGCCTCATCATCATGGTGGTGATGTTCATCGGCCGCATCGGCCCGCTGACCCTGGTGTTCCTGCTGGCGCGGCCGCAGGCGCAGCGCATCCGCTATCCGGAAGGCGATATTCACATCGGCTGACCGCTTGCCTGCATTTCATCCATCATGGCTTTTTTGTAGACAAAAGTCAGAGTTTCAAGGTTGACCAGCTGGTTTCACCGGCGTATCTTCACATCACTCCACAGATTGTCGACAATTCGAGCTTTCTGCATGACCGAGACGACATGGCTTCCTCACGATGCGCCGCAGGCTGCTGACAGCAGTCCGGCGCCGTCGTCGTTGAGCGAACCCCGTCTCACCCTCGCCGACAAGGTTTTCGCCCAGATTCAGGACGCCATCGTCAAAGGTGAGCTGGAGGCCGGTTCCCGCGTTTCCGAGGCTGAGCTGGTGTCCCGCTACGGGGTGTCGCGCGGTCCGTTGCGCGAGGCTCTGCGCCGGCTTGAAGGCCGTCAGCTGATCACCCGCATCCCCCATGTCGGCGTCCGCATCATGGCGTTGTCGCTGGATGAGCTGCTGCAGATCTACCAGGTGCGCGAAACCCTCGAAGGTCTGGCCTGCCGCCTGGCCGCCACGCACATGACGGCTGCCGAGATCCGCGAGCTCAAGGTGCTGCTGGCGACCCACGAGCAGCAGATCGCCGAGCAGGATGGCCGCGCCTATATCCAGGAAGAGGGCAACGTCGATTTCCATTACCGCATCATCCACGGCAGCCACAACGCCGTGCTGATCCAGATGCTGTGCGGCGAGCTCTATCACCGCGTGCGCATCTACCGCGGCCAGTTTTCGCTGACCGAGGGCCGCCCGACCAAGGCCCTGGGTGAGCACCAGCGCATCGTCGAAGCCATTGAGGCCCGCGATGGCGAACTCGCCGAGTTCCTCATGCGACGGCACATCGCCGTCGCGCGCGCCAACATCGAGGCGCGCGTCAAGACATCCCGTGAACCATCCAGTGAAACGCCGGTGATCCCGGCCAGGAGTGCTTAATGTCAGTCAAACCCAGTGCCGGCCGTCGCTTCCGTGACGCCATCGCCGCCGAGAAGCCGCTCCAGGTGATGGGCACGGTCAATGCCTACGCCGCCATGATGGCGACCAAGGTCGGCTACAAGGCCATTTATCTGTCGGGTGCCGGCTGTGCCAATTACTCGTATGGTCTGCCTGATCTCGGGCTGACGTCGCTGGAGGACGTGCTGATCGATGCCCGCCGCATCACCAGCGTCACCGACACGCCGCTGCTGGTCGATATCGACACCGGCTGGGGCGGGGCGTTCAATATCTCGCGTACGGTCACGGAAATGATCCGCGCCGGTGTCGCCGCCGTGCACATCGAGGACCAGGTTGCGCAGAAGCGCTGCGGCCACCGCCCGAACAAGGAAATCGTGCCGGTCGACGAGATGGTCGATCGCGTCAAGGCCGCCGTCGATGCCAAGACCGACAGCGATTTCGTGGTGATGGCGCGTACCGATTCGCTGCAGAAGGAAGGCCTGAACGGCGTCATCGACCGCATCAGCGCCTATGTCGAAGCCGGCGCCGACGCCATCTTCGCCGAAGCCATGACCGACATCACCATGTACCGCCAGGTCTGCGATGCCGTGAATGTGCCGGTGCTGGCCAACATCACCGAGTTTGGCGACACGCCGTACTACACCACGAGCGAGCTGGGCGAGCAGGGCATTGCCATGGTCCTGTACCCGCTGTCCGGTACGCGCGCCATGCAGAAGGCGGCGCTGGCTGTTTATGAGGCCGTGCGCAAGGAAGGCACCCAGGTCAACGTGCTCGACCTGATGCAGAAGCGCAAGGAACTCTACGAGTTCCTGAACTATCACAGCTACGAAGACAAGATCGACCAGCTGTTTTCCAAGAACAAGTAACTGCTTTTAAAAAGCCCAGAATTCGATCAGGAGAATGACAATGAGTGAAACCCAACAGGTCCTCCCGAAGGCCAAGAAGTCCGTCGCCCTGTCCGGCACCGCCGCCGGTAACACCGCCCTTTGCACCGTCGGCCGTACCGGCAACGACCTGGCCTATCGCGGCTATGACATCCTGGACCTGGCCACCACCAGCGAGTTCGAGGAAATCGCCCACCTGCTGGTCCACGGCAAGCTGCCCAATGCCGCCGAACTGGCCGGCTACAAGGCCAAGCTCAAGG
>CAZEEQ010000025.1:0-29666 GCA_964511255.1 uncultured Paraperlucidibaca sp.
ACCACGTTGTTACGCTTGGCGTCGAGCTTGATGAGCTTGAATTCCAGCTCGCGGCCTTCCAGATGCGCGGTGTCGCGGATCGGACGGATGTCGACCAGCGAACCCGGGAGGAACGCGCGGATCGAGCCGACATCGACGGTGAAACCGCCCTTGACCTTGCCGGAGATGATGCCACGAACGATTTCGCCGGCTTCGAAAACCTTCTCCAGACGGATCCAGGTTTCGGCGCGCTTGGCCTTTTCGCGGGACAGCAGGGTGTAACCCATGCCGTTGTCGAGCGCGTCAACGACGACGTCGACTTCGTCACCCACGGCAACTTCCAGCTCGCGGCGGTCGTTCAGGAACTCTTCACGGGCAATCACGCCCTCGGACTTCAAGCCGGTGTCAACGGTGACCCAGTCGCTGTCGATGGCAACGACGGTACCCTTGATGAGCGCGCCGCGCTCGACGTCAAGGGAAACCAGGCTTTCTTCAAAAAGGGCGGCAAATGAATCAGTCATGTAATCCTTCCAGTGCCGGGATGGCACCCATATATAGCCACCTGACCAGCTCAGGCGGGTTTGTGATGTTTGATTCTCCGAACGGCCAGGCTGGTGGACGCCGCTCGGAAAATCTCCAACAACAAGAGGCCACTCGGGCCCCCTGCTCGTCAGTCGCTTTTGATAAACCGCTTACATGAAGCATGTAAGCCATTGATCAAATTAAAAATATCTGGCCAGACTCGGCACTGCCGAAGCGGCAGCGAAAACCCGGTCAACCACCGCATCGATACCCAGATCCGTGCTGTCGAGCACCAGAGCCGTTTCCGCCGGTTTCAGCGGCGAGACGCTGCGCTGGGTATCACGCTCATCTCTTGCCCGAATATCTTCGACAAGGGCGGCGAGGCTAGCATCAAAGCCCTTTTCCAGCAACTGCCGGTAGCGCCGCTCGGCACGGGCATCGGCTGAAGCCGTGAGGAAGATCTTGAGGTCGGCCGCGGGGAAAACCACCGTGCCCATGTCACGGCCATCCGCCACCAGACCCGGCTTTTCACGAAAAGCCTGCTGACGTGCCAACAGCGCCGTACGCACGCGCGGCAGCGCCGCAACCTGGGAAGCGGCACGACCTGCCTCTTCGGTGCGAATGAAGTTCGTCACATCCTCGCCTTCCAGCAGGATCTGCGCTTCACCCTGCGCATCGATCAGGAACTGCACATCGAGATGGGCAGCGAGCACTTCCAGCGCGGCTTCGTTGTCGACGGCCACGGCATGTCGTTGCGCAGCGGCACCCAGCAGGCGGTAGAGCGCGCCCGAGTCGAGGACATGGAAACCCAGGCGGGCGGCGACACGGTAGGCGATCGTGCCCTTGCCGGAGCCACTGGGACCATCGATGGTGATCACCGGTACGTGGACCGGCGTCACCTTCTTTTCAATTTCAGCACTCATCATGTTTTCTCGAAACGGATACGGTCAGGCGGATTCGCGTTCGCTGGCAGCGATGCTCAGGCCACAGCGGCGGGCCAGACCGAGGAAATCCGGGAAGCTGGTGGCGACATTGGCGCAATCGCGAATGACGATGGGGCCGCTGGCACGGAGACCGGCCATGGCGAAGGACATGGCAATGCGGTGGTCGCCATGGCTGATGATCTCGCCGCTGCCGAGCTGGCCGCCTTCGATGACGATGCCATCTTCGGTCGGCTCGGCCTGGATGCCCAGGGTCATGAGGCCATCGGCCATGACCTGGATACGGTCAGACTCCTTGACGCGCAGCTCTTCGGCCCCGGTCAGCACCGTGGTGCCTTCGGCGCAAGCCGCCGCGATGAACAACGCCGGGAACTCGTCGATGGCCAGCGGCACCTGATCCTGCGGGATGCGAATGCCCTTCAGCTTCGCGCTGCGCACGCGGATGTCGGCCACCGGTTCGCCACCCACTTCGCGCTCATTGAAGACGTCCAGGTCGCCGCCCATGGCCTTGAGGATGTTGATGACGCCGATGCGGGTCGGGTTGATGCCGACATGCTCCAGCACCAGCTCGGAGTCCGGCGCGATCGACCCCGCCACCAGGAAGAAAGCCGCTGAGGAAATGTCGGCCGGCACATCGATGCTGGTCGCCGTCAGCTTGCCGCCGCCACGGATGGTCACGGTCGGACCGTTAACCTGCACGTCGTAGCCGAAGCCCTTGAGCATGCGTTCGGTATGGTCGCGGGTCGGTGCCGGCTCGGTCACGGTCGTCTCACCCTCGGCCCAGAGACCGGCCAGCAGCACACCCGACTTGACCTGAGCACTGGCCACCGGCATGTCATAGCGGATGCCTTTGAGACCGCCCCGGGCGGCCGTGGCGCTGCCGTGCACGCTGACCGGCGGCGTACCACGCTCGCCCGTGGTCTGGATATCGGCGCCCATGCTGCGCAGCGGCTTGGCGATGCGCTCCATGGGACGCTTGGACAGCGAGGCATCGCCGGTCATCACGGTATCGAACGGTTGTGCCGACAGAATGCCGGAAAGCAGACGCATCGACGTGCCGGAGTTGCCGACATAGAGCGGGCCCGGTGCCGGCTTGAGGCCGTTGAGACCCACGCCGTGGATACGCACGCGGCCGCGCTCCGGCCCCTCGATGACCACGCCCATGTCACGGAAGGCCTGCAGCGTCGCCAGGGCATCCTCTCCTTCCAGGAAGCCGGTGACGTCGGTCACGCCTTCGGCCAGGGAACCCAGCATGATGGAGCGATGCGAGATGGATTTGTCGCCGGGCACACGTGCCCGGCCGGTCATGCGGCCACCGGGTTGCACGGTATAGATCAGTTCTTTTTCAGCAGTCATGGATTTGGCATAGGCCGTTCCGGCCAACATATGAGTGAAGTGTTCTCGCGCCACACGGGCGCGCGTGAAGATGCCGAGCAGGGTCTCGCTGTCGCCACTTGTGATGGCCTGACGCAGAGTCCGGGTGCCGGCTTCGAAGCCATCCAGTGCCTGCAGCACAGCCTCGCGGTTGGCGAGGAAGATGTCGTGCCACATCAGGGGATCGCTGGCGGCAATGCGGGTGAAGTCGCGGAAGCCGCCGGCGGCATAACGGAAGATGTCGAGATTGTGCGACTCGCGCGCCAGCGTGTCGACCAGCGAGAACGCCAGCAAATGCGGCAGATGACTGGTGCGGGCCAGCACGGCATCGTGGCGCTCAACGCTCATGGTGAGCACATCGGCGTCAGCCTGGCGCCACAGCGCCTCGACCAGTTGCAGGGCCGAGGCGTCGGTGTCCGGCAGCGGCGTGAGAATGACCTTGTGGCCGGCGAACAGGTTGGCGCGGCCGGCCAGGACTCCGCTCTGCTCGGAGCCGGCGATCGGGTGGCCCGGCACGAAAGTGGCCGGCACCCTGCCCCACACGGCCTGCGCGGCGGCGACGACATTGCCCTTGGTGCTGCCGACATCGGTGACCACGGTCTGAGCCGACAGCGCCGGCCTGATCGCGCGCATGACCGCTTCCGTGGCATTCACCGGCATCGCCAGGATGACCAGATCAGCACCGCGAACAGCATCCGCCGGGTCGGCATAGCCGATGTCAATGAGGCCGAGCTGTCTGGCGGTGGCCAGGGTCTGGGCGCTGCGACTGGAGGCCGTGATGCGCTCGGCAAGACCGCGCTCGCGCAGCATCCGAGCCAGACTCGAGCCGATCAGGCCGAGTCCGACAAAAGCGACCTGACGCAGCGGCCAGCGGCTCATGCCGGGGCTCCGGCAGCCGTTGCCGCCTGCAGCACACGCGCCAGCGCCGCCAGTGCGAAGGCATTCTCGTCGGCCAGGCCGATGGAAATGCGCAGATGATTGGGCAAGCCGTAGTTGGCCACCGGGCGGACGATCACGCCCTCGCGCAGCAGGGCCTGGAACAGCGGCATCGCCGGCTGGCCCATGTCGACACAGAGGAAGTTGCCGCGCGACGGGATGGCGCTCAGGCCGAGCGTCTGCAGACCATCCAGCCACTGCTGCTTGCCGGCGGCATTGAGGTCGCGGCTGCGCGCCACAAATTCGTCGTCGCCGATGGCGGCCGCCGCGGCCACCAGAGCCAGGCTGTTGACGTTGAACGGCTGGCGCACGCGGTTGAGGATGTTGGTGATCACGGCGCTGGCAACGGCATAGCCGACCCGCAGCGAGGCCAGGCCATACGCCTTGGCCAGCGTGCGCGAAACAATCAGGTTGGGATAGCGGTCGAGCACGGCGAAGCCGTCGAGCGCCTGCGGATCAGTGACGAACTCGCCATAGGCCTCATCCAGCACCACCACGACCTGCGCCGGTACGGCGGCCATGAAAGCCTCGAATTCGCTGGGTGCGAACCAGGTACCGGTGGGGTTGTTGGGGTTTGCCAGGAAGATGACCTTGGTCGCCGGCGTCACGGCAGCGGCCATGGCCGGCAGATCGTGACCGTAATCCTTGGCCGGCACTTCGATGCCACGCGCGCCCGTGGCCTGCACGGCCAGCGGATAGACCGCGAAAGCATGCTGCGCATAGAGGGCATCATCGCCCTCGCCGAGGAAGGCGCGTGCCACCAGCTCAAGCACATCATTGGATCCGTTGCCGAGGGTGATGCGGTCGAGCGACCAGCCAAACTGGCGACGGATGGCATCCTTGAGGACGAAACCGTTGCCATCGGGATAGCGGCCGAGCTCGGCCGGACTGGCCTGAAGCGCGGCCTGCAGTGCCGCCAGGGCTTTCGGCGACGGTCCCAGCGGATTTTCGTTGCTGGCCAGCTTGACGATCCGGGTCAGCCCCAGCTCGCGCTGCAGCTCCTCGATCGGCTTGCCGGGCTGGTACGGCGCCAGATGCCGCACGCCGCCACGGGCCTGCTGAAGAAAGTCGGTCATGCTCCGCTCCTCACAACACAGCGCGCGGGTAGGAGCCCAGCAGCTTGACCTCGCGCATGCGCGGTTCCAGCTCCGCCATGACTTCACGGACCTGGGGATCATCCTGATGACCTTCGAAATCAATGAAGAAAACGTAGGTCCAGAGATCGTTCTTGCTCGGGCGGCTCTCGATGCGGGTCAGGTTGATGGCGCGCTTGGCGAACGGTGCCAGGATGTGATGCAGGGCTCCGGCCTCGTTGCGCTTCATCGACACCACAATCGAGGTCTTGTCGTCACCCGACGGTGACACCGACTCGGTCCCGATGATCAGGAAGCGCGTGGTGTTATTGGGGTTGTCCTCGATGCACTCATGGCGCTTGGTCAGACCATAGATCTCGGCGGCAGTCTCGCCGGCAATCGCGGCCGAATGCCACTCGCCCTTGATGCGGCGGGCGGCTTCGGCATTGCTCGACACCGCCACGCGCTCGGCCTTGGGGAAATGCGCGTCCAGCCATTTGCGGCATTGCGCCAGCGTCTGCTGGTGGGCGTAGATGCGCGAAATGGCCTCGACGCGGGTGCCTTCGCTGACCAGCAGATGGTGGTGAATACGCAGCTCGACCTCGCCGATGATGCGGACCGACGAATCCAGAAACGAGTCCGCTGTGTGCGTAACGATGCCTTCGGTGGTGTTTTCGACCGGTACCACGCCATAGTTGACGGCACCCGCTTCGACCTCGCGGAAGACTTCATCGATGGTGTTGAGCGGCACGGTCTGGACCGAGTGACCGAAGTGCTTGAGCGCGGCCGTCTGGGTGAATGTGCCGTTGGGCCCCAGGAAAGCGATGCGCAGCGGATGCTCAAGTGCCAGACAGGCCGACATGATCTCGCGGAACAGGCGCGCCATCTCTTCCGGATGCAGCGGGCCCTGATTACGGGCCATCACCTTCTGCAGCACCTGCGCTTCACGCTCGGGGCGGTAGAACACGGTGGCATCCGGATCGGTGGCCTTCTTGACCTCGGCGACCTGCTGCGCACAGCGGGCACGCGCACTGATCAGCGTCTGGATGTCGGCATCCAGGCGGTCGATCTCGGTGCGGATCTGATCCAGGGTCGGCAGCTTCTCGCTCATGCGGCTATCTCTGACTCTCGCTTGCTCTGTTGGACCATCAGCCGTGACGCTTTTCGAAGTCGGCCATGAAGGCGATCAGGGCATCCACAGCGGTCTCGGTCACGGCGTTGTAAAGGCTGGCACGCATGCCGCCGACCGAGCGATGACCCGCCAGGTTGAGCAGACGATGCTGTTCGGCTTCAGCCAGGAAAACCTTTTCCAGGCCGGCATCGGCGATGGTGAACGGCACGTTCATGCGCGAGCGGTTGGCGATGGCCACCGGATTCCCGTAGAAGCCGCTGCCATCAATGGCGGCATAAAGCTTGGCGGCCTTGCGGGCATTGATTTCAGCCATGGCGGCGAGGCCGCCCTGCTGCTTAAGCCACTGGAAGACCAGACCGGCGAGATACCAGGCATAAGTCGGCGGCGTGTTGTACATGGAGCCGTTCTTGGCGGCGACGGCGTAATCCAGCAATGTTGGCGTACCCGGCTGAACCTTGCCGAGCAGGTCTTCGCGGACAATGACGACGACGATGCCGGCCGGGCCGATGTTCTTCTGCGCGCCAGCATAGATCAGGCCGAATTTCGAGACATCCAGCGGCTCGGAGAGAATGCTCGACGAGTAGTCGGCCACGAGCGGCACGTCGACGTTCGGCGTGAAGTCAAACTCGACGCCGTGGATGGTTTCGTTCGGCGTGTAGTGCAGATAGGCCGCGTCAGGATCGAGTTGCCAGCTGTCGAAAGCCGGCACCTTGCGGAACTTGTTGTCGACATCGGTGGCGACGACGTTGACACCGCCGTACTTGCGCGCTTCCTCGATGGCCTTCTCGGACCAGACGCCGGTGCAGACATAGTCGGCCGAGGCCTTGCCGCGCAGCAGATTGAGCGGCACCTGGGCGAACTGCAGCGTGGCGCCGCCCTGCAGGAACAGCACCTTGTAGTTGGCAGGAATGTTCAGCAGGTCGCGCAGATCCTGTTCGGCCTGTTCGGCGATGCCGACGAAATCCTTGCCGCGATGGCTCATTTCCATCACGGAGCAGCCACGCCCCTGCCAATCCACCAGATCGGCCTGGGCTTGTTGCAGAACCGCTTCCGGCAGCGCGGCCGGACCTGCGCAGAAATTAAACGCTCTCGTCATCTTGCACCGACGTGTTTTCAGAAGAATGGGAAATGTCCGGCGTGTCGCCAGTGCTCTGATCAGCGGCGCCAACCGCAGCCTCGCCCTCGCCCGCAAGCTCACCTTCGATGAAGTCTTCGTCCTCCTCGACTTCATCGAGACGCACGATGCCGACCAGCTGCTCGTCCTTGCCGAGCTTGATCAGCGTCACACCCTGGGTGTTGCGCGACAGCACCGAAACTTCGGCGACGCGGGTACGCACCAGCGTGCCCTGATCGGAAATCAGCATGAGCTCGTCGCTATCAGTGACCTGGACAGCGCCGATGAGTTTGCCGTTGCGGTCGGACATCTGCATGGCAATGACGCCCTGGCCGCCACGACCGTGAACCGGGAATTCGCTGACATCGCTGCGCTTGCCGAATCCATTGGCGCTGGCAGTGAGCACCTGGGCTTCCGGATCCGCCACGATCAGCGACACCACACGGGCATCAGCAGCAAGACGGATGCCGCGCACGCCCATGGCGGTGCGGCCCATGCAGCGCACGTCACTTTCATGGAAGCGCACCGCCTTGCCTTCATTGCTGAACAGCATGATGTCCTTGTTGCCATCGGTGATGGCGGCGCCCACCAGCACATCATCGCCCACCAGGTCGATGGCGATCAGGCCGGCGGTACGCTGACGCGAGAAGGCCTGGGCTTCGACCTTCTTGACCGTGCCGTCGCCGGTGGCCATGAAGACGAAATGACCTTCCGGATATTCGCGCAACGGCAGAATGGTGGTGACGCGTTCGTTCGGCGCCAGCGGCAGCACGTTGACGATGGGCTTGCCCTTGGAGCCGCGACCAGCCTGCGGCAGCTCGTAGACCTTGAGCCAGTAGACCTTGCCCGCGCTGGTGAAGCACAGCACGGTATCGTGCGTGCTGGCGACCAGCAGATGCTCGATATAGTCCTCGTCCTTGATGGCCGTTGCCGACTTGCCGCGACCGCCGCGACGCTGAGCGCGGTAATCGGACACCGGCTGGGTCTTGGCATAGCCGGTGTGGGAAATGGTCAGCACCACGTCTTCTTCGTTGATCAGGTCTTCCAGCGTCAGGTCGAGACGCGAGGCGATGATCTCGGTGCGGCGTTTGTCACCGTACAGCGCCAGCATTTCCTGCAGTTCGCCGCGGATGACGTTGAGCAGGCGCTCCGGCTCGGCCAGGATCAGCATGAGCGCGCGGACGCGATCGAGAATCTCGCCGTACTCGGCGACCAGCTTGTCCTGTTCCAGCCCGGTCAGGCGGTTGAGGCGCAGATCGAGGATAGCCTGAGCCTGCTCGGCGGAGAGCTTATAGCGGCCGCTCTGGAAGCCGTAAGCCAGCGACAGGCCTTCGGGACGGCAGGCGTTGACGTCGCCGGCGCGCTCCAGCATGCCTTCCACCGCACCCGGCAGCCAGGACTCTGCCATCAGGCGTTCCTTGGCATCGGCCGGGCTCGGCGACTGCTTGATCAGCGCGATGACCGGATCGATGTTGGCCAGCGCCACCGCCAGACCTTCGAGGATATGGCCGCGCTCACGCGCCTTGCGCAGTTCGTAGACCGTGCGGCGCGTCACCACTTCACGGCGGTGACGCACGAAAGCTTCGAGGATCTGCTTGAGATTGAGGATTTTCGGCTGACCTTCGTCGATGGCCACCATGTTGATGCCGAAGACGCCCTGCAGCTGGGTCTGGGCGAACAGGTTGTTGACCACGACCTCGGCCATTTCACCGCGCTTGAGCTCGATGACAATGCGCATGCCGTCCTTGTCGGACTCGTCACGCAGCTCGGAGATGCCTTCCAGCTTCTTTTCCTTGACCAGTTCGGCGATCTTCTCGATCACGCGCGCCTTGTTCAGCTGGTAAGGAATCTCGGTGAAAATGATGCTCTGGCGCCCGGTCTTGGCATCGGTTTCGATGTGATGACGGGCACGGATATAGATGCGGCCACGGCCGGTGCGGTAGGCCTCGACGATGCCGGCCCGACCATTGATGATGGCCGCGGTCGGGAAGTCCGGACCGGTGATGTGTTCCATCAGGCCGTCAATGTCGATATCCGGATTGTCGATCAGCGCCAGCACGGCATTGATGACTTCGGTCATGTTGTGCGGCGGAATATTGGTCGCCATGCCCACGGCGATGCCGCTGGAGCCGTTGATGAGCAGGTTCGGCACCTTGGTCGGCATGACCGCCGGAATCATTTCGGTGCCGTCGTAGTTCGGCACCCAGTCCGTGGTTTCCTTGTCGAGGTCGGCCAGCAGCTCATGCGCCAGACGCGTCATGCGGACTTCGGTGTAACGCATGGCAGCGGCATTGTCGCCGTCCACCGAACCGAAGTTGCCCTGGCCGTCAACCAGCATGTAGCGCAGCGAGAACGGCTGCGCCATGCGCACGATGGTGTCGTACACCGCCGTGTCACCATGCGGATGGTATTTACCGATCACGTCGCCGACGACACGCGCCGACTTCTTGTAGGCCTTGTTCCAGTCGTTGCCGAGCTCGTGCATGGCGAACAGGACACGACGGTGAACCGGCTTGAGACCGTCACGCACATCAGGCAGCGCACGCCCGACAATCACGCTCATGGCGTAGTCGAGATAGGACTGGCGGAGCTCGTCTTCGATATTGACCGGAAGGATTTCCTTTGCAACGTCGGTCATGCAGTTTTCTCTTCTTCTGGGCCGTCGTTAAAGCGCTGGAGTCTAGCACAAACGGGTCTGGCTGGCAGCCATCCGGAGCGTCACCGGCATCGTGGATTGTCGCTATACTGTTGCCCTTTGCCAGCCCGGACCCAGGAAACCACCATGTCTCAGCCACTGGACCCATCGACTGTTCAATTCGTCGCCAGCCCTGCCGGCCATGCCGGCGCCAACGTCGATCCGGCCGAAATCGCCAAGTTCGAAGCCCTGGCCGCCAAATGGTGGGACAAGACCTCCGAATTCAAGCCCTTGCATGACATTAACCCCTTGCGCCTGAACTGGATCGACGAGCGTGTCGGCCTCGCCGGCAAGCGCATCGTGGATGTCGGCTGCGGCGGAGGCATCCTGTCGGAAAGCATGGCGCGACGTGGCGCCAGCGTGCTCGGCATCGACATGGGCGAGGCCCCGCTGGCCGTCGGACGCCTGCATGCCGAACAGGAGGGCGTGCGCCACCTCGACTACCGCCAGATTCCGGTCGAAGCCCTGGCCGCCGAACAGCCGGAAAGCTTTGATACCGTGACTTGCCTCGAAATGCTGGAACATGTGCCCGATCCGGGTGCTATCGTCGCCGCCTGCTACCGCCTCGTGAAGCCGGGCGGCCGCGTGTTCTTCTCGACGCTCAACCGCAACCCCAAGTCCTGGCTGTTCGCTATTGTCGGGGCTGAATATGTGTTGCGCCTGCTGCCGCGCGGCACCCATGACTACCAGAAATTCATCCGTCCATCCGAACTGGGGCGCTGGGCCCGTGCCGCCGGCTTCAGCGTCGACGAGATCACCGGATTGCATTTCAACCCGCTGACCGGACGCTACTGGCTGGCGCCCAATGTTGACGTCAACTACATGATCGCCTGCACCCGCCCGGCGGCCACGGAGGCTGCACAGTGACTGACGTGTCGCCCGCTGCCACCCTGCCCGTTTTGCCGCCGGCAGCCGTCTTCTTCGATCTCGACGGAACACTGGTCGATACGGCGCCGGACTTCCACGCCGGGGTGAACCGCCTGCGCCGCCAGCAGGGTCTGTCCGACCTGCCCTACGACACCATCCGTGCCGTGGTTTCGGAGGGTGCCCGTGCCGTTATCGCCGCCGGCTTTCCCGATCTGGTGGTCGATTCGCCGGACTTCGAAGCCCTGCGTCAGCAGTTTCTTGCCGAATACGCGATCCATCTGGCCGACAGCTCGCGCCTTTTTCCGGGCCTGGAAGCCGTTCTGCAGGCGCTGGAGTCGCGCAACATCCCCTGGGGCGTGGTCACCAACAAGGCCAGCACCTACACCAATCCGCTGATGACGGCGCTGTCACTGGATCGTCGCTCGGCTGCCACCATCTGCCCGGATCATGTCAGCCAGACCAAGCCGCATCCGGAACCGCTGTTCAAGGCCGCTCAGATAGCCGGGGTCAACCCGGCGCAGTGCATCTACGTCGGAGATCATGTCCGTGACATCGAGGCCGGTCGTCGGGCCGGCATGCTGACCGTTGCCGTCGGCTGGGGCTATGTCCAGGCCGGCGATGCGCCGGCAAACTGGGGAGCTGATGTGCTCTGCCCGTCTGTCGATGACTTTGCCGACTGGCTGTCCACTCGCCTGTAAACTGATTCCTAGTTGAGAAAACTCATGCAAAGCTATGAAGCAGCTGAAAATATGCTTGAAAACAGAGTCCTGCTCATTACCGGTGCCAGCGATGGCATTGGCCGCGTAGCCGCCACCACACTGGCGGCCCATGGCGCGACGGTGGTCCTGCTGGGTCGGGTGCTGGCGAAACTGGAGGCCGTCTATGACGAAATCGTCGCCGCCGGCCATCCCACCCCGGCCATCCTCACCATGGATCTGAGCCAGGCCGGCGCGCATGAATGCCAGCAGGTGGCCGAGGTCATTGAAACCACTTTCGGCCGCCTTGATGGCGTACTCCACAATGCGGCCGTGCTGGGTGACATCACGCCGCTGGAAATGTATGACCCGGATACCTGGGACTTCGTCATGAAGATCAACCTGCGCGCGCCGTTCGTGCTCACCCAGGCTCTGCTCCCCCTGCTCAAGCGCGCGCCGGATGCCAGCGTGGTCATGACCACCAGCAGCGTCGGCCGTCGCGCCCGCGCTTTCTGGGGCGCCTACGCCATCTCCAAGTGCGGCATCGAAGGCATGGTCCAGATGCTCTCCGACGAGCTGGCCAACGTCTCCAGCATTCGCGTCAACGCCATCAACCCCGGCGCCACACGGACCAGCATGCGCGCCAGCGCCTATCCGGGTGAAAATCCGGCCACCGTGAAGACACCGGAAGAGATCATGCCGCTCTATCTCTACCTGCTCGGCCCGGACAGCCAGGGCATCACCGGGCAATCCTTCGATGCCCAGCCGCCGAAACCGGCAGCCTGAGCCTGCGCTTCCGAATCATCAGCCATGAAAAAGCCCCGTTTCCGGGGCTTTTTCATGGCTGATCACCGCCGCAAAAATGCACTAGAGATGCTTGTGCCAGGCGTCATCCTCGACTCGCAGCTCTTCGATGTCGGCCAGATGGGTTTCCAGCGCCCGCGTGGAAATCAGAATCTCGCGCAAGGACAGGATCAGCGCCAGAAACATCAGGACAAGGCTGACGACGAAGGCGATCAGCGCGCCGACCTGGAATTTCAGCAAGACCAGACCAATGCAGAGAATGCAGATGGTCAGGCTGGAAACCCCGCAGGCCTGCATGTCACGGATCAGCAGCAGGCGATTGCGCAGATTGCCGATCTGGGCCAGCACCAGCGGATCCGGCGACTCCTTGTAACGGTCATGCAGCGTGCGGATGAGGTTCGCCAACGCCAGGAAGCGATTGGTGAACGCCAGCAGCAACAGCGAAATGGCCGGGAACAGGATGGATGGCGTACTGACGTCGATAAGCATGGCCCTGGCTCTGCGCGTCCTTATTCCTTGTCATCCGGACGTGTGCGGCCGTCACGGCGCTGCTGACGCAGATAGCCGCCCTTGCGCTGGGCATCATCACGCGGAGCCGCCGCATCACCCGGACGCGTGACACGCGCGGGACGACCGGCAGGACGCGCCGCGCCCTCTTCCGGAACGGCCGTGTTGCGGCGGTTGCGGCTGTCCACCGGACGCGCTGGCAGCGGGTTCTCGCGCAGCTTCTCGACACGGCGCTTGGCCAGCCCGAAGAGGCCGGTGCCGCCACGGCGCGGACGCAACTCGACAGCCCCCAGCAAGGCATCGATATCGGGCTTGTCGAGCTCGGCCCAGCGGCCGGTACGCAATTCGCGCGGCAGCTTCTGGGTGCCGTAGCGGGTACGCAGCAAACGACTGACCTTGAGTTCCTGCGACTCGAACAGGCGGCGCACTTCACGGTTGCGGCCTTCCTTCACCACCACCTGCCACCAGCGGTTGAAACCTTCACCCCCGAGCTCGGACATGCTCTCGAACTTGGCGGGGCCATCATCGAGCTCCACGCCATTGCAGAGGGTGCGCTGCACCTCCGGCGTGACCGCCCCCATGACACGCACGGCGTACTCACGTTCAATGCCGCTGGACGGGTGCATGAGGCGGTTGGCGAACTCGCCGTCGTTGGTGAACAACAGCAGACCGGTACTGTTGATGTCGAGGCGTCCCACCATGACCCAGCGTTCGCCATTGATGCGCGGGAGATGGTCGAAAACGGTCGGACGGCCTTCCGGATCGGAGCGTGAGCAGATCTCGCCTTCGGGCTTGTAGTACGCGATCACGCGGCGGCGCAACTCGGACTCGACGTTGAAATGCACCAGACGGCCATCAAGGCGCAGCTCGGCACCGGCCTCGATGCGGTCACCCAGGCTGGCGATGGTGCCATTGACACTGACACGGCCATCGACAATGGCCTGTTCCATGTGGCGGCGCGAGCCGAGTCCGGTACGGGCCAGGACTTTCTGCAGTTTTTCACTCATGAGTGGCATTTTCCAGTTCAGCGGCGATCTCGGTGAGATCGCGGATATCGGCCAGAGCCGGCAGGTCTGCCAGGCTCTGCAAATTGAAGTCGTCGAGGAACTGCTTCGTGGTAGCGAACAGTGCCGGGCGACCGGGAACTTCCTTGTGGCCGGCGACACGAATCCATTCGCGCTCCAGCAGGGTTTTCACAATCGCGGTGCTGACCGTGACACCTCGGATGTCCTCGATCTCCGACCGCGTGATGGGCTGACGGTAGGCGATCAGCGCCAGGGTCTCGAGCAATGCGCGGGAATATCGTTGCGGACGTTCCTCCCAGAGCCGGCTGACCCAGGGCCCCACATCCGTGCTGACCTGGAAGCGCCAGCCGGATGCCACCTGCTGCAATTGCACGCCGCGGCCGGCATAGTCGGCCTGCAACGCGCTCAGGATCGCGCGCAGACTGCCGGCATCCGGCGCCAGGCCCTCGTCAAACAAGGCCTGCAGCTGCTCGATGCCGAGCGCGCGGCCGGCAGCGAAGAGTGCGCCTTCGACAATGGCTTTGAGTTCTTCAGGCGTCATCGAAAGCAGCCTCCTCCGGGAAATCGTCGGTCGGGTCACGATCCGGGGCATCGCCCAGATCGAAGTCATGGCCCTGGGCATCGCCAATGCGGGCACGGACATGGATGTCGGCGAATGCGTCGGTCTGGACGAGATCGATCAGACCTTCCTTGACCAGTTCGAGAATGGCCATGAAGGAGACCACCACACCCAGACGGCCCTCCTCGACCAGGAACAGCGAGACAAAAGGCAGAAAGCCGCCACCACGCAGGCGGTCGAGAATGCCGCTCATGCGCTCGCGCATGGACAGGCCTTCACGGGAAATCTGGTGCGACTCATAAAGGTCAGCGCGCCGCAGGACATCCTGAAGCGCCAGCAGCAGCTCGCGCAGGTCGACCTGCGGCGGCTCTTTCTGGCGTGTGTAGTCCGGTTGCTGGGCGGCGGCGATGAAGAAGTCGCGACCCTCGCAGGGCATGGCATCGATATGCGCGGCGGCCTTCTTGAAGCGCTCGTATTCCTGAAGACGGCGGATCAGCTCGGCACGCGGGTCCAGCTCCTCCTCGCCATCCGGCCCCTTGGGGCGCGGCAGCAGCAGGCGCGACTTGATCTCGCCCAGCCAGGCGGCCATCAGCAGGTATTCGGCCGCCAGGTCGAAATTCAGCGAACGCATCAGTTCGACGTATTCGAGGTACTGGTGCGTGATCTTGGCGACCGGAATATTGAGGATGTCGAGATTCTGCGCACGGATGAGGTAAAGCAGCAGGTCGAGCGGACCTTCGAAGGTATCGAGGAAAACCTGCAGGGCATCCGGCGGGATATAGAGATCTTCGGGCAGGCTGGTCATCAGCTCGCCATTCACGCGAGCGACTGCCGTCAGCGAGGCCTGCGCCACGGGGGCGAGCTCGGCGGAAGGTGACGCGGCCCCCTCTTCGGCGACGGGCGCTGCAACCACGGGGCTGTCCAACTCATTGCTGGTCATGTTCTGTTCTCGGCTTGCCGCTTCGCAGCGGTAAAGGCATTACAACCGGCTTTAACGTGCGTAGGCAAGCCCCAGAGCCTGCCGCACGTCGGCCAGCGTAGCGCCGGCAACTTCACGGGCGCGCTCGGCACCATCCGACAGCACGCTGCGCAGCATGTCCGGCGCCTGCTCGAATTCACGACCGCGCAGACGCATGGGCTCGAGTTCGGCGTTGATGGCGTCAATCACCGGCTTCTTGCATTCCAGGCAACCGATGCCGGCGCTGCGGCAACCCTGCTGCACCCATTGCTTGCGGGCATTGTCAGAGTATACCTCGTGCAGCTGCCAGACCGGGCATACATCGGGATTGCCGGCATCAGTGCGGCGGATGCGGGCTGGATCGGTCGGCATTTTGCGAATCTTGGCATCGACATCATCCGGTGCTTCACGCAGCGAGATGGTGTTGCCGTAGGACTTGGACATTTTCTGGCCATCGAGTCCCGGCATCTTCGAGGCCGGCGTCAGCAGCGGCTGCGGTTCGGGCAGAATGATCTTGCCCGAGCCTTCGATGGAGCCGAGCAGGCGCTCCTTGTCACCGAGGGTGATGTTCTGCTGGTCGCGCACCAGTGCCTGCGCCGTGCCCAGGGCATCGCCATCACCGGTTTCCTGATAGCGTTTGCGGAGATCGACGTAGAGCTTGGCGGCCTTCTTGCCCATCTTGACGATGGCGGCTTCGACAGCCTGTTCGAAGCCGGGCTCGCGGCCGTAGAGGTGATTGAAGCGGCGCGCGACCTCGCGGGTCAGCTCGACATGTGACACCTGATCCGCCCCCACCGGCACCAGGCCGGCACGGTACAGCAGAATATCGGCAGCCTGCAGCAGCGGGTAGCCGAGGAAGCCGTAGGTGGCGAGATCCTTCTCGCGCAGCTTTTCCTGCTGATCCTTGTAGGTCGGCACGCGCTCCAGCCAGCCCAGCGGCGTCATCATGGACAGCAGCAGATGCAGTTCGGCGTGCTCAGGCATGGCCGACTGCACAAACAGGGTCGCCGCCTTCGGGTTGACGCCGGCCGCCAGCCAGTCGACCAGCATCTCGAGCGTGGCGCGCTCGATCTGGCTGGGATCGTCGTAGTGCGTGGTCAGGGCATGCCAGTCGGCGACGAAAAAGAAGCAGTCGTATTCATGCTGCAGGGTGACCCAGTTCTTCAGCACACCGTGGTAGTGACCGAGGTGCAGACGTCCGGTCGGACGCATGCCGGACAGCACACGCTGTTGCGAGGCGACAGAACTCAAGGGGGTCTCCTGAAAATCCGCATGGGAAAGCGGGGATTATAGCGGCAGTGCGAGCCGCGTATAGCCACTGTCTTGCCGAAAGTCGGGTGACTGACGTGCGTGGCCGGTCTGCGCTTTCACGCGAAGTCGGCCGGGTCGCCGAGGCCGACGCGCATGACACGCGGGCTGCCTTCGCTGAGATCGACGACGGTGGTGGACACCAAGCTGCCGAAACCGGAATCGAGCACCACATCAACCAATTTGCCGAGGCGCTCAACAATCTCCTCGGGATCATTCAGCGGCTCGACATCACCCGGCATCATCAGGGTGGCCGACAGCAGCGGCTCGCCCAGCAGTGCCAGCAGTCCCAGAGCGACCGGATGCGATGGCACGCGGATGCCGATGGTCTGTTTCTTGGGATGCAGCAGACGCTTGGGCACTTCGCGGGTGCCGGCCAGGATGAAAGTATATGCCCCCGGCGTATGGGCCTTGAGCAAGCGGAAAGTCGGATTGTCGACCTTGGCATAGGTGCCGATCTCGGAAAGATCGCGGCAGATCAGCGTGAGGTGATGCTGGTCATCGAGACCGCGCAACCGGCGGAGGCGTTCCATCGCAGCCTTGTCGCCGATATGGCAGGCCAGCACATAGCTGGCGTCAGTCGGCATGACGATCAGTTCGCCCGCGCGCAGACGGTCAGCGGCCTGCTTGAGCAGGCGCGGTTGCGGATTGTCCGGGTGCAGTATCCAGTGTTGCGTCACGCGTTCAGCTCCAGAAGTTCCTGTTGTACGGGGCAGTGCCCGGAGGCAGGTCCGACCCCTTCTCCGCTTGCAGACCAGCCCCAGGCCGTCCACACCGGCGTGCAGTCTTTCGGCAGCACAGGGAAACGGCCGAGCGCGATCCAGGGTGCCGGGGTGCCGTGATAGTCGCTGCCCTGCGAAGCCAGCAGGCCGTTCTGTGCCGACAGTTGACCCAGATAACGCACCATGTCCGGCTTCTCGGTCGCCGTGGCCACCTCCATGGCATCCCCGCCCGCCGCCTTGAAAGCCGCGATCAGTGCCCGCAGCTTGGTGCGCGTCATCGGGTAGCGGCCCGGATGTGCAAGCACAGCGACGCCGCCGGCCGCGTGGATCCAGGCGATGGTATCGGCCAGCTCGGCCCAGGGCATCGGCACGGACGCCGGCTTGCGCGGACCGAGATAACGGTCGAAGGCCTGCTGAATGGTGCTGACATGCTGGTTGGCATAAAGCCATTGCGAGAAATGGGTGCGGCTGAGGCCGTCGGGACTGCTCGCCAGCGCCAGTGCCCCCGCATAAGCCCCGGTCATGCCGAGGGCCTCGAGGCGGGCGCCGATCTGGCGGCCGCGCTCTGCCCGGGCACCGGCCTGACGCTGCAGGCCGGACTTGAGCACGGGATTGGCCGTATCAACCTGCAGGCCGACGACATGGATGTTGTGGGTGCCCCAGACCGCCGACAACTCGACGCCAGGGATCAGCGTGATGCCGGCCTGATCGGCCGCCAGCCGCGCTTCGGCAATGCCATCGGTGCTGTCATGATCGGTGAGTGCCAGCGCCTTGACGCCCGCCCGCGCGGCCAATGCCACCAGATCGGCCGGCGTGAGACTGCCGTCCGAGTACTGGCTATGGCTGTGCAGATCGATTTCCGGCATGGCATCCGGCTCCACCAGTGATTAAGATGCCTGACTTTATCAGATCGACACCCGCCCGGCTCGCCGGCGCGCGCCATTGAGGTATCTGCGGATGAAAGCCTGGCTGGATTTCCTGCCCATCGTGCTGTTTTTCATTGCCTACAAGCTGGAGGGCGTCTATACCGCTGCTGCGGTGCTCATGATCGCCGTCGCTGTGATCTACGGCGCCATCTGGTGGCGTGACCGCCGCCTCGAGACCAGCCAGTGGATCACGGTAGGGGCCACCCTCGGCCTCGGCACGCTGACGCTGGTCCTGCACGATGAACGCTTCCTGCAATGGAAGGCACCGGCCGTCTATGTTCTGCTCGCTCTGCTCTTTTTCGGCAGCCAGTTCATTGGCGAGAAGCCGCTGATCGAACGCATGATGGGTCAGGCCGTGACCCTGCGCGCGCGTCAATGGCGCGGGCTCAACCTGGCCTGGGTGGTGTTCTTTTTGTTCGCCGCCGCCGCCAACGCGTTTGTCGTGCTGCGCTACCCGCAGTACTGGGTAGATTTCAAGCTCTTCGGCAGCATGGCGCTGACCTTCGGCTTCATCATTGCCCAGGGCATCTGGCTGGTTCGCCAGGGCGCCATCAGGGACGACACCCCCAAGGCCTGATCCTGTTTCCGTCTGGAGTTTGACACCATGTGGTATGCCATCATTTCCGAAGATGCACCGGACACGCTGGCGCTGCGCCTGGCCCACCGACCGGCCCATCTCGCCCGCCTGCAGGCCCTGCAGGCCGAAGGCCGCCTGCTGCTGGCCGGCCCGCACCCGGCGATTGACAGTGAAGACCCCGGCCCCGCCGGCTTCACCGGCAGTCTGGTGGTGGCCGAATTCGACTCGCTGAGCAGCGCCGAAGCCTTTGCCAACGCCGACCCCTTCGTGGCGGCCGGCGTCTATGCCAAGGTCACCGTCAAACCCTTCCGTAAAACACTGCCCTGAGTCTTGTGAGTCCGCGCCAACAGGTCGTCGTCATCGGTGCCGGCATCGCCGGAGCCACGGTGGCCTGGAGCCTGGCCGAACGCGGCTGGCCGGTGCGCGTACTCGAGGCTGGTGACACCCCGGGGGGTGGCGGCTCCGGCAACCCGGCCGCCATCCTTTATCCCAAGCTGGTCAGCGCCGCCCTCACCCCCGACCACCTGCAATCGCAATCCTTCCTGCTCGCCCTCGAACGCCTGCGCGACCCGCGTCTGAGTCCGCATTTCGAGCCGACGGGTGTGCTCTGGCTGGACCAGCGCAAACAGAAGGCCGAGGTCGGCCCGGATCACCCCTGGTGGGGCCGGCATGTCTGGCGGGTGGATGCGGCCGAGGCCTCGGCGCTGGCCGGCGTACCCTTGCCCATGTCAGCGCTGTGGCTGCCCCAGGCCGGCATTCTGCGGCCTCGCCCGCTGCTGGATGCCTTGCTGGCGCACCCCGGCATCACACTGGAAACCGCTACCCGGGTACTGGATGCGCAGCCGCTGGACACGCCATCGGGCCCGGTCTGGCGGCTGGAGACCACGCGCGGACAGCGCCAGGCCGGCGTGCTGGTACTGGCGCAGGCCGGCGCGGTGCGCGCCCTCGATCTGGGCCGTGAGCTGCCGCTGCAGCCGGTACGCGGGCAAGTATCCCGCGTGGCCGCAACGCTGCCGCTACGCACCACCCTTTGCTATGGCGGTTATCTGACGCCGGCCCTGGATGGCAACCACTGCCTCGGCGCGACTTTCCAGCCTGGCCGCGACGATGCCACCTGCCGTGCCGAGGATCAGGCCGCCAACCGCTCCGCGCTCGCCGATCTGCTGCCGGCACTGGCGGATGCCCTGCCCGTGACTGCCGACTGGCTGGGGCGCGCCAGCCTGCGCTGGCAGACTCCGGACTATCTGCCGCTGATGGGTGAAATGCCCTGGCTGCCGGAACTGACCGCGCGCATGGCCCGCACGCCGCCCGGCCGGCGCCTGCCGCCCGGCGAACGCCCGCTGCCGCGGCTGTTCGCCAGTCTGGGACATGGCGCCAAGGGCTTCACTCAGGCATGGATGGCGGCCGAGCTGATCGCGGCACAGCTCGACGGCACGGTCCCGCCAGTGTCTGCCGCCATGATCACGCGCCTGCGACCGGAGCGCTTTCTGCACAAACAGTGGCTGCGCGGGCTATGGTGGCCATCCGGAAAGAGGGTTTAAGCGCAGGACCGGAGCGGCCAGGGGATCAGCGCAACGGACAGCCCGCATACTGCTGGCGATAGCGCGCCTCGGTCTGTGCCACCTTGTCGGTGTAAGCCACCAGTTTCGGTTTGGCCAGATAGCTGTTGCGGGCAAAGCCGCCACGACCCTCGTTGTAGGTCAGATAGAGGTTGCGGACATCATCGGGACGGATGCCCAGTGTCCGGATGCTGCCATCGTGATACCAGCCGACGAAGTCGACCGCATCCGCGAAGTCGCTGCGGCTGGCGAACCAGCGGCGCTCAGCATCAACATACTCCCCCCAGACCTCATCTTTGGCCTGGGCGTAACCATAGGCCGAGCTCGGCCGCAGCCCCGGAATGAAGCCCAGGTAGTAGCGCCGCGGCGGCCGGGCATCAGCACGATAGGATGACTCATGAAAAATGGTGGCCATGAGAACCGGCACCGGCACGCCCCAGCGCGCTTCGCTGCGCGCAGCCGGCTTGCGCCATTCGCTTTTTTCAGCGAACACGGCACACAGGTTCATGGGCTGACGCGGCGGCGCCAGGGTGCTGCAACCTGACACCAGCGCAAGCCCGCAGATCAACAGGACGGAACGCATCATGCCTCGTGCTCCTGGAGAAAACGGATCAGTTGCGCCTCGTCCCAGACCGTCACACCCAACGCCTGGGCGTTGGCGAGCTTGGACCCGGCCGACTCCCCGGCCACCACCACATGGGTCTTTTTCGACACACTGCCGCTGACCTTGGCACCCAGCGCCCGCAAACGATCACCGGCCTCGTCACGGCCCATGGTCGCCAGCGTGCCGGTCAGCACCCAGGTCTGCCCGGCCAGCGGCTGCGGCAGGTCCTGAGCAGCCGCCTGATCGGCCCATTGCACTCCGGCATGCCGCAGGGCGGCAATCACCGTCTGGTTGTGCGGCTCGGCGAGGAAACCGAGGATGGACTGTGCCACCACCGGCCCGACATCCGGTGTCGCCAGCAAGGCGGCTTCATCGGCGGCCAGCAGCGCATCCAGCGTGCCGAACTGGCGCGCCAGCAGGCCAGCCGTCGTCTCGCCCACCTCGGGGATGCCGAGCGCGAACAGGAAGCGGCCCAGCGTGGTCTGTTTGCTCTTCGCGATACCAGCCAGCAGGTTGTCGGCCGATTTCTCGGCCATGCGCGGCAGCGTCAGCAGCACGGGCTTGTCGAGCCGGTAGATGTCGGCCGGGTTGTGCACGAGTTCGCGCTCGACCAGCAGATCGATCCACTTCTCGCCCAGACCCTCGATGTCCATGGCGCGGCGCGAGGCAAAGTGGCGCAAGGCTTCCTTGCGCTGCGCCGGGCAGAACAGGCCGGCGGTACAGCGGGCAATGACCTCGCCTTCCGGCTTGGCAACCTGCGAACCACAGACCGGGCAGCAGGTTGGCAGCAGAACTTCAGGGCGATCCGCATGCCCCTCGTCGTCGAGTCGACGCATGACCTTGGGGATGACATCGCCCGCACGATAGATCACCACACTGTCGCCGGGACGCAGGTCGAGGCGCTTCACTTCCTCGATGTTGTGCAAGGTGGCATTGCTGACCACCACGCCGCCGACATTGACCGGCGCCAGGCGCGCCACCGGCGTCAGTGCGCCGGTACGGCCGACCTGCCATTCGATGGCTTCCAGCCGCGTGCTCGCTTCCTGAGCCGGAAACTTGTAGGCCACCGCCCAGCGCGGTGCGCGCGCGACGAAGCCGAGATCGAGCTGCAGGCGACGGTCATCGACCTTGATCACCATGCCATCGATATCGAAAGGCAGGCTGTCACGCCGCTGCCCGAGCATCTCGTACGCTTGCTGGACATACGTGGGGCCATTGCCGCTGCTGGCGAGATCACTGATCTTGAAGCCCAGCGAAGCCAGCCAGCGCAGCGTCTGGCTGTGCGTCGACGGCCACTCGGCACCGGCCAGGTCAGCGATGGCGTAGGCGTAAAAGTCCAGCGGACGCTGTGCGGTGATGCGCGGGTCGAGTTGACGCAGCGCGCCGGCGGCCGCATTGCGCGGGTTGGCAAAGACTTTCTCACCTTGCTCAAGCTGGCGGATATTGAGTCGCTCGAAGCCCGCACGCGGCATCAGCACTTCGCCGCGGACCTCCAGCTGTGCCGGCAAACGCTCGCCGGTCAGACGCAGCGGGACGCTGGGAATGGTCCGGACATTGGCCGTGATGTCTTCACCGGTACTGCCGTCGCCGCGGGTCGCCGCCTGCACCAGCAGTCCATCGTGATAATGCAGGGTGACCGCCAGGCCATCAAACTTGGGTTCACAGGCATAGGCGACGCCAACCGCGACTTCCCAGCCCAGACGCTCACGTACGCGGCGGTCGACATCGAGCCACTCCTCGGCCGTGAAGACATTATCCAGTGACAGCATGGGCACCTGATGCGGCACCGGCGCAAATGCCGAGTCTGGTGTGGCACCCACGCGCTGACTGGGCGAGTCCGGCGTGATCAGTTCGGGATGAGCGGCTTCGAGCGCCAACAGCTCGCGATAAAGCGTGTCGTAATCGCTGTCCGGCAACTCCGGGCAGTCAACAACGTAATAGAGATGGGCGTGGTGGCGCAGCTGCGCCCGCAGTGCCTGCAGGCGCTCTGCAACAGACAGTTCGCTCACGATGACATCAGGCGCTTGCGTTCGAATGCGGTGACCTGGTCGCGCCAGCTGTCAAACTGACCAGCAGTGACGACCTGAGAGTGCTGATCGAGCAGATCGCCCCCAAGTTCGACCGCAAGACGGCGCGCGGTATCGACCATGAGATCATAGGCCGTCAGGCTCTTGTAGCCGGGCAGACTGAGAAAGAGGCTGACGCCGGGCACGGTCTCGCGCTCCAGGCTATCGATGTTGAACGTTCCCGGCTCCATGGCCTGAGCCAGGCTGAAGAGCACGACGCCATGACCGGTGGGGAATTCGTGGCGATGAAAGATATTCATGTCGCCGAAGCGCAAACCGTACTGCAACAGCAGCTCCAGCAGCTTGCGGCCCTCGAAGGCCTTGTCACGGGCCATGACATGCAGGGAGATGACCAGCTCAATGGGCGGCAGTCCGTCGCTGCCATTGCCGCTGTTCAGGGTTGCATCGACCGGCTCGCAGGGTTCGGCTGCATCGAACAGCGTGGCCGCCTTGGCCGGACGCGGTGGCTGCACCGGTACGGTGGCCTCTGGAAAGAGGTCGGCCTGACTCAGACGTGACGCCGGGGATGGCTCAACGCTGACCGGCTCGGGCGGCAAATCGGCCGCCGCCTCGACGACGGCGACATCAAAAGGTTCGGCTGTGCCGAGATCCGCCATCAGAGACTCCGCAGGTGCCGCGGCGAGGGCGGCAGGCATTTCCGGCGCGAGTTCGGCCGCGGTGGTGACGGAATGATCGACGCTGTCAGCAGGGTCTGCGGACTCGCTGCCGTCCCGGTGGCGGACCCGGACCGGGCTGACGATTTCAGTGCGTTCAATCGGCGTGCTGTCGAGGCGCGCCGGCGGCACCGGCTCGATACGCAGGCGCAGACGCTTCGAGCGCGGTCGCCACCAGACGAGGTACCCCAGCAGCAGGACCACCACCAGCACTACTGCAAGCCATATCAGCGGTTGCTGCATCATCAAGCTCATTGCCCTCTTGCCCCGTCGTTGCCCTGCCCTATGCCTGTCACTGGCTGGCGAGTGCTGCTGCTTCGTCAACGTTTACCGAAACCAGACGCGATACGCCGGGTTCCTGCATGGTAACGCCCATGAGTTGTTGCGCCATCTCCATGGCAATCTTGTTATGCGTAATGTAGACGAACTGTACCTGCTCCGACATCTGTTCGACCAGTCTCGCGAAACGGCCCACATTGGCGTCGTCCAGCGGGGCATCCACTTCGTCGAGCATACAGAATGGCGCCGGATTGAGCTGGAAAATGGAGAATACCAGTGACAACGCCGTCAACGCCTTCTCGCCACCCGAGAGCAGGTGAATGGTGGAGTTCCGCTTGCCCGGCGGGCGCGCCATGATGGTGACGCCGGCTTCCAGCAGGTCGTCATCAGTCAGTTCGAGATACGCCGTGCCGCCCCCGAAGACCTTGGGGAACAAGGCCTGCAGACCGGCGTTGACCTTGTCGAAGGTCTCCTTGAACAGCGCGCGGGTCTCGCGATCGATCTTGCGGATGGCATTTTCCAGCGTCTCCAGGGCTTCCTGAAGGTCGGCATCCTGCTGATCGAGATAAGTCTTGCGCTCGGCCTGGGACTGGTATTCCTCGATGGCGGCCAGGTTGATGGCGCCCAGGCGGCTGATGCGGATACCGACACGCTCCAGCGACAACTGCCACTCACTTTCCGTGGCCTCGCCCGGCAACGTGGCCAGTACGGTTTCCAGCACGGCCTCGGCCTCCAGCAACTGCTCCTGCTGCGACTCGCGCCTGGCCAGCGCGTTCTGCCACTCCAAACGGGTGCTGCCCAGGCTGTCGCGGATAATCTGAACCTGCTGATCGGCACGGCTGCGGCCCAATTCGGCCTCGCGCAGCTGGTTCTGGATGGTTTCAACCTGATCACGTACCTGAGCCAGCGCCTGCTCGGCCTCGACATGGCGCGCCAGCAGGGTTTCCAGCTCATCGCTGTCGTGTTCTGACGGCGCATTCAGCTCCAGCACCTGGATGGCCAGTGCTTCGCGACGCTCACGCAGACCGTCTGACTGCTCCTCCAGGCGCTGCAGACCGGCGCTCAGACCCTGCGCCCGCGCGCTCAGCGACTGCTTGCGCAAAGCGCACTGATGCAGGGCCTCGCGGCGCTCACGCTGCAGCAGACGTGCCTGGTCAACGGCGGCACGCCATTGCTCACGCTCGGCCAGGCGCAACTCGCGCTCACGGGTGTCATTGCTCATGACATCCAGTGCTTCCTGCAGAACCAAGCGCGACTCGGCCAGGCTTTCCTGATCAAGCGCCGACTGACGCTGGACTTCCTGCATGTCCTGACCGATGCGCTCACGGCGGGCCAGGAACTGTTCGAGACGGACCTGGCGGGCACCGATCTGCGCCTGCAGGTCGCCGAGGCTGCGATGACGCTGGGTAAGATCACGCTGCAGGGCTTCACGGCCCTGCTCGGCATCACGCAGGGCTTCGCGCAGGCTGAGCTGGCGGGCCTGACTTTCAGCCAGCCCCTGCTCCAGCCGCTCGCGCTCGCTGTGCAGGCCGTCAAGCTCGCGACGACGCGCCAGCTGGCCGCTGGTGGGATCATGCTTGGCGGCTCGGAAACGCAGCCAGGACGAACCCACCCAGTATCCCTCCGGGGTCACCACCGATTCATGGCTGGCCAGCTCGCCACGCAGCGCGAGCGCCTGCGCCAGGTCATCGGCCACGCGCACACTGTTGAGCACGCCTTGCAGCCAGTCCGGTCCGGACTCGATGCAGGCACCCAGGCGTTTGCCCGCCGCCTGCCCGTGCGCCTTGTCGCGCCCCCGGGCCGGGGCACCGGCCTCGGCAAAAGCCACCTGACCGGATGGCAAGGCATCCAGATGCTCGGCGATGCGCTGCAGCGAATCGACCTGAATACTTTGCAGCTGCGGCCCCAGGACGGTTTCCACCGCCGCCTCCCAGCCACTGGCGACGCGCAGCTGTTCAGCCAGCGCCTTGCCCTGGATACCGCGCTCGGACAGCCAGTGATTCACCGCCAGCTGCCCCTTTTCAGCAGCTTCCTGTAGTGCCAGCAGCGAGGCTTCGCGCCCGCGCAGGGTCTGCAGGGCCTGGCGGCGCTCATCCAGCTCGGTGCCGGCTTCGCCCAGCGCCTGACGATTGTGCTGCATGGCTTCCACGGCATCGGAAAGACGACCTTCCGCCTCTTCCAGCAACATTTTCTGCTCAGCGGCCTCGCCAGTGAGCTCGGCCAGCTCGCTTTCCAGCGGCCCGCCATGCAGCGCGGCCTGCTCCTGCTCCAGGCGCTGGAAACGCTCCTGGGCGCGGCGCATGGACTGCTCGAGATGCTGGATGCGGGATTGTTCGACTTCGGCGCGCTGGCGCGGCCCCTGTGACTGCAGGTTGAACTGGTCCCAGGCCTGCTGCCAGTCAGCCAGACGCGACTCGGCATCAATCAGCTGCTCGCTGGCCGCTTCCGACTCGGCCAGGAGCAATTCGTGCGCCGGTTCCAGTTCCAGTTGCTCGCTCTCGGCCTGCTCCAGCTCGGCACGGTCGTGATCGAGCAGCTGGCGGGCCTGTTCAGCCTGACGCTCGACGGCCGCCAGCGACTCCTGCAGCTCCGCCAGACGCTCGGTGCGGTAGCGCTGGGCCTGCTGGACACGGGCGATGTCACTGCCCAGCTGGTAGTAGCGGCTTTGCACCCTATTGAATTCATCACTGAGCGCGAACTGCGCCTCGCGGTCACGCACCAGCGCCGCCTCGAACTCGCGCTGCGACGCCATCGCAGCTTCCAGACGCACTTCCAGCTCGCGGATGCTGCCTTCGTGCTGCTGGACCTGCTGGTCCAGAGAACGCCACCTCAAGGCATAAAGCTGAGCGCGAAGATTACGCTCCTCTTCTTTGAATTCCTTGTATTTTTCCGCATCTCTTGCCTGCTTTTCGAGATGCTGCAACTGCTTGCCCAGCTCTTCGCGAATGTCATTGAGACGATCGAGATTCTCGCGTGTATGACGCATGCGGTTCTCGGTCTCGCGGCGACGCTCCTTGTACTTGGAGATGCCCGCCGCCTCCTCGATATAGACGCGCAGCTCTTCCGGCTTGGACTCGATCAGGCGCGAGATCATGCCCTGCTCGATGATGGCGTAGGAGCGCGGACCGAGGCCGGTACCGAGGAAAATGTCGGTGATGTCCTTGCGGCGGCAACGCGTGCCGTTGAGGAAGTAGTCGGAACGGGCATCACGCGTGACGATGCGCTTGATCGAGATTTCCGCGTATTGCGCCCACTCGCCGCCCAGCGAACTGTCGGCGTTGTCGAAGATCAGTTCGATGGATGCCTGGCCGACCGGCTTGCGCCCGACCGAGCCATTGAAGATGACATCGGTCATCGACTCGCCGCGCAGGTTTTTCGCGGAGCTTTCGCCCATGACCCAGCGTACGGCGTCGATGATGTTCGACTTGCCGCAACCGTTGGGCCCGACCACAGCCGACAAATTCGTCGGAAAATGCGCGCTGGTCGGGTCGACAAATGATTTGAAGCCCGCAAGCTTGATGGTTTTCAGACGCATGAAAAGTCCTTAGCGACGATGCCGGCGAGCCCAGGCCATTTCGATCTGTTTAACACGCAACAGGGATTCGAGAACCAGGTTGCGCTGATGCAATGCAAATTCCTCGACCAGCTCCGCTGCCTTGTCACCCTGACGCAGCAAGACCGCATCCATGACCCCGCGCAGGAAGCTGAAAGCCTCCTCAAGCTCACGCTTGTTGACCTGCAACGCCAGATAATAGGCACGCCGCACCGAGGGTTGCAGATCCGACAGGGTATTGTCGAGATAGGGATTGCCGACAAAGCGCCGGGCCTTGCTCAGCATCCCGAAACTGCCTTCATAGAAACTCTCGATGTCCTGGGATTCGACAGCCTCCTGCAAGGCACCGAGGTCTTCCAGAAAAGGCTCGAGATCGCTTTGACGCCAGACATCGGACATGCGCCGGACAATCAGGCCGAAAAGCACCACAACCAGCTCGTAGAGCCCCTTGACCATGATCGGCGAAAGCTCGGCGACCACTGCGCCCCGACGCGGAAAAATCTCGATGAGATGACGCCGCTGCAGGATCAGCAGTGCCTCGCGCACGGAGCCGCGGCTGACATCCAGCTCGGCGGCGATGCGAAGCTCCTGGATGCGCTCGCCTTCGACCAGATCCCCGGAAATGATTTGTTCGCCCAGATGCTGTGCAATCTGCTCGGCCAGGCTCTCATTGGCGCGGAAACTCATGAGCGTGGCGCAGTCCCAAATACTGTCATTAGAAGACTATGCTAGCACAGCGCCTGCCCCCCGCCAGACGCTAATCCGATTGTTGGACAAATGGCAGACAATCCCGATTTGCTTAGCACTTTTTCTGATAAATGCCGTCAGGAAATTCCATTTTGCCTATAGGAATACCCCTGTTATTCTTGCGGCCGTTCGTGAATTACCGGATTACCTGAATGTATCGTTACGATGCGTACGACCAGCGGATTGTCGACGACCGAGTCGCCCAATTCCGCGACCAGACCCAGCGCTACCTGGCCGGCGAGCTGACGGAAGATGAATTCCGCCCCCTGCGTCTCCAGAATGGCCTCTATGTCCAGCGCTACGCGCCCATGCTGCGTATTGCCGTGCCCTACGGCATGCTGTCGAGCGCCCAGTTGCGCAAAATCGCTGACATCTCGCGTCATTACGACCGCGGCTATGCTCATGTCAGCACGCGCCAGAACATCCAGCTCAACTGGCCGGCCGTGGCAGATGTCCCGGACATCCTGGCTGAGCTGGCCTCAGTCGAGATGCACGCCATCCAGACCAGCGGCAACTGCATTCGCAATACCACCACTGACCAGTTCGCTGGCGTCGTGGCCGGCGAAATCGAAGATCCGCGCCCAACCTGCGAACTGATCCGCCAGTGGTCGACCTTCCATCCGGAGTTCGCCTTCCTGCCGCGCAAGTTCAAGATCGCCGTGAATGCCCACCCGGATATCGATCGCGCCGCCACCCAGGTGCATGACATTGGTGTCTTCATTGTGCGCAATGCCGCCGGTGAGCGGGGCTACCAGATCATGGTCGGCGGCGGCCTCGGCCGTACGCCCATTGTTGGCGCCGTCATCCGTGACTTCCTGCCGCATCAGGACCTGATCGCCTATCTCGATGCCGTGCTGCGCGTGTACAACCTCCACGGTCGCCGCGACAACAAGTACAAGGCCCGCATCAAGATCCTGGTCAAGGCCCTGACCCCGGCCGTATTCGCCGAACAGGTCGAGGCCGAGTTCAAGCATCTCCAGGGCGGTCCGCTGACTGTGCCCGATGCCGAATTCGAGCGTCTGGCCAGCTTCTTCACGGCCCCGGCCTACGAAACCCTGCCAGTCACCTCCGCCGAGCTGGCCGCCGCCCGCGCCGCTGATGCCGTGCTCGACAACTGGGTTCACCGCAATGTCACCGCGCACAAGGTGCCTGGCTATGCCATCGTTACCCTGTCGCTGAAGAAGACCGGCATCGCGCCGGGCGACATCACGGCAGAACAGATGGAAGCCGTGGCTGACCTCGCTGACCGCTACAGCTTCGGGGAACTGCGCAGCACGCACGAGCAGAACCTGGTTCTGGCTGACGTGAAGCAGTCCGATCTGCCGGCGCTGCATGCCGAACTCAAGATCCTCGGCTTCGACACCGCCAACATCGGTTTCCTGACCAACATCATCTGCTGCCCGGGCGGTGACTACTGCTCGCTGGCCAACGCCAAGTCGATTCCCATCGCCGAAGCCATCCAGCGCCGCT
>CAZEEQ010000026.1:0-29376 GCA_964511255.1 uncultured Paraperlucidibaca sp.
CAGGGCGGCGCCCTTGTTGCCGCGCTCTTCCTTCTCGACCTGGACGATGACTTCCTGGCCTTCCTGCAGCGCATCCTTGATGGTGATGCGGCCGCCGGCTTCCTTCGGGCTCTTGTTGAAGTACTCGCGGGCGACTTCCTTCAGCGGCAGAAAGCCGTGACGGTCTCCGCCGAAGTCGACGAAGGCAGCCTCCAGGCTGGGTTCGATGCGGGTGATGCGGCCCTTGTAGATACTGGCTTTTTTCTGGACGCGGCCGCGGTGTTCCAAGTCAAAATCGTAGAGGCGCTGGCCATCTACCATGGCCACACGAATCTCTTCCGAGTGCGTGGCATTGATCAACATGCGTTTCATTTTTCGGGTTACCCATGGGGTTTGTGCCCCACATCGGGTGCCCGCTGGCAGGCCTGCGGCAACAGCAAGGACGAGATGCCGGGTGGGCATGCTCGTGCAGGGATGCATGATCCGAAGGGCGGGCCCCGCAGCATCATGCAGCAGAAATTCTGTTGTCGGCCACGGCGCTCAGGCCCGGGATAGCCGGGGGGAGGGCTGTGGCACGGTTCCCGGTCGAAAAGCGTGACCGGGGCCGCGAATCAAATCCTGCCTGCGCGCAAACCATGGATGTGGCGCTAGGCTTTTGTTTCCGGCAGCTCGCGCTGCCCTGGGGCCGGGTGGGGGAGGTGCATGTGTCGGCGGTCATCCTCAGCGATCGCAGGCGACAGGTTTCTGTCGTCACGCTTCTCTCGTCAGAGGAGACTCGGCTCGGGTGCGTTTCCCGCCAAGCGGCAGTCGCTTTGCTTTATAATTCCGCCATCGACATTTCTCGCCGACGGTCTTCACTTGCAAGCGACTCGGTAATATAGCAGTCATCTTCCGTCAAGGTCTATCCCTCGTCGGAATTGCCCTACAGGCCCTTGCATGCACGAATCAGATGCCGCCGAAGCCCCCGCGGCCCGTTTTCTCACTGTCGCTGAGGCGTTTGCCGGTCAGCGCCTGGACAATTTCCTCATCACGGCATTGAAGGGTGCGCCGCGCACGCTGGTCTACCGCATCGTGCGCACCGGCGAGGTGCGTGTGAACAAAGGCCGTGTGAAGCCGGATTACCGGATCCAGGCCGGCGACATCATTCGCGTCCCGCCGCTGCGGGTCAGCGAGGAAAAGCCGGCGGCGCGACCGACCACGAGCCTGCAGAAGCTGCTGGCCGGCCGCATCATCCATGATGATGACAACCTGCTGGTGATCAACAAGCCCGCCGGTCTCGCCGTTCATGGCGGCAGCGGCATCTCCATCGGCCTGATCGAAGCCCTGCGTGCCCTGCGTCCTGAAGAGGCGGCCAGTCTGGAGCTGGTGCATCGCCTGGATCGTGACACCTCGGGCCTGATCATGGTCACCGGGCATCGCGCGCTGCTGCGCGCCCTCCACGGGCAGCTGCGCGACGGTGACATGGACAAGCGCTATGTTGCGTTGCTGTCCGGCCGCCTCAGTGGCAGCCAGCACCGAGTCGACGCGCCGCTGCTCAAGGTCGAACGCCCCACCGGTGAAGCGGTGGTGCGGGTGTCACGCGAAGGCAAGACCGCCATCACCATCTTCACCGTGCTGGAACGCTTCAAGGATGCCACCCTGGTCGAGGCGCATCTGCTCACCGGGCGTACCCATCAGATCCGTGTTCATGCCCAGCATCTCGGTCACCCGCTGGTGGGCGACGACAAATACGGTCGTGACTCGGATAACGTCAGCTTCAAGGCCCGAGGCCTGGCGCGGCTGTTTCTGCACGCCCGCGCACTGCGCCTGACCCTGCCGTCAGGCAAGAAATTGTCGCTGGAAGCGCCGCTGGATCAGGATTTCGAAGCCGGCCTGGAGATTCTGCGCCGTGGCTGACTTCGATCTGGTGATTTTCGACTGGGATGGCACGCTGATGGACTCTGTGGCCCAGATTGTCAGCAGCGTGAAAGCCGCCGCGCACGATCTGCAGGTGCCTGAGCCCACCGATGCCGCGGCGCGCGACATCATTGGCCTGGGCTTGCCGGAGGCCATGCGGGTGCTCTTTCCGCAGGTGCCGGAAGCGGATCGCCTGGCTCTGCGTCAGCGTTATGCCCATCATTTCGTGGGTGGCACCGGCGGGCGCAGTCAGCCGTTCCGGGGTGCGGAAGCGTTGTTGCAGACGCTGCGCGGGCAAGGCCGGACGCTGGCTGTGGCGACCGGCAAGACCCGCGTCGGACTGGATCGCGTGCTGGGCGATACCGGCTGGCACCCGTATTTTGCGGCGACACGCTGCGCGGATGAGACGGCATCCAAGCCGGATCCGCGGATGCTGCAGGAGTTGCTGGAAATTCTGGCGGTACCGGTCAACCGTGCGGTCATGATCGGCGATACCACCTATGACCTGGCCATGGCGGAAGCCATCGGCATGGCGTCGATCGGCGTGACCTACGGGGTGCATTCCCCGGAACGCCTGCTGGCGCATGGCCCGCTGGCACTGTGCGACAGCATGGATGCCTTGGCACTGCGTTTGGCTTCGTTATAGGCTGCACGGGTTCGCGGGCCGACAGGCCTGACACATATATAAAGGAAGCAAGACATGTCGGAATGGGGCAATGTGCCACGTGGAAGCAGCGGTCCGAAGGACTGGGCGCTGGTGGAGCGGTTCCTGCTGGAGGACCTTCAGGATCGTCGTCGTGCGCGTCGCTGGCGCTGGTTGCGTCGTCTGCTGATCGTTCTGTTCCTGGTTTTCCTGGCCTTCAAGATGGTTGGCGGCTCTTCAGTCGATGCCAGTGCCTTCGGTCCGCATGTCGCCGTGATCCAGGTCGACGGGGAAATTGCTGCCGATGCGCCAGCCAATGCCGACAGCCTGATCGAGGCGCTGGATACCGCTTTCGAGACAGCCGAGGCCCGGGCCGTCGTGCTCCGCATCAACAGTCCGGGCGGCAGTCCGGTGCAGGCGGATGAGGTTTATCGCGAAATCAAGCGCCTGCGTGCCAAGTTCCCCAAGAAGCCGGTTTATGCCGTGATTGGCGACATGGGCGCTTCCGGTGCCTATTACATGGCGGTTGCGGCCGACAGGATCTATGTCAATCCCTCCAGCCTGGTCGGCTCCATCGGTGTGATCATGCCCGGCTTTGGCGTGCCCAGCCTCATGCAGAAACTGGGTGTCGAAGACCGTACCCTGACGGCCGGCAACCACAAGAACCTGCTGAGTCCGACGCGGTCGGTGGATCCGGTGGAGCGCGAGCATGTGCAGGGTGTTCTGGATGCCGTGCACCGCGAGTTCATCGCGGCGGTCAAGGCGGGTCGCGGAAGCCGCCTCAGCAGCCATCCCGACCTCTTCTCCGGCTATTTCTGGAGCGGTCAGCAGGCGATTGCGCTGGGGCTTGCTGACGACATCGGTTCGCTGCATTCGGTGGCGCGAGATGTCATCAAGCAGGATACCCTGGTGGATTACACCCTGGTGCCCAATCCCTTTGACCGCGTGCTGCGACGTCTCGGTACCGAGGTCTCCCTGGGGTTGCGCCAGGGGCTGGGTTTGAGTCTGCCGCAGGATGGTCTGCGCTGACCTCGGACCAGAAATTCTCCCCGGAAAATTTTTGACAGGGGCAGGGTGAGTCCGTATCATCCCGCCCCTATGTCAGAAGCCACGCTCCCACACCTGATCGAACCCGGCAAATGGGCTGATCGAGAAGCCCTGCTGGATGCGGTCGTTCCCCTGCGTCGCTTCGCGCGTTTGCTCGAAGGTGCGCTGGGTCACGAAGGCGATGTCAGCGTCAAGCTGCGCTTCGTGCGGGATGCCCGCGGGCTGCCGCATCTGGCGGGCCAGCTGGGGACGGTACTGCGCCTGACCTGTCAGTGCTGCCTGGACGCGGTGACGGTGCCGGTTGCGGCCGATGTGGATGTGTACCTGCTCAGCGACGAGGCCTATGCCGACCGTCTGAGCGAAGACGAAGATTACGTGGTGTTCAGCGACGGTCATCTCGACTTTCCTGAGCTCCTCGAAGACGAGCTGATCCTGGCCTTGCCGCTGGTCGCTCGTCATGAAGACTGCGAGCCGCAGGCCATCTTCTCCGAACCGGAAGAAGTCGTGGCGGCGCCCGTGAAGAAGGAAAACCCGTTCCAGGTCCTGGCCAGCCTCAAGCTGCCGGACTCGGAGTGACTGAGCATTCGACTGCGGTGACGCAGGCGATCCAACTGAATCATTGATAGTGCCGGAGTAAGCCATGGCCGTTCAACAAAACCGCAAGAGCCGTTCCCGTCGTGACATGCGTCGTTCGCATGATGCCCTGACCGGTCCGACCCTCAGCGTCGACCAGACCACGGGCGAACTGCACCGTCGTCACCACGTCACCAAGGATGGCTTCTACCGCGGCCATCAGCTGTTTGGTGCCAAGGACGAGACCTGATCTCCGCCATGCGTATTACGCTGGCGGTTGACGTGATGGGCGGGGACCACGGTCCCTCAGTCACGGTGCCAGCGTCGCTGCAGGTTCTGGCTGAACACCCGGACCTGCATATGCATCTTGTGGGTGACGATGCGCTCATTGCGCCGTTGCTTGTCCGCGCGCCGGCTGCGGTGCGTGCACGCCTGCAAGTCGTTCATACCACCGAGTTCGTCACCATGGACGACAAGGTGTCGACGGCTCTGCGTCTCAAGAAACAGTCCTCCATGCGTCTGGCCATCAACGCGGTGCGTGATGGTGCGGCGCAGGCTTGTGTGTCCGCCGGCAATACCGGCGCACTCATGGCCATCAGCCGTTTCGTGCTCAAAACCCACGCCCAGATTGAACGCCCGGCCATCATGACCGCGCTGCCGACCCAGAAAGGGCATGTCCACATGCTTGATCTGGGTGCCAACGTGGATTCCGAGCCGCGTCATCTGCTGCAGTTCGCCCAGATGGGGTCCCTCGTTGCCGAGGCGCTTGATGGCCACGAGCGGCCGCGGGTCGGCCTGCTCAACATCGGCGAGGAAGAGATCAAGGGCAACGACCTCATCAAGCAGACCCATGAGCTGCTGCGTCAGTCGGACCTTAATTACATCGGTTATATCGAGGGCGACGGCATCTTCAAGGGTGAGGCCGAAGTGGTTGTCTGCGATGGTTTCGTCGGCAATGTGGCGCTCAAGTGCTCCGAAGGCGTGGCCAAGATGATGGCCGGCAAGATCAAGGAGCAGATCAACCGCAATCTGCTGACCAAAGTGTTGGGAGCCTTGGCCTGGCCGATCTGGCAGGGCCTCAAGCATGAGCTCGATCCGGGTCGTTACAACGGCGCCAGCCTGGTGGGTCTGACCGGCATCGTGATCAAGAGTCATGGCAGCGCCGATGCGGCGTCTTTCGCGCATGCGCTGCGTGTGGCCATCACCGAGGTGGAAAAGGATGTCCCGGGGTTGATTGCTCGCCATCTGTCGCTTCCAGTGGTCGAAGTGTCGCCGGCCGCGATCGATGGTTGATACCTCGCACCCTTTTTTGCGCTAACCTTCGCAGCAGTTTTTTGTCACCGCAGTTTCTGCTGCAAGGATCCTTCATGACGTGCTCTGCCTGGGTGTTCCCTGGTCAGGGGTCGCAGTCCCTCGGCATGCTGGCCGATCTCGCTGCCGCCTATCCGCTGGTTCAGCAGACTTTCGCCGAAGCCTCCGATGCCCTTGGCAAGGACCTCTGGCGTCTGGCTCAGGAAGGCCCCGAAGCCGATCTCAATGCCACTGAAAACACGCAGCCGCTGCTCCTGACCGGGGGTATTGCGGTCTGGCGTGTCTGGCAGCAGCAGGGCGGCAAACTGCCGGCCTATGTCGCCGGTCATTCTCTGGGCGAGTACACGGCACTGGTTGCGGCCGGCGTGTTGTCTCTGACGGATGGTGTGCGGCTGGTCGCCGAGCGCGGTCGTCTGATGCAGGCGGCCGTGCCGGCCGGTCAGGGCGCGATGGCGGCCATCCTGGGTCTCGACGATGCGCAGGTGATTGCGGTCTGTGCCGAAGCCGCCCAGGGTGACGTCGTCTCGGCGGTCAATTTCAATGCTCCGGGCCAGGTCGTGATTGCCGGCAGCGCAGCCGCCGTCGAGCGTGCCATCGTGCTGCTCAAGGCAGCCGGCGCCAAGCGCGCACTGCCACTGCCGGTGAGCGCGCCGTCGCACTGCGCGCTCATGCGGCCGGCGGCGGACAAGCTGGCCGAGCGACTGCACGGCATCACCTTTAACCAATCTGTCATCCCGGTCGTTCAGAATGCCGCCGCTCGCGTCGAGGCGGATCTTGATGCCGTGCGCGCAGCGCTGGTGACGCAGCTCCACAGCCCGGTGTTGTGGGTGCAGTGTGTCGAGTGGCTGGCGGCCCGGGGCGTCACACAGCTGGTGGAGAGCGGTCCGGGCAAGGTCCTGACCGGCCTCGACAAGCGTATCGTCAAAGATGCCGAGCACTTCGCGGTTGACAGCAGCGAAAGTCTTAAAGCCGCTCTGGCGGTTGTCTGCTAAGGTTGTCAGAGCGTAAGGAGAAGGCATGAGCATTCAAGGCAAAGTGGCACTGGTGACGGGCGCGACCCGAGGTATCGGCCGTGCAATCGCACTCCGGCTCGGCAGCCAGGGCGCTATCGTGATCGGTACGGCCACCAGCGAGTCGGGTGCGGCCAGCATCACGGCGGCACTCGCCGAGGCGGGTATCACGGGTCGTGGCATGGTGCTGAATGTCGAGCAGCCGGAAGCCATCGAGGCCGTTCTTGAGCAGATCGCCTCTGAATTCGGCCCGCCCCTGATTGTGGTCAACAATGCCGGCATCACGCGCGACAACCTCATGCTGCGCATGAAGGAAGAGGAATGGCAGGCGGTGATCAACACCAACCTGACCGCCATCTTCCGGGTGACCAAGGCCAGTCTCAAGGCCATGACCAAGGCGCGCTGGGGTCGTATCGTCAACATCAGCTCGGTGGTAGGCTCCATGGGTAACGGCGGTCAGGCCAATTACGCTGCGGCGAAAGCGGGCCTGGAAGGTTTTGGTCGTGCCCTCGCCACCGAAATTGCGTCGCGTAACATCACCGTGAATGCGGTGGCGCCGGGTTTCATTGAAACCGACATGACACAGGCGTTGCCGGAAGCACAACGTGTAAAACTGCTGACTGCGGTGCCTGCCGGGCGCCTCGGTCAGCCGGAAGATATTGCTGCGGCTGTGGCCTTCCTGGCTTCGGAAGAAGCTTCGTACATCACGGGGACCACGCTGCATGTCAATGGCGGGATGTACACGGCCTGATTTCAAGGCCTTGATTTCCAGACAGATTTTTATTTGAAACAACTACTTACGGTTTGGCGGCCGGCTCTGCTTGCCACCCCCAGGACGCTTCAATACACTTGCCTGCGTCTTGTCGGCAGACCGACATAAAAGGAGATGTAACGTGAGCACGATCGAAGAACGCGTCAAGAAAATTGTCGCCGAACAGCTGGGCGTCAAGCTCGAAGAAGTGACCAACGAAGCTTCCTTCGTGGACGATCTGGGCGCTGACTCGCTGGATACCGTCGAACTGGTCATGGCTCTCGAAGAAGAGTTCGAGACCGAAATTCCGGATGAAGAAGCCGAGAAGATCAGCACGGTCCAGACCGCGATCGACTACGTCACCGCACACAGCAAGCAGTAATTCTGCCGATGCTGTAAAGCCGCAGATGCGCTTCGCGTTTCTGCGGCTTTTTTGTTTTCGTCCCAGTGCCAGGCGGTGGGACGGGTGTCATCATGTTGTCAGAATTCTGTCACAGCATGCGGGCTTCCATCAGGCCAGGCAGTAGCAAGGAGTAACTATGTCGCGGCGCCGTGTAGTAGTAACAGGCATGGGTATGCTGACCGGTCTCGGCAGTTCCGTGGATAAAACCTGGTCCGGCATCCTGGCCGGTCGCAGTGGCATCTCTGAAATTACCCATTTCGATACTTCGGCGTTCGGCACCCGTTTTGCCGGCATGGTGCCGGACTTTGTCGTTGACGACTACATGCCGGCCAAGGAGGCTCGCCGCCTGGACCTGTTCATTCAGTACGGGATGGCAGCCGGTCATCAGGCGCTGACCGACGCCGGCCTGACGGTGACCGAAGCCAATGCCGATCGCATCGGCGTTGCGGTGGGCTCCGGCATCGGTGGTCTGACCACCATCGAAGACGGTCATGCGAGCATGATGGAAGGGGGGCCGCGCAAGATCTCGCCGTTCTTTGTTCCGGGTTCCATCGTCAACATGGCCGCCGGCATGCTGGCCATCCGCCATGGCCTCAAAGGCCCCAATCTGGCGGTCGCCACCGCCTGCACCACGTCCACTCACTGCATCGGCCTGGCCGCGCGCCTGATCAGCTATGGCGATGCCGATGTCATGCTGGCCGGCGGCTCCGAGAAGGCGTCGAGCCCGCTCGGTATCGGTGGCTTCTCGGCGGCGCGTGCGCTGTCGACGCACAACGAGGATCCGCAGAAGGCCAGCCGTCCTTTTGACAGCGCCCGCGACGGCTTCGTGCTCGGCGATGGTGCCGGCGTGGTGGTGCTGGAGGAATACGAACATGCCAAGGCGCGCGGCGCGCGCATCTACGCCGAGCTGATCGGCTTCGGCATGAGCGATGATGCCTTCCACATGACGGCACCCAGCGAGAATGGTGCCGGTGCGGCGGCTTCCATGCGCAATGCCTTGCGTGATGCGGGCATCGAACCCGGGCAGGTCGATTATGTGAATGCCCATGGTACCTCGACACCTGCTGGTGATCCGGCGGAAACCAAAGCCATCCGCAGTGTATTCGGCAGCCATGCCGACCGGCTCGCGGTGAGCTCGACCAAATCCATGACGGGGCATCTGCTGGGGGCAGCCGGTGCCGTCGAGGCGATTTTCTGTGTGCTGGCTCTGCGCGATCAGGTGGCTCCCCCGACGATCAATCTCGACAGTCCGGATCCGGCCTGCGATCTGGATTACGTGCCGAATGTGGCTCGTCCCATGCCGCTCAGTATCGTGTTGTCGAACTCCTTCGGGTTCGGCGGCACCAACGGCACGCTGGTGTTCCGCAAGCTGTGATGGACTGCCGGATCTGGCAGGGCGAGCAGCGGATCGACAGCCTGCGGGCCGACGATCGTGGCCTGGCTTACGGAGACGGCCTGTTCGAGACCGTACGCGTGATTCGCGGGAACCCTGTCCTGATGGAATGGCACTGGGCGCGACTGTCCGCCGGTTGCGCCCGCCTCGGTCTGCCGGATCTGCCATTTTGGCGCGATGCCTTCGATGACTTCCTGGTTGGCCGCGGCGAGGGCATCGCCAAGCTGCAGGTGACGCGCGGCAGTGGCGGTCGCGGTTATCTGCCGCCTTTTGACGTCGAGCCGGTATTGATCCTCAGCTGGCATGCCCTGCCTGATTATCCTGTCTCGCACAGTGCCGATGGGATTGCCGTCGGCTTCTGTCAGCTCGAACTCGCCATTCAGCCGGCGCTGGCCGGCATCAAGCACCTCAATCGCCTTGAGCAGGTTCTGCTGCGCAAAGAGCTGGTGACCCAACCTGGTTGCGCCGAAGCCGTGGTCTGCGACAGTGAGGGGCGTGTTGTCGAGGGCGTTTTCAGCAACCTTTTCCTGGTCCGCCGGGGCGAGCTGATCACGCCGGATCTGGCGCGCTGCGGTGTGCGCGGGGTGCTGCGCGATGCCCTGATCGAAGCGGCGGCCGATGCCGGTCTGCCGGTGAGTATCGCCAGCGTCAGCCTGACCGATTGCGGTGAAGCCGACGAATGGTTCTTCTGCAACAGTGTCTATGGCATCTGGCCGGTACGACGCTGGGGTGAACGGGCTTGGCGGCCGGGCCCGATCACACGACAATGCCAGGACATGATCTCCGCCTGGTTCTCTCCTGCATGACCCGACTTCGCAAGTTCACCCTCCGCAGCACGCCCCTGGCACGGTCACGCTGGCGCCGAGTTTTCTGGCTGGCCCTGCTGATGGCCGGCGTGATGCTGTACCGCACGCTGCTGCAGTCGTTCACGCTGCCGCCGGAGGGATACCGCTTCAAGGTGCCGCGCGGTAGCAGCTGGACCGCGGTATCAGAGGAGCTGGCCCGCAAGGACTTCATTCTCCATCCGTTCAGTCTGCGCTTGTGGCTGTGGCTGCGTCCGGGTGATGAAGTGCTGCGTTCGGGTGTCTTCATGCTGCGCGCACCCATGACCCTGGATCAGCTGGTGCAGCGTCTGACCGAAGAGCCGGATGGCAATCCGCCGCTGGTTCTGGTCGAGGGCAATCGCTTCCGTGACCTCAAGGCGCTGCTGTCGGGCCGGGAAGATGTCCGCCAGGTGCTGCCTGAGCTCAGCGACAACGAGATTCTCGCGGCCATCGGTGCTGAAGAGCATCATCCGGAAGGCCTGTTCGCACCCAATACGTATGTCATTGATGAGGGCGAGCGCGACCTCGACATCCTGCGCCGTCTCTATCTGCGGCAGAAACGCATTCTTGCCGAGGAGTGGGCAGGGCGCGCTTCCGGGTTGCCGTATCGAACACCTTATGAGGCGCTGATCATGGCCTCGATCATTGAACGCGAAACCGGTGTTGCCGAGGAGCGGGCGGAGATTGCCGGTGTCTTTTTGCGCCGTCTGGCGCAGGGCATGCGTTTGCAGACCGATCCGACGGTCATCTATGGTCTGGGCGACGCGTTCAAAGGCAATCTCACCAGGGCCCATCTGCGCCAGATGAGCCCGTACAATACCTACCGCATCAACGGCCTGCCGCCGACACCGATTGCCATGCCGGGCCGCGCCGCCATTCATGCCGCGCTGCATCCGGCCGATGGTGATGCCCTCTATTTCGTCGCTGACGGGAAGGGGCGTCACATTTTCTCGGCAACGCTGGAGGCGCATAACCAGGCCGTGAACCGTTACCAACGCTGAGGACACCATGGCGCAACTGACCGCCAGACTGATTACCCTGGAAGGCGGGGAGGGCGTCGGCAAGAGTACCAACCTGGCCTTTATCGCCGAGCGTCTGCGTGCCGGCGGGCGCGAGGTGGTGGTCACCCGCGAGCCCGGTGGCACGCCGCTGGCCGAGGAGCTGCGCGGCTTGCTGCTGACGCCGCGCGACGAGACCGTGGAGCCGCTGGCCGAGCTGCTGGTCTTTTTTGCCGCCCGTGCCCAGCACTGGCAGCAACTCATCCTGCCCGCGCTCGAGCGGGGTGCCTGGGTACTCTGCGACCGATTCATCGATGCCACTTATGCCTATCAGGGCGGTGGTCGCGGGCGCTCGACAGAGGCCATCGCGACACTGCAGCAACTGGTGCTGGGCGACGCGCTGCCAGGCCTGACCCTGCTCCTGGATGTGCCGGTGGCCACGGGTCTGGCCCGGGCCGCCGCGCGCAGCGAGCCGGACCGTTTCGAGCAGGAGCAGACGGCTTTCTTCGAGCGCATGCGCGCCGCCTATCTGGCCCGTGCCGAGGCTGACCCGCAGCGCATCCGCGTGATCGACGCCGGTCAGAGCCTGCCTGATGTCCAGCAGGCGCTGGCGCGGGCGCTGGACTCATACCTGGAATCTCTGGAGCAACCGGCATGACCATGATTACCCCTCCCTGCCGGCCCTATCCGTGGCAGGCCGGACTCTGGGGGTCGCTGCGCCGTCTCGCCAATGAGCAGCGCCTTCCCCATGCGCTGCTGCTGGCGGCTGCCGATGGCATGGGCAAGCAGCAGTTTGCCCGTGCTTTCGCGGCCCTGATGCTGTGCCGCGAACCGCAGGCCGAAGGCGCCTGCGGCCAGTGCCGCAGCTGTCAGCTACTGGCTGCCGGCAGCCATCCGGATTTGCTCTGGGTCAGTCCGGAAAGCGATGGTGACAAGGTCAGCAAGGTGATCAAGGTCGACCAGGCGCGCGCGGTTGTCGATTTCGCCAATCAGTCGGCGCAGCTGCAGGGCTGGCGTGTCGTGGTGCTGAGTCCGGCACATGCGCTCAACACGGCGTCGGCCAACGCACTGCTCAAGACACTGGAGGAGCCGGGGCGTGACACCCTCATCCTGTTGCTGACCGATCAACCCATGGCGCTGCTGGCGACGATCCGCAGCCGCTGCCAGCTGCTGCCGCTGAGCCTGCCGACGCTGGATGCGGCGATGGACTGGCTGAGCCCGCAGGTGCCTGATTCGCGCGAGGCGGTGACCTTGCTGCAGCTCGCCCGTGGCGCCCCGCTGGCGGCGCTGGCGTTGCGTGACAGCGCCTGGTTCCAGGCCCGTCGCGGTTTGCTCGCCGATCTGGCGGCCGTCAGCCGTGGCGAGCAGACACCGCTGGCCGCCGCCACACGCTGGCACAAGCTCGATGCCCTTGAGCAGGTCACTGCCTGGCAGAGCTTGCTGGATGACGCCGTGCAACTGCGTCTGGCGCCGGATCAGAGCAACCGGCACGGTGATATCCAGGCCGAGCTTGAAGATCTGCTCGGCGCGCTCACCGCCGAAACGCTGCTCGACAGCCTCTGGCAGGCCGTGGAAAGCCGCCGTCTGCTCGATACCAATGTCCAGCCCCAGGCTATTCTGGAAAGCCTCTGGCTGCACTGGGGCCGCGAGACCCGAAAACGAGGACAGCAACATGCTGGTTGATAGTCACTGCCATCTCGACATGCTCAATCTCGGTCGTCACGACGGGTCACTGGAGGCGGCGCTGAATGCCGCCCGCGCCCGTGGCGTCGGTCACTTTCTGTGCATCAGTGTCGAGCTCGAGAAATTCGATGCCATCCGTGTCATTGCCGAAGCGCATGACGATATTTCGCTCAGCGTCGGCGTGCACCCCTGTCATACCGATTCGCGCAAACCCACGGTGGATGAGCTGCTGGCGCTGGCGCAGCATCCCAAGGTCATCGCCATCGGCGAGACCGGCCTCGATTATTTTCACGATGCCTCGACCCGTGACATGCAGCGCGAGATGTTCTCCACCCATATCGAGGTGTCGAAGCGCACGGCCAAGCCGCTGATCATCCATACCCGCTCGTCACGCGAGGACGTGCTGGCGCAAATGCGGGCTGAGGGGGCAGCGCAGGCGGTCATGCATTGCTTCACCGAGGACTGGGATACGGCGCGGGCAGCCCTGGATCTTGGTTACTACATTTCGATCTCGGGCATCGTCACGTTTCCCAAGGCACTGGAGCTCAAGGACGTGGCGAAGCGCATTCCGCTGGATCGTCTGCTGATTGAGACCGATGCACCTTATCTGGCCCCGGTGCCGAATCGGGGCAAGCCCAATGAGCCGGCTTTTATCGCGGATACTGCAGCGTATATCGCAAAACTCCGCGAAATCAGCGTGGAACGCCTGGCAGAGGCAACGACAGACAATTTTCGTCGGCTGTTTCGCCCGGCTTGACTTTCGCCCGCTGCTCCGGCGCGCTAAACTATTGTGATTGCTGATAATTGCCACAATGACTGCCCAGTCATTGAAACTCAGGAGACATCATGACCGATCTGGCCCGTGCTACCCAGAAAGCCCGCGAGTTCCGCCAACGCGAACAGGCCATTCTGGACTGCGCACAGTCGCTGTTCATCGAGCATGGCGAGGAAAAGGTCACGGTCGAAATGATCGCCGACAAGGTCGGTATCGGCAAAGGCACCATTTACAAGCATTTCGAGACCAAGAACGAGATCTATCTGCTGCTCATGATCCGTTACGAGGAAGAGCTGGCTGATCTGTTCCGCCGCATCGACATTTCCGAAGACAAGCAGTCGCTGGTCCGCGAGTACTTCACCTTCCGCGTCCAGGATGCCGACAAGTATCTGCTGTTCGATCGTCTCGAGAGCAAGTTGGTTGCCGACAAGGCAGTGCCTGCGCTGGTCGAGAAGCTGCATGCCATCCGCGCCTCCAACATGGAAAAGCTCTGCGGCATGGTCGATATGCAGATCAAGGCCGGCAAACTGGCGGATGTGCCCCCGACGTATCACATCGCGGCAGCCTGGGCGCTGGCTCACGGCGCTTCGGCACTGACCAAGTCGGGCTTCTATGCTCAGTTCGTCGGTGAGCAGGAGCCGTTCCTGGACTTCCTCCTCAATGTCGCCGTGCGCATGGGCAACAAGCGCGTGCTCGGTCTCGGCAAGTGAGCCCTGCCGGGGTCCGGCAGAGTGGTGATTGACCACGCTGCCGTATCTGACTGTCAGCTCGGGTTATTGACCCGACCGGCCTCACGCTGCAAGATAACGCACCTTTTGGGGTTCACGCGGTGTAGTGAATCCTCTGGTCACCCCCCAAATTCTCATTGGTCAATAAGCTGAGGATTCCATGAAGGTTCTGGTAGCTGTCAAACGCGTTGTCGATTACAACGTGAAAGTTCGCGTCAAGGCGGACAAGACGGGTGTTGAACTCGCCAACGTCAAAATGGCGTTGAACCCGTTCTGCGAAATCGCTGTTGAAGAAGCTGTCCGTCTCAAGGAGAAGGGCATCGCTTCCGAGATCATCGTGGTCACCGTCGGTCCGACCACTGCCCAGGAGCAGCTGCGTACTGCCCTGGCGCTCGGCGCCGATCGCGCCATTCTGGTCGAAGCGGCCAGCGCCGAACCGCTGGCCATCGCCAAGATCCTGAAGGCAATTGCCGATCAGGAACAACCGGGTCTCATCATCCTCGGCAAGCAGGCCATCGATGACGACAACAACCAGACCGGCCAGATGCTGGCTGCGCTGGGCGGTTATGGCCAGGGCACCTTCGCCTCGGTCGTCAAGGTCGACGGCGGCAAGGCCCAGGTCACCCGTGAAGTCGACGGCGGTCTGCAGACTGTCGAGCTGGCACTGCCGGCCGTGGTCACCACCGACCTGCGTCTGAACGAACCACGCTACGCTTCCCTGCCGAACATCATGAAGGCCAAGAAGAAGCCGCTCGACGTCAAGTCCCCGGCCGATTTCGGTGTCGATGTCTCGCCGCGCCTGAAGACCCTCAAGGTCGAGCCGCCGGCGGAACGCAAGGCCGGCATCAAGGTCAAGACCATTGAAGAACTGGTCGAGAAGCTGAAGAACGAAGCGAAGGTGATCTGATCATGACCATTCTTGTCATCGCTGAACACGATAACGCCGCCATCAAGGGCGCTACCCTGAACACTGTCACCGCGGCCCAGGCCATCGGTGGCGACATCCACGTGCTGGTCGCCGGTTCCGGTGCCCAGGGCGCTGCCGACGCTGCTGCCAAGATCGCCGGTGTCAGCAAGGTCCTGCTCGCCGACAACGCCGCCTACGGTCATCAGCTCGCTGAAAACCTGGGCCTGCTGATCGCCGAACTGGGCAAGGGCTACAGCCACATCCTGGCCCCGGCCACGACCAACGGCAAGAACTACCTGCCGCGCGCTGCTGCACTGCTGGATGTCGCGCAGATCTCGGAAATCTCCAAGGTGATCTCTGCTGACACCTTCGAGCGTCCGATCTACGCCGGCAACGCCATCGCCACCGTGCAGTCGTCGGACAGCATCAAGGTCATCACCGTGCGTCCGACAGGCTTTGATGCCGCCGCCGCGACGGGTGGTTCGGCTGCTGTCGAAGCCGTCGGTGCCGCCCATGATGCCGGCAAGTCCACCTTTGTCGGCGAAGAGCTGGCCAAGTCGGACCGTCCGGAACTGGCCGGTGCCAAGATCGTCGTTTCCGGCGGTCGTGGCATGGGCAACGGCGACAACTTCAAGATTCTCTACACCCTGGCTGACAAGCTCGGTGCCGCCGTTGGTGCTTCGCGCGCTGCCGTCGACGCCGGCTTCGTGCCGAACGACATGCAGGTCGGTCAGACCGGCAAGGTCGTGGCGCCGCAGCTCTACATCGCCGTGGGTATCTCCGGTGCCATCCAGCATCTGGCCGGCATGAAGGACTCCAAGGTGATCGTGGCGATCAACAAGGACGAAGAAGCACCGATCTTCTCCGTTGCCGACTACGGCATCGTGGGTGATCTGTTCGACCTCGTGCCGCAGCTGGAAAAGCTGGTCTGACCGACCGCTGAACCTGCTGCATGAAAAGGCCGCCCCGGGTAACCGGGGCGGCCTTTTTCATGGGCAGTGGCCGGATGTCGCGGGCCGGGCGGCGTGCGGCTGTGAGGATCAGGCCTTGGCGGTCACCTGGGTGGTATCGCCGCCGGGAAATGACATGCGTGTCAGCTTGATCAGCGTGGTGCCGAACTGGCGTGTCAGCGAGGCCTTGTTGTAAGGCAGGCCGTAGCGGGCGCACTGCGCCTGCACCCGTGCCGAGATTTCCGGGTAACGGCTGCTGGGCAAATCCGGAAACAGGTGGTGCTCGATCTGGTAGCTGAGGTTGCCGGCGAACAGGTCGAAGGTCCTGCTGCCCTTGATGTTGCAGGAGCTGAGCAGCTGTCGGATATACCAGCGCGCGCGGGTTTCGTTCTCGACCTGGGCTTCGGTGAAGTTGTAGGTCCCTTCCGGGAAATGTCCGCAGAAAATGATGGTGAAAGCCCAGACATTGCGGATCAGGTTGGCGACGACATTGGCCAGCAGCACATAGAGGAAGACTTCGGGCAGGATATCCGGCGTCACACCCAGTCCCGGCAGGTAACCGGCCAGGTGGATGGGGATCGCCACCAGTAGACCGACCAGAGGCCAGGCGATGTAGTCCTTGCGGGCCTGGCGCCACATCTTGCGGCCGATGTTGGCGAATACGGAGGCGGTCTGGCGGAACGTCCGCCGGCCGCGCATCCACTCATCGACATGATCGTCATGCAGGGCCACGGCCCATTCAAACAGCAGCATGATGAAGAAGACATAGATCATCTGTGGCAGAAACAGCGGATGCCACTTCTGCAGCGGTGTCACACGCAGCACGCCGTAACCGACATCGAGATCCTTCCCGACAACATTGGTCCAGGTGTGATGCACGATGTTGTGCGACTTCATCCAGGTATCGGACGGGCAGGTGTTGTCCCACTCCCAGGTGCTGGAGTGGATGCTCGGATCCTTCATCCAGTCCCATTGCGCATGCAGGACGTTGTGGCCCAGCTCCATGTTTTCAAGGATCTTGGCCATGCCCAGGCCGAGTGTGCCGACCCCGAAGAGCGCCAGCATGGGGCCCCAGCCGGCCCAGGCGTGCTGCCATTCCGGGTGGAAGAACAAGCCGGCGAAGATGACCATGCGTGACAGGAAGTCCATGAGCCGGTGCAGCCGGATCACGCGCAGGATGTACTTCCGGTCTTTCTCGCCGAGCGCATCCAGGGTGTCTTCGCGGATGGCATCCATTTCGCGACCGAACTCTTCCAGCTCGGCATCATTGAGATCGACGGGGAGGGTATGTGTCTTCATGGCAGGTCTCGGCCTCAGAGATCAATTTCGCAGTCGCCCGCGGCAGCACAGACACAGATCTGAATGAGCTGGCCGGCTTCATTGATCACGCTGCCGTTGCGCAGGTCGCGCACGCAGCCTGACTTCAGGGTGGCATCGCAGGTGTGACAGATGCCCATGCGGCAGCCGTGACTGGGGTTGAGTCCGGCATCTTCGGCTACGCGCAGCAGGTTGGTGCTGCTGTCGGCCTCCACGACCAGTTCGCTGCGGGCAAAACTGACACGGCCGCCGACGGCATCGGACGGCATGTCGCTGAAAGCTGCCCGGAAGCGCTCGATGTGGACATGGCGCGACAGACCCGCACTTTCCCAGTGCTCCTCGATGGCTGCGAGCAGGGAGGCCGGACCGCAGGCATAGACTTCGCGATGACGCCAGTCCGGGCAGAGGTCATTGAGCTGGACAGCCGTGAAGCGATGATTGCCGGTGGCCAGACCGCCCAGTTCCTGGGTGAACACGAGGTGGAGCTGGTAGTGCGGATGTTTCTCGGCCAGCGCTTTGAGCTCCTTGCCGAAGATCACGTCGTAATCATGCGGTGCATAGTGGATATGGACCGTCGGTGGCAGACGCTCACGCGCCACCAGACTGCGCAGCATGCTGATGATGGGCGTGATGCCGCTGCCAGCGCTGATGAACAGGGGCTGTACCGGGGTCGCATCCGGCAGCATGAATTCACCCTGGGGCAGCCCGATGGGCAGATAGCTGCCGACCTTGATCTGGCGCACCAGATGGGAGGAGATGCGTCCGCCCGGGTGGGCCTTGACGGTGATGGTGATGCAGTCGTCGTCGCGTTCCGGCGGCGACGAGATGGTGTAGGTGCGGGTGTAGTGCATGCCATTGACCGGGATGCCGACGCGCACATGCTGACCCGCGCGATGGCCGCGCCAATTCAGTCCCGGCCGCAGGGTCAGGGTGCGGGCATCCTTGGTTTCATCCCAGACCTTTTCGACACGGGCCTGCAGCGCATGGGTGGTCCACAGCGGGTTGACCAGTTCGAGGTAATGCGAGGTGCGCAAGGGCCATGCAAGCATGTCGGTGAAGTAGCTGAGGCGGCTGAGCAGGCCGCTGGACTGCGGCTCTTGTGATCTCGGCTCCATGCAAGGCTCCTGATCTGACTGAGTGGTCAGTTGACAGCACAGGCAGACCGGCAGACAAGCGGTTTCCGATGGGAAGGCCTGTTTGTCAGGCCGGCAACGCTTTCCAGGTCAGGTACAGGCGCAGATCGAATTCGAGCTGGTGATAACCCGGCTGCATGTGCTCGCAGAGCTGGTAGAACGCCTTGTTGTGTTCCAGCTCGCGCAAATGCGCCAGTTCGTGCACGACGATCATGCGTAGGAACTCCGGCGGTGTGTCCTTGAACAGTGACGCGATGCGGATCTCCTTGCGCGCCTTGAGCTGGCCACCGTGCACACGCGAGATGCGGGTATGCAGGCCGAGCGCGTTGTGGATGACATCGAGCTTGCTGTCGTAAAAGACCTTGTCGATGCCGGGAGCCTTGCGCAGATGGGCCTGCCGGAGCTCGCTGACATAGTCATAGAGTGCCCGGTCGCTCTGCACGGCATGACGCTCGGGATATTTGCGCACGAGATAGTCGCCGAGCTGGTTGTCGGCAATCAGCCCGCGTATCCGGGCTTGCAGAGGCTCGGGATAGCCGCGCAGAAATTTGAGGTCAGTCATGTCGCTATGGTGCCGCAAAATGCGCGGGCAGGGCAGTCGTCTGCCGCTGGCGCCTGCTCGTCATGACCACCGGCCCGGCGCTGGCCCGGGGCGCTATGATGACGGCTATCCCATGCAATGGCAGGAGCGCGCCTCATGAACCACACCAGGCAAGGGTTGATGCTTACCGTGGGTGCCGTCTGGCTGAGCATGGCGGCGCCGGCCGAGGCGTTGTCATCCTGTACCGTGGGGCAGCGTGTCATGGCTCCGGGTGACAGTCCGGCCACCGTCGTTGCCGTTCAGGGGTCCGGCTGTCGCGTACGCCGGGATGGCGTGACCTACACCGACATGTATGCCGCGTTCATGCTGAAGCCCCTGGTGCCGGTCCGCGAGGCACCTGCCGGAGATGCCGGTCTGCCGGCGTCCGGTCCCTATCAGTGCAGCGGCGGAGCCGCCGGCAACCTCAAACTGCATTTCACCGGGCCGGGGCGTTATGCCAATGCCCAGGGCAAGTCCGGGGCTTACCAGCGTCTGCCTGGTGGCAAGCTGGCCTTCACCTCCGGGCCCTGGGAGGGATTTTTTGCCAGGGTACTGCCGCATGGCCGTGTCGGCCTGACGTCATCCGAGAACAGCACGGTGTACTACATGACCTGCGACCGGCAGTGAGTCCGGGCGGACCTCCCGTGGCGGCCTCAGTCCGGTAGCCGGATGTCTGCGGTCATGAAGGTCACGGCCTGTCCTGAGAGCAGGACGCGGTCGCCCTGGAGATGGCAGCCGATGACGCCGCCGCGGGCCGAAAGCTGGCGGGCGCGCAACGCGGTGCGGCCCAGGCGGGCAGCCCAGTAGGGGGTCAGGGCGCAGTGCGCCGAGCCGGTGACCGGATCCTCCGGGATACCGTAGCGAGGTGCGAAGAAGCGGCTGACGAAATCACAGTCCTGGCCGGGTGCAGTGATGATGACGCCGCGTCTGTCGAGCCCGGCGAGCAGGCTGACATCGGGTGTGATGGCGAGGATATCGGCGGCGGACTCGAACACCGCGATGTAGTCGTTGCCGGCCAGTACAGTCGAGGGCGCGCGACCGAGCCCCCGTGCCAGCAAGGGCGGGCAGTCGCAAGGCACGGGCGGCTGTGCCGGAAAATCCATCTCCAGCCAGTCATCGCGATGACGCACGCGCAGTTCACCGCTGCGGGTGCTGAAGCGGATCACGGCGTCTTCGTGGCCGAGGTGTTTGAACAGCACATGCGCGCTGGCCAGGGTGGCGTGACCGCAGAGGTCGACTTCGGCCACCGGCGTGAACCAGCGCAGCGCGAAGCTGCCATCGGCCCCGGCGACAAAGAAGGCGGTTTCTGACAGGTTGTTTTCGCTCGCGATGGCCTGTAGCAAGCGGTCATCCAGCCAGTATGGCAGCGGGCAGACGGCCGCCGGATTGCCTTCAAAGAGATGCGCCGAAAAAGCGTCGACTTGATATTGCCTGAGTTCCATGTGGCCTGCCTGAATGCGCTGGTGTACTGGTGATGTCGAGTGTTGCCGGCGTCAGCGCGCCGATCAAGACCTCCCGGGGCTGTTGCAGCTGCAGGCTGTCGCCGGCCTGCAGCACGTGATCGCGGGCCGGACCGGTTATCCGGTCGCGGGCGGTGATCCAGAGCGTGCCGGTATGGCAGCGCACGGTCAGCATGGCGGCTTGTCGTACCAACCAGTGCTGTCCCGGGGCGAGGGTGATGGCGTAAGTCTTCATGCCTGTCAGGCTAAATAACGCTTGCTGGACGAGACAGATATAGACAATGATTTTTGTATTGATTACAGATCATGAAAAATAAATCTGTAATGGTCGTTGAGACCGTCTTCTGTCATGCCTGGAGCCGGACATGTCCGCCACCGCTGAAGTCCCCACGACGCTCTACCGGCAACTGGCCGGCCGCCTGCAGAAGGCCATCGAGCATGGCAGCCTCAGGCAGGGTGATCGTCTGCCTTCGGTGCGTGATCTGGCGCAGCGCGAGCAGGTCAGTCTGGCGACGGCGGTGAGCAGCTACCGGCATCTTGAGAATATCGGGCTGGTCGAGGCACGACCGAAGTCGGGCTATTACGTCAAGCCGCAGGCACCGCGCATGGATGAGCCGGTGATGCAGCAAGTCCGCAGTCCGGCCCGCGTGATCAGCGTCAACACCAGCGTCATGAACATTCTGGCGGCCATGCGCCAGCCCGGTATCGTGCCCCTGGGTGCCGCCTGTCCGGGGCCGGCGCTGTATCCGACGGCCAAGCTGCGACGTCTACTGGCGGCGCAGAGTCGCAGCAACCTCGATGCCATCGGACGCTATGGCATGGGCATGGGGCATCCCGGCCTGCGCGCGCAGCTGGTCAAGCGCTATGCCCATGCCGATGTTCTGCTCGACCCCGAAGAAATCGTCGTCACCATCGGTGCCATGGAGGCCCTGAACCTGGCACTGCAGGCGGTGGCCCGGCCCGGCGATACCATTGCCATCGAGTCACCAACCTATTTCGGCATTTTGCAGATCCTCGAAGTGCTGGGCCTCAAGGCGCTGGAGATTCCCACCAGCCCGCGCGACGGCCTGTCGCTGGAGGCGCTCGACCTCGCCACCCAGAAGCCCGGGGCGGTGAAGGCGCTGGTGGTGATGCCGACGGTGCAGAATCCGCTGGGTGCCATCATGCCCGAGGCCAGCCGCGAGCGTCTGGTGCAGATGATGCAGGCACGCGGCATTGCCATTATCGAGGATGATATCTACGGTGAGCTGGCCCATGGCCGCGCGCGTCCGCGTCCGCTCAAGTCCTGGGACCGCGAGGGCAATGTCCTGCTTTGCGGCTCCTTCACCAAAGTGCTGGCGCCGGGCTTCCGCATTGGCTATCTGGCAGCGGGCAAGTGGCAGCAGAAGGTCGAGCACCTCAAGTTCGTGCACACGGTGTCGACCTCCGATGTGCTGCAGCGCGTCATCGCCGAATTCATGGAGAGCGGCGGCTATGACCACCATCTGCGGCATTTGCGCGAAGCTTTTCATAGCCAGCTGGGGCGGACCACGGAGACCGTGGCGCGTCATTTTCCGGCCGGCACGCGCCTGACCCGGCCGGCTGGCGGTTTTCTGCTCTGGGTCGAGTTGCCGGCCGGACTCAGCGGTTTGCGTTTGTTCGAGCGCGCGCTGGCCGAGAACATTTACATTGTGCCCGGCAGCATATTTTCCGGCAGCGATCGCTTCGATCACTGCCTCCGGATCAACTGTGGTTATCCCTGGTCACCGCAGATCGAGCAGGCCCTGATGACGCTGGGCCGTCTTTGCCACGATATGCTGACCAACCCCTGAGAGGTTTGCTGATGTTTGCCTGGTTTGAGCGAAGACTGAATCCGTTCCCTCCCGAAGAGCCGAGCGAGCCACCACGTACCCTGGTGGCGTTTTGCCTGCATTACACGCGTGGCGCCTGGCCCTGGCTGATTCTGTCAGCCATGCTGATGTCGCTGATCGCCATCGCCGAGGTCTGGCTGTTTCGTTTCCTCGGCGATATCGTCAACTGGCTGTCGGTGCAGAGCCGGGAGACATTCCTGCAAACCCAGAAATGGCAGCTGGCCTGGATGGCCGCAGTCATCACCGGCCTGCCGCTGATCGTCGCCCTGCATTCGCTGCTCAACCACCAGACGCTGATGGGCAACTACCCCATGCGCATCCGCTGGATGGTGCACCGTTATCTGCTGCGCCAGTCCATGAGCTTCTACCAGGACGAGTTCGCCGGCCGTATCGCCACCAAGCTCATGCAGACGGCGCTGGCGGTGCGTGAATGCGTGATCAAGCTGATCGATGTGCTCAATTACGTCGTGGTCTATTTCCTCGGCACGCTGGCGCTGATCGCATCGGCCGACCTGAGGCTGGCCATTCCGCTGCTGATCTGGCTGGGCTGCTATCTGATCATGCTGCGGCATTTCGTGCCGATCATGGGGCGTGTGGCCCGTCAGCAGGCCGATGCCCGTTCGCTCATGACCGGGCGCATCGTTGACAGCTACACCAACATCCAGACCGTGAAACTGTTCTCGCACGCCCGGCGCGAGGCCGCCTATGCGCGTGAAGGCATGGGCGAGTTCATGACCACGGTCTATGGCCAGATGCGCGTCGTGACCCGCCTCAACACCACGCTTTATCTGCTGAATTCGGCGTTGCTGCTGGGTGTCGGCGTGTTCGCCATCTGGCTCTGGCTGGGCAATGAAATCAGCGTGGGCGCGGTGGCCGTGGCACTCGGTCTGGTACTGCGCCTCTCGGGCATGTCGCAATGGATCATGTGGGAAGTGTCGTCATTGTTCGAGAACATCGGCACCGTGCAGGATGGCATCGGCTCGATTTCGCTGCCGCATGAGGTTGCCGATCGGCCTGATGCGCCAGCGCTGGCGGTGGCGCACGGCGACATTGTCTTCGATCAGGTCAACTTCCATTATGGCCAGCAGAGCGGGGTGATCGAGCAGCTGTCGCTGGCCATCCGCGCTGGCGAAAAGGTCGGTCTGGTCGGGCGCTCCGGCGCCGGTAAATCGACGCTGGTCAATCTCCTGCTGCGCTTCTACGACCTTGAAAGCGGCCGCATCCTGATCGATGGCCAGGATATCGCCAGCGTCACCCAGGACTCGCTGCGGGCCCAGATCGGCATGGTCACCCAGGACACCTCGCTGCTGCATCGTTCGGTGCGCGACAACATTCTCTACGGGCGACCGGATGCCAGCGAAGCCATGGTCATCGAGGCCGCCGAGCGCGCCAGCGCCAGCGGTTTCATCGCCGGTCTGGCGGATGCCAAAGGCCGTCTCGGCTACCACGCCCATGTCGGTGAGCGCGGCGTCAAGCTCTCTGGAGGGCAGCGCCAGCGTATCGCGATTGCCCGCGTGATGCTCAAGGATGCGCCCATCCTCATCCTCGATGAGGCCACGTCGGCGCTGGACTCTGAGGTCGAGGCCGCCATTCAGGAGAACCTTTATCGCCTGATGGCGGGCAAGACCGTGATCGCGATCGCGCATCGTCTGTCGACGATCGCCGCCATGGACCGGCTGGTGGTGATGGATCAGGGACGCATCATCGAGACCGGCAGTCACGATGAACTGGTCGCGCGTGGCGGCTTGTATGCCCAGCTCTGGGCCAGGCAGTCAGGCGGGTTTCTGGATCCGGGCGAGGAGGCGCTGGCGGAGTAGGATGTCTACAACGCCTTCCATGCCTCGACAATCATGCCGATCAGCAGCAACGACGACATCAGGAAGACCACGAAGCGCACTTCGATCTTGTTCACCAGGGCCTGAACCAGACTGTGCAGTACGCGCAGGCCGACATAACCCCAGGCCAGGATGAGTGTGGTGTCGTTGCCGGCATCGAGCAGGGCCAGACTGAGCGCCACGGCATAGAACAGCGTCGGCTGCTCCATGAGGTGGTTGTAGTTGTCGGCTTTCCAGCGCACTTCGGCCGGCAGTGTCGCCATCTGTGCGCCGCTGGGCGCCTGCGGATCCGGCACCATGCGTGCGCGTCTCATGGCGGGCAGGCGGGTGGCGTACATCCAGACCCACATGATCATGGACCAGGCGGCGAGAACGATGACGGGCGCCAGGATAGGGCTGTGTGCGGGCATGTTCATTGCTCCAGTTCGACAAGGCCATCTTCGAGGTATTGCAGCAGCTTCTGCATGTGCGGAAGCGTACGACGGCAGGCGATGATGCCGATCTCGAATTTCTCGGCATAGCTGACCACGGTAATGTTGGTGGCCTGGCCATCCATGGCGATCGACACCGGATAAATACCCTCCAGCTTCGCGCCATTCCAGTAAAGCGTTTCGCGCGGCCCCGGGACATTGGACACGACAATATTGAAGGCCTGCCAGGTCGGCGCAATGCCGGTCGCCATGTTGATGCCGCTGATGGCGAGGGCGGTACTGACATAGTTCATGATTTCCAGCTGGCTCATGCTGGCGAAGCGCTCCTTGCTGTTTTGCACCGAGCGCGAGATGGCATCGAGTCGTTCCATGGGGTCGGCAAGATGGGTCGCGAGGTTGGCGAGCACGACGCCGACCTGATTGCCGCCATCGGAGTCATCTTTGCGCAGTGACACCGGCACCATGGCGACCAGCGGCTGGTCTGGCAGGGCGTCGAGGTCGCTCAGATACTGGCGCAGCGCGGAAGCGCACATGGCCAGCACGATGTCGTTGAGGGTGGCATTGTGGCGCTTGCTGGCGGCTTTGATGCGGGCCAGTGACCAGGATTGGGCGGCGAAGCGGCGCGAGGCGCTGATGCGCTGATTGAGGATGGTGCGCGGGGCCTGGAACACCGAGACGTAATCGGCATCGCTGCTGCGCGCGCGGATCGACTTGATGATTTCGCGGGTGACCTTGGGCCAGGTCCCGGCCTGCTCGCGCAGGACATTGGCGACCTTGGCCGCCTTCGAAATCGGTTGCGTGACCTGGGCGATCACGCCATCGGCCGGTTTGCGCTGGCGTGGCGGCATGGCCCAGAACGGCAGGGTGTCGCGCACATCCGGGTCGGTCGACATGCTGCGCTGCAACATGCGCATGCCGGCCACGCCGTCGATGAGGGCATGGTGAATGCGACTGTAGACCGCGATGCGGCCATCCTCGACGCCATCAATGAGGTAGAACTCCCATAGCGGCTTGGCGCGGTCCATGAGACCACTGTGGAGCTTGGAGACGATGGCCAGCAGCTCGCGGATGCGACCGGGTTTGGGCAGCGAGATGTGATGGACATGGGCTTCGAGGTCGAACTCGGTATCCTCGGTCCAGAAAGGCATGCCGAGCTTGCGCGTCAGCTTCTGGTTGAACGGCGGTGACGCCCGGGTATGGCTGCGGGCCCATGCCGACAGTTCCTGGACATAATCCGGGCCGGCGTCCGGCGGTGGCGTCAGCAGCATGAGACTGCCCACATGCATGGGCTGGTTGCGGCGCTCGACGAGCAGGAACATCTGGTCCTGGGGTGAAAGCGGGGTCATTGCGGCATCCTTGTTCTTTTTGTTGTGATGGTGGCAGCTTGGCGGCTCAGAGCTTGAGGCGCCCATTCAGGATATGGTCATGGAGCGCCTCAGTCAGAGGCTCGTAGCCGCGGGTCCGGTCGGCCAGCACGTAGAGCGGTCCGTTGACACGGGCCGGGTCGAAGCCGGCCTGCTTGAGCTCGACCTTGCGGTATTTGAAGGTGCCGGTCGTCTCCTGATCGGGCTGGATGCGCACGAACAGCGGAATGGCATAAGCCGGCAGCGTGGCCATCAGGTGGCCGGCCAGCGCGGCACCATCGAAAGCGTGGCCTGACTTCAGCGTCACGGCTGCCATGCCGGCCTTGCCGTCGCAGCCGGGGATGCCGACGCCATAGACGGCGCCATGCTCAATGCCGTCGTAGCGCGCCAGGGCCCCTTCAACCTCGGTACTGGCGACATTCTCGCCCTTCCAGCGGAAAGTGTCGCCGACACGGTCAACAAACTGGATATGACGCAGGCCCTGGTCGCGCACCAGGTCGCCGGTGTTGAAGTAGCAGTCGCCTTTCCTGAACACATGACGCAACAGTTTCTTTTCGCCGGCAGCCGGGTCGGTATAGCCGTCGAACGGACGACGGTCGCTGACCTCGCTGATCAGCAGGCCGACACCGCCTTTCTTCACTTTCACCAGATGCCCTTTGGCGTTCTTCACCGGTTCGTCGGTGTCGGCGTCGAACTCGACGATGGCGAAGGGCAGCGGCGAGAAGCCGGCGGTTTCACTGACCCCGAAAGCGTTGATGAAGCCGATGTTGGACTCGCTGGCGCCATAGAACTCGTAAATCCGCTCGATGCCGAAACGTGTCTGGAACTGCTGCCAGATTTCCGGCCGCAGACCGTTGCCGGTGATCAGGCGGACGCGGTGCGAGCGATCGTCTGCCGTGGCATCCCGGTTGAGCAGGTAGCGCAGCAGTTCGCCGATGTAGGTGAAAGCGGTGGCGTTGTAGAAGCGGACGCGGTGCCAGAACTGGCTGGCGCTGAATTTGCGGTCGATCGCCAGGGTGGCGCCTGCCGACAGCACACAGCCCCAGGCCACGGTCAGCGCGTTGTTGTGATAAAGCGGCAGGCAGCAATAGAACACATCATCGGACTTCAGGCGCAACGTGGCATTGCCGACCCCGGCCATGGACGCCAGCCAGCGGTAATGGGTCATCACCGAGGCTTTCGGCATGCCGGTGGTACCGGAGGTGAAAATGTAGAAGCAGGGCTGACTGGCGCGCACCTTGCGGGTGGATTCGGGATTGATGCTGCGTTTGCGGCCGGAGTCGCGGGCGAGGTCGATGTAACCCGCCGGCGCCGGCAGCTTGTTATCGCCGCCCAGCCAGAAATGCGTCAGCTCGCGCTCACCCGGGACTGTGCCGGCGGGTGTGTAAGGCGTGCTGTCGATGGTGGCCTGGCATTCGCCACTGACCACCAGGATCTGCGGTTTCACAAGACCGATGCTGTGGGCCAGCACGTCACCGCGCTGGTTGTGGTTGAGCAGGCCGGCGACGGCGCCGAGTTTTACCGCGGCCGCAATGCAGGCCAGCTGGGCCGGACTGTTTTCGGCCAGGATGGCGACGGTCTCGCCGCTGCCGAGGCCGCGAGCCGAGAAACTGGCCGCAATGCGGTTCACCCAGCTGTTGAACTGGGCGTAGGTCCAGCTCTGATCATCGAAGCGGACGGCGATGCGGTCGGGGGCGTTGCGGGCCCAGCGCTCGAGCACGCGCCCGATCGACATGTCGCTGTCGGGCTTGAGGGTGGCCAGCCCGAACAGGCCCCGGTTGAGGGTGATCAGGTCGGGTATGGCTTGCAGGGCACCCTGGGCAATGTCGCGCAGCCCGACTTTCTTGCTGGCGGCATCCGGTGTGCCGGCGGTGGTTTTTTCGGTGGGCATGGCGTGGGCTCTCTGGCAAGAGTCTTGTTATGGATGGTGTCGAGAATCAGCCACCGGACCGGGCTTTGGCAAGCCCTCAGGACCTATCTGATGATGGATGGGCGCAGGTTGATGCCGTCCCGGTCAGGCCGTAGCATGGGCTGTCGCCCATCGTCACGAGAAGTTTCCCGCCCATGCCCGCATCCGGCACGATCATTCCCAGCCCCTCCGGGGTCACACTCAAGAGCCGGGTGCGTTTGTGCCGGGGCGAAGAGATCGCGATGGGTCCGGGCAAGGCCGAACTGCTGGCCGCGATTGCCAGCGAGGGCTCGATTTCAGCGGCCGGGCGCAAGCTGGGCATGAGCTATCGCCGCGCCTGGCTGCTGGTCGATACCATGAACCGGTGCTTCCGTGAGCCGCTGGTGGTGTCAGCCGCTGGCGGCGTGCAAGGCGGCGGTGCGCATTTGTCGCTGCTGGGCGAGGAAGTCCTGATGCGTTATCAGGCGCTGGAGGCCGAGGTGGCGCGGGCCGCTGCGGGGCATTTCCAGCGGCTGGCGGAACTCATCGGCTGATCCGGCCTATACCCGGTCACGAGGCGGCGACCGGCTCAGACGCCGAGACGCGCCTGCAGCCATGTCCCGATATCCCCGATCTCCTCATAGCTGACCGTATGCGGCATGGCGTAGGTGTGCCAGGACGGCTCGCCGCCGAGCTGACGCACGATATCGCAGGCTTGTTCGCCCAGCATCAGCGGGACCACATCATCCTGGCGGCCATGACCGGCAAAGACTGGCGTGGTCAGGTTGACGTCGCTGAGTTCATCCTGGATCAGTTCGGGCGCCGGCAGATAGGCCGAGAGCGCGATGATGCCGGCGAGCTTTTCCGGATGGGTGAGACCGATGGTGTAGGCCATGGCACCGCCCTGGGAGAAGCCGGCGATGACGATACGCTCGCAGGGGACGCCGCGGGCGTTCTCGCGCGTGATGAGGTCCCGGATGGCATCGCGGCTGGCGCGGATACCGGGTTCGTCGACATCGCGGCGACTGCCGTCGAGCGAAAGGATGTCGTACCAGGCCGGCATGACATAGCCGCCGTTGATGGTGACCGGCTGCATCGGTGCATTCGGGAACACGAACCGCACGGCCGCGGTGGCGGGCAGACCGAGCTCGGCCACCACCGGCACGAAATCGTTGCCATCGGCGCCGAGGCCATGCAGCCAGATCACGCTGAAGTCGGGGCGGTCGCCGGTTTCGAGTTCGATGGTCGGCAGCAATGTGGTCATGGGGTCAGTCCTGGCAGGCGGGTGGTCAGGCCGGCAGTGTAGCGGCGTTTGCCAGCAATGACAGTGCCGAATAGCGGTGCTGCATTGACAGCGGGCGCTGGCTGCGGCTTGCTTGCCGGGTGCCAGAAGAGACCCGCTGCCAGCCAGGAAGTCCGCATGAAGAAGCTCCCCCGCAATGCCGATAATGATTACAGCCATGACATGGCTGCCGCCCGCCGCGAGCTGGTCACCGCCGAGACCGGTGCCGAGCTGACGCACACCGGCCGCTACTCGCTCGACCCGGCGCTGCTGCCGGGCAATATCGAAGGTTTTTCCGGCATCGTGCAAATGCCCATGGGTTTCGCCGGCCCGCTGTGGGTCGATGGCGACCACGCCCGGGGTGA
>CAZEEQ010000027.1:0-25932 GCA_964511255.1 uncultured Paraperlucidibaca sp.
TTCACGCTCCAGGGCAGGCCGTCGCGGCAAGGCGTGCACCAGCCGCAGGACTCGCGGGCGAAGAACTCTTCCATGTTGCGCAACAGCGAGACCATGCTGATGGTGTTGTCGACGGCCATGGCGAGACCGGTACCCATGCGGGTGCCAACCTTGCCGATGCCGCCGGCGTACATCTGGGCTTCCAGATGATCAGGCAGCAGGAAACCGGTACCGGCGCCGCCGGGCTGCCAGGCCTTCAGGGTATAGCCATCGCGCATGCCGCCGGCGTAATCCTCAAACAATTCACGGGCCGTGACGCCGAACGGCAGTTCCCAGACACCGGGATTCTTCACCTTGCCGGAGAAACCCATCATCTTGGTGCCGTGATCTTCGCTGCCCGGACGCGCCAGACCGGTGAACCAGGCGGTGCCGTTGGCCACGATGGCCGGCACGTTCGACAGGGTTTCAACGTTGTTGACGCAGGTCGGCTTGCCCCAGACGCCGACAGCGGCCGGAAAAGGCGGCTTCGAACGCGGATTGGCGCGGCGGCCTTCGAGCGAGTTGATCAGCGCGGTTTCTTCACCGCAGATATAACGGCCGGCACCGGTGTGAACGTAGAGCTCGAAATCGAAACCGGAACCGAGAATGTTCTTCCCGAGATACCCGGCGGCACGCGCCTCATCGAGCGCGTGATTGAGCGTGCGGGCGGCATCGACATACTCGCCGCGCAGGAAAATGTAGCCGGTGGTGGCCGCCAGGGCGCGCGCGCTGATGATCATGCCTTCGATCAGCAGGTGCGGCATCTGCTCCATGAGCAGACGGTCTTTCCAGGTGTTCGGCTCCATTTCGTCGGCGTTGCAGAGCAGGTAGCGCGGGGTCACGCCATCGCTCGGGGGCATCAGGCCCCACTTCACGCCGGTCGGGAAGCCAGCGCCACCACGGCCCTTGAGACCGGAGTCCTTGACGAGGCCGACAATATCGGCCGGCGCCAGTTCCTTGAGCGCCTTGCGCAGACCGGCATAACCGGACTTGGACTGGTATTCGGCGAGGCCAACGGTGGCGCCGTCATCACGCAGACGCCAGGTCAGCGGGTGCGTTTCCGCGGAGCGGGCGATGGCATTGACCGGGCCGAAGGAGGACAACTTCATGCGTATTTCTCCAGCAGACCAGGCACCTGATCCGGCGTCATGCCGCCATAGGTGTCGTCGTCGATCATCAGGGTCGAGCCCTTGTCGCAGTTACCGAGGCAACACACCGGCAGCAACGTGAAGCGACCATCAGCCGTGGTTTCGCCGAGGCCGATGCCGAGACTGGCATTGAAGGCCGCGAGCACTTCCTCGTGGCCATTGACGTAGCAGACCATGCTGTCGCAGACGCGCACAATGTGACGACCGACCGGGACCCGGAAGATCTGGCTGTAGAACGTCGCCACGCCCTCGACATCCGGCGCGGGAATGCCGAGCACCTCGGCGATCGCGGGGATGGCGCCATCCGGCACCCAGCCGTGGTTGGCCTGGACGATTTTGAGCGCGTCGATGCTGGCCGCGCGCGGATCCGGGTAATGCGAGATCGCGTGCTCGATGTCGGCACGTTCCTGGGGCGACAGCTGGAAGCGGCTGGTCGCGATGAGCTGGGCGCTCTGGGTCTGGCTGGTGGTCATGTTATCGGTCTACGTCTGCCATCACGAAGTCAATGGAAGCCAGGTGAGCGATCAGGTCCGAAATCATGGAACCATTGACCACTGCCGGAATCTGCTGAAGATGAGCGAAGCTCGGCGTACGGATACGCGTGCGGTAGCTCATCGTGCTCTTGTCGGACGTCAGGTAATAGCTGTTGAGGCCCTTGGTCGCCTCGATCATGAAGCTGGCCTCGCCAGCCGGCATCACCGGGCCCCAGGACACGCTGGTGAAGTGGTGAATCAGCGTTTCGATGTCCTGCAGCGTGCGATCCTTGTTGGGCGGCACGGCCAGCGGGTGATCAGCCTTGTACGGACCCGACGGCATGTTCTTCAGACACTGCTCGATGATGCGCAGCGACTGGCGCATCTCCTCGATGCGCACAGTGGCGCGATCGTAGGCATCGCCGTTCTGGGCCAGCGGCACGTCGAACTCGAAGTTCTCGTAGCCGGAGTACGGGCGCGCCTTGCGCAGGTCGAAGTCGACGCCGGTGGCGCGCAGACCGGCACCGGTGACGCCCCACTCGATGGCCTCGGCGCTGTTGTACTGCGCGACACCGACGGTACGGGCCTTGAGCACGCTGTTACGCATGGCGGCCTTCTCGTATTCCTTCAGGCGCTTCGGCATCCACTCGATGAAGTCGCGCACCAGACGGTCCCAGCCCTGCGGCAGGTCGTGAGCGACACCGCCGATGCGGTACCAGGCCGGGTGCATGCGGAAGCCGGTGATGGCTTCGATGACATCATAGGCACGCTTGCGGTCCGAGAACATGAAGAAGATCGGCGTCATGCCGCCCATGTCCTGGATATAGGTGCCGAGGAACAGGAGATGCGAGGTGATGCGGAAGAACTCGGCCATCATGACGCGGATGGTCTCGGCGCGCGGCGGCACCCGGATGCCGGCGAGCTGCTCGACGGCCAGCACATAGGGCAGGTTGTTCATCACGCCGCCGAGGTAATCGATACGGTCGGTGTAGGGGATGAAGCTGTGCCAGGTCTGACGCTCGGCCATCTTCTCAGCACCACGGTGGTGGTAGCCGATGTCCGGGACGCAGTCGAGGATCTCTTCGCCATCGAGCTGCAGCACAATGCGGAAAGCACCATGCGCTGACGGATGGTTGGGACCGAGGTTGAGGAACATGAAGTCCGACTCGGCCGAGTGCGCCTTCATGCCCCACTCTTCCGGCTTGAACAGCAGGGCTTCCTGTTCTTCATCCTGACGCGCAGCGGTGAGCTTGAACGGATCGAACTCGGTGGCTCGCGCCGGGTAGTCCTTGCGCAGCGGATGGCCCTGCCAGGTACGCGGCATGAGCAGGCGATACGGCGTCGGGTGGCCCTTGAACTCGATGCCGAAGAGGTCGATGACCTCGCGCTCATACCAGTTGGCATTGACGAACGCCGGGATCACGGTTGGCAGGCTCAGGTCATCGGCGCTGAGCGCGACCTTGATGCGCACGTCCGAATTCCGGCTGATCGAAATCAGGTGGTAAAACACCGTGAAATCGGCGGGCGGCAGGCCGTGACGCTGGGATCGCAAGCGCTCGTCCACGGCCGACAGGTCGTAGAGCATGGAATAGGGCTTGGGCAGCTGCTTGAGGAAGCGCAGGACGTCGACAATCTGTGTGCGCGACACCCAGAGGGTCGGCACCTTGTCGAGCGTGGGCTGGAAAACCAGGTTTTCCGCGCCAAAGCGGGCATGCAGTTCGCGCACCACGGCGTATTCAGCGCCGGGAACGGTCTGCGGTTGTTGCTGTGTCTGGACGTCGTCAGCCATCTGTTTCGTCGTCACTCAAAAGAAGATTCTGTTGTCCGCGCGGCCTGGCGCGGCACGAAAGCCCCGGATCAAACCTGGTCAGGGGTACGCAAATTCACGACCTGGATGCGCTCTTCGCGCTTCTCGTCACGCATCGCCGGCATTTCCGGGCGGTATACGCCCTGGTCACCGACGACCCACGAGAGCGGACGACGCTCCTTGCCGATCGAGTCCTGGAGCAGCATCAGCGCCTGGAGAAACGCCTCCGGACGCGGCGGGCAACCCGGGATGTAGACATCCACCGGCAGGAACTTGTCGACACCCTGCACCACGGAATAAATGTCGTACATGCCACCGGAGTTGGCGCAGGCGCCCATCGAAATGACCCACTTCGGCTCCAGCATCTGCTCGTAGAGACGCTGCACGACAGGTGCCATCTTGATGAAACAGGTACCGGCAATCACCATGACATCTGCCTGACGCGGCGAAGCGCGGATGACTTCGGAGCCGAAACGTGCGAGGTCATGCGGTGCCGTGAAGGCCGTCGCCATTTCCACATAGCAGCAGGACAGGCCGAAGTTGTACGGCCACAGCGAATTCTTGCGGCCCCAGTTGACCGCGCCGTGCACCATGTCTTCGAGACGACCCAGAAAGATGCTCTTGCTGACATCTTCATCCAGCGGATCGGCCACGACTTCCTTGGTCGGCGGGTAGGTGGCGGTGGCCGCGTTGGTATCGATACGGGTAAGCGAATATTTCATGCCGGCAATCTCACTGATCAGTCGGGGTCGTCTGGCTGGCCGCCTTGCGGCGCTTGCGGGCGTCAGGCGACCAATCGAGCGCGCCTATGCGCCAGAGATAGAACAGGCCGGCAAGCAGGACGAAGACAAAGATGAAGACCTCGATGAATCCCATCCAGCCGGTTTCACGCACGGAAACGGCCCAGGCATAGAGAAACAGGGCTTCAACGTCAAAGATGACGAAGAACATCGCCACCAGATAGAACTTGGCCGACACACGCAGGCGGGCACCGCCCTGCGACACAATCCCGGACTCGAAGGGCTCGTTCTTGGCGCGGCCACCGGCGCGGCCACCGAGAAAAAATGGCGCCGCCAGCATGAAGGCACACATGCCCACCACACCCACGAGAAAAATACCGAGAGACCAATAACCTGCGACTTCCGTCACGCCAGTCGTCATGGCGAACTCCTCAAACCACATTCACAGAAAGCAAAAAGCTGACTGGCCGTCCGAGACAACGTCAACCCGCGCGAAGGATACGCTACACATGCTACTGATTTCCACAGCGCATGCACGGGCAATTGGTCTGAAAGACAGGCAAAAAATGCCTGCAAATGCCGGCTCGACAGGCTCACACGGCGAACACGGCCTCCATTTCGTCCAGCGCCTCACCCAGGTAAACGGCCAATTTTTGCACATGCGGCAAGGCCACGCGGCAAGCGGTGAAGCCGAAGTGCATCTGACCGTCGTATGACAGGATGGTGATGTTGAGCGACTGCCCGTTGAAAATCAGCGAAACCGGATAGGCGCTGACCAGACGTGCGCCATTCAGATACAGCACCTCCGACGGCCCCGGCACATTCGAAATCATGGTGTTGTACATCGGACGATGGGTCCGCGCACCAAGCCCTGTCATCTGTCCGATCATGAACGGCGCCATGAGCAGATTGGTGTAAAGCGTCATCGCCGGCTTCGACAAGGTCGCCAGCAGATTCTTGTTGGCCTGCATGGAAGCCTTGATGGCCTCGAAACGCGCCTTCGGATCGTCGATCTGGGTGGCCAGCGACGACAGCGCGAGACTGATGCCATTGCCTTCGCCGGCCTCGTCACGGGTACGCAGCGACACGGGAATCGAAGCCACCAACGGCTTCTGCGGCAGGTCATCCTGCTCCAGCAGGTAGCGCCGCATGGCGGTGGCGCATACCGCTAGCACGACATCATTGAGGGTGCCGCCGGCCTGCTCGCCGACCCGCTTCATGCGGTCGATCGGCAGACTCTGGGTCGCGAATCGCCGCTGCTTGCTGATGATGGCATTGAGCGCGCAGTCCGGGGAACGATAGGGACCGATGAGCCCGGTGGCGGGCGCGGCGCGGAACATGCGAAACCAGGCGCCGAAAGCCTGACTGAGGACATTGAGCACACTCGGACGCACCAGCGCCTGCGCGCTCTCGACGATGGCCCTGGGAATCGCGGCCGAGGCGCGCGGCAGCGGCGGCATCGCCCAGAATGCCGGCATGCCGATGGCGGCGGGATCCGGACTGAGGCAACGGCTCATGGTGCGCGAACCGGACATGCCATCCATGAGGGCATGGTGAATCTTGAAATAGAGCGCAAAGGTGCCGTCATTGAGCCCTTCGATGATGAAGCACTCCCAGAGCGGGCGATTCTTGTCCAGCGGCTGGCTGTGCAGACGCGAGATCAGCACCCCCAGCTCACGCTCGCCGCCCGGTCGCGGCAACGCGGCATGGCGAAGGTGATAGTCGATGTCGATGTTGCTGTCGACTTCCCAGGCCGGCGCCACCTTGCCGACGAGGCCGGGTGCCAGTCTGAGATTGAAGGGCGCCTGATCCACCGGAAATTGGCGCATGTGCTCGACCTGATCGGCAATCCAGTCAGCACCGGCGCCATCCGGCAGCCGGTAACGATGCAGCATGGCAACATGCATGTAGGCATCGCGGGACTCGGCATTGAGGAAAAAGGCATCGGCGAGGTTGAGGCGCTTGGCCATGGTGCGTATCCGTCTTGTTGTTCTTGTAGACGGCATTATGCATGGCCGGACCGGGAATGCATCCGTCCGGCCCAGCGGTCTCTGGTGGCCTCTCAGTGGCCCTTAGCGGCCAATGGCCGACCGCATGACCCAGTGCTTGATCAGACCGCTGCGGTCGAAGAGACGCATGCCGGTATTGCGAAGGACACGCAGACCACTGGCGCGGGCGGCAAAGAGACGCTCGAAGCCGGTCATGCTGTGCATGAGCAGGGCATTGTGACCGCGACGCTGACGGCTGTAACGCGACAGCGCGCGCGGATGGTGCGCCGGCAGGCCCGCCCTGAGCACAGCCAGCACCTCGTCGGCGAGCACCCCGGCATCCAGCAGCCCGAGGTTGACGCCCTGCCCGGCCAGGGGGTGGATGCTGTGCGCGGCATCACCGATCAGTGCCAGGCCATCACGCGTATAGTGCTCGGCATGGCGCGCGACCAGCGGGAAAGCCGCCCGCGGCCCGATGGCGGTGATGGCACCCAGCTTGTGCTCGAAAGCCCGCCCCAGCTCGACCGCGAAATGCTCGGGCGGCAGCGCCTGCAGGCGCTCGGCTTCGGCCACCGGCAGCGTCCAGACGATGGAGCACTGATGCTCGTCGGCCAGCGGCAGGAAGGCCAGCGGTCCCTCCGGCAGGAATCGCTGCCAGGCGGTGAAGACATGCGAACGCTCGGTGGTGACCGTGCAGACCACGGCTTTCTGGTGATATTGCCACTCACTCACGCCCAGACCGGCGGCTTCGCGCACGCGTGAATGGGCGCCATCGGCACCAATCACCAATGGCGCCGACAGGCGCTCGCCATCCGCCAGCGTTATCTGCCAGCCTTGGCGCAGGGGCTGCAGCGACTGCACACGACGCGGGCAATAGGCGGTGACTGCCGGCTGGCGCCAGAGCGCATCGCACAGCACCGCCTGCAGAATACGGTTCTCGACCAAAAGCCCGAGGTGGCTTTCACCGACCTCACCGGCCCGAAAATGCACGCCGCCGGTGCCATCGGCATCCCAGACGTCCATATCCGTGAAGCGGCAGAGCCGCTGGGCAGAGAGTGCCGGACCACAGCCAGCGCGGACAATCAGGTCTTCGGAGGCGCGTGTCAGCGCCGATACCCGCAAATCGAAGGGCGCATCGGCGGCCGGGAGACTGCTCATCTCGGCATCGATCACCGCCACGCGCAGTGTGCGCGCTGCCGGATCCTGCGTCAGCAGCAGGGCAAAGAGACTGCCGACCATGCCGGCACCCAGCACGATGACATCGAATTCACGGACGCCTTCACGGCCTTGCAGTTCAGACATGATTCAGGCCCATGGCATAACGCGCCAGCGCCGGCTTGGCGCCGGGCATGAGGTCGAAGCCGAGCAGGCCGACGTTGCGCAGCAGCGACAGCAGCGGACTGGCATTGGAGAAGCCGCGCACGAGACTGTCGGAAAAGCGGATGATCTGGCGCTGGTCCTCACTGCGCGCGGCCTCATAGGCTCGCAGCAGGGCGGCATCGCCGATGTCTGCGCCCGCCTCGGTCGCCGCGGCAAGACGCTCGACCAGTACCAGCGCATCACGCACACAAAGATTGAAGCCCTGACCGGCGACCGGGTGGAGACTGTGCGCCGCATTACCGAGGATGAGCGCGCGCGGCACCACCTGCTGCTGCGCGACCATGAGCTGCAACGGATAGGCATGCCGGCGGCCGACGCGGGTAAAGCGACCGGCGCGCCGGCCGAAAGCGCGCTGCAGCTCGGCCCGGAAGTCATCATCGGACAACTGCCGGACACGTTCGGCTTCCGCCGGCGGCAAGGCCCAGACCAGCGAACGCCGTGTCTGCGGCTTCTGGCCCGGCTCATCCGCCTGCTTTTCATCCGGCAGCGGCAGCAAGGCAATCGGTCCGTCACAGGTAAAGCGCTCGTAAGCCACCTGCTCATGCGGCAACGACGTCGCCACCGTGGTCACCAGCGCCGTCTGATTGTAATCACGCCAGGTCGCCTGCAAACCCAGCCAGTCGCGACTGCGCGACTGCGTGCCATCGGCCGCAACCGCCAGCTTGGCGCGCAGGACATGAGCGACACTGCGGATGCTTTCGGCTGATGCCCCGGGAGCGGGCATCGGGTTGAGCGTGACTTCGGCATGACCGGCGACCACCTGCAGGCCGGTGACATCAACGCCATCGCAGAGGGTCACTGACGGGCACTGCCGCAGCGCCGCCAGCAGCACCACACCCAACCAGGCGTTTTCCATGACCTGACCAAAGCTTTCGACCTGCTCTTCCTCGGCATTCAGACGCGAGATGCCGAATTGGCCGCGATCAGAAACATGGATCTGGCGGATCGGCGTGGCATGCGGCTGCAACTGCGGCCACAAACCGAGATCCGTGAAGACCTGGATGCTGCGGCGCGACAGCGCCGTGTTGCGGGCATCGAAACTGGGGGTGTAGGGCAGAGGCTGGCCCGGCTGAAATACGGGAAAGCGCGTGGCCTCCAGCAGCACCACGCGCAATTGCGGCAGACGCTGCGCCAGCAACAGGGCCAGTGTGACCCCGACCATCCCGCCACCAATGATGACCAGGTCAGCCGACTCCGGCAGCATGTTGTCATCGCGGACGGCATCCCGCGGCCCGCGACCCTCAGCCGCACCCTGTCCGGCTGTCGTCATGCCGGCACCTGCGTGCTCTGGCTGCGGGTCGCCTGGTTGCGTGGCGAGCTGCCCACCAGCGCCTCGATTTCGGCCACCGTCTTGGGCGTTCTGGCCGTCAGCACATGACGACCGCTATCGGTCACCACGACATCATCCTCGATACGGATGCCGATGCCGCGCCAGTGCGCGGCCACCGTCTCGTCATCAGGCGCGACATACAGCCCGGGTTCGACGGTGAGCACCATGCCGGCCACCAACGGACGCCACTGACCGTCGATCTGGTAATCGCCGACATCATGTACATCCATGCCCAGCCAGTGGCCCGTGCGGTGCATATAGAAGCGGCGGAAGGCGCCGGACTCGATGAGGCCGTCGGTTTCGCCGGTGAGCAGGCCGTGATCGACCAGGCCCTGGGTCAGGATGCGCACGGCGGCTTCATGAGGCGCTTGCCAGCTCGCGCCCGGCTTCACGGCATCAATGGCCGCCAGTTGCGCCGCCAGCACGACCTCGTACAAGTCACGCTGCGGGCCGCTGAAGCGGCCGTTGACCGGAAAAGTGCGGGTGATGTCTGCGGCATAATGGTCGAGCTCGCCGCCGGCGTCGATCAGCACCAGGTCGCCATCCTGCATGCGCCGGTCGTTCTCGGTGTAATGCAGGATGCAGGCATTGGCGCCCGAGCCGACGATACTGCCGTAGGCCGGCGCCGGGCAGCCGTGGCGGGTGAAAGCGTGCAGCAGCTCCGCTTCCAGCTCGTACTCGTGACGGCCGGGCGCAGCCAGCGCCATGGCACGGCGGTGCCCCTCGGCACTGAGATCCGCCGCCCGCTGCATGATGGCGAGCTCAGCGGCGGACTTGATGAGACGCAATGGGTGCAGGGCACTGTCGAGCACATGCAGCTCACCCGGCGCCTTGATGCCGGCACGGGCCTTGGCGCGCACCTGGCCCAGCCAGCCGCCCAGGCGCTGATCAAAGGAGGACTGCACGCCCATGGGGGCGAACACGCGCTGGCGACCGGCGAGCAGATCGGGCAGGCGGGCATCCAGTTCGTCGATGGCAAACGCCTGATCGGCGCCGAACTCGCTGACTGCGCCCTCGGGGCCGGCGCGATAGCCGTTCCAGATTTCCATCTCGCGATCACGCGGCCGACAAAAAAGGATGAACTCTCCCTCGCCACGGCCCGGCAACAGCACGATCAGCGCCTCCGGCTCGGGAAAACCGCTGAGATAATAAAAATCGGAGTCCTGACGGAAGCGGTATTCGGTATCGCGGTTACGCCGCGGATGCAGGGCCGCCGGGATCAGCGCCACGGCATCAGATCCAATGGTCTGCATCAGCGCGGCGCGGCGACCGGCGAACTCGGAGGCCGGAATCAGAGAGCGAAGGGTGGCTGTCATGCGTTAGTGCACCGTCGGCGCAGGATCAGCGGCATCGTGGGCATGCTCTTCACGCGGTGCCATTTCCTCGAACAGATGAATGACCGCCAGGCGCACGAACTCGTGCAGTTCGGCATAGGCGATCTCGCCTTCTTCATCGGCGTCATCGACACTGTCGACCTGCGAAATATTGACCAGATCCTGCAAGGTCTCACGTACCGTCTCCTGAGCCAGTGCCGGATGCGAGGCCTGGGCACCGAGGCCGAAGCCGGCGAGCAGGCCGCGACTGAAATCACCCAGCGCAATCACACGCTCGGCAAGATCATCCTCGTCGTCAGGCAGCATGGGCTGAAACAGCAGCTCGTCATCGCCGAGATCCTCCAGTGTCTTGAGCTGCAACTGCCAGAGGGCCGCAATGACACTGTCCTGAAAGGCAGATTCCGGGTCCGCATGTGCTTCCAACGACTTGATCAGGGCGGCACGATTGAGGCGTGCGCCGGCGGCAAGCAGGCCGACCAGCACGCCATGCAGTTCGGAAGCCGAGCAGTCGGCACGGGCCTGGCTCAGGGCCAGGGCGAGGGTCTCCAGGCTGGGGACATCGGCGGCTTGCATGGCAGTTCCTCTTGGCATAGTCAGACGGGGCATCCTATAGTAGCCGCTGGATTACTTCACGGCGAACCGGACATGCTAGAACAGGAATACCAGGCGCTGACCCGCCAGGTGGATAGCTTGCTGGCCCGACTGCGCCAGCTGCACAAAGAGACGCACGCACTGCAGGATCAGCGCCTGAAGCTGCTGGCCGAGCGTGATGAGCTGCAGCGCAAGAACGAACTGGCGCGCGCCCGTGTCGAAGCCATCATTCTCCGCCTCAAGGCCCTGGAAGCCCAGGTCTGATGCGCCGCGACCTCCCCATTTGCGCACTCTGAGTACACCGGCATGAGCCAGGACATCAGCACCCTCGACGTCTTCATCCTCGACAAGGCCTACAAGATTGCCTGCCCGCCTGCCGAGCAGGACAACCTGCGCCGTTCGGCCCAGTACCTCGACCGCAAAATGCGCGAGATCCGCGGCAGCGGCAAGGTCCTCGGCCTGGAGCGCATCGCCGTGATCGCTGCGCTCAACATCAGCCACGAGCTGCTGACCCTGCGTCAGCAGTGCAGCGGCGAACAGGTCAGCGCCAGCGATATCGCGGCGCTGATGAAGCGCATGGAACTGGCGCTGGCCGAAACCGCGGAAACAAATCTCGTCTGAAAACCGGACTGTTTATAACAGAGTGTTCAATAGAGATTGGCCGGACCTGGTTTATACTGAAGGCCTTCTCTGGGGTGTGCGCCAGTTTGTCAGATCCCCTGAGCCGATGTTTTATCCTTCGGGATGCGTTCGTCTTTCGTGGTGTGCATGTCCGCCTGTCGGAAAGCCTTAAATGAGAGCGCCGCCTCCCCCTTGAACCTACTGGGTTCAAGGGAAACGACGGACAGCGGCACTTCCGGAGAAACTCTTCTTGCCTGACTCCTTCTCCCTGAATCCCGAACTGCAGCGTCAGCGCCAGCAACTGCGCCGCGACCTGCGCCAGCGACGCCGAGCGCTCGATGGCCGGCAACAACACCAGGCCGCCCGGGCCGCCGCCCGCCATCTGCGACAATTGCCGGTACTCCGGCGTGCCCGTCATATCGCGGCTTACATGGCCTGTGATGGCGAGCTCGACCCCGCGCCCTTTCTGGCCTGGGCCGCCGCTCGCGGCTGCCGGATCTATTTCCCGGTGATCGCTGATGGCAGCCGTCTGGGCGTGCGCTTCGCCCCGGCACCACAGGGCCGCGGCGGCTGGCGCAAAAATCGCTTCGGCATACCGGAGCCGGCCGGCATGACCACAAAACCGGCCTGGCAGCTTGATGCACTGCTCATGCCACTGGTCGGCTTTGACCGCGAGGGACATCGATTGGGCATGGGCGGGGGCTATTACGACCGGCTGCTGAGCGACCTCGGGCAGCGGGTGCGGCGACCACGCTATCTCGGGCTCGCGCATGCCTGCCAGCAGGTCACCGCGTTACCCGTGGCGGGCTGGGACCAGGATGTCGATGCGATCGTGACCGATCGCGGCGTGATCAGGATGGCGAAACGCTGCTGACTTTGGCCGGGGCGGCCACGACATGATGAGGACTCAACGAACCCTGGCTGACACTGAAGATACAAGCCCACAGACACCAGAATACGACCGCGCCCTTGAGACCCAGCACCAGCTGACGCGTGCGTTGGCCGGCAGCGGCCGACCCGGCTGGTGCGGCATCGCGATAACCCTCGCGGCTGTCTTCAAACAGGCTCTTCCACAGGGCGGCTGACATGACGGAATGCTCCTTGGTCCATGTCCGAAATAGACCACAAGCCCGCATGTACTTCCGTTGCAACTCGGTATGGCTTATGTAGCCTGCTGGCGGAGGCTGATGACAGGCCAGCCACGCGCCTGTGCCACGGCAGTCAGCGTCGGATCAGCATCGACCGCCACCGGATTGGCAACCACCTCCAGCAGCGGCAGGTCATTGCGCGAATCGGAATAGAACCAGGCACCATCCAGTGTTTCACCGTGCTCAGCCATCCAGGCCTGCAGACGCGTGATCTTGCCGGCCTGAAAACAGGCGGTGCCGGCCAGCCTGCCGGTGTAGCGGCCGCTGCCATCCTGCTCGGGCTCGGTGGCAATCAGATGCTCGACACCATAACGGCGGGCGATCAGCTCGGTGACGAAACGGTTGGTGGCGGTGATGATGACCAGGGTGTGACCCAGCGCCCGATGCTTGTCGAGCAGCGCAAACGCCTGCTGCTGCAGCATGGGCTCGATGCATTCCGCCATGAAAATTTCGCGCCAGCCTTCGAGGGTGGTGCGGTCATTGCGCGCCAGCACGGCGAAGACGAACTCGCAAAATGCCCGGATATCCAGGGTTCCGGCGCAGTAGTCGGCATAAAACTGGTCATTGGCGAGGCGATAGGCGTCGGCATCGACATGACCGCGCGCCACCAGGAAATCGCCCCAGGCGTGATCTGAATCGCCCGCCAGCAGGGTGTTGTCGAGGTCAAACAAGGCCAGCGTCATGATGCGCGCGCTCCATCTCGCGTTGTTGAGGCCGGCATGATACAGCGCCCGGCGTAAAAATTGGCCGGGCGCAAAAAATCCGTCTCCGGCCTTGCCCACCTGCCTTCAGTCAGGTAGTAATGAGAGCAATAACTGAATGTTTTTCAAGGAATCTCTTGTGATAGACGGGGATGGTTTCCGACCTAACGTCGGCATCATTGTGGCCAACGATGAAGGCCAGGTGTTGTGGGCACGTCGCTATGGCCACGATGCCTGGCAATTTCCGCAGGGCGGCATTTCGGAGGGGGAGACACCGGAGCAGGCCATGTACCGCGAACTCTGGGAAGAAGTCGGACTCGAACGCCAGGACGTTAAGATCCTGGCGCAGACGCGCGGCTGGCTGCGCTACCGCCTTCCGCGCCGCTTCATCCGCAATGACAAGCCACCCATCTGCATTGGCCAGAAACAGAAATGGTTCCTGCTCAAGCTGACCGGCAGCGAGTCACGCGTCCGTCTCGACACCCAAAAGCCGGCTGAATTCGACCGCTGGCGCTGGGTCAGCTACTGGTATCCGCTCGATCAGGTGGTCTCGTTCAAGCGCGAGGTTTACCGCAAGGCACTCAAGGAGCTGCTGCCCCGCCTGCCGGCCGGCAACAGCGCCAGGGCAGGCTGACCATGCCGATGACCTCCGAGCCGGGCATGCTGGAAGTTCTGCGCCGAATCGTTCAGGAAGTGGACTCGGCGCCCAGCTTCCAGGCGGCGCTGGATGTGCTGGTCGCCTCGGTTCGCGAGGCCACCGGCACCGAGGTCTGTTCGGTTTACCTGCTGGATGACCGTACCGAGCGCCTGGTACTGATGTCCAACGAAGGCTTCAACCCGGCCTCCATCGGGGTTGTCTCGCTGTCATTCGATGAAGGTCTGGTCGGTCTCTGCGCCTCGCGCGAAGAGCCCATCAACCTGCAGGACGCGGCGACTCACCCGCGCTACCGCTATTTCCCGGAAACCGGCGAAGAGCGTTACAACGCCTTCCTTGCCGTGCCCATCATGAACCGCCGCAAAGTGCTCGGCGTGCTGGTCGTGCAGCAGCGTGAAAACCGGCGCTTCGACGAAGGTGAAGTCGCTTTCCTGGTCACGCTGTCAGCACAGCTCTCCGGCGTGGTCGCGCACGCCAAGGTCATGGGGCAGATGGAGGTCGTGCGTGGCTCGCGCGCCACCACCACGCAAATTTTCCAGGGCATCACCGGTGCTGCCGGGGTGACCCTCGGCCGCGCGGTGGTGCTGTACCCGCCGGCCGATCTGGAGCAGGTCCCGGACCGGGCCGTCGAGGACATCGATACCGAACTGGCGCTGCTGCAGAAAGCCCTCAACGCCGTGCGCGAGAACGTGCGCGAACTCGACGACCGCATGGCCGACAGCCTGATGCCGGAAGAGCGCGCGCTGTTCGATGTCTATCTCCGCATGCTCGATGACAATGCCCTCGGTGGCGAGATCGCCGAGCGCATCGAAGCCGGCAACTGGGCCCAGGGCGCCCTGCGCGAAGTCATCGATGAGCACATGCAGAACTTCGCGCTGATGGACGACCCCTATCTGCGCGAACGCATGTCGGACGTGCGCGATCTCGGCCTGCGCCTGCTGGCACAGCTGCAAGAGCAGGAATCGGAAGACACCCGCGAGTTCCCCGAGAACAGCATCCTGGTCGGCGAGGACATCTCCACTGCCATGCTGCTGGAGGCCCCGCTCGACAAGGTCTGCGGCGTGGTGTCGGCAACCGGCGCGGCGAACTCGCATATGGCCATTGTGGCGCGCGCCCTGGGCATTCCCACGGTGGTGGGCGTCAGCGACCTGCCGATCACCTCGCTCGATGACGCCGAAATGATCGTTGACGCCTATCTCGGCCGCGTCTTCGTGCAACCCTCGCGCGTACTGCGCAAGCGCTACAAGGACATCATCAAGGAAGAGCAGCAGCTGGTTGCCGGACTCGATGCCTACAAGCAGCGCGAAGCCATCACGCCCGATGGTCATATCGTGTCGCTGTGCGTGAACACCGGCCTGATGGCCGATGTCGCGCGCGCCAAGGATCGCGGTGCCGAGGGCGTCGGTCTCTACCGCTCGGAAATTCCGTTCATGCTGCGCGAGCGTTTCCCCGGCGAGGAAGAACAGCGCCAGATTTACCGCCAGCAGCTCGAAGCCTTCGCGCCCAAGCCGGTCACCATGCGCACGCTGGACATCGGCGGCGACAAGGATCTGCCGTACTTCCCGATCGAGGAAGACAACCCGGCCCTGGGCTGGCGCGGGATCCGCATCACCCTCGACCACCCGGAAATTTTCATGGTGCAGGTGCGCGCCATGCTCAAGGCCGCGTCAGGGCTGAACAACCTGCAAATCCTGCTGCCCATGGTGACCTCGGTGAGCGAGGTCGAGGACGCCGTGGCGCTGATCCACCGCGCCGTCGAGGAACTGCAGGAAGAGAAGGAGTACGAAGTCTCGCTGCCACGCATCGGCGTCATGATCGAAGTGCCGGCGACCATCATCCAGATCGCCGACCTCGCCAAGCACGCTGATTTCATCAGCATCGGGTCGAATGACCTGACGCAGTACCTGCTCGCGGTCGACCGCAACAACGCCCGCGTCGCCGACCTGTATTCGGCCTACCATCCGGCCGTGCTGCGCGCCGTGCGCTACGTCGTCACCGAGGTACATCGCGCCGGCAAGACGGTCAGTATCTGCGGCGAAATGGCCGGCGACCCGGGCACGGCCATCCTGCTCATGGCCATGGGCTTCGACACCCTGTCGATGAGCGCCAGCAACCTGCTCAAGGTGCGCAAGGCCATCTGCCATGTGCCGATGGATCGCGCCAAAGCGCTGCTCGATCGCGTCCTGGCCTACGATAAAGCCCATGACATCCGTGCTGAAGTCGAAGACGAGATGACCGAGCTCGGGCTCATCGACCTCGTGCGCCCGCAGAACATCGCCCGCAACGCCTGAGCCGGCCTTTCCGCTGCACCGCATGGCCGGCACCCGCTCCGGGCGGACGCCTAGGGCAGGCGCGGAAAGCGGAAATCGAGGCGCTCGCCGAGGTTGTGATCGGCCTCCTGCCAGATGATTTCTTCGCGGCCCAGCCGCAACCAGGTCGAGTTGCGCGTGCCATAAGCCGGCGTGCGGATGCAGACTGGCGAGAGTATCCGCTCCATCGTCAGTCCGACGCCGGTATCCGGCAGCTCATCATCAGCCGCCGGCGTGGTATCGGTCAGCAGCGCCAGATGCTGGTCAGCAAGGGCGCCGGATGGCAGCGCCTGGGCGCCCGCCAGCAGTCGCCGCAGCTTGGGCCAGGGCGTGTCGAGCAGGGCATTGGACAAGCCATGCCAGCCCGGCGTCACCGCACGCGCAACAGGGTCGCGGCTGCTGACGCACCAGAGCGAGGGGCCATCGGACATCAGCAGCGAGAAGCCACCGTACTCGCCGCTGACCGCCTCGATCTGACGGGCATAGGCCTCGGCAGTCACCGTGCCGAGCAGAAAGTCGGATACCAGCAGCCCGCGCGAACGCGGCCCGGTGACCTGTGCCGGATGACGGAAATTGGTCAGTGCCGCAAAACGGCCATGCCGCGTCACCCCCATCCATGTCCCCCCGGCACTGAGGTCGCGACCGGCCAGGACCGCCTGCGCTTCCGACCAGAATGCCGTAGCTGCCGCCGGTCGCGCGAGGAACTCGTCGCGATTGGCCCAGACCTGCAGCGGCAGCCCGCTGTCAGGCTGCCAGTTGAATGCGATCAAGCACATAGCTGCTTTGCTCCCGATGAACTGGTGCGGTTTTACGCGTCTCAGCCCCGATCGGCAACCCTGCGAACAGGCAAACCACCTGCGGAGATGCGCAGATCGCGCCCGATTCGCATATGATTCGGGGATTGCTTGCGACCGGATCCGTTCATGCTCACCTACCCCCAGATCAACCCCATCGCGCTCAGTCTGGGCCCGATCCAGATCCACTGGTATGGCCTGATGTACCTCTGTGGCTTCGCGGCTGCCTACGGCCTGGCACTCTGGCGCGCGCGCCGTGTCGGCTGGAGCGCCGATCAGGTGTCGGACCTGATCTTTTACGGCGCCATGGGGGTGATTCTCGGTGGCCGCCTGGGCTATGTCTTCTTCTACGGATTTGATCGCTTTCTGCACGATCCGTTCTGGTTGCTGCGCGTCTGGGAGGGCGGCATGAGCTTCCATGGCGGCCTGCTCGGCGTCATCGTGGCCATGGCTTTCTTCGCCCGCCGCTATCAGTTGTCATGGTTCCAGGTCACCGATTTCATTGCACCGCTGGCGGCGCCCGGTCTGTTCTTCGGCCGGATAGGCAATTTCATCGGCGGTGAGCTCTGGGGACGCCCGGTGATCAACCCGGACTATCCCTTCGGCATGGTTTTCCCGCACGTCGACGCGCTGGTACGCCATCCCTCCCAGCTCTACGAGGCGCTGCTGGAAGGCCTGCTGCTCTTTGTCGTGCTCTGGCTGTTCACGCTCAAGGAGCGTCCGCGCATGGCCGCCTCGGCACTGTTCCTGATCGGCTACGGTTTCGCCCGCTTTACCATCGAGTTTTTCAGAGAGCCGGACCTTGACCAGGGCTTCGTGGCTTTCGACTGGATGACCAAGGGCCAGGTGCTGACCCTGCCCATGATCATGCTCGGCTTTGTGCTGTTCGCACTGGCCTACCGCCGCCAGGCCGCTGCAGACCGGAGATAATCCATGCGCCAGTATCTCGACCTGCTTGCCCGCGCCCGTCATGAAGGCACCTTCAAGAGCGACCGTACCGGCACCGGGACCTACTCGGTTTTCGGTCATCAGATGCGCTTCAATCTGGCCGACGGCTTTCCGGTACTGACCACGAAAAGGCTGCATTTGAAGTCGATCATCCACGAACTACTGTGGTTCCTGCAGGGTGACACCAACATCGGCTACCTCCGGGAGAACGGGGTCCGCATCTGGGATGAATGGGCTGATGAAAACGGCGACCTCGGCCCGGTCTACGGCTACCAGTGGCGCTCCTGGCCAGCACCGGACGGCCGCCACATCGACCAGATCAGCAATGTCGTCGACATGATCAGGCGTAACCCGGACTCCCGCCGCCTGATCGTCAGCGCCTGGAATCCGGCGCTGGTCGACGAAATGGCGCTGCCGCCCTGCCACGCCCTGTTCCAGTTCTATGTCGCTGACGGCAAGCTGTCCTGTCAGCTCTACCAGCGCAGCGCCGACATTTTTCTCGGCGTGCCGTTCAATATTGCCTCCTACGCGCTGCTGACCCTGATGGTGGCCCAGGTCTGCGGACTCCAGCCCGGCGATTTCGTCTGGACCGGCGGGGACTGCCATCTTTACAGCAACCACCTCGAACAGGCCGACCTGCAGCTCGGTCGCCAGCCCGGCCCGCTGCCGGTGATGCGCATCAATCCTGACATCAAGGATCTGTTCCTGTTCCGCTACGAGGACTTCACGCTCGAGGGCTATGAGGCCCAGCCCCACATCGCCGGCAAGGTGGCGGTATGAATATCCAGCCCACCGCCAACATGCTCACCGGCACCGACGGCGAAGACTATGCGGCCCTGCCGGATGACACCGTGCGCCTGGCGCTGATCGTGGCCATGGACCGGCAGCGCTGCATCGGCATCAACAACATGCTGCCCTGGCGTCTGCCGGCGGACCTGCAGTACTTCAAGCGCATCACCAGCGGCAAGGCCATCGTCATGGGCCGCACCACCTTCGACTCGCTGGGCCGGCCGCTGCCCAACCGCACCAATATCATCATCACCCGCAATCACGACTGGGATGGCCCCATCGGCATCCGTGTCGTGCATTCGCTGGAGGCCGGCCTGGCGCTCGCCGAGGCGGTGGCCGTGTGCAATGCCCAGAATGAAGCGGTGATCATCGGCGGCGCCGAGATCTACGCGCAGACCCTGGGGCTGGTCAGCCGCATGTACATCACCGAAGTCGAGACCGAGGTGAGCGGTGGCGATGCCTTCTTCCCCGACTGGGACCGCGCGGCCTGGCAGGAAAGCGCCCGCGAACGCCACCATGACGAGGCCACCGGCCTGCACTACAGCTTTGTGGTGTACGACCGCCGCTGAGAGCCGCTGACCATGCGCTGTGATCTCTTCTGCACCGTCATCGACAACTATGGTGATCTCGGCGTGTGCTGGCGCCTGGCACGGCAACTGACCGGCGAACATGGCGTACAAGTCACTTTCTGGGTCGACGACCTGGCGGCGTTCGCCCACATGGCGCCTGCGCTCAGTCCGGACAAACCAGAACAACACCTGGATGGCCTGACGGTCCGCCACTGGACTGGCGATATTGCCGAGCCCGCGCCAGGTGATCTGGTCATCGAAGGCTTCGGCTGTGAGCTGCCGGCGGGCTTCCTCCATGCCATGGCGGCACGTCCGCAGCAACCGCTCTGGATCAATCTCGAATACCTCAGCGCCGAAGCCTGGGTCGAAGACTGCCATGCCATGACGTCGGTGCATCCCGGCAATGGCATGGTCCGGCACTTCTGGTTTCCCGGTTTCACCGCGCGCACCGGCGGCCTGCTGCGTGAAAGCGGTCTCATTGCCGCGCGCGCGCGGTTCCAGGACGACAACGGGGCGCAGAGCCTGTTCTGGGCCCGTCTCGGCCTGCCGGATGCCATGGACTGGCAGCGCCGCGTTTCGCTGTTTGCCTATGAGAACACGGCCATCGCCGGGCTGCTCGACACCCTGGCCGACGACCAGGCCAGCAGCCTGCTGCTGGTGCCGGCAGGTCGTGCGCTGGCTGATGTCAGCCGCTGGGCCGGTGGCGATGCCCTGTTACCCGGCGTGCGGATACAGCGCGGCAGGCTCGCCATCAGCGTCTTGCCGTTTCTCTCGCCTGCTGATTACGATCTCCTGCTGCAGGCCTGCGATCTCAACCTCGTGCGCGGCGAAGACTCCTTCGTGCGCGCCCAGTGGGCGGCGCGGCCGCTGCTTTGGCATATCTATGGCCAGGATGACGACGCCCATCTGATCAAGCTCGACGCGTTCATCCGCCGCGTCGAATGCACACAGTCACCGCCTCAGGCCTGGGCTGATGCCATGCGCGCCTGGAATGGCCGGGGTCCGGCCGACTGGCAAACCCTGCTGGCCACCCTGCCGGCCCTGCAAGCCAGCGCAGGCGAATGGTGTACCCACCTGCTGGCCCAGCAAGACCTTGCACAAGGGTTGATGCGTTTTTATGCAGATCGGGTAGAATCCCCGCCCGTCATGTCCCACCCCGGAATCTACACAAGATGAAAACCGCCCAGGAAATCCGCGCCGGCAACGTGATCAACATCAACGGCCTGCCGATGATCGTGCTCAAGACGGAGTACAACAAATCCGGCCGCAACGCCGCCGTCGTCAAGATGAAGATGAAGAACCTGCTGACTGCTCAGGCCCAGGAATCCGTCTACAAGGCCGACGACAAGTTCGACCAGATCATTCTCGAACAGAAGCGCGCCACCTACTCGTACTTCGCTGACCCGATGTACGTGTTCATGGACGAAGAGTTCAACCAGTACGAAGTCGAGAAGGAAAACCTGGGCGATGCCCTGAGCCTGCTCGAAGACGGCATGGAAGAAGTCTGCGAAGTCGTTCTCTACGAAGGCAAGGCCATCTCGGTCGAACTGCCGACCATCGTCGTGCGTGAAGTCGCCTACACTGAACCGGCCGCCAAGGGCGATACCTCCGGCAAGGTCATGAAGACTGCCCGTCTCAACAATGGCTTCGAACTGCAGGTCGCCGCCTTCATCGAGATTGGTGAGAAGATCGAAATCGATACCCGCGACGGCTCGTTCAAGTGCCGCGCCAAGGGTTGATCCCTGTGGTCACCCGACGGCAACCCTGAGGATGCCGTCATGAAAAAGGGAGCTTCGGCTCCCTTTTTCATGACGATGGTTATCGCGACAAGAGCCGCGTCATCCAGTCGCGCAATGCCGGCCCCCGGCTGATCAGCAGGGCGGTGAAGATCAGACCGCAGCCAGCGAGCTGAACGCCCGTCATGGTTTCTCCAAACCAGAGCGCGGCCAGCAGCGCCACCCACACCGGTTCGACCACCAGAATCACCACCCCATGACTGTGTGGCGACAGGCTTTGTGCCTTGGTTTGCAGCAGAAAGCGGGCGGCCGAACCCAGCAGAGCGCTAGCCAGTACCCAGCCGATCAGCCCGGCATCCAGCAGGCTGGCGGTCTTGACCCGGTCACTCTCCAGCACCCAGGACAATAGCGCCGTGATGACACCCACCGTCAGCATGTTGATGGCCGTCAGCGCAGCCGGCGCAATGGCCAGCCTCGACACCTCACCGGTGTCATCCCGCAAGGGACCCTGGTTGGCGGCACGCGTGTTGAGGGCATAAAACAGCGCAAACAAGTGCGCCGCCACCACATACCAGATCTGCCCGATCTCGGGCCGGAAACCATGGCGCAGGGCCAGCAGGGCGAGGCCGGCCACCGCGACCGGAAGGGCAAACCAGGTAGCACGCGGCGGCCGCTCGGCAAACAGCAGCCGCGCCATCACCGGCACCAGCAGTACACCCAGGATGGTCAGGAATGCCCCTTCGCCGAGGTGCTGTCCGTGCGTCAGCCCCATGATCCAGCAACTCATGCCGGTCGCAAAGACCAGGCCGACCACGCTGCCCCGGCGCCACTCGCGCCAGCTCAGCCCGGCCAGCTCGCGACGTCCGAGCAGCGCCAGGCAAACGCCGGCAATCAGGAAACGCACCGCCATGAAAGCCAGAGGCGCCATCAGCGCCACCGCCTCCTTGGAGAATATCCAGCTGACAGCCGCCAGCCAGGTGACACCCAGCAGCATGAGGTCTGCCTGCCGGTCGCGGGAAAGCGCCACATTCACCTCGATGGCGGACAGCGATTGCGTCCGCCACAAAATGCAGAAAGAATCGGCCACCGACATCATGGCCCGCCCGGATTCTTGCATGAGCACCACCAACCCTGCCAACCCGGCCAGCCGTGTGCTGTTCGCCAGCCTCATCGGCACCACCATCGAGTTCTTCGATTTCTACATTTATGCCACTGCGGCGGTACTGGTCTTTCCGCACCTGTTTTTCCCGTCCTCGGATCCGGCTTCGGCCACGCTGCAATCGCTGGCGACTTTCGCCATCGCATTCTTCGCGCGGCCGGTAGGCTCGGCCCTGTTCGGCCATTTCGGCGACCGTATCGGTCGCAAAGCCACACTGGTGGCGGCCCTGCTGACCATGGGCCTGTCCACGGTGGCCATCGGCCTGTTGCCGACCTATGCGCAAATCGGGGTGCTGGCGCCCCTGCTGCTGGCACTCTGCCGCTTCGGCCAGGGGCTGGGACTGGGGGGTGAATGGGGTGGCGCCGTACTCCTCGCCACCGAGAATGCGCCAACCGGCAAGCGCGCCTGGTATGGCATGTTTCCGCAACTGGGCGCGCCTATCGGCTTCATCCTGTCGACTGGCTGCTTCCTCGCCCTGACACACTTCCTCGATGAGTCAGACTTTCTCGACTGGGGCTGGCGCATCCCTTTCGTGGCCAGCAGCCTGCTGGTGCTGGTCGGACTCTATGTTCGCCTGCGCATCACCGAAACACCGTCGTTCCAGAAGGCCGTGGATCGCAACGAACGTGTCGACGTGCCGCTCATGGTGGTGTTCCGCGATCACGCTGGCGCACTGGTTCGCGGCACGCTGATCGCGCTCACCGCTTTCGTGATTTTCTATCTGATGACCGTGTTCGCGCTGAGCTGGGGCACTACCGCCCTGGGCTACAGCCGCGAGGCGTTCCTGCAGCTGCAGATGATCGGCGTGATTTTCTTTGCCATCACCATCCCGCTCTCGGCGCTGCTGGCTGACCGCTTCGGACGCCGCCCGACCTTGATAGCGACATCGCTGCTGGTCGTGCTCTTCGGCCTTGGCTTCGCGCCTCTGTTCAGCGCCGGAGATGCGCTCGGCTGCCTGGCATTTCTCAGCATCGGCCTCGCCCTCATGGGGCTGACCTACGGCCCGCTCGGCACCATCCTGTCAGAGCTGTTTCCGACGGCCGTACGCTATACGGGGTCATCCATCGCGTTCAATCTGGCCGGCATTTTTGGTGCCTCGCTGGCACCTTATATCGCGACCTGGCTGGCTACCCATCACGGCCTTGCCTGGGTCGGCTATTACCTGGCCGGCGCCGCCCTGATCAGCCTGGCAGCCCTGCTGCTGACGGCGGAGACCCGTCACCAGGCCGACTGAGCCGGAAGCCTGCCGGTGCCGGGCTCAGGGTCCGGCTCAACGGGCGCTCAGGAGGAAGTGGGCGCGCGCCACCGCCACCGGCTTCTCCGGGTCATCCTGCCAGGCGCTCATCAGCACGTTGGCGACCCGCTTGCCGTGCTTGGTCACACTGCATCGGGCATAGAGCATCTCCGCCTTGCCTGAACGCAGATAATCCACTGAGAAGTCGACTGTGCGGGGCAGCTCTTCCGACTCGCGCAGCGAGAGCAGATGCAGCAGAGCGGCGGTTTCCAGAAAGCCGCCGATGACTCCGCCATGCAGCGCCGGCAACTGGTCATTGCCTATGTTGTGGGGCTGAAACGGCAACTGGAAGTACAGGCCCTTGTCGTCTTCCTGCATCTCCACGCCCAGCAACTGGGCGTAGGGCGACTCGGCCAGCACCTCGGCGTAATGCTCACGCGGTGTGCTCATGCCGCACCCCCCGTGGTATCCGCAGCCTGCTGACCGCCATGCCCGCTTTTGCCGATGGCGGCATGACTGGAACCGCGCATGAAAGTGCCGACGCTGTAGGCTACCGGCTGATTGCTGTCATCCTGATAGGCGGTGGCGCGTGTAAAGGCGATCTCGCCACTGAGCCGATAACACTCGGCCGTGCAGTAGACCGGCTTGCCCGGCGTGGCCGGACGCAGATAGTCAATGCGCAGATCAAGGGTGGCGATGGCCTCGGGCGCATCCAGCAGCGAAAAAATACTGAGCGCACTGCTGGTGTCGACCAGCGAGGTGATCAGACCGCCGTGCAGGACGCCACGCTTGCGGTTGCCAACCAGCTTTTCCTGCCAGGGCAGCAGCATGGTGACGCGACCGCGTTCACCCTGCATGAACTCAATGCCGATGGTGGCGGCGTGGGGGATGGTGCACAGCCAGGATGCGACGCGATCGAACACGAGCGCGTTGGCGACGGGGAGCGGAAGGCTCATGACACACTCCATGAGGCGATAACGGCCAGTGTCATGGACCGGGTACGCCTGAGAAAACGCCAGCAGGCCGCTGGCGTTGAATATGGCAGGTATTTTGCCATGCGCCTCAGGCCGACGCGACCGGTCGCTGCGGCACCTGCGATGGCAGGCTGTGGCGCAGGATCTTCCAGAGTGTGGTGCCGAACTGCCGGGATAATGAGTCGCTGTTGTAGGGCAGCCCGTAGCGGTCAGCCAGCGCCTTGACCCGCGGTGCCAGCTCGGGATAACGGTTGCTGGGCAGATCCGGAAACAGATGATGCTCGATCTGATGCGACAGATTGCCCGACAGCACATCAAAGAGACGGCTGCCCTCGATATTGCAGGACCCCAGCAACTGCCGGACATACCAGCGGGCGCGGGTTTCGTCCTGCACTTGCTGCCGGGTGAACAGATACACATTCTCGGGGAAGTGTCCGCAGAAAATGATCATGTATGTCCACAGATTGCGCCCGACATTGGCCAGCGCATTTGCCGCCAGCACCCACAGGAAGACGCTCAGCAGCGTGGGCCCCAGACCGGACAGTGCAAACGGCAGCGTCAGCAGCACACCCAGCAGCGGCCACAGAATATAGTCCTTCATCACCTGCGCCAGAATTTTGCGGCCGGTGCGCCGAAGCATGGGACGTATCTCGTCCAGCGACATGCGTCCGCTCGCCACACGACCCAGCTCCAGCTCCTGAATCGCAATCCCCCATTCGAAAAGAATCGCCAGCAGCAAGGCATAGACCGGCTGGCCAAGGTAGAACGGTTTCCAGCGCTGCTCCGGAAACAGCCGCAGCAGGCCATAGCCGACATCGGCATCCTTGCCGAGGACATTGGTCCAGGTGTGATGTTTGACATTGTGCGACTGCATCCACTGATCCGACGGGCAGACGTTGTCCCACTCCCAGCGGCTGGACTGGATGCCGGGATCCTTCATCCAGTCCCATTGCCCGTGCAGCACATTGTGGGCGATCTCCATGTTCTCGAGAATCTTGGCCAGCGCCAGCATCAGGGTACCGGTGCCGATCAGCAGCCAGAACAGCGCCGCACTGGCCAGGGCATGTGTCCAGACCGGAAGGCAGAGCAGACTGGCGAAGATGACCACGCGTGCGGCCAGGGCCAGGGTGCGCTGAATGCGGATAATGCGCAGGATGTAGGTGCGATCACGCTCGCCACGGGAGTCGATGACCTCGTCGCGCATGGCATCGAGCTCGCGTCCGAAGGCCTCGATTTCGACGTCATCCAACGACACCGGCAGGGTATGGCTTTTCATGAGACAGCTTCCTGAGTGCGAAAAGCATCTCAGATGTTCTAGCACGCGGGCCGGAACGCGCAGGCCGGCAAGCGACCAAAGGCGGGATGAGCTGATGGAGGGGCGACGCGCAGGCAAAAAAAAACGCCAGCCGTGGGCTGACGTTTAGTAAATAGTGGTGGCCGGGGGCGGAATCGAACCGCCGACACGCGGATTTTCAATCCGCTGCTC
>CAZEEQ010000028.1:0-23985 GCA_964511255.1 uncultured Paraperlucidibaca sp.
GGTGGGGTGGCTGATGGGACTCGAACCCACGACAGCCGGAATCACAATCCGGGACTCTACCAACTGAGCTACAGCCACCACAAACGTTCGCTACGAGGCTGGTGCGCCCGGCAGGGCTCGAACCTGCGACCCTCGGCTTAGAAGGCCGATGCTCTATCCAGCTGAGCTACGAGCGCATTTATCGCTGTTGCCTGACCTGGGTGCGATTGGTCGGGGTAGAGGGATTCGAACCCCCGACATCCTGCTCCCAAAGCAGGCGCGCTACCGGACTGCGCTATACCCCGACATCTGCAGCTTAACTGCCGAATCGGCGTGCCTCATTGCGAGGCGGCATAATACGGAGACCACATGGGGGCGTCAACAGGGGATTTTGCCCCCCGTGCGCGACTGCTGAAACTTTCGGCGATGATCCTGTGGCCGGAAGGCGTGGAGGCAGGGCTGGCGAGGCGGGGCACATCCTGTCAGCTGCCGGACTTTCATTCTGTAGTGCTTTCTCTATAATCCCGACCCTTGCTTTTCGGCTGAGCCTGTCCGGTTGCCGCAAGCGCCCTTTTTTATGCCCGGTTGCTCCGGGGCTTTTTTCCGTCCGTTGAGGACGCCTAACCATCTGCTGAGGTTGCCATGCAAGTCACTGTTGAAAACGTCTCCAGCCTGGAACGCCGCGTCAAGGTCGTGGTTCCGGCCGCCAAGGTCGATCAGGATGTCAGTGCGCGTGTGGCCAAGGCCGCCCGTACCATCCGCATGGATGGCTTCCGTCCGGGCAAGGTGCCGCTTTCCGTTGTGCAGAAGCGCTTCGGCGACTCGATCCGTCAGGAAGCGCTGGGCGAGATCATCCGTGACAGCTTCTATGAGGCGGTGACCCAGGAAAAGCTCAATCCGGCAGGCTTTCCCAGCATCGAAGAAGTCAGCGACAAGGCCGGTGAAGACCTGGCTTTCACGGCGCTGGTCGAAATTTACCCGGAAATCGCCCTCAACAGCTTTGCCGACATCAAGGTCGAGCGCCCGGTCGTTGAGATCGGCGAGGCCGATATGGATGAAATGATCGAAAACCTGCGCAAGCAGCGCGCCACTTTCGAAGACAGCAGCGACGCGGCTGCTGACGGCGACAAGGTCACTCTGGACTTCGCCGGTACGGTCGCCGGTGAAGCCTTTGACGGCGGCACCTCCGAGAACTTCGAGCTGACCCTCGGTTCCGGCCGCATGATCCCGGGCTTTGAAGCCGGTATCGTCGGTATCAAGGCAGGCGAAGTGCGCGATATCAACGTCACGTTCCCGGCGGACTACCAGGCCGAAGCCCTCAAGGGCAAGGACGCTGTCTTCAAGATCACCGCGCACAAGGTCAGCAAGGCCGTGCTGCCGGCCATCGATGACACTTTCCTGGCCGCTTTTGGTGTCACCGAAGGTGGCGTCGAGAAGTTCCGTGAAGACGTGCGCAAGAACATGACCCGCGAACTCAAGCAGGCCGTGAAGAACAAGGTCAAGACCCAGGTCATGGATGCGCTGCTCGCCGCTCACACGGTTGCCGTGCCCAAGGCGCTGGTCGCCAACGAAATCAACCGTCAGCGTCAGGCCATGTTCCAGCAGTTCGGTGGCGGTGCCGCCAAGCTCGACGCCAACATGCTGCCGGATGAGCTCTTTGCCGAACAGGCGCAGCGTTCAGTCTCGCTCGGCCTGCTGATCAGCCAGATCATCAAGGACAAGTCGGTCGAGGTCGATGCCGCCCGCGTCAAGGCCGTGATCGAGGAAGTGGCCGAGTCCTACGAGACCCCGGCAGAAGTGGTGAACTACTACTACGGCAACCGTGAGCAGATGGCCCAGGTTGAAGCCCTGGTGCTGGAAGATCAGGTGGTCGACGTGGTCCTGGCCGATGCTCAGGTGAGCGATCAGCCGGCACGTTATGCCGACGTGGTGCGCGCTGCACGTTCGTAACAAGTCATCACGCCCGTGGCCTTGACCTCGGGCGGTTGTACCCTGACACTCCCGGTATATGTCTCTGACAGCCGGGAGTTTCTTTTTGGGTTCCCGCGCCGGAGATTTCCAGTAGCGCTGATTCTTCAGGCCTTGATCAAACAGGATTTCTCATGAAGATCGATTTTTCCTCTGACCGTTTTGCCTCGGGCATGGAACCACGAAACCTCGGCCTGGTGCCGATGGTGGTCGAGCAGTCAGCCCGCGGTGAACGTGCCTTCGACATCTATTCACGCCTGCTGCAGGAACGCGTGATCTTTCTCGTCGGGCAGGTCGAAGACCACATGGCCAACCTGGTGGTAGCCCAGTTGCTGTTCCTGGAGTCGGTCAATCCCGACAAGGACATCCACATCTACATCAACTCGCCGGGTGGTTCGGTCACCGCCGGCATGGCCATCTATGACACCATGAAGTTCATCAAGCCGGACGTGTCGACCATCTGTGTCGGACAGGCCGCCTCCATGGGTGCCTTCCTGCTGTCGGCCGGCACCAAGGGCAAGCGTTTCTGCCTGCCGAATTCACGCGTCATGATCCATCAGCCGCTGGGCGGCTTCCAGGGTCAGGCCTCGGACATCGCCATCCATGCCCAGGAGATCCTCAAGATCAAGGGCCTGCTCAACGAGCTGCTGGCTGAGCACACGGGTCAGCCGATCGAGCAGATCGAGCGTGATACCGACAGAGACAACTTCATGACGGCACAGGATGCCCAGCGCTACGGTCTGATCGACCAGGTGCTGACACAGCGCCCGTGATTTATCCGGACCAAAGCGCAAAGAACAAGAGCCGTACGAGAGGGCAAGCATGACAGAAGAAAAACGGGGTGGGGACAGCAAGCTGTTGTTCTGCTCCTTTTGCGGAAAGAGCCAGCACGAGGTTCGCAAGCTGATTGCGGGCCCGTCGGTGTACATCTGCGATGAGTGTGTGGACCTCTGCAATGACATCATCCGTGAGGAAGTGCAGGAAAAATCCGATGACAAGGCTTCGGATCGTCTGCCGACGCCACGCGAGCTGAAATCGACCCTGGATGACTATGTCATCGGCCAGGATCAGGCCAAGCGCGTGCTGGCGGTGGCGGTGTACAACCACTACAAGCGTCTGCGCGCGGGCATGAAGAAGGCCCAGGGCGGACGCCACGGCGCTGATGTCGAGCTGTCGAAGAGCAACATCCTGCTCATCGGCCCGACCGGTTCGGGCAAGACGCTGCTGGCGGAAACGCTGGCGCGCCTGCTCAACGTCCCGTTTACCATTGCCGATGCGACCACACTTACTGAAGCCGGCTATGTCGGTGAAGATGTCGAGAACATTATCCAGAAGCTGTTGCAGAAGTGTGACTACGACGTCGAGAAGGCCCAGACCGGTATCGTCTACATTGACGAAATCGACAAGATTTCGCGCAAGAGCGACAACCCGTCGATCACGCGTGATGTCTCCGGCGAGGGCGTGCAGCAGGCACTGCTCAAGCTGATCGAAGGGACCGTCGCCAGCGTGCCGCCGCAGGGTGGCCGCAAGCATCCGCAGCAGGAGTTCCTGCAGGTCGATACCTCGAACATCCTGTTCATTGTCGGTGGTGCTTTTGCCGGCCTCGACAAGGTCATCCAGCAGCGTTCCGAGCCCGGCGGTATCGGCTTCAATGCCACCGTCAAGAGCGCGGTCAAGGCGCCGACCACGGGCGAGCTGTTCCAGACCGTGCAGCCGGAAGACCTGGTCAAGTTCGGTCTCATCCCTGAGTTCGTCGGTCGTCTCCCCGTGATCGCGTCGCTGACCGAACTCAGCCAGGATGCCCTTGTGCAGATCCTGACCGAGCCGAAGAATGCGCTGACCAAGCAGTATGGCAAGCTCTTCGAAATGGAAGGCGCCACCCTGGAGTTCCGTCCGGAAGCGCTGAAGGCGGTGGCTGGCAAGGCGCTGGAGCGCAAGACCGGTGCCCGTGGCCTGCGTTCGATCCTGGAAGGCATTCTGCTCGGTACCATGTACGAACTGCCGTCGCTGGAAGGTGTCAGCAAGGTGGTGGTGGACGAGAAAGTGGTGCTCGGCGAGTCCGACCCGCTGCTGGTCTACGACAACCCGGAAACGGCACGCGTTCTGCCCGAATAAGGCGGGCCGCCGGCGGCCACTGTGGTGATGAAAAAAGGGACGTGAAGTCCCTTTTTTCATGGTGGAGAGAGCGCCTGCAAACCGCCTTGCCACTGACTTCGAGTCACTCCTGTCGTTTTTTTGTTGTCTTTTCGAGCAATGGGCTCAGGCTGAGCTTGTAATCGGCTGTGTTCTCCCCCACAAAGAAAATATGAGGGAGGGCAATGGCTCATCCCGGCTTCCGGAGAACAACGATGTCAGATCGTTTGCGACTGCCCCTGCTGCCGCTGCGCGATGTGGTGATCTACCCCCACATGGTGATCCCGCTTTTTGTCGGGCGTGAGCGCTCCATCCAGGCGCTGGACATGGCCATGGCTGCTGACAAGCAGATTTTCCTGGTTTCCCAGCGTGATGCCTCGGAAGATGATCCGCGCCAGGACGGCCTCTATCGCATCGGTACCGTGGCGCAGATCCTGCAGTTGCTGAAGCTGCCGGACGGCACCGTCAAGGTTCTGGTCGAAGGCCTGCGCCGCATTGAACTCGTTGATGTCGCGGAAAGCGCCGAGGCCCTGGTGGCCAGTCTTCAGGAAATCCCCGCGGAAGAACTGTCGCGCTCGGAGTCCGAGGTGCTGGCGCGTACGCTGCTCAATCAGTTTGATCAGTATGTGAAGCTGTCCAAGAAGGTCGCCAACGAAGTGTTGACCTCGGTCACTGGCATCGACGATCCCAGCCGGCTGTCCGACACCATCGCGGCTCATCTGTCGCTGCGTCTGGAAGAGAAGCAGGCGATTCTCGACATCCTGCCGGTGCAGGACCGTGTCGAGCATCTGATGGCGCTGATGGAATCGGAAATCGATATCCTCAAGGTCGAGAAGCGTATTCGTGGCCGCGTCAAGAAGCAGATGGAGCGCAGCCAGCGCGAGTATTATCTGAACGAGCAGATCAAGGCGATTCAGAAGGAGCTCGGCGACCTCAATGAAGGGGGCGAGGATGAGCTGACCGAGATCGAACAGCGCATGGAAAAAGCCGGCTTGCCGCTGGAGGCGCGCAAGAAAGTCGAATCCGAGCTGCGCAAGCTGCGGCAGATGTCACCGATGTCCGCCGAAGCCACGGTGGTGCGCGGCTATATCGACTGGATGCTGGGTGTGCCCTGGAAAAAGCGCAGCAAGGTGCGCATCGACCTCAAGAAGGCACGCGAAATTCTCGACGCCGACCATTTCGGCCTCGAAGAGGTCAAGGACCGCATCCTGGAATACCTCGCGGTGCAGTCGCGCGTGAAGAAGCTCAATGGCGCCGTGCTCTGCCTGGTCGGTCCTCCGGGCGTCGGCAAGACCTCGCTGGGGCAGTCGATCGCCAAGGCCACCAACCGCCAGTTCGTGCGCATGGCCCTGGGCGGCGTGCGTGATGAGGCCGAGATTCGCGGGCACCGCCGCACCTATATTGGTTCCATGCCGGGCAAGCTGATCCAGAAGCTGTCCAAGATCGGTGTGCGCAACCCGCTGTTCCTGCTCGATGAGATCGACAAGATGGCGTCGGACATGCGCGGCGATCCGTCGTCGGCGTTGCTGGAAGTGCTTGATCCGGAGCAGAACAAGGCGTTCAACGACCATTATCTTGAGGTTGACTACGACCTCTCTGAAGTCATGTTCCTCTGCACGGCGAACTCCATGAACATTCCGGCTCCCTTGCTGGACCGCATGGAAATTATCCGTCTGCCCGGCTATACCGAAGCCGAGAAGGTCGCGATCGCACAGCAGTACCTGGTGCCCAAGCAGCTTGAGGCGGCCGGCCTCAAGACGACCGAACTGACCATTACCGAGTCAGCCTGCCGTGACATCGTGCGCTACTACACCCGCGAGGCCGGCGTGCGCGCGCTGGATCGCGAGATCGCCAAGGTTTGCCGCAAGGTGGTCAAGGAAGCCGTCATGGGGACCCGCACCGGCGCCATCGTGGTCGCAGATGAGCAGCTCGAGGACTACCTCGGCGTGCGCAAGTTCAACTACGGCAAGGCCGAAGCCGAGGATCAGGTTGGCCAGGTGACCGGTCTGGCCTGGACCTCCGTCGGCGGCGAGCTGCTGACCATCGAGGCGATTGCGGTGCCGGGCAAGGGCGGGCAGCTCATGACCGGCTCTCTGGGCGATGTCATGCAGGAGTCCATCCGTGCGGCCATGACCGTGGTGCGTTCTCGTTCGCGCATGCTCGGCCTGTCTCCGGATACTTTCGAGAAGCGTGATATCCACGTTCACATGCCGGAAGGCGCGACGCCCAAGGACGGTCCCAGTGCCGGCATCGGCATGTGCACCGCGCTGGCTTCCGTGCTGACCGGGATCCCGGTGCGCGCCGATGTCGCCATGACGGGCGAAATCACCTTGCGCGGCCAGGTGCTGCCGATCGGCGGGCTCAAGGAAAAGCTGCTGGCAGCGCACCGCGGCGGCGTACGCACCGTCATCATCCCTGAGGAGAACGCACGTGACCTCAAGGAGATTCCGGACGCCGTCAAAACCGCACTCGAGATCCGGACAGTGAAATGGATTGATGAAGTGCTGGCCATTGCCCTGACGCAGCCGCCGGTTCCGCTCAGCGAGGAGGCGTATGCCGAAGGTCTTGCCCGCGTTGAAAAGCGCGAGATTCCGGCCGCAAGTCGTCATTGACCGGCGGCCGTGTAATTTTTTGCTGTTCAATTCGGCATTTATTGGACTTTTGCTTGACCCCCTGCGAGGGAGCGTTTTATAAATCGGATCACTTGTACGACGGGCTTTCGTCGACAGCTGAGAATCACAACAAACAACACCGTCTTACAAAGGGGACTACTGTGAACAAGTCTGAACTCATCGATGCCATCGCTGAAGCTGCCAACCTGACCAAGGCCGATGCAGGTCGTGCTCTGGATGCCACGGTAGCTGCCGTGACTGGCGCGCTGAAGGCTGGCGATGCCGTCACCCTCGTTGGCTTCGGCACTTTTGCCGTCAAGGAACGTGCTGCCCGCACTGGTCGTAACCCGCAGACCGGCAAGGAAATCAAGATCAAGGCTTCGAAGACTCCGTCTTTCAAGGCCGGCAAGGGTCTCAAGGATGCCGTCAACGGCTGATCGCCGTTGCCGCCAGGCTTCCCCGAGGTACCCGAGAGCGCGCCCTGACCGGCGCGCTTTTTTCTTCCTGCATCAGCAGGGTGTTCAGATCAGGCGTGTAGGTTCTCATGCAAGCGTTTCGTGAAATGGTTCGTGGCTGGCTCGGCAAATCACTGCTGTGTCTTATTGGTCTGCTCTTCGTATTCACCGGTTACGAGTCGTATAACGGCAGCTCGGAAGCCCTCGTGGCGGAAGTGAATGGCAAGGAAATCACTCAATCCCGTTTTGACCAGGCTGTCGACAATCAGCGTCAGCAGCTGCAGGCACGCACTGGTGGTGCTGCGCTGACCCCAGAGCAGCTGGCCCAGCTGCGCGAGCGCGTGCTCAACAATCTGATTCAGCGCGAACTGCTGATCGCTTCGGCTGACAAGAACGGCTACCGTGTATCGGACGCCACCATTCAGCAGCAGATCCAGAGCGTTCCCAATTTCCAGGAGGGCGGCAAGTTTTCGCCGCAGCGTTACGCCCAGATGCTGTCGCAGATCGGCGAAACGCCCAAGACCTTTCCTGAGCGTGCCCGTGAGGAAATTCTCAGCGGCCTGCGTGTCTCCGGCTTGATGCAGAGTGCCTTTGTCACGGGACCCGAGCTGGACATGCTGAGCAGTCTGGATGCGCAGCAGCGTGACGTCAGTTATGCACTGATCCCGGCCAGTCGTTTCCTGGCGACCGCCACGGTTACGGATGCCGACATCCAGGCGTTTTACGACAAGGATGGCAAGCGTTTCATGCGGCCGGAGCTGGTCAGTCTCTCCTATGTCACGTTGTCGCGTGCGACCTTCCTGGCCCAGGCTCAGGTGACGCCGGAAGCTGTCCAGGCACGCTATGACGAACGGATCAAGGCACTGTCGGCTGGCGAAGAGCGCAAGGCGTCACACATTCTCATTGCCGCCAGTGACAAGGTGTCGGATGCCCAGGCCAAGGCGAAGATCGACGCGCTGGCCCAGCAGATCGCGGCGGGCGGTGACTTCGCGGCACTGGCCAAGGCCAACTCGCAGGACCCGGTATCGGCTGCCAATGGCGGTGATCTCGATTATGCCGGTCGGGGCACGTTTGTGCCGGAGTTTGAAAAAGTGCTGTTCGCGCTCGCCAAGCCGGGGGATGTCTCGGGTGTCGTGAAGTCGCCCTTCGGTTATCACTTGATCAAGCTGCTCGATATCCGCAAGTCCGATGTGCCGTCGCTGGCATCCCTGCGTCCCGCGCTGGAAAAGGAAGTGCGCGAGGCTCAGGCTGACGAGCTTTATGGCCATGCCGTGGAGAAAATGGACGCCGCTGCCTACGAGTCGTCCGATCTGGTCGAGCCGGCCAAGCAGCTCCAGCAGATGGTCCTGACCACGCCGCTGTTTGACCGGAAAGGTGGTGAAGGCATTACGGCAGAGCGTAAGGTGGTGGATGCCGCTTTCAGCGATGAACTGGCGAAGGAAGGCAAGAACTCCAGCGCCATCTCGCTTTCCGATGGCAGCACCGTCTGGCTGCATGTGGATCGTCATGAACCGGCACGCAAGCTGCCTCTGGCTGAGGTCAGCGCCGTGATCAAGGCCAAGCTGCAGCTCGACAAGGCGCTGGCGCTGGCGCAGGCGGAAGCTGAAAAGGTCGTTGCTGCCAGCCAGTCCAAGCCATTCGCTGAAGCGGTTGCCGCTGCCGGCCTGGCGCTGCAGTCCCAGACGGATCTCACGCGCCGTTCGACGCTGCCTGCCGCCTTGTTGCAGGATGTCTTCAAGGCGCCGGCTCCGCAGGCCGGCAAAGTCCGGCCGGTTGCGGTCAAGCTCTCGGATGCGGCTGCGGTGCTGGCCGTGACAGCGGTCAAGCCGGGCGCCGCACTGCAGGGCACCCAGCGCGCGGTGACGCAGAGCATGCTGGTTGAAAACCGTGCCCAGCAGGAGCTGCTCGACGTGCTCGGGTATCTTCAGTCCGAGGCCGATGTGGAATACATCGGTAAGCCGGCCGAATGACAACCGGCTGAAATGGCCTCCAACAAAAAAGCCCGCTGATCAGCGGGCTTTTTTGTATTCGTGACTCAGGCTCAGATCGCGTTCAGATCCGGCATCGCCACGGTGTTGAAACCGCCATCGACATAGAGGATCTCGCCCGAGATGCCGGAGGCCAGGTCAGAGCAGAGGAAGGCGGCAGCGTTGCCGACTTCATCGATGGTGACATTGCGGCGCAGCGGCGTGGCGGCTTCGTTGTACGACAACATCTTGCGGAAGTCCTTGATGCCGCTGGCGGCCAATGTGCGGATCGGTCCGGCCGAGATGCCGTTGACGCGGATGCCGTCCGGGCCCAGGCTGGCGCCGAGATAGCGGACATTGGCTTCGAGCGAGGCCTTGGCGAGGCCCATGACGTTGTAGTTGGGCACCACGCGCTCGGAGCCCTGATAGGTCAGCGTCAGCAAGCTGCCGTTGCGGCCGAGCATCATCGGTTTGGCAGCCTGAGCGAGGGCGCTGAAGCTGAATGAGCTGATGTCATGAGCGATACGGAAGCCTTCACGGGTCGTGACATCGACATAGTTGCCTTCAAGCTCGTGGCCGGGGGCATAGCCGACCGAGTGCACCAGCACATCGAGGCCATCCCAGTGCTGCTTGAGCGACTCGAAAACCGACTGGATCTCGTCATCGGAGACAACATCACACGGAAAGGTCAGGGTAGAGCCGAAAGTGGCAGCGAACTCTTCGACGCGGCCGCGCAGCTTCTCGTTCTGGTAGGTGAAGGCGAGTTCGGCGCCCTCGCGGCGCATGGCCTGGGCAATGCCGTAGGCAATGGAAAGTTTGCTGGCGATACCCACGATGAGTACTCGCTTTCCGGTCATCATGCCCATGTCAGGCTCCTGTTGCAGTTTGCGGGTGCAATGAAAACAGCGCCGAGTATAGGCCGAAATGCTGACAGTTTGACGACCCGCCCTGAGCGGGGAGACGAAAGTGTCAGTCCGGGAGTGCAGACAGCAGCGCGCGGGTATACGCATGCTGGGGGGCGCCGAATATGCGCTCGGTATTGCCTTGTTCGACCACGCGGCCATCATGGAGGACCAGCAGGCGGTGGCAGAGCGCGCGCACCACAGCCAGGTCATGGCTGATGAACAGATAGCCGATGCCGGTACTGGCCTGGATGTCGCGCAACAGCGTGATGATCTCGCCCTGGGTGTGACGGTCCAGGGCGGATGTCGGCTCATCCAGGACGATCAGTGCCGGTTTGAGGATGAGTGCGCGGGCGAGGGCGATGCGCTGGCGCTGGCCGCCGGAGAACTCGTGCGGATAACGGTAGCGGGTCGCCGGGTCGAGCCGGACGGCCAGCAGAGCCTGGACCACCGCGTGGTCCAGGTCGGTCTCGGACAGCTTCTGGTGAGCACGCAGACCTTCGGCGATGAGATCGCCCACCATCAGGCGGGGGCTGAGGCTGCTGTAGGGGTCCTGAAACACCATCTGGGCATGGCGCCGGGCATGGCGCAGCGGTTCGCCGTCCAGGCTCAGCCAGTCCTGCCCGAGCAGGAGCACGCGACCACTGGCTGGTACCAGGCGCAGCATGGCAGCGGCCAGACTGGATTTGCCCGAGCCCGACTCGCCGACGATGCCGAGGGCCTCGCCACGGCGCAGGGTGAGACCGACATCCAGCACGGCTTCGTGCCAGTCACGTATGCCGCCCCACCAGCTGCGGCGGCGCGGATAACGGACATTGAGCCGGCTGATGCTGAGCAGCGCCGGCGAGCTTTCGGCCAGCGGACGCGCGCGGGTTTCGGCAAAAGGTTTCAGCAGCATCCGGGTGTAGGCCTGCGTCGGGGCGTTGAAGAGTGCGTCGGTCGGCCCAGACTCGACGACCTGTCCGCCCTGCATGACCATGACACGATCCGCATAACGCCGGACTTGCGGCAGATCGTGGCTGATCAGCAGGATGGCCAGACCGCGACTGCGTTGCAGCTGCTTGAGCAGATCAAGAATCTGGGTCTGGAGCAGGGCATCCAGCGCTGTCGTGGGCTCGTCGGCAATCAGCAGGCGCGGCTTGTTGGCCAGTGCCATGGCGATCATCACGCGCTGGCGTTGCCCGCCGGACAGTTCGTGTGGCCAGGCCTTGAGGCGGCGCTCGGGCTCGGCAATGCCGACTTCGCGCAGCAGTGCCAGAGCCTGGCTGCGCGCTTGCGCGGCAGTGACAGTCTGGTGCAGACGGATCGCCTCACCGAGTTGCCTGCCGATGCGGTGCAACGGATTCAGCGCGGTCTGCGGTTCCTGGAAGATCATGCCGATGTCGCCGCCGCGCAGTTGCCGGCGGCGAGCGCTATCCATCGACTGCACGCTCTGTCCCTGCCAGCGGATATCGCCCCGGGCGACCAGCGCCGGCGGCAAGAGATCCAGGCAGGCGAGCGCGCTGAGGGATTTGCCCGAGCCGGATTCACCGACCACCGCCAGCCACTCGCCGGTCGCCAGCGTCAGCGACAGGCCGTGAACCAGCGACTGCCCGTCGCGGGTGGCGATGGCGAGCTGGTCAATGGCCAGCAGCGGTGCACCCGGCAAGGCCCCGGCCGGGGTCTTAACTGACATGGCGCGGGTCGAAGGCATCACGTAACCCCTCTCCGATAAAGACCAGCAAAGTCAGCAGGATGGCCAGACTGAAGAAGGCAGTGAGGCCCAGCCAGGGGGCTTGCAGATTGTTTTTCCCCTGGGCGATAAGCTCGCCCAGCGATGCCGAGCCCGGCGGCAGACCGAAGCCGAGAAAATCCAGGGAGGTCAGCAGACCGATAGCGCCGGTAAAGATGAAGGGCAGCAAGGTCAGCGTGGTGATCATGGCGTTAGGCAGGACATGACGCCAGACCAGCAGCCAGGGCCTGACGCCAAGCGCGCGCGCTGCGCGCACATAGTCGAGCTGGCGCGCGCGCAGGAATTCGGCGCGCACGAGGCCGCTGAGGTCGGTCCAGCTGAACAGCGCGAGCAGGGCCAGCAGCCACCAGAAGCCCGGCACCACGAGGCTGGACAGAATGATCAGCATGAACAGCACGGGCAGACCGGACCAGATTTCGATAAAGCGCTGGCCGAGCAGATCAACCCAGCCGCCCCAATAGCCCTGCGCTGCACCTGTGCCGACGCCAAGCACGACGGTTGCCAGCGTCAGCAGCGCGGCGAAAGCCAGCGAGGTGCGGATGCCATAGATCAGGCGGGCGAGGACATCACGTCCCTGGTCATCGGTACCCAGCCAGTTGTCACGGGAGGGAGGGGACGGCGTTGGTTCGGCGCGCTCGACATGGATCGTCTCGGCGGAGAAGCGGATCGGCGGCCAGAGCATCCAGCCATCCTGGGTGATCAGGGCCTGCACCGCCGGGTCGCGATAAACCGTGTCGGTCTCGAACGTGCCGCCATAGCGGGTTTCAGGCACCGACTCCAGCAGCGGCATGAACCACTGGCCCTGGTAGCGCACCAGCAACGGTTTGTCACTGGCGATCAGTTCGGCGCCGAGGGTGATCACGAAGATGCCGAGCAGCAGCCACAGCGACCACCAGGCGCGGCGGTTGCGGCGGAACTGCTGCAGGCGGCGCCGGGTCAGCGGCGAGAGATGACGCGCGGTCATGCGGCAGCCCTCTCGAAATCGATGCGGGGATCGACCAGGCGGTAGCAGAGGTCGCCCGCCAGGCGCAGCAGCATGCCCATGAGAGTGAACAGGAACAGTGTGCCGAAAATCACCGGATAGTCACGGTTGATGACCGATTCGTAACTGAGCAGGCCGAGTCCGTCGAGGTTGAAGATGATCTCGATGAGGAAGGTGCCGGTAAAGAGAATGCCGAACAGTGTGGCCGGCAGGCCGGCGATCAGGATCAGCATGGCGTTGCGGAAAACGTGGCCGAGCAGGACACGGCGCTCGCTGGCACCTTTGGCGCGGGCGGTCAGCACGTACTGCTTGCTGAGCTCTTCGAGGAAGCTGTTGCGGGTGAACAGGGTCAGCGTGGCGAGACCGCCCAACGTCAGGCAGAGGGTAGGCAGCACCAGATGATGAGCATAGTCCAGCGCTTGCTGCCACGGCGTGAGCGTGGCGAAGTTGTCGGAAACCAGCCCTTGCATGGGAAACCACTGCCAGTAGCTGCCACCGGCGAAAACAATAATGAGCAGCAGGGCGAACAGGAAGCCCGGGATGGCATAGGCCACGATAATGACGCCGCTGCTCCAGACATCGAAACGGCTTCCCGGCGTCAGCGCCTTGCGGATACCCAGCGGAATCGCGATCAGGTAGATGAGCAGCGTGCTCCAGAGTCCCAGCGACAGGGACACCGGCATCTTCTCCAAAACCAGATCAAGCACTGCGATATCGCGGTAAAAGCTCTGACCAAGGTCGAAGTGCAGGAAATCCGTGATCATGTGCCAGAAGCGCGTGCTGGCCGGCTGGTCAAAGCCGTACTGCCGCTCGATGTCGGCAATGAGCTCAGGGTCGAGACCCTGGCTGCCACGATAGCCGCCCGGGCCGGCCGCTGCGCTGGTGACGACATCGCCGCCACCACCAAGCACCGGGCCGCCGATGCCCTGCAGCTTGGCCAGCGTGCGCTCGACCGGACCACCGGGCGCGGCCTGAATGATGAGGAAGTTGATGAGCAGGATGCCGAACAGGGTCGGCACCATCAGCAGCAGGCGACGCAGGATGTAGGCGGCCATCAGCGTGACTCCTTCTGGCGGTCAAGGGCGGCTGCCTGGCCGGCATCCCACCACCAGCTGTCGAGACCGTCGCCATAACGCGGCGCCTGCTGCGGGCGCCCGAAGCGCTTCCAGGCCGCGATGCGGTAAAACGGCGTGTGGTAATTCGGAATCATCAGCCATTCGGCTCGCAGGATACGGTCCAGCGCGCGTACGTTGGTCACCAGGGCTTCGCGGTTGCGCGCCTGGGTTATCCCGCCGATGAGTGCGTCAACGGCCGGCGAGCGCAGGCCGGTGAGATTCTGGCTCCCGGGTGTGGCGGCCGCGGCGGAGCTCCAGTAGCCCCACAGTTCGTTGCCCGGTGACATTGAGCCGGGCACCCCGGACACCGTCAGATCGAAATCGAACTGGCGCAGGCGTTCGATGTATTGCGCAGCATCCAGCACGCGGATGCTGAGACTGACGCCGAGACGGGCCAGATTGCGTCGCAGCGGCTGTACGATGCGCTCGAACTCGGGCTGCACCAACAGCATCTCCAGCACCAGCGGCTGGCCAGCGGCATTACGCAGGGCGCCATCGCGATACTGCCAGCCGGCAGCCTTGAGCATGGCCTGGGCCTTGAGCAGGTTGTCGCGGTTGTAGCCATCGCCACGGCTCACCGGCGGCATGACTGCCGACCCGAAGGCGGCTGTCGGAAGCTGGCGGCGCCAGGGGGCGAGCAGCTTGAGTTCGGCCGGCGAGGGCAGGCCGGTGGCGGACAGCTCGGAGTTGTCGTAGAAGCCCTTCACGCGCGTATAGGCGCCGTAGAACAGTGCCTTGTTGGCCCATTCGAAGTCGAAAGCCAGACTCAGCGCCTCGCGCACACGGCGGTCATCCAGCGGCTTGCGGCGTGTGTTGAAAAAGAACCCCTGGGCGGTGGCCGGTTTCTGATGGCGTTGCTCGATGCGCTCGACCTCCCCGTTTTTCACGGCCGGGAAGTTGTACTCAGTCGCCCAGGTCTTGGCCTTGTTTTCAAGCCGCAGATCAAACTGTCCTGCCTTGAAGCCCTCAAAGGCGATGCCGACATCACGGTAATAGCGGTAGCTGATTTCGTCGAAGTTGTGGAGTCCGCGATTCACCGGCAGGTCACGTCCCCAGTAAGCCGGATCACGCTGATAGGTGATGCGGCGGCCGGGATCCATGCTGGCAATGCGGTAGGGGCCGCTGCCGACGGGGATATCGAGGCTGGTGCGTGCAAAGACCCGCCGGCGCCAGTAGTGTTCGGGCAGGATGGCGAGTTCGCCGACAATCAATGGCAGCTCGCGATTGTCCTTGCTGCGAAAGCGAAAGCGCACGCTCAGCGGATCAAGCGCCTCAACGGCCACGACATCTGCGTAATAAGCCTTGTAGACCGGTGCGCCTTCACGCTTGATGAGATCGAAGGTGAAGACGACATCGCGAGCGCGCACCGGCACGCCGTCATGGAAGCGGGCTTGCGGACGCAGGCGGTAGATCACCCAGGAGGCATCCTCGGGGTCATGCTCGATCCGCTCGGCCAGCAGACCGTAACGCGTGAAGGGCTCGTCCTCGGAGCCGCTGGTCAGACTGTCATAAAGCCTGCCCGTGCCCTCGGCCGGCACCCCTTTGTTGATGAAAGGGTTGAGGCTGTCGAAGGTCCCGATGGCATCCAGCCGCAGGCGACCGCCTTTGGGGGCGTCAGGGTTGGCGTAGGGCAGGTGATGGAAGGCCGGACCCAGTGCCGGCGCACCGTGCAGGGTCATGGCGTGACTGCTGACCGGGGCCGCGATGGCGGCCGATCCTGCCAGGTCCGGGATCAGGAGAAGCAGGCCGCAAAGCAGGGACAGGAGACGCGGCGACAATGACAACGGTGACCTCGCCAGTTTTCAGAGTGGCCTGTTAAAGAGCCTTGGGGCTGAGCATGTCGGGCAGAATGCGCAGGAGCAGGATCTGACCTGCCTTGATGGCCTGGATGTCGCCATTCCAGGCCCGCAGTTCGGCCAGGGACACCTGGTACTGGCGGCGAATCGATTCCAGCGACTCGCCGGGCAGGATGCGGCGGCGGATCTCGACACGGCCGTCATTCTGGAAGCTGCTGACATGAATGACTTGCGGTGCCGATGCGGTGGCGGCGATGGAGTTCGGAATGATCAGCTCGCGGCCGATCTCCAGCGGGGTCGACAAACCGGCCTGGTTGGCAGCGCTCAGCACCGAAGGCGTGGTGTTGTAGGCGCGGGCGATCGAATACCAGGTTTCCTTGGCCTGGACGCGATGACGGCCGCTGTCCGATGCCTGGCGCATGGCCACCGGAATGGCCAGGGTCATGCCGGCGGCCGGCACCGGCTGCGAGCTGCCATCCGCTGTGGCCACCCGTACCGGGGTGCCGCCCGACATCTGGGCGACCTGATTTTCGCGGGCGACATCCAGCGTGGCTGGCACATGGACATGCAGCGGGCCTTCGGGATCCATGCCGTCGCGGCGCAGGCCCGGATTGAGTGCGCGCAGGACATCAGGGCTCAGCCCGGTCACCTCGGCGATATCGTTGAGGTTGAGTGCATTCTGCGCCGTGATGGTGCGGAAGTACGGGCGGTTGGGGAGATTGGGCAGACTGACCCGGAAACCGGCGGGATCACGAAAGAGGGCAACGACGGCCAGGAAGCGCGGGACATAACCCATGGTTTCGGCTGGCAGCTTGAGCGACCAGTAGTCTGTCGGCAGCCCGGCGGCGGCATTGCGCTTCATGGCGCGGGAGACGGTGCCCGGGCCGGCATTGTAGGAGGCCAGCACCAGCTCCCAGCTGCCGAAGGTGGCATAGAGCTGGCTGAGATAGTCATAGGCGGCGCGCGTCGACTCCATCGGGTCGCGGCGGCCGTCATACCACCAGCTCTGTCGCAGGCCGAAAAGGCGTCCGGTGTCGGGGATGAACTGCCAGAGGCCGGCTGCCTGCGAGCGCGACGTGGCCATCGGGTCGTAAGCGCTTTCGATCACCGGCAGCAGGGCCAGTTCGGTGGGCAAATTGCGGCGTTCGGCTTCGGCGACGGCCAGGAACATGAAACGGGAGGCGCGATCGAGGACGCGGTCGACGTAAGCCTGTTTGCCAGTCAGCCAGAGCATGTGCTGCTGGACACGGGAGTTGTCGTTGGCCGGCATGGCAAAGCCGTTGCGCAAGCGCTCGATGAGGTCATCGGCGTTGTTGCCTGCAGGCGGTCGGGATGCGCGGCGCAGCTCGGGATTGTCGAGGCTGATGACGGTGCCGTTGCTGAGCGAAACCGTCGTGGTCAGTACCGGATCGGGGTGGGCAGCCCACGGATTTTCGACCGGCGCCGGCGCCACCGCCGCGGCAGTGGCGCTGCCCTGCGTCAGCGGTTCGGCTGATACGGCCTGCACGCAAAGGGCAGCGAGCGCGAGCAGCGACAGACCTGCGCAGCGGCGCAGGATGGGCTGGGTTGGCATCGGGCTGTTCACGTCTTGCGCGTGTTTCAAAGGCATCAGCAATTCCGGTCGGCCAGCAAAAATTACGTGAAAACATACAAAAATCAGGCCATGCCCGATTCTAGTCAGGCTTTGGCACTGCTTGCAACCCTTGAATTATCAGCGGTAAATGCCTGATCTCGCTGGGCATCCTGCAATGAGATCAGCCCAGGAAGTGATCTTTCCAGGCGCGTAACGCGGCGAGTGTATCGCGTTCCGTTGATATTTCCGTACCGGCATGATGACGGGCTGCACTCACCACTGCCGGAATCCCGACGCGCAGGAACGGGTTTACCTGACGCTCCAGCGCCAGACTGGTTGGCAGGCTGGGACGATTTTCTGCGCGCCAGGCACGGACCTGATCCTGATAAGCCCGCAATTCGCTGTTTTCCGGCTCCACCGCAACGGCAAAACGCAGGTTGGCGGCGGTGTATTCATGGGTGGGAAAGATCCGGGTCTCGGCCGGCAGGGCATTGATCCGGGTCAGCGCCCGGAGCAGGTCATCCGGCGTGCCTTCGAAAAGCCGGCCGCAGCCGGCACTGAACAGGGTGTCGCCGCAGAACAGCAGGCCGGCATCGGGCAGATAGTAGGCGATGTGGCCCAGGGTATGGGCGCCGACCGCGAGCACCTCGACGCGTCCCAGCCCGGGCAGGGTCAGGCTTTCACCGCCGGTCAGCACCTGCGTGATGCTCGCGCCGGCCTCCGCCGGACCCAGCACGGGCGCCGGGTGTGACGCCACCAGCGCGGGAATGCCGGCGATATGATCGGCATGATGATGGGTCACCAGCACGCCCCGCAGCGGCTGCTCGCTGGCCGCCAGCGCTGCCAGCGCCGGCGCGGCATCGCCAGGGTCAACCAGCCAGCGGCCGACCGTGGTATCGATCAGCCAGATGTAATTGTCGGCAAAGCAGGGCAGCGCCCTGACCGATACCGGGGCGGGGCGATTGACGTATCGTGAGTCAGTGAGTGACATGGCCGGGGTGAAGCTCAATAATGATGGGATGAACCTACTACAGAATGCCCGTGAGGACATCCACCCCCTGATCTGGTCGGAAGCCAGTCAGGCGCTTGCGCAGGCCCGCATGTCGTCACCCTGGCAGCACTGCCTGAGCCGCTGCCATGGTTTGCAGGCAATCGTCGTCGGGTCGGCACTGACCCTGCCCGATGTCAGCGGTTGCCGCATTCCGCATCAGACACTGCTGACCGCCGATACCGCCGTGACATCGCCTCGGCCACTGATCCACGCACACTGGCGGCACTGGCCCCTGCGCCCCGGCAGCGTGGACATGGTTCTGCTCGCGCTCGATGCCCAGCATGTGCCGCATTTGCCGGCGCTGATCCACGAGGTCACGGTAGCGCTCGGGCCTGATGCCTGGCTGCTGGTCATGACTCAGCGCGGACCGCTGGATGCCTGGTGTCGCGTTGGCATGCCGTTGTCGGCACGACGCGGACTCATCCTGCGCGAGTCGCACTGGGGGGATGCCCGAAAACTGAGCTGGCTGCCACCCGCCTGGGCACACTACTGGTCCGCGCAGTGGCAGAATTGGTTTCCCGGCACTGCACAGTGGACTGTGCAGCTCTGGCAGAAAGAGACGCTGTGTCCGATTGCGCCCGAGCGCAGGACCTCCCGTAATACGCCGGCCTCCTGGTCGGGCTCCTGGGCTCCGCAATCGCGTGCCGGGACATCTCAACTCAAGGACTGTGCATGACCTCGCATGTGGTGATTTATACTGACGGCGCCTGCCGCGGCAACCCGGGTCCCGGCGGCTGGGGCGCCCTGCTGACCAGTGGCGAGACGCGCAAGGCCATTTCCGGTTTTGCACCGCAGACCACCAACAACCGCATGGAACTGCAGGCCGCGCTGGAGGCTCTGCTGGCGCTCAAGCAGCCCTGTCGTATCACCTTGTGGACTGACTCCGAGTATCTGCGCAAGGGCATGACCGAGTGGCTGCCCGGCTGGAAGGCGAGAGGCTGGAAAACGGCCGCCAAGCAGCCGGTCAAGAATGCCGATCTCTGGCAGGCGCTGGAGGAGGCCGCACATCGGCACCGCATCGACTGGCGATGGGTCAAGGGCCATGCTGGCGACCCCGGCAATGAAGCCGTAGACCGCCTCGCCAACGAAGCCATCGACCAGGGCTTGGAGGGCAAGACCGTGGTGGCGGACATCTGACCATGCGCCAGATCATCCTCGACACCGAAACGACGGGACTGGATCCGTCCCAGGGCCACCGCATCATAGAGATCGGTTGCCTGGAACTGATCAACCGCCGCCTCACGCGGAAGAGCTTCCATCATTACCTGAATCCCGATCGTGAGATTGATGCCGGTGCCATTGCCGTGCATGGCATCACCAACGAGTTCGTGCGCGACAAGCCGCGCTTTGCCGATGTCGTCGATGCTTTCCTGCGTTTTGTCGAGGGGGCGGAGCTGGTCATCCACAATGCGGCTTTCGATGTCGGCTTCCTCAATCATGAGCTGGCGAAGCTGGGCCGCCCGCCGATCACGACGATCTGTGGCGTGCTCGACACGCTGACGATGGCGCGTGGCAAGCATCCCGGCCAGAAGAACAACCTGGATGCCCTGGCCCGTCGTTATGGTGCCGACAATCGTGATCGCACCTATCACGGCGCCTTGCTCGATGCCGAAATCCTGGCCGATGTCTATCTCGGCATGACCGGCGGGCAGGTCGGTTTGTCTCTTGGCCATGAAGACGAGGGTGGCGGCGAGGAGGGCTCCTCCAGCGATACCATCCGCCGCCTGCCGGCGGATCGTGCCCCCCTGCCGGTGTTCAGGGCCACTGCCGAGGAGCTGGCCGCGCATGACTCGCGTCTGGCCGTGCTCGACAAGGCGGCCGGTGGCCGCTGCCTGTTCCGTGATCATGATGTCTGAGCGCTATCAGGCGGCGGTCCGTTATGACGGCATGACGCCCGGTGATGCCTGGATCATGGCGTTCGCCGGCAGTCAGGTCCTGGTGCATGTGGACGATCCGACCCGTTTTCCGACTTTCTACGATGTCGCGGCGCTGATTCCCGATATCGCCGAGCAGCATCATCTCGGGCGCTGGGATGGTCATCCGGTCTTTGCCGTGGCCATGGAGAAGCGCCTGGATCTCGCCAGTGACTGGCAGTGGCTGGATCTGCGCCGGCTGCTGGGGCTGCTCGATGTCGGCCTGTTCCATGTGGCCGGTCGCGCCGCGCAGATTCTCGACTGGGCGCGCAATCATCGTTACTGCGGGCGTTGCGGCAGCCTGACGGGTCCGCACCCGTCCGGCGAGCGCGCCCGGGTCTGTCCGGATTGCGGTTTCGGCGCCTACCCGCGCATCAATCCCTGCGTGATCAGCATCGTGACCCGTGGCGACGAAATTCTGCTGGCGCGTGCGCATCGCTTCGCCAACGGCATGTTCAGTGCCCTGGCCGGTTTCATGGAAGTGGGCGAGACCGCCGAAGAAACACTGGTGCGCGAGGTCCGCGAGGAAGTGGGTGTCGACATCGGCGCCGTGCGTTATTTTGCCAGTCAGTCCTGGCCATTCCCCAGTAATCTCATGCTGGCGTTCCTGGCCGAATATGCCGGCGGAGACATCCGTCTGCAGGAAGAGGAGATCGCCGAGGCGGGCTTCTTCCATTACACCGACTTGCCCTTGCTGCCGCCTCCCGGCAGCATCGCGCGAGCCATGATCGATCACTTTGTCGCGGAGCGCACGGCGCATCATGCTTGAATGGATCTCTGATTACGGCCTGTTCCTGGCCAAAGGCCTGACAGTGGCTTTCCTTTTCGCCATGGTGGTCATGGTCATCACCCGTGCCCGTCGTGAAGGCGGTCCCGGCCTTGAGACCGGTCATCTCGAGGTCGAGACGCTGAATGACCGCTATCGCGCCGAGGCCGATGCCCTGCGGACACTGGTGTGGGATGACGCGGCCTGGAAGGCCGAACGCAAGGCGCGCAAAGCCCAGGCCAAAGCCGACAAGCAGGCCGGCCGCAAAAAGGACGAGGCCGAACCGTCAGCCATCAAAGCGCGCGTTTTCGTCCTGCAGTTCCACGGCGATCTTGCCGCCTCGGCCGTGACCCATCTGCGCCATGAAATTTCGGCGCTGCTGGCGGTCGCGGAGGCGGGTCGCGATGAGGTGGTGGTGTTGCTCGAAAGTCCCGGCGGCATGGTCCATGGCTATGGTCTGGCCGCCTCACAGCTGGCGCGTATCCGGGATGCCGGACTGCAGTTGACGGTCTGTGTCGACAAGGTCGCGGCCAGTGGCGGCTATCTCATGGCCTGCATCGCCAATCAGGTGCTGGCGGCCCCCTTCGCCATCATCGGCTCGATTGGGGTGGTGGCGCAGATTCCCAACATTCACCGCCTGCTCAAGAAGAACGCTATCGATGTCGAGCTGATGACCGCCGGCGAATACAAGCGCACGCTGACCCTGCTGGGTGAGAACACGGAGGCGGGGCGTCAGAAATTCCAGCAGGATCTCGATGAAACCCATGACCTGTTCAAGGGTTTCGTGCAGCAGTGGCGCCCGCAGGTCGACCTGGTTCGTGTCGGTACCGGCGAGCACTGGTATGGCCAGCAGGCCATCGAATTGCAGTTGGTGGATGTGCTGCGGACCAGCGACGACTATCTGAGGGCCCGCGCCCGGGAGGCGGATCTCTTCGCGCTGCACTGGCGGACGCGCAAGACCCTGAGTCAGCGCCTTGGCCTCGCGGCCGAAGAGGCTTCCGATCGTCTGCTGATGCGCTGGTGGCAGCGCGGCCTCAACGGCCCCCGCTTTTAAGATCCGCTGCGGGCGCCCGGGTCCCGGGCGCGGTCGTCAGGTCGAGCCTTCAACGTACTGCTGCAGCAGTATCCAGAGTCCGCCAACAATGATCCCGAAGAGCAGGATGCCGGAGAGCACGAAAACCTCCGCGTGTTCGGCGTTTTCATCGAGATCGACCTGCTTGAGGCCGGCAACGTTGAAGCCGGAACGAAGCAGCCGGCTGAGCGCTTTGCGCCACCTTGACGGGGGTTTGGGGCCCCCGGGTGGCAATGCCTGTCCGTAACCACCTTGCACTGAGTGTCTCCGTCCGTTTTGCCATGACTGGCGACCAGATCTTCTGATGGGAGCGACCGGTCACGGAGTTCAGTGCCGGTTGTTCAGTTTCTGTCCGGATCATACCCCAGATTGGGCGCAAGCCAACGCTCGGCTGTCGCCATGTCCCAGCCCTTGCGCCGGGCATAGTCCTCGACCTGATCGCGGTCGATTTTGCCGACATTGAAATAGGTCGCCTGCGGGTGCGCGAAGTACCAGCCGGAAACTGCCGCCGCGGGCAGCATGGCGTAGTGCTCGGTGAGCTGCATGCCGGTATTCGCGGGCGCTGACAGCCAGTTGAACAGTTCGGCCTTCTCGCTGTGCTCGGGGCAGGCGGGGTAGCCGGGTGCCGGGCGGATGCCGAGGTATTTTTCGGCGATCAGATCGGCGTTGGCCAGCGTTTCATCCGGGGCATAGCCCCAGAACTCCTTGCGCACGCGACGATGCAGATATTCGGCTGTGGCCTCGGCGAAGCGGTCGGCCAGCGCCTTGACCAGAATCCCGTTGTACATGTCGCCGGCTTTTTCGTAGGACTGTGCCAGCTCATCGGCGCCATGCACGGAGACCGCGAAGCCGCCGACATAATCCTCGATACCGCTGTCCTGCGGTGCCACGAAGTCGGCCAGAGAATAATTGGGCTTGCCGCTGACCTTCTCGCTCTGCTGGCGCAGGCAGTGAATTTCACCGATGACCTGCTGGCGGGCTTCATCGCCCCAGACCCGGATGTCGTCGCTGCCGACGCGGTTGGCCGGCCACAGGCCGATGACGCCGCGCGCGCGCAGGTTCTGGTCGGCCAGCAGTTTAGCGAGCATGGCCTGGGCATCGCTGAACAGGCTGCGGGCAGCTTCGCCCACGGTTTCATCCTGCAGGATTTTCGGGTATTTGCCGTGCAGATCCCAGGAGATGAAGAACGGGGTCCAGTCGAAGTAGTCCACCAGATCGGCCAGTACGATGGGCTCGATGCCGTCGCCTGACGGCTGGCTGTCGAATACCGTGATGCCCAGTCGCTGCGGCCGCGCCGGCTTGGCGGCGGACCAGTCGGTGCTGAGGCCCTGCGCCACGGCGGCGGCATAAGGCACACGCTCGCCGCGCGGCTGGCGGTTGTTGATGCGCTCGCGCACTTCGGCGTACTCGGCACGGCGTTCAGCGAGGAAGGCCGGCTTCATGTCCTTGCTGAGCAGGGTGGTGACGACGCCAACGGCGCGCGAGGCATCCGCGACATAAACCACACCGTCATTCTGATACTGCGGATCGATTTTGACCGCCGTATGCGCCTTGGAGGTGGTGGCGCCGCCGATCAGCAGCGGGATGGTGAAGCCCTGGCGCTGCATTTCGCGGGCGACATAGACCATCTCGTCGAGCGACGGCGTGATCAGGCCGGAGAGGCCGATGATGTCGACCTTCTCATCGCGGGCGACCTGCAGGATGCGCTCGCAGGGCACCATGACGCCGAGGTCGACAATGTCGTAACCGTTGCAGCCGAGCACGACGCCAACGATGTTCTTGCCGATGTCATGAACGTCACCCTTGACCGTGGCCATGAGCACCTTGCCCTTGGCCTCGACGACGCCGTTCTTTTCTTCCTCGATGAACGGGATCAGGTGATTTACCGCCTGCTTCATGACGCGAGCCGATTTCACCACCTGCGGCAGGAACATCTTGCCGGCACCGAAGAGGTCGCCGACCACATTCA
>CAZEEQ010000029.1:0-23697 GCA_964511255.1 uncultured Paraperlucidibaca sp.
GCACTGACATCGATCACGGCGTTGTCGATGCCAAGGCCCGCGAGAGCCGACATGAGATGCTCAACCGTTCCGACACGAACATCCTCATTGACCACCAGGTTCGAGGACATGGTGGTCTCACGCACCAGGTCGGCGCGCGCGGGCACCTCCACCGGTGGCTCCAGATCCGTGCGGCGAAACACGATGCCGGAGTCGACAGGGGCGGGCCGCAGGGTGAGAAAGACTTTCTCCCCGCTGTGCAATCCGACGCCGCTGGCGCGAATGACTTGTCTGACCGTTCTTTGCTTGAGCATTTGTTACAAATTATTTCCTAGGCGAGGCGATCGTAACAGACCCGCCCCGCTTGCTCAATCGGCCTGACGGCGCAGGAAGGCCGGAATATTGAGCAGGTTCATGTCACTACGGCGCGGCGACCCGTTAGCCACCTTCTGCTGACGCAGATACGCCGGCGTATCAAGATCCGCATACGGGTCATGCGCGGGCGCCACGGCCTGGCCATTGGCCACCTGCTGCACCGGCTGCTGTACCGGCGGCTGCGGCTGGCTAGACGGAACCGTCGTGGTGGCCGCGGCCGGCACCAGACTCATGCCGAGCTTGTTCTGGGTCGAACGCATGGCGCTGGCCTTGGGCAGGCCGGTCGCCACCACCGTGACACGGATTTCCTCACCCAGCGTTTCGTCAAGAATGGTGCCGATGACGACCGTGGCGCTTTCAGAAGCGAATTCGGACACGATGTCGCCAACAGTCGAAAACTCATCGAGACCGAGGCTTTCGTTGGCCGCAATCGACACCAGCACGCCACGGGCGCCCTTGAGCTGCACATCATCCAGCAGCGGGCTGTGGATGGCCATTTCGGTGGCGATGCGGGCACGCTCTTCGCCCTTGGCAGAACCCGTGCCCATCATGGCCAAGCCCTGCTCGGACATCACCGTACGGACGTCGGCGAAGTCGACGTTGATCACGCCCGGATTGAGGATCATGTCGGCAATGCCCTGGACCGCGCCCTGCAGCACGTTGTTGGCCGCCTTGAAGGCATCCACCAGCGAAACCTTGCCCAGCACCTGCAGCAGCTTGCCGTTGGGGATGGTGATCAGCGAGTCGACATGGTGCGACAGCGATTCGATGCCCTGCTCGGCGACATCCATGCGCTTCTTGCCTTCGAACGGGAACGGCTTGGTGACCACGCCGACCGTGAGGATGCCCATTTCGCGAGCGACTTCCGCCACCACCGGCGCGCCGCCGGTGCCCGTGCCGCCGCCCATGCCGGCCGTGATGAAGACCATGTCGGAACCGGCCAGCGACTCGCGGATGCGGTCACGGTCTTCGACCGCCGCCTGACGACCCACTTCCGGATTGGCACCGGCGCCGAGACCACGGGTTACGCCATCGCCAAGATGCAGGAGGGTCTTGGCACTCATTTTGGTGAGCGCCTGCTTGTCGGTGTTGGCACAGATGAAATCGACACCCTGCACCTGGCTGTTGACCATGTGCTCGACCGCGTTGCCGCCGCCGCCACCGACACCGATGACCTTGATGACGGCCGTGCCCAGTTCGGGCAGGCTGTCAGCGAATTCGAAAATGTTCGTCATGATACTTCTCCAGTCCTCTCGGACTTCCGCCGTTTTGTTTTTTCAATGTTTGCCGTGAAGGCTTCCTTTCCCGCAACAAGAGCCTCCCAGGCTCCCTTTGTTCAAATCTTCCGGTGCTCCGACACTTCCGTCTTCAGCGCGTCAGCAGCATCCGCTATCAACGCGCGAGCAGCTCAGAAGTTGCTGGCGAACCAGCCTTTCATGCGCTGCATCATGTCGCCGAAGCCCTCGCCGTTGCTTTCGCGACGTCGACTGTTGCTGGCGGCGCCGGACTGGGCGAGGCGCTGCTTGCCATAGACCAGCAGGCCGATGCCGGTGGCATAGATCGGGTTGTGCAGCAGTTCTTCCATGCCGCCGAGGCGCATGGATTTGGGCATGCCGATACGCACCGGCAAATGGAAGATGGACTCTGCGAGCTGCACCGCACCTTCGATCTTGGCCGAACCGCCGGTCATCACCACACCGGCGGCGAGCTGATCGGCAAAGCCGCTGCGCTCGAGCTCGTACTGGACCAGGCTGAACAGCTCCTCATAACGCGGCTCGACCACGGCTGCCAGCGTCTGGCGCGCCAGCGTGCGCGCCGGACGATCCCCCATGCCGGGCACGCTGACCGTCTGCTCGGGGTCGACCATCTGTGGCACCACGCAGGCGTACTTGGTCTTGATTTCGTCAGCCGCCGGCGTCGGGGTGCGCAGGGCCATGGCGATGTCGTTGGTGACCTGGTCGCCGGCAATCGGAATCACGGCGGTATGGCGGATGGCGCCACGCACGAAAACCGCGATATCGGTGGTGCCACCGCCGATGTCGATCAGGCAGACACCCAGCTCCTTTTCATCATCAGTCAGCACGGCATGGCTGGAGGCCAGCTGCTCGAGGATCACGTCATCGATCTCGAGGCCGCAGCCGCGCACACACTTCTCCAGGTTCTGAGCGGCGTTGGCCGAGCAGGTCACCATGTGGATATGACCTTCAAGCCGGACGCCTGCCATGCCCAGCGGATTGCGGACATCGCCCTGGTCATCGACCACAAATTCCTGCGGCAGCACGTGAAGGATGCGCTGATCTGCGGCATTGGCGCCGGATTTGGCGGCATCGACGACACGGTCGATGTCGGTCTGGGCCACTTCGCCATCACGAATGGCGACCACCGCCTGCGAGTTGCGCCCGCCGATATGACTGCCGGCGATTCCGATATAGGCAGAATGAATACGGCAGTCAGCCATCAGCTCGGCTTCAGCAACGGCGCCCTGGATCGCTTCCATGGTCTGCTCGATATTGACCACGACGCCCTTGCGCATGCCACGCGACGGACGCGTGCCAACACCGACGATCTCCAGGGTCTGCTCGGACGGATTGACCTGCCCGACCAGACAGACGACCTTGGAAGTGCCGATATCCACAGCAACGATCATGGGTGCCTGTACGTTGTTGTTTGCCATTTTTTCCATCCTGGTCACCTCGGGTGACCGCCAACTGCCCTGAAAAATTCCTGTCTCAACCCGCGTGACGCCAACCGATCGCCACGCCGTTGCGATACCGCAAATCAATGCTCGCGATGCTGCCCACATCACTGGCCAGCTGGCGGTCATAGAGCAGCGTGAAGCGCTCCAGCTTGGCCAGCGTGTCCTGGGCGTCAACCAGCACCTGCACGCCCCCTTCCAGACTGAGGACCCAGCTCATGCGATCCGTCAGTTGCAAACCTTCGAGTCGCAGACCGACGCGACGCAGCAAACCGTCCATGGCCCGGTACTGCTCCAGCACATAGCGTGCCTGGGCGCGCGGGCCGGCCAGCACCGGCAAGCGTTCCGTGTCATGCGCCTGGCGTGGGCGGAAGACTTCCCCCTGACGGCTGACCAGCCCATCGTTGCCCCAGCGCGCCACGGCCTGCTTCTCTTCAATGACCACACGCACACCATCCGGCCAATGGCGACTCACCTGCGCCGAGGCCACCCAGGGGAAGCGCAGCGCGGCCGCCTGCAGCTCGTGCAGATTGGCGCTGAAGAAGCTGCCACGCACCGTGCGCTCCAGCGCCGCCTGCAGCTCCGGACGCTGCACCTGATCAAGCGTTCCGCCGATCTCGATCTGCCGGATCGGTGTGGCCTGCTGCCAGTCACGCACCATGGTGACTGAAGCCGCCACCACCACCCCGACCGATGCAACAGAGGCCAGGGTCAGCAAATGACTCAGCCAGCGGGTCGGCACGACCGCTGCACCGGCCGCAGGCGCGGTGGCCGGCTTCCGGGTGGCAGCGATGGGACGACGCGTGGCCTGAGTCATGGATTACGCTCCGGCTTCCGGCAGGGTCTGGGCCAGGATGGCCAGCACCAGCGCGGTAAAGTCGAGTCCGGCGGCGGCAGCGGCCATCGGCACCAGCGAGTGATCGGTCATGCCCGGCACGGTATTGATCTCAAGCAGCCAGAATCGGCCCTCGCGATCGCGCATGGCATCGATGCGGCCCCAGCCCTGGGCGCCGAGCACCTCGAAGGCCTCGACAGCGAGGCGCTGCAGCTCGGCTTCCTCGGCGGTTTCAAGACCACAGGGAATTTTGTACTGGGTGTCGTTGCGCTGATATTTGGCTTCGAAGTCGTAGAAATCCTTGGCCGGGATCATGCGGATCACCGGCAGTGCCTGGCCGTTGAGCACGGCCACGGTGTATTCGCTGCCTTCGATGAAATGCTCGGCGATGACTTCGCCATCGTGCTCGACGGCGACATCGAAGGCCTTGGCGAGATCGGCGCTGTTATAGACCTTAGCCATGCCGATGCTGGAGCCTTCGCGCGACGGCTTGACCATCAGCGGCAGGCCGAGCTCGTCAGCGACAGCGGCGAAATCCATGCCGGCGCGCAGGCGGCGATAGGTCGGGGTAGGCAGACCGCAGCCCAGCCAGAGCTGCTTGGTACGCGCCTTGTCCATGCCGATGGCGGAAGCCATGACGCCGCTGCCGGTATAAGGCACGCCGAACTGTTCGAGCACACCCTGCATGACGCCATCTTCGCCGCCGCGGCCATGAAGCACGATGAAGGCACGGTCATAGCCCTGCACTTCCACGATGTCGCGCTCGGCCGGGTCAAAGGCATGGGCATCGACGCCCGCCAGCTGCAGTGCCTTCAGCACCGCGGCGCCACTGATCAGGGAAATCGGGCGTTCGGCGGCCGTGCCCCCGAAGAGCACCGCCACACGACCAAAGCGCTTCACATCCAAGGAACTCATGTCTTCTCTCACTTCTTCGGGCTGCCGAGATACAGGCCGTTCTGGGCCAGATCGACAGCAATGGCGCCGACCGTGCCGGCACCCTGGGTCAACAGGACATCACCCGGCTGCAGCAGGCCAGGCAACAACTGCGCCAGTTCATCGGCACCCTCGATAAAGACCGGATCAACGACACCGCGATTACGGATGCTGCGCGACAGCGCCCGGCCATCGGCCCCCGGAATCGGCTTTTCACCTGCGCTGTAAACGTCGAGCAGCAGCAGCTGGTCGACCGTCGACAGCACATGCACGAAGTCATCGAAGCAATCCCGTGTACGGGTATAGCGATGCGGCTGGAACATCATCACCAGACGACGGCCCGGATAGGCCTGACGGGCAGCCGCGATGGTCGCGGCGACTTCGCGCGGGTGGTGACCATAATCATCCACGAGCTGCACACCACCGGCTTCGGCCAGGCGCTGGAAACGGCGGCCGACACCCTGGAAGTTGCCCAGCGCCGTCGTGATCGCCTCGTCCTCAACGCCTTCATCGGTGGCGATGGCGATGGCCGCCAGCGAGTTCAGCACGTTGTGCATGCCGGGCAGATTGAGGACGATCCGCAGCGGCTCATGGCCGGCACGCAACACCGTGAAATGTGTCTGCAGGCCATCCTGGGCGACATCGGTGGCGCGAATGTCATTGTCGGCATCAAAGCCGTACGTGATGGTCGGACGACCGATCTTCGGCAGCAGCTCGCGCACCACGGGGTCATCGCCGCAAACCACGGCGAGGCCGTAGAACGGCAGGTTGTGCAGGAACTCGATGAAGGTGCGCTTGAGCACCTCGAAATCACCGCCATAGGTATCCATGTGGTCGGCATCGATGTTGGTGACGACCGAAGCCATGGGCTGCAGATGCAGGAAGGAAGCATCGCTCTCGTCGGCCTCGGCGACGAAATAGCGGCTGCTGCCGAGCTTGGCATTGGTGCCTGCGCTGTTGAGCAGACCACCGATGACATAGGTCGGATCGAAGCCGCCCTCACCCAGGATCGATGCGATCAGGCTGGTCGTGGTGGTCTTGCCGTGGGTGCCGGCGATGGCAATGCCATGACGGTAGCGCATCAGCTCGGCCAGCATTTCGGCGCGACGCACGATGGGCAGGCGACGCTCCTGCGCGGCCTTCACTTCCGGGTTGCTGGCGTCGATGGCGGTCGACACCACCAGCACGTCGGCCTTGGCAATGTGCGCTGCGTCGTGACCAATGAAAATCTCGGCGCCGAACGACTTCAGACGGTCTGTGGTCTTGCCGGCCTTGGCGTCCGAACCGGCGACTTCATAGCCCTGGTTGAGCAGCACTTCGGCAATACCGCACATGCCAGCACCGCCAATACCGACAAAATGGATGCGGCGGATACGACGCATTTCCGGAATTTCAATCAAACGGGTACGGGGAATGGCGCTCATGCGTCACCTCTGAGAATGGCATTGACAACCAGCGCGGTGGCATCGGGCTTGGCCAGTGCGCGCGCCTTTTCCGCCATGTCCTGCAAACGCGGGCGATCAAGCAGCTCGCGCAGGGTGACGGCAAAAGCCGCCGGCGTCAGGTCACGCTGCTGGAACAGACAAGCTGCGCCGACATCGCTGAGGAAACGGGCATTGGCCGTCTGGTGATCATCGACGGCATGCGGAAACGGAATCAGGATGGACGCGACACCCGCCGCCGCCAGCTCGGAGACGGTGAGCGCACCGGCACGACAGATCACCAGATCGGCCCAGTCGTAGACACCCGCCATGTCGTCGATGAAAGGCAGGATGTCGGCATCGACACCCAGCTTCTGATACACGGCAGCCGCCTTGTCGGCATGCTTGCGCCCGGCCTGGTGACGGATCTGCGGGCGCTGGGCCGGCGACAGTTCCGCCAGCGCGGCCGGCACCAGCTCGTTGAGCGCGACCGCCCCGAGGCTGCCACCCAGCACCAGCACGCGCAGACGGCCCTGACGGGCGCCATAGCGCTGCGCCGGCAAGGCCAGCGTGGTGATTTCGTCACGCACCGGATTACCGACCCACTCGACCTTGGGCGAAGCCGCGAAAGCACTCGGGAAGGCCTGCAGAATGCGCGTGGCAAACTTGGCCAGCGCCTTGTTGGTGAATCCGGCAATGGCATTCTGCTCGTGCACGTACAAAGGCAGACCGGCAAAGCGCGCAGCCAGACCGCCCGGACCGGTGACATACCCACCCAGCCCGATGACCGCATCGGCCTCGACCGCCTTGAATACCCGCGTCGCCTTCCAGACCGCGCGCAGGAGCTTCTTCGGTGCCTGCAGCAGCGGACGCAGGCCGTTGCCGCGCAGCCCGCCGACATCGAGATAGGTAATCGCAAAGCCGGCCTTGGGCACGAGATCGGCCTCAATGCCGGCACGCGTGCCCAGCCAGTGGATGCGCACACCCTGTGCCTGCAGCGCACGCGCCACCGCCAGCGCCGGAAAGACATGTCCGCCGGTACCACCCGCCATCACCACGACCGACTTAACCAGCGGCATGCTTGCCTCCTGCAACACGACGCACACCGCGCTCCTGCACACTGCCGGACTCGGCATCGATGCGCAGCAGCACGGCAAGAATGGCAAAGACCACCACCAGGCTGGAACCGCCATAGCTCACCAGCGGCAGGGTCAGACCCTTGGTCGGGAAAAAGCCGATGTTCACACCGATATTGATGGCGGACTGGATCCCGATGACCACCGCCAGACCATAGGCGGTGTAAGCCGAAAAATACTGCCCGGCCCGCTCAGCGCGCTGGCCGATACGCATGGCGGCGACCACCAGCGAGACCACAGCGGTCAGCAGGAGGAGCACGCCCACCAGCCCGAACTCCTCGGCATAGACAGCAAACACAAAGTCGGTGTGAGCTTCCGGCAAATAAAACAGCTTCTGGACACTGTGACCGAGGCCAACGCCGAACCAGTCGCCGCGACCGAAGGCGATCAGGCTCTGCACCAGCTGATAGCCGGAACCATACTGGTCATCCCAGGGGTTGGTGAAAGCCAGCAGACGCTTCATGCGGTAGGGCTCAGCGATCATGATGGCGATGCCAGCCGCTGCCACGGCGCCGGTCATGGCGATGAACTGGACCAGGGGCGCACCGGCCAGGAACAGCATGGCCATGACGGCGGTAATGATCACCAGACTGGCACCGAAATCCGGCTCCATCAGCAGCAGGAACAGGACGATGGAGACAAATGCCATGGGCTTGATGAAGCCGGACAGCTTGCTGCGCACTTCCTCCTGACGACGCACGAGATAACCGGCAAGCGCCATGACACCGGCAAATTTCATGATCTCGGACGGCTGCAGGGTGAAACCGCCCAGACCGATCCAGCGCATGCTGCCGTTGACGCGACGGCCGATACCGGGAATCAGCACAATCAGAATCAGGATCAGGGCCAGCAGGAAAAACTTGTAGCAGTACTGGTTCCAGGTCTGCATCGGAACCTGCAGCACCACGGCAGCCGTGAACAAGCCGATGCCGAGATAGATGAAGTGACGAATGAAGAAGTAGAACGGATTGCCGAAGTTGGCATCCGCGACGCCCATCGACGCCGAACCGACCATGACCAGACCGATGCAGAACAGGAAACCGGCGGACAGCAGCAGCACCTGACGTTCGGTCAGGCCCGCGATGCTCTCGCGAATCAGGTTCAGCGGCAGGCTCAGGGCGGACTGGCGCATCAGATGCCCTCCACCAGGCGGTGGACGCCGGCGACAAACTGGTCGCCGCGGTCTTCGTAGTGCTTGAACATGTCAAAGCTGGCGCAGGCTGGCGACAACAGCACCGCATCACCGGCCACCGCCAGGTCACGGGCCCTGGTGATGGCCTCGTCCAGCGTCTTGCAGTAGTGGCGTTCCAGCGATGCGGCGACAGATTTGTCGATGACCGGACCATCTTCACCAATCAGCAGCAGCACCTTGCCGAACTGGGCCAGCGCAGGCGACAGCGGGGTGAAATCCTGACCCTTGCCAACGCCACCGGCGATCAGCAGCAGTTTGCCGGAGATGGCGGCGCCCAGGCCGTTGATGGCGGCCAGAGTGGCACCGACATTGGTGCCCTTGGAGTCGTTGTACCAGCCGGTTCCAGCCACCAGAGCAACGCGCTGGCAACGGTGCTTGAGTCCGGAGAAATCACGCAGCGTCGCCAGCATGGCGTCGCGATCGAGACCGACGGCCTCGCCCAGTGCCAGACAGGCCAGGGCGTTGGCGACATTGTGGTCGCCGAAAATCTGCAGGTCAGCGACCGGCATCAGGGCTTCGCGGCCACGGGCCAGCCAGGGCTTGCCGTCGACCCTGAGCACGCCGAAATCATTGAGGTCGGGTGCGCTGAGGCCGAAGCTGGTCCGCGGCAGTGTGTCGGCAATCAGCGGCAGCGTCAGGGCGTCATCGCGGTTGAAGACGAAGCGCTCGCAGTTGCGGAAAATGCGGTGCTTGGCCTGATGGTACTCGACCATGCCGGCATAGCGGTCCATGTGGTCTTCACTGATGTTGAGCACGACAGCGACAGCGGCACGCAGCGAATGAGTGGTTTCGAGCTGGAACGACGACAGCTCCATGATATAGAGGTCTTTCTCGCCCTCGGCGAGCATGTCGAGTACCGGCGTGCCAATGTTGCCGCAGACGCCGACGCGCTTGCCGGCACGCTCAGCCATGAGGCCGACCAGCGTGGTCACGGTGCTCTTGGCATTGGAACCCGTGATGGCGACGATGGGCGTTTTCGTGTCGCGGCAGAACAGCTCGACATCGCCGACCACTGGAATGCCGCCACCGAGGCGGGCCGCCGCCAGTGCCGGCTCATGGATCGAAATGCCCGGGCTGCAGACAATTTCAGTCGCTTTGAGCAGCAGCGACTCATCCAGCTTGCCGAGACTGACCTCGACATCCGGGAATTCAGCGCGCAGTTCGGCCAGTCCCGGCGGATGTTCGCGGGTGTCATTGACCGCCACCGGATAGCCCTGGCGTTTGAGATAGCGGACGCAGGAGAGCCCGGTCTTGCCCAGACCGACCACCACCCGCAAACCGTCACGCTGAATCAGCATTCCCAGGTCTCCTTAACGCAGCTTCAGGGTCGCGAGACCGACCAGAACCAGCATGAAACTGATGATCCAGAAACGTGCCACAACACGGGTTTCCGGCCAGCCCTTGAGTTCGAAGTGGTGATGGATGGGTGCCATGCGGAAGATGCGCTTGCCGGTCAGCTTGAAGCTGGCCACCTGCAACATCACCGACACCGTTTCCATCACGAACACGCCACACATCACGAACAGCACGATCTCCTGGCGCACGATGACGGCGATGGTGCCGAGCACGGCGCCCAGCGACAGCGCACCGACATCCCCCATGAACACTTGCGCGGGGTAGGCGTTGAACCAGAGGAAACCGAGACCGGCGCCGATGATGGCGCCGCAGATGATGATCAGCTCACCGGTTCCGGCCACGAACGGAATTTGCAGATAGGTCGCGAATTTCACGTTGCCGGTGAGATAGGCAAAGATGGCCAGTGCACCAGCCACCATGACGGTCGGCATGATGGCGAGACCATCGAGACCATCCGTGAGGTTGACGGCATTGCTGGCGCCGACAATCACGAAGTAGCTGAGCACGATGTAAAACAGGCCAAGGGGAATGATCACGTCCTTGAAGAACGGCACGATCAGACTGGTTTCAATGGGTGTCCGGGCCATGTAATAGAGGCACACCGCAGCGCCGATACCGCCGATTGACTGCCAGAAGTACTTCCAGCGGCTGGGCAGACCGCGCGGATTCTTCTCGACGACCTTGCGGTAGTCATCGACCCAGCCGACCATGCCGAACACGGCCATGACGCCGAGAACAACCCAGACATACAAATTGTCGAGACGCGACCAGGCCAGCGTGCTGACCAGGATGGTGAGCAGAATCAGCGCACCACCCATGGTCGGCGTGCCGGTCTTGGCGAGATGAGTCTGCGGACCGTCATTGCGGATGGCCTGGCCGAACTTCATGGCCTTGAGCCGCTCGATCATCCACGGCCCCCACCACAGCGACAGCGCGAAGGCAGTGACGATGCTCAGCATGAAGCGGAAGGTCAGGTAGTTGAAGACCCCGAATCCCTTGTAGTGCTGAGCCAGCAGGTCGGCAAGCCAGAGCAGCATGTCAGTGTACTCCCTGCTCGCCGGTCAGGCCCTGCACGACACGCTCCATACGTGCGCTGCGCGAGCCCTTGACCAGAATGGTGACCACGCCCTGCAGCTCGGCTTCGAGCGCACGCAGCAGCGCCTGATGATCCGTGAACAACTGGGTCTGAGCCCCGAAGCCGACAGCGTACTCGCCGCTGTGCTGACCGGTGGCGTAAAGCGCGTCGATGTTCTTCATGTTGGCGTACTCCCCGACTTCAAGATGGCCCGAGGCCGTGGCATCCCCGAGTTCACCCATGTCACCCAGCACCAGCACCTTGCGGCCGGGCAGCGCCGCCAACAGATCGATGGCCGCTTTCATGGAACTCGGATTGGCGTTGTAGGTGTCATCAATGAGATGGCATCCCGTACCCAGCGTGTGCAGCACGGTGCGTCCGGCAAACGGCCGGGTCTTTTCAAGACCATCGCGGATGCGCGCCAGCGGCACGCCGCAGGCATGCGCGAGACTGGCCGCAGCCAGGGCATTCATGACCTGATGCCGTCCCAGCAGCTGCAGGCGAACCGGCAGCGACTGCGCGCCGACATGCAGGGTGAAGGCGTATTGCGGCATGTCGCCGCAGTGGATATCGGTGGCGCGGATATCAGCATCGCCACGCTCGGAGAAGGTGAGCACACGACGATCCTGGAGACGCTGCAGCCATAACTCGGCGAAATCGTCATCCAGGTTGACCACGGCCACGCCGTCATCGGCCAGACCGTCGTAGATTTCGCCCTTGGCGCGGGCAATGCCTTCGCGGCTGCCGAAACCTTCGAGATGAGCAGTCCCGACATTGACGATGACCGCCGCCTGCGGCCGCACGAGACCCGAGGTGTAGGCAATTTCGCCGGCATGGTTGGCGCCCAGCTCGAAAACACCGAACTGATGTTTGTCACGCAGACGCAGCAGGGTCAGCGGCACCCCGATGTCATTGTTGAGATTGCCGTAAGTGGCCAGCGTCTCACCCTGCTGCTCGAAAATGCGTGCCGTCATTTCCTTGGTCGAGGTCTTGCCGGCACTGCCGGTCATGGCCACACGCACCAGGTCCGGGAAGCGGGCGCGCCAGGCAGCGGCAACCCGTCCGAGGGCCTGATGGCAATCGGCGACAACGATCTGCGGAATGCCGGCGGCCGGATCCATGCACGACACGATGGCCGCGATGGCGCCGCGCTCGGCTGCCTGCACCACCAACACATTGGCGTCAAAGTTCGGTCCCGACAGCGCGATGAAAACATCGCCGGCAACCAGTGTGCGGGTGTCGGTGGAAAAGCTGCCGACATCGGCATCCAGACCGATCAGCTCGCCAGACACCACTTGCGCGATCTCGGACAGTCTCATGCCCGTCTCCTTGCGCTCAGCGCCTGCTGGACTTGTTCGACATCATTGAACGGATAACGAACACCCATGATTTCCTGATACGTCTCGTGGCCCTTGCCGGCGATCAGCACGACATCGTCGGCGTCCGCCTGCTGCAGGGCGTAATGAATGGCCTCGGCACGATCCGCAATGACCGCGACATCGGCATCGGCAGCGATGCCGCTGCGGATATGGTCGAGGATGGCCTGAGGTGCCTCTTCGCGCGGGTTGTCGGTGGTGAGCACGATGACATCCGCGAGCTCGCCGGCAATCCGGCCCATCTGCGGGCGCTTGCCGGTATCGCGGCCGCCGCCACAGCCGAAAACGCACCAGAGGCGCCCGGCGGTATGCTCGCGCGCGGCCTTGAGGGCCTGCTCCAGTGCATCCGGGGTATGGGCGTAGTCGACCACAGCCAGCGCCGAGTCACCCTCCCGCAGACACTGCATGCGACCTGCCACCGGGTGCACCTGACTGAGTGCGGCCACGGAGGCATCGAGGCTGTAGCCCAGGCTCAGCAGCCCCCCCAGCACCGCCAACAGATTGCTGGCATTGAAACGGCCCAGCAGCGGGCTGTTCAGTGTCGCCCGCCCCTGCGGGGTCCGCAGCGCCAGCACCAATCCATTCAGCGAAGGCTGCACCGACTCGGCAACCAGATCGGCATCACTGCCGGCATCCAGGCTGTAGCGCAGACAGGAGACATCCGCCGCCAGCAACTGACGGTAGGCATCACCTTGCGGATCATCGCTGTTGATGACCGCAGCCCTGAGACCCGGCCACTGGAAAAGACGACCCTTGGCCGCCGCATAACTTTCCATGTCACCGTGGTAATCCAGGTGATCACGCGTCAGATTGGTGAACAGCGCGGTATGGATGCGGGTGCCGACCATGCGGCCCTGCTCGAGGCCGTGCGAGCTGGCTTCCATGGCGACCAGATCGGCACCGGCCGTGCGGAAGCCTGCCAGCAAGCCCTGCAGCTGCAGCGGGTCCGGCGTCGTGAACTGCGACGGCTGCAGCTCACCGTAGAAACCGTTGCCGAGCGTGCCGATGACCGCCGCGTTGCGACCCAACTGCTGGGCAGCGCCGGCCATCAGATTGGCGATACTGGTCTTGCCATTGGTCCCGGTCACGGCGGTCACGGTCATGGCATGCGACGGCTCACCGTAGAGACGTGACGCGATATTGCCCAGCACCATGCTGAGATTGGCGATAACCAGCACAGGCACGCCCTCGATGAGCTGATGCTGCTGCCAGTCATCACCGGCTTCCGCGAAAACAGCCACGGCACCCGCGGCAATCGCCGCCGGAATGTGGGCACGGGCATCATGCTGGATGCCCGCCAGCGCGACAAAGGCCAGACCCGGCGCAATGTTGCGTGAATCACCCACCAGACCTGCCACCGGCAGATCCGCCCAGATGCCGGGGGTGTCCGGCCAGAGTGTGCCCAGCGTCAGCATCTCAGCCCTCCCCGCCGGGACGAGCCCAGGTCGCCGGATGCGGCAGCCTGTGCTGTTCGGCCAGCCGCTCAGCACTGCGATCCGGCTCGATATTCATCAGCCGCAGCGTGTCAGACATCATGCGTGAAAACACCGGCGCCGCCGCGAGACCACCGTAGTAACCACCCTTGCGGGGATTATCGATGACCACGATGGTGACCACGCGCGGCGCGCTGGCCGGCGCCATGCCGGCAAAAAGCGACATGTACTGATCACTGGCATAGCCGCCACCCTGAGCCTTGTGCGCCGTCCCGGTCTTGCCGGCGATGCGGTAGCCCGGCACGGCCGCACGCAGCGCCGTACCTTCCTGAGTGACCACGGTCTCCATCATGGGAATCAAGCTGCGCGCGATTTTTTCGTCGAGCACACGCTTGCCCGGCACAGGGCCATCCACCCGCAAAAAGCTGACCGGACGCTCAATGCCGCCGCTGGCGATGGCGGCATAGGCGCGCGCCAGCTGGAGTGCCGTCACGGTCAGGCCATAACCATAGGACATGGTGGCGACCTCAACCGGATTCCAGCGACTGGATGGCTGCAGCAGGCCCGCGCTCTCCCCGGGGAAGCCGCTGCCGGTGCGCGCACCGAACCCCAGACGCTGATGCAGGTGCGGCAAGGTTTCACGCGGCAGCGACAAGGCGATCTGGGCGGAAGCCACGTTGCTTGACTTGGTCAGGATGGTCGGCAGGTCAATGAAGCCATAGTTCTCGTGATCGCGGATGAGCTTGTTGATCACGCGGTAAGTGCCCGGATTGGTATTGAACAGGCTACGCGGGGTGTATTTGCCGCTTTCCATCGCTGCCGCGAGCGTAAACGGCTTCATCGTTGAACCCGGCTCGAACATGTCGATGACGGCGCGATTACGCAGGGCGTTTGTGGTCAGGTGCGTCCGGTTGTTCGGGTTGTATGACGGCAGATTGGCCATCGCCAGCACTTCACCGGTCTGCACATCCAGCGCCACCAGCGCACCAGCGGCGGCATCATGCTCGGCAACGCCACGGGCCAGTTCACGGTACGCCGCGTACTGGACACGTGAGTCGAAACTGAGCACGACATCCTTGCCCGGACGCGCCGCCTTGATCAGCGACACATCCTGCACGCGATGCCCCTTCAGGTCCTTGACCACCCGCTTGCTGCCGGCAACACCTGCCAGCTGGTCATCCAGGGCCAGCTCCAGGCCTTCCTTGCCATGGTCATCGAGGTCGGTAAAACCGATCAGATGCGCGGTGATCTCCGACTCCGGATAGAAGCGGCGATATTCGGTCATGCCATAGACACCCGGATAATCACGGGCGAGCACGGCATCGGCGACCTGCGGTGCCAGCAGGCGCTTGATATAAATGAAACCCTTCTTACTGTTGCGGTGGACACGGCGTGACAGGTCGGACGGGTCCAGCCGCAAGGCCTGCGCCAGTGAGGCGAGGTCCGTGCCGGCCGCCAGGGCCTGGCGCGGATTCATCCAGATCGAGGTCACCGGCGTGCTGACCGCCAGCGGCGCACCGTTGCGGTCGCGGATCATCCCGCGCATGGCCACGATGGGCTCGGTACGCATCATGCGGGCATCGCCCTGTGCCCGCAGAAAATCACTGTCGACAACTGTGAGGTAGCCGGCACGCAAGGCCAGACCGGCAAACAGAACGCCCAGAACGCCGAACACCATGTAGTGGCGGCCGGCGTAACGGAGGCTGTCAGGCTTGGGCGCCGTCATGGCCGCACCATCATGACTTCATGGGGAGAAGGTGAACGCATGCCCAGCTCGTCAACAGCCACTTTGCCGATACGCCCGTAAGCCCCCCAGGCCTGCTGCTCCAGCAGCAGCTGCCCCCACTCGACCTCAAGATGATCACGCTCTTCCTGCAACGCCTGCAGCTGCGCCAGATTCAGTCGTGACTTGTGCACGCTGTAAGCCACTGCCACCGACGATGCCACCAGCGCCAGAACAATCGCGGCAGTCTGCCAGATCACCGGCTGCTGCAGCGTATGGCGCAGGGCGCTGGCACGACTGACCCAGGCCATGCTCATGCCGCCACCTCAAGACGTTCGGCAATACGCAGGCGGGCGCTGCGCGCACGCGGATTGCGGTCGACTTCCGCAGCAGTAGGCTCGATGGCCTTGCCAACCTTCTTCAGCTGCGGCTTGAGTTGCTGCCAGGTCACCGGCAGGCCGGGCGGAAAGTCATCGCCCTTGACCTCACGCTGGATGAACTGCTTGACGATGCGGTCCTCCAGCGAATGAAAGCTGATCACGGCAAGCCGTCCGCCGGGAGCGAGTACGCGCAGGCTTTGCTGCAGAAAGTCCTCGAGATCGCCCAGCTCACGGTTCACCGCAATGCGGATCGCCTGAAAGCTGCGCGTGGCCGGATGCTTGTGTTTTTCCCAGGAAGGGTGCGCGGCAGAGACCAGTTCCGCCAGCTGGCGCGTGCGTGTGATCGGCTCACGAGCCCTTGCGGCCACCAGCGCCCGGGCGATGCGACGGGAAAAGCGCTCTTCACCATATTTGTGCAGGACATCGGCGAGGTCACTCTCACTCACCGTCGCCAGCCAGGCAGCCGCGCTCTGACCCCGCGTGGGATCCATGCGCATGTCGAGCGGACCGTCATTCATAAAGCTGAAGCCACGCTCGGCATCATCGAGCTGGGGCGAGGACACGCCCAAGTCGGCCAGAATGCCGGCGACCTGACCCGTGAGCCCGCGGGCTTCGATCTGGGTCGCCAGTGACGCAAACGAATCATGCACGATACTGAAGCGGGGGTCGGCGATCGCCAGTGCCTCGCCGGCCGCAATCGCCTGCGGATCCTTGTCGAATCCGATGACACGCGCTTTCGGTCCCAGTTCGGCGAGCAGACGACGGGAATGCCCGCCACGCCCGAAAGTGGCGTCAACATAGCAACCCTGGCGATCACCAAGGACGGCGTCGACCGTTTCTTCGCAAAGGACGGTAAGGTGCTGGAAGCCGGTCATGGTCAGAGCGCCAGGGTATCGATTGCTTGCGCAAGTTCAGCCGACGAGAAATCAGCCGCCAATATCTGGGCCTGGAGGGCATCCCAGGTCGCTTTGTGCCAGATTTCACACTTCTTGCCCTGCCCCGTCAGCACCACACTCTTGTCGAGATGGGCGAACTGGCGCAGCTCAGGGCTGACCAGAAAACGTCCGGCGCTGTCGAGGCTGATTTCAGTGGCATAACCGAGAATGCGACGCTTGAGCTGCGCCACGGCCGGATTCGAACCCGGCAAGGCATTGAAGCGGGCCTCGATGGCTTCCCACTCGGTGAGCGGGTAAAGCACGAGGCAGGATTCGCGCAGATCGACGGTCAGGACAAACTTGCCCTGACATTCCGCCTGGACGCGCTCGTGGTAGCGGGTCGGCAAGCCGATACGCCCCTTCGCATCCATGGTCAGTTCGTCGTAGCCACGAAACATTATTTTTGCTTCCTAAAAGGAGGGGATATTTCCAGAAAACACCACAAACCCACACTTTCCCCCACCATGGAGGCAAATATAGGCAGACGCCACGGCAGCGTCAAGATCGCCGCAAGCGGTTATAAGTCTTTATTATGTCTTTTAAATCAATGACTTGAAAATCATGCCGCAGAGCTTTCCGAAAGTTAGCGGCATTTGAAATCAATAACTTACAGACGAGACTTCATCTGCAAGTTACGACATCAAAGATTCTAGAATTTTTCGCTATATGCAAAAAGCCCGAACGAACCTTAGACATTATGGTAATAGGTGGAGTCGGCCTGTAAGCCGGGTTCTGTCGAGGACGATCATTCATCTAGGCCCGCCGTCGCCAGCGGGCTCGAGCAACCTACCCGTGTCCCGCGCGGGCCGCGCGTCTGGACACCTATTTGGTCTTGCTTCGGGTGGGGTTTGCCGTACCGGTCTGTTACCAGACTCGTGGTGCGCTCTTACCGCACCGTTTCACCCTTGCCACGCACCTTGCGCACCCGCCGCGATCTGTCCGAAACACTTGGCCGACCGCTTTCGCGACCGGCAAGTGCTCGTCAGATCACAGCAGGCTTAATGCGCAAGACCGTTCGGCGGTCTGCTCTCTGTTGCACTTTCCGTCGGCTTGCGCCGCCCAGGCGTTACCTGGCACCCTGCCCTGTGAAGCCCGGACTTTCCTCCCCCATGCAAGCATGGCAGCGATCGCCCGGCCGACTCCGGGGCGGAGCTTACGGGCGCACCCGACTTAACTCAAGCCGAATCTTCAGCGCGCCGCTGCATCTTGAGCTGCTGAGCCAGGTCATAGAGCGCATTCTTCTTGAGTCCGAGCAATTCCGCCGCCAAGGCCGCCGCCTGCTTCACCGGCAGCTCCCGCACCAGCACCTGGAGCACGCCCTCAGCCGTTAAGGCACGCGCATCCTGCACCTCACGCTCCGGCGCACCCGCCACCACCAGCACGATCTCGCCGCGCTGCTGATCACTGTCACCCGACACCCAGGCCGACAGTTCCCCCAGCGGCGCGCGGCGCACGGTCTCGAAGGTTTTGGTCAGCTCCCGCGCCAGCGTCGCCAGTCGCGCCTCACCCCAGACCTCGACCATCTCGGTCAGGGTTTCCACGATACGATGCGGTGCTTCATAGAAGATCAGCGTATGCGGCAGTTCGGCCAGCGCCTGCAAACGTGACTTGCGCGGCCCCGAACGTGCCGGCAGGAAACCCTCGAAATGAAAACGGTCGGATGCCAGACCGGCAGCGCTGAGAGCCGCGATGGCCGCACACGGGCCGGGCACCGGCACAACCCTGACGCCCGCCTCGTGCGCTGCCGCAATCAGGCGATAGCCCGGATCGCTGATCAACGGCGTGCCGGCATCCGAAATCAGCGCCAGCGTTTCACCAGCCACCAGTCGACGGATCAGGCCCGGCACACGCTCGGCTTCATTGTGATCATGCACAGCCAGCAGCGGCACCTGGAGGCCGAACTCCTGCAGCAGGCGGCCGGAGTGACGGGTATCTTCTGCCGCCACCTGATCGACCGCCGCCAGCACGGCGCGCGCGCGCGGGCTGAAATCATCCAGATGACCAATGGGCGTGGCAACCACGTAAAGCGTACCGACAGACATGCAACCATCCTTCAGGGCGGAAATGGCGAAAGCGCAGCGCAGAGTCTATCTCTTTCTCGTCAGAGACAACGGGAGAGATACATGCCACCCCAGCCCGAAAACGCCCGCGGGAGCCGCCCAGGCCCGTCCCGCCGCGATCCGCCGCAGCCTCTGCAGGCGGGTTCGCCCAGTCAGTGCCGCGGCCGCCTGGCCGAAGATGAAGCCCTCCGCCTGCTGCAAAACGCCGGCCACGAACTGATACAACGCAACTTTCACTGTCGCCTGGGCGAGATCGACTTGATAACCTTGTCGCGGCGGCGGGTGTTGGTATTCACCGAGGTCCGCTGGCGCAGCCGCAACGATTACGGCGGTGCCGCCGCCTCAGTCACGCCGGCCAAGATCCGGCGCCTGCTGGCAACGGCGGCAATATTTCTCTGTCGCTATCCGGTAAACCGGAGTCATCCCATGCGGTTTGATGTTATAGCCCTCAGCGGCCAGCCACCCGACTGGCAGCTGAACTGGATCAAGGGAGCCTTTGGTTCCCGCTAGGACGTTTTTATGCAGGCAAGAATTGCACAGCTCTGTCAGGACAGCATGACCATGCTGGCCCGCCTGGCTGAGGAACAAGCGGATGTCATCGAGCAAGCGGCCATGATCATGGTCGATGCCCTGGTGCACGAGAAAAAGCTGATCTGCTGTGGCAATGGCGCATCCGGCGCGAATGCACAGTCCTTCGTCAGCAAGCTGCTGAACCGTTTCGAGCATGAACGTCCCGCCCTGCCGGCACTCGCGCTCGCACCTGACAGCGTGACGCTGAGCGCACTGGCCCAGGACAACCGCCTCACCGAGTCTTTCTCGCGCCCCTTTCTCGCCCTCGCCCATCCCGGAGATGTACTGGTCGTGCTGTCGGCGACCGCCACCGCGGCCAACATCCAGGCTGTCGTCAACGCGGCGCGTGAACGCCAGTGCACCGTGGTGGCGCTGACCGGGGGCAACGGTGGAGATGTCGCCCGCCTGCTCGGCCCCCAGGATGTTCTGATCCAGATTCCGGAATACCGCACCTATCGCGTTCATGAAGCGCAATTGTTTACTTTGCACTGCTGCTGCGCGTTAATCGACACTGCCCTGTTTGGAGATCCCGATCTTGTCTAAGTCATCATCCCCCCGTCTTCGCCTGGCGCTTGCCGCCGGCCTTTCTGCCGCTTTGCTGACGCTCAGCGGCTGCAACACGCTGGCGCAGCTGGGTGTCGGTCCATCCGTGTCCGAGCCGGGAACACGCACCACGGCATCGCGCCTGACGGATATGAATCTGGCTCAGGCCATCCGTCGCGACATCTATCGCGATGTCTCCGCCGCCCGCGATGCCCGCATCGAAGTGGTCGCTTTCTACCAGTCGGTACTGCTGCTGGGTGAAGCCCAGACACCGGAAATGAAGGAAAAGATTGCGGCCATCGCGCGCGCCTACCCCGACGTGCGTGTTGTTCACAACGAACTGACCGTCGGCCCGACCCGCAGCACTTCCGGCCGAATTGCCGATGACATTCTCGAACGCAAGGCCGGCTTTTCGCTCTTTGCAGCCGATAACCTGCGCAGCAGCCAGGCGCTGGTCGTCGCCAACGCCGGCACGATCTATCTCATGGGCAAGCTCACGCAACGCGAAACTGATCGCGCCATCGTGCGCCTGCAAGCGCTCGACGACGTGAAGCGAATCATCAAGATCGTGGATATCCTGCCTGAACCGGCCCCGGCGACCGCTGCACCAGCCGCTAACTGAGGCCTACGGCCGCCTTTCGCGGGCAGGCCTACTTCACCACACGCAGGGCGGGTCGCGGTTTGCGATCCGCCCCGCCGGCCTTGCCGATCGGCGTCACTGACGCCAGCCCATCACTCACCGGCTCCGGCTCGGGCTCCGGGGTGTACTCATCGGCATCGAAGAACAGGCCTTCGCCATTCTCGCGGGCATAGATGCCAAGCACGGCCGGAATCGGCACCTTCACCCATTGCGGCTGCCCGCCAAAACGCGCCGAAAAACTCAGCTCATCGTTACCCATGACCAGGTCACGCACCGCTGACGGACTGATGTTGAGCACAATCTTGCCATCTTCGACAAAGCCCTGCGGCACTGCCGCACCGGGCCATTCAGCATTGACCAGCAGATAGGGCGTCCAGTTACGGTCAACAATCCACTCGTGGATGGCACGAATGAAATACGGGCGAGTACCGGTCAGGGCCATCAGGTTCAGCCTCCGCGGCGCATGTCGCGCTCGATATCGGTCAGGCTGGCAATGAAGCCATCACGCCGGAAAACACGATCCATGTATTTGAGCAGACCGCGGCATGAGCGGTCAGGCAGTTCGATGTCGAGCACCGGCAGACGCCACAGGATCGGTGCCAGCATGCAGTCGAGCAAGGAAAACTCCTCGCTCATGAAGAACGGCATCTCATTGAAGACCGGGGCAACGGTGACCAGACTGTCACGCAAATCCTTGCGCGCCTTGAGGACAGCCGCTTCCTTGGCCTTCCCGCCCAACAGCAGATCCACCTGCGCGCACCAGTCCCGCTCGATGCGATGGGCCAGCAGACGCGCCTGAGCACGTGCCACCGGATACACCGGCAGCAACGGCGGGTGCGGAAAGCGCTCATCAAGATATTCCATCATGATCTTGGTTTCGTAGAGCGACAGCTCACGGTCAACCAGGACCGGCAGATCGTTATAGGGGTTGAGATCGGCCAGATCATCAGGGCGATTCCCTGCCGTGACATTGACGACGTCGACGGAGACGCCTTTTTCGGCGAGGACTATGCGTACGCGGTGACTGTAATGATCAGCCGCATCCGAATAAAAAGTCATCGAGGCACGCCGTGTCACGGTTCCCATCTTTCATCCCCTCAAAAGCCTGCATAAAAGACAAAAGGGCGACACCCTGAAGTGCCCCCCTTATGTCGCCACTCCTGCTTGCCCCGAGAACGGGGCAGACACGGGTGTTATTTGACGTCCTTCCAGAATTCCTTGTTCAGGAGATACACCGGAATGAACAGGATGGCCAGGAAGAGCAACACCCAGAAACCCATGGTTTCACGGGTGACACGACTCGGCTCAGCCATGTAGGTCATGAAGTTGACGAGATCGCCGACGGCTGCCTCGAAGGCTTCCGGACCCAGCTCCTGCTCCAGCGGATCCAGCACGTGCGGCATGCCGACATCCTTGAACACGCGGTTGTTCACACCCCAGGGACGCTTGTCATCGGGGTAGAAATTGAGCAGATAGGTGTAAACCCAATCCGGCGAACGGAAGCGGGTTTCCAGCGAGAGGTCAGGCGGTGCATTGCCGAACCACTTGGCCTGATCCTTGTGGTTGACCTTCGGGTCGATCGGATCACCGATCTTGTCCGTGGTAAACATCATGTACTTTGCGACCAGCTTCGGATCGATGTCGAGGTCTTGCGACATACGCTCGTAGCGGAGGTACTTGGCGCTGTGGCAGCCGGAGCAATAGCTCAGGAACAGCTGGGCGCCATGCTGCAGCGAAGCCTTGTCACGCAGATTGACCGGAGCCTGCTCACACTCGTGAAGTTGACCGCAACCACCGCCGCCGGAAGCGAAAGCCGCCGGAGCCAGAACGAGAAGGAGCGACAGAATCAGCTTTTTCATCAGTGCGCCCCTCCGGTGACACGATCAGGAACCGGCTTCACCGTTTCCATCGAGGTATAGAACGGCATCAGCAGGAAGAACAGGAAATAGATCAGCGTGAAAATCTGCGACAGAACCGTTTTGACAGGGTCCGACGGCACGGCACCGAGGTAGCCGAGGCCGAGGAAGCTGACCACGAACAGTGCCAGCCAGATCTTGCTCTGGGTTCCCTTGTAACGCATCGACTTGACCGGACTCTTGTCCAGCCACGGCAGCACGAACAGGATGGCAATGGCCGCGCCCATGGCAATGACACCACCGATCTTGGACGGCACCGCACGCAGAATCGCGTAGTACGGCGTGTAGTACCACACCGGCGCGATGTGCTCAGGTGTTTTCAGCGGATTGGCCGGCTCGAAGTTCGGCCGCTCAAGGAAGTAGCCGCCACCATCCGGGAAGAAGAAGATCACCGCCGCAAAAGCAGCCAGGAACACCACGATACCGACCAGGTCGTGCACGGTGTAATACGGATGGAACGGGATGCCGTCGAGCGGAATGCCGTCTTCACCCTTGACCTTCTTGATATCCACGCCATCCGGATTGTTGGAGCCGACATGATGCAGCGCCACTAGGTGCATGAACACCAGAGCGACCAGCACCAGCGGAATCGCAACCACATGCAGCGCGAAGAAGCGGTTCAGGGTGATACCCGAAATCAGGTAGTCACCACGCACCCAGGTCACCAGCTGCTCACCCACCACCGGTACGGCACCGGCGAGGTTGAGAATCACCTGAGCGCCCCAGTAGGACATGTTGCCCCAGGGCAGCAGGTAGCCGAAGAAGCCTTCCGCCATCAGCGCCAGGTAAATCGCCATGCCGAACAGCCAGACCAGCTCACGCGGCTTCTTGTAGGAGCCGTAGAGCAGACCGCGGAACATGTGCAGATAAACCACGACGAAGAAGGCCGACGCACCCGAGGAGTGCATGTAGCGCAGCAGCCAGCCGTACTCGACGTCACGCATGATGTATTCGATGGAATCGAACGCACCTTCACCCGACGGGTTGTAGGACATGGTCAGCCAGATACCGGTCACGAGCTGGTTAACCAGCACGATCATGGACAGCACGCCGAAGAAGTACCAGAAGTTGAAGTTCTTCGGGGCGTAGTACTTCGACATGTGATATTCGTAAGTTTCAGTCGC
>CAZEEQ010000030.1:0-23027 GCA_964511255.1 uncultured Paraperlucidibaca sp.
TCCAGATCAACGCGCAGAACTGCGTGCACTGCAAGACCTGCGACATCAAGGACCCGGCCCAGAACATCAACTGGGTGGTCCCGGAAGGTGGCGGCGGTCCGAACTACCCGAACATGTAATTCGGGTGGGGAATGAAAAAAGCGGCCGGAAGGCCGCTTTTTTCATGCGCGTCGTTCGGCAGCGCCGCTCAACCCGCGTTCTTATCCGCCAGCGCATGCTCGATCAGGAACACGCGGTCCTCGCCGAAGTACATGTCCTTGCCAACAAAGAACGTCGGCGCGCCAAACGCCCCGCGGCTGGCGGCATCTTCGGTGGCACCCTTGAGTTCGGCCTTCACGCCCTCGTCTGTCGAACGGGCAACCACCTCGGCACCCAGCAGCTCGCTGAGCACGGCCAGATCGGCCAGATCACGATCCTCGGCCCAGTAGGCGCGGTAGAGCTTGAGTGTGGCCGCCGGGCGATCCGCGACCGGCAGCGCGGTGATGCAGCGCATGACGTTCAGCGAATTCATCGGGAAGCGGCTGGGGAAGCGGAATGGCTCGTTGTAGTAGGCGAACAGACGCTTGAGGTCCTTGAACATGTACTGACCTTTGACCGGATTAGCGGCCGGCATGAGATTGCCGGATGCCTTGAACACGCCACCGATCAGGAACGGGCGCCACTCGACTTCGGCCAGTTTTTCCAGGCGGGGAATCTGGAGTGCCGCGAGAAAGCTGTAGGGGCTGGCGATATCGAAAAAGAACTCGACTTTATGGGTCACCGCGTTACTCCTCATGAATCAGTAATTCTTCTGAATGGCGTCTGCAGTAGTGTCTGCGCGACGCGAGCGTGTTGACCGTGTGCGAAAAAGCCATCTGTTACAGCACACAGGTCACTTGAGGAGAATAACGTAATCAGGCGAGATGCAAAGTGCCCAAATCAGCGATCTCATCCCGCCAGCGCACAAAGCATCGCGGGTGGCGTGATCAGGAAAGCGCGCCGAGCACGTTGATATTGCCGCGCAGAACCAGTGACGCCGGCTCGAAGCGGGCCCCGCTGACATTGAGCGTGCTGAGGGTGGTCATCAGCCAGGAGTCCTTGCGGATGTGCGGCGAAAGATCGAAGTGATAGCGGTTGCCGGCGACCGAGGCGCCTTCCAGCCCGCGCAAGGCACGGCGAAACGCCTGACCGGTCAGCCAGCCCAGCAATGGCGACAGTGCCAGTAGAAAAAACCGATGCCAGTCAGAGGCATAACGGCTGGTCCTGACATCCAGCGTGCGCAACTGGCGCAGGCTGATGAACTGCCGGCGCTGATCGATGAGAATGTCATCCAGCCCGAAGTCTCCGGTCAGGGCCAGTCGTGCCCATGCCGTGCGCAGCTCGATGTCAATCTGCAGCAGCCCGTCACTGAGGCGCACGGCGAGAGACTCGATGTCACCCTTGACGACAAGGCGGTCAATGGCGGCATTGATGAGGTTTTCCGGCACCGCCAGTTCGCGCTCTTCCGCCACTTTTGCGGCGACCGTCTGCACGGTCGACACCAGATGCCGGAAGCGATCACCCCAGGCCATGCTCAGGCGCTCAGCCGCAGACGGACCTGATTGCCGGAGCCTCCGGCATCGCGCACGATTTGCGCCTCGATGACTTTGATGCCCTGGCTGCGGCAGAGTTGCAGAAAAGTCACCACCGAGGTCAGGCGGGCATTGTTGATGGCCACCCGCAGGCCCGCCGGATCCGCCTCCAGGCGCTCCAGCGTCAGACTTTGCGCCGCAGCCAGTGCCTGTACCCGTGTCGGCAGTTCGGCGGGGCTGACTCGGCTACTGCTCATGCCCTGCAAACGCGGGGCCTCATGACGGATCCAGCTGACCAGCGCCTGGGCACTGTCGCGTTCCGCCTCGGCCTGCTGGCGGGCCTGCTGCGCTGGCAGCAAAAGCCCGGCAATCAGCAGCAGCGGAATGCCGATCACGGCCAGCAGGGTCAGGGCTCGCCTGTCCTTGTCACCCAGCCCCTGCCAGTAGTTGGAAAGATGGGCCCGGACGCTGGCCAGGCTGTCGCTGACTGCACTCATGTCATTTCCCCTGTGCCGGCGTCAGAATGATCTTGGCACGCGCCTGCCCCGCCTCCAGACGCGCATTGTCGAGGCTGGCCTGCAAGCCGAGGCCACCGAGGTTGCTGACCCAGGCCTGGGCCTCACCGAGATTGCTGCCCAGCACTTCCACGCTGGCCTTGCCGCCCTCACGGAACTCCAGTCGCTGGATCTGCCATTGTGGCGTTGGCGCGGTCTGAGCCAGCAACTGCATCAGCTGATCGGGGCCCATGGCACTGGCGCCGGCGAGCCGGGCCTTGAACACTTTGCCAAGATCCCCGGTGACGCGCTCACCCGGAAACCACTGGCGATAGAGCTGGCCGGCTTCGGCACGAGCCTCGCTGGCTTGCGCCGCAAAGCGGTGGGCTTCATAGCGGTCGGCACCGACCTGCAGCAGGACTGCGATGCCGATCATGACCAGCGCCGCCTTCCAGAGCGGCGACCAGGTTTGCGTGCTGCTCGGCTGCAACACGCCGGTCAGCCAGTTCTGGGGGTGTTTCAGCCAGAGTGCGGGCGCCTGGGTCTTGAGCAAGTCAGCCCAGTCCTGCCAGGGTGCCGGTGATGGCTGCAAGCCGTCAGGCAGTGCCGGCAACACGGCCCCCTGCGGATGACGCAGGCGCACCGGGGTTTTCAGCGGACGCTGCTGCAGCACTTGCGCCAGCAGCACCGGGGCATCGACCGGCGAAACCAGCGCCGCCTGGCCGGGCTCGGTCTGGATAAAGACCTCGCTGCCGCAAGGCAGCCAGACCCAGCTGTCACGATCGGCATTGAGCAGCGCCGCTTCGGGAATGGCCGCCTTGATTTGCAGTCCGCGCGCCCTGAGCAGATCCAGCCATTGCTGCAGCCACTCAAGACGTATGCCACGAGCCAGCACACTGGCCTCATCGAGGCTGTCGAGCACCCAGTGTAGCTTCTCATAGTCTTCTGCGAGGCTTTCCTCTGCCAGCGAGACGAGGCCGACACCGGCCTCACGACGTTGCCGGGGCGTGGCGGCCAGCGTCAGGGCAATGTCGAGACCGGCAGGGGTGAGCAGGATCACGGGGAGCTGCTTGTTGTCCTTCAGCCAGGCCCCCATGTCATCGAGCGTGCGCCATGAAGCCAGGCGCTGCCAATGCCCCTGAAGGCAACTGACTGCCTGCAGGGCGCCACCCGTCTGATGCGGCAGACGCAGAAACAGCATGTCCATCACTCCCCTTCCTCTTTCTTGTCGGCGACCGCCTCGGGTATGGGCTCGAAATTCGGGACCCAGGCCGGGTTGCGCTCATTGGCAATGACTTCCAGCTTGCCATTGTTTTCACGTCGGGCGATCAGCGACCACTGCAGGCGTTCGCGGTCACCAAAACGGATACGGGTGTAAAGCTCGAAATAACCGGACTTCACGGCGAGCATATCCTGCAATTGTTGCCTGATATCCGCACTGACGCCATTGAAAAGCGGATTATCGAGAAAGGCAGCGACACTTTCCCAGCCGGCGGCCGGACGATTCTGCAGCAGCTCGACCGCTGAAGACGGCGCCAGCCCGGGCACCATGGCCTCCAGCAGACCGGGGGTCAGGAAGTTGACATTGAGCTTGTCAGCCGAGGGCGGCAGCACGACCACCCACGGCGCCAGCGTGCGCATGATGCTGCTGTTGTAACCGCGAACCAGGCGCAGCTCGCCGTAGGTACTCATGGCACGGTTGGCCGTGCGATACGGCGGGTTCAGCCCGAGATAGTAATCATCTTCGGCTCCGCTGGCAGCGCTGGGCTCACGGTCACTGTCCAGCCAGTCGACCAGGCTGTCGGCCAGCTCGGGCGGCAGCAACAGCTGCGCCAGCAAGCGGCGATAGAACCCCAGTGCCGCCGCATTGACCGTGCCGTTCCTGATCACACTGTTGAGGTTGAAGCGGGCCTGGGCGTCACGCAGTGTCGGCTGAATCAGACCGCCGGGTACCGGATAGGCCGGGAAGGGTTGCGCCCAGCCTTCGCCGGGATGATCCACCACAGTGCCTTCGCGCGCATCGGCGCGCAGTGCTGCCATGGCGAACAGGGCAGCGCCGCGGTTGTACTCGGCGATCTGATCCTGCTGCAACTGACCGCCAAGTTCACGCTGCACGCGTCCCTGACGCTCGATGATGAGCATGATGAGCATGGTCGCCAGCGCGGCGATCAGCATCATGGTGAGCAGCGCGACACCGCGTTGGTCATTGCGACGAATCATGGCCCGGCATCCAGTAAACACGGCGGATATCGCCCCAGGGCGCGATCTTCAGTTCGAGATTGACCACCTCCGGCGCGCCCTGGTCGAGCACCGTGCGGCTCTGCCCGGTCGCACCTGAAGTGGTGTCGGGCCAGACCGCGCCGATCTTGCCGCCCGCCTCGCCCTGCACACGCCAGCGCAGGCTGAGGTTCTTGGGCCCCAGCGGCGCGGCCAGCGGCCGCATCCCCGGCAGGCGGTCGAGGGTGGTCCAGGTCAGGCGCCAGAAGCGTCCGTTGCGGACTTCATAGCGGACACGCAGGAGGTCGCTGCGGGCCTTGTCGAGCGGGTTGCTGAGGCCGCGACGGGTGAATTCGAGTGCCCCGCCCGGTTCCAGCACGAAAGGCGGCAGCGAGTCACCCAGCTCATCACGGATCGGGCGGTCGACCCACTGCGACAAATCACTGGCGACGGCGCTTTGCAGGCGCTCCAGTGCCAGCAGGTCTTTTTGCCTGGTGGCCAGATGATCGGCGCTGGTGCTGGTGCTGCTGAGCAGTCCGAACGCGCCAACGCTGATCAGCGCCATGATGGCCATCGCGACCAGCAGTTCGATGAGCGTGAATCCTGCCTGCCTGGCGCGCGGCGCGCGGCTGGCCACGACTTGCCGTGTTGTCTGCCGAGTGCGCTGCATGCTCAGTTGCTCCGCCGGCCGACAAAGCCGATGAGATTGACCAGCGGCTCGCCATGACGACCGCTGACCGGCTCGTACGACGATACCGAGACCTCGACATTGCGTACTTCCGCCGCCGGCGTGCTGCCGACTTTGATATTCACGAACCAGTCACGGCCGGCCATGACCGTGCTGGTCTCGCTGTTGCCGAGATCGGGCAGACCGGGGCTGGTCTGCAGGTCGGTCAGCGTATTGCTCGCCACCCAGTGCGCCAGCAGACGGTCCTCGATCCCGGATGCCATGCGCACCTGCTCACGCGACTGTGTCAGCAACGCGAGGGCGACGATGCCGAAGATGGCCATGGCCACCAGCACTTCGATCAGGGTGAAACCGCGTCCGCGCCGGCGGTCATGGCTGCGCACGATCAGCCTCCTCCGTCGGATAGGCATCACCGAGGTCGGTGACACTGAGTTCGAGAACCACCGCCCTGCGATCGTCCAGCGACGATAACGAGATCACACCGGGCGTGGCCTCGCCACTGGAAAGCAGCAACAGGTCGGGCTGGCGTACGCCACCGACCGCGCCGGCGGTTGCCACCGGCTTGCCAGCCGCCAGGCTGTCGCGCCAGACCAGATCGATACCGGGTGCCTTGTGCGGCTTCAGCACAGCATCCTGGCTCATGGGCAGCCAGACCCGATCGGACTGGCGAAAACGCATGAACTCATAACCTTCGGCATGCAGGCGGATGCCCAGTTCAATCTGGTCGGACTCCGCCATCAGGCGGGCATACTGAATTTGTGCCTGCAGCCGCTCACGCTCTCGCAGCAGGCGACGGGCCGGGTCTTCGGGGTTGAGACTGACCACCGCCACACCCATGAGCACGCCGATCAGCACCACCACCAGCAGGACCTCAATCAGCGTGAAGCCCTGCGCGGCACGCCGATGCAGCGGCACCGGTCTCATTCGAAGTAGATATCCGCCGCGTAGCCTTCGCCGCCTTCGGCATTGTCGGCGCCCAGCGAGTAGAGATCATAAGGCTTGCCATTGCTGCCGGGCGCCATGTACTGCATGGGGTTGTCCCAGGAGTCGACCGGCGCCTTCTTGAGATAGCCGCCTTCCGGGAAGACACGCGACTCGGGCGAACGATGCACCAGCGCATCGAGACCTTCTTCCGTGCTCGGATAACGGTAGTTATCGAGCTTGTAAAGCTCGAGCGCATTGGCCACCGAACTCAGGCTGGCCTTGGTCGACGTGACACGGGCCTGATCATCCTTGCCGACCACATTGGGCACGATGATGAGCGCAAGAATGCCGATGATGGCCACCACCACCATGATTTCAATGAGGGTAAAACCGGCTTGCGCACGGCGCGCGGCAGATCGCATGAGTGACTCCTTGATGAACCGGATCAGAGTGAACCGGGCTTACTGGACCAGGTTATTCATTTGCACGATGGGCAGCATGATAGCCAAGACAATGACCAAAACCACACCGGCCATCAGCAATAACATCATGGGCTCAAACAGGCTGACCAGGGTCGAGATGCTGCCGGTGAGCGCGCGCTCCTGCATCTGCCCGGTGCGGGCCAGCATGTCGTCAAGCTCGCCACTGGTTTCACCGCTGGCGATCATGTTGTTCATCATGGCCGGAAACAGTCCGGACTGCTCCAGTGCCGGCGCCAGGCGCCCGCCTTCGGTGACACGATCCGCCGCCTGCTCGACCGCCGCACGCATGGGCAGGTTGTCGACCACGTCGGCGGCGATGCGCAGGGCATCGACCAGCGGCACACCACTGCGGGTCAGGATGCCCAGTGTGCTGACGAAGCGCGCCGCCTGGGCATCACGCACCAGACGCCCCGCCACCGGCAGACGCAACTGCAGGCGATGCCAGCGGAACCGGGTTTCAGGCTTCTGCAGCGCCTTCCAGATGACCACTGCGGCCAGCAGCGCGGCCAGCAGCAGCCAGCCGATGGACGTGCGCGTGAAATCACTGGCGCCGATCAGCAGGCGTGTGATCAGTGGCAGTTCCTGGCCCTGGTTGTCGAAGACCTTGACGATGTCGGGTACGACATAGGTCAGCAGACCGATCACGATGAGCAGCGACAGCACAGTCAGGATGGCCGGATAGATGAGTGCGCCCTGCACCTTGCGACGGGTTTCGTAACGAGACTCGGTGTAGTCGGCCAGACGGCTGAGCACGAGATCGAGATGCCCTGCCCGCTCACCGGCAGCGACGGTGGCGCGGTAGAGCGACGGAAATGCCTGCGGAAATTCGGCCAGACTCTGGGCCAGGCTGTAGCCTTCGACGACGCGGGCCCGGACAGCCGTGAGAAGACGGCGCACGGCGGGCTTCTCGGATTGCTGCGCGACAGCGCGCAGACCGTCATCCAGCGTCAGGCCGGCCTGTACCAGGGTGGCGAGCTGACGGGTGATCAGGGCGAGGTCCTGCGCACTCAGACTGGGCCGCAGAAACCCCATCGCGGCGGCCCCAGCCCCCTGTCCGGCCTGAGTTTCCCGTGCCGGCTCGATCTGAACCGGCACCCAGCCTTTGTCACGCAAGAGCTGGCGCGCGTGGCGCTGGCTGTCCGCATCAATGATGCCCTTCTGGCGTTTGCCCCGGGCATCCACTCCCACAAAATCAAAGGCCGGCATCAGTCCTCTCGTGTAACTCGCAAAACCTCATCCAGCGATGTTACACCAGCGAGCACCTTCAGCATGCCATCACTGCGAATACTCGGCCCTTGCGTACGGGCGGCCGACTCCAGATCCTGTTCGCCGGCACGCTCGTGGATCAGGCGTCGCAGCGCATCATTGATGCTGACGACCTCGTAAATCCCGGTACGGCCCTTGTAGCCGCGATGGTTGCAGGCGGCACAGCCGACCGGACGATAAATCGTCGGCGCCTGCGCCGCATCCACGCCGAGCACCTCGCATTCGCTGGCATCCGCAACATGCACCTCGCGGCAGCTGGTGCAGAGCACACGCACCAGACGCTGGGCAATGACACCAATCAGGGATGACGACAGCAGGAACGGCTCGACACCCATGTCGACCAGACGCGTCACCGCACCCACGGCCGAGTTGGTGTGCAGCGTGGACAACACGAGGTGGCCGGTGAGCGAGGCCTGCACGGCGATCTCGGCAGTCTCGCGGTCACGGATTTCACCGACCATCACCACGTCCGGATCCTGACGCAGGATGGCGCGCAGGCCGCGGGCGAAGGTCATGTCGACCTTGGTGTTGACCTGGGTCTGGCCAATACCGTCGAGTTGATACTCAATCGGATCTTCGACCGTCAGGATGTTGCGCGAGAAGTCATTGAGCTCGGTCAGCGCGGCGTACAGCGACGTGGTCTTGCCCGAGCCGGTCGGCCCGGTGACCAGGAGAATCCCGTGTGGCTTGGCGATGAGATCGCGCAGCTCATGGTGGTCGCGGGCGGTCAGCCCGAGGCCGGCCAGATTGAGGCGACCCGCCTGCTTGTCGAGCAGACGCAGCACCACGCGCTCACCCGAGCTTGACGGCATGGTCGAGACACGGACATCGACTTCACGGCCGGCGAGCCGGACGGAGATGCGGCCATCCTGCGGCACGCGCTTTTCGGCGATGTCGAGTCTGGCCATGACCTTGATACGCGACACCAGCAGCGGCGCCAGCTCGCGGCGCGGCTGCAGCACTTCACGCAGCACACCGTCGACACGCAGACGCACCGACAGGCGGCGCTCGAAGGTTTCGATATGAATGTCGGAGGCGTTCTCGCGCACGGCTTCCTGCAGGATGGCGTTGATCAGGCGGATGATGGGCGCGTCATCCTCCTGCTCCATCAGGTCTTCGGTTTCCGGCACCAGATCGGCGAGCTTTTCGAGGTCGATCTGATCACCGATGCCTTCGGCGGCCTGCATGGAGTCACCGGCATCGCCCTGGTAGCTGCGCGACAAGGCCTCATTGAACTGGCTTTCAGAGACCGGGCGACAGTAGACCGGGCGACCGAGCAGACGGCGGGCCTCGGCCAGCGCGCTCAGCTTCCAGTCCGGACGGGCCAGCAGGCACCAGTTATCTTCAGATTCGATATGAAGGACCAATCCGTGGCGTTTGGCAAAGCTGTACGGCAGGCGGGCAGCCTGCGGCGCTTGTGGCCAGGCGTGATCAAGAGCGGATATCGTCGCGGGCATCATGTCAAAGTCCCATCGGTTTGAATTGTATCGGTTTCAATTGCTTAGCAGTCTACTTCATGGTCTTGTAGCCCAACAGTAAGACTCTGTATCGCAATTATTAACCGCTGTCAGACAATTTCGCGCGATTGCCGAAAACACGAGCAACGGCATGATCATGCGCGGTTGACGCTCCCGAAAGGCATGGCTATGATGCCGGCCTCCCGCATGGGACACCGCACCTTTGGCTGGGTAGCAAAATGGTTATGCAGCGGACTGCAACTCCGCGTACACCGGTTCGATTCCGGTCCCAGCCTCCATCTTCTTTTCTCGTGTCCGCCGCCCAACGTCAGCGACACGGAAATCCTGCATCACCCTACCCGCCCGGGTGGTGAAATTGGTAGACACAAGAGACTTAAAATCTCTCGACCTTGCGGTCGTACCGGTTCGACCCCGGTCCCGGGCACCATCTCCAGGCTTCAGGCTTTAAACTTCGATATTCCTGGGCAATGTCATCCGCAGCCTGGGCACCAGCACGCCAGCCAGGCCACGCACACCGCCACGGGCAACATCCGCCCAGTCAAAATAGTCGCGCCACAGCACGATACGGCCATCACGCACCTGAAAAGTGCCACATACCCAGAAGCCGACGTGAACCGGGCCGACCTTGATGATGTCGGTGCGCTCGGTCATGACCGTATCGCCATTGACGGCCAGACGGTGCGTCTGCACAGCAAAGCCGGTGCCCTTGCGCAAGAGCATGCGGAACAAACCCGCTACCCGCTGGCCGCCGTTGAGGGTAGGCAGGGAAACATTGGTGTAACGCAGGTCCGGGGCGAGAATCGATGCCGAAGAATAACCGTCCGGCCCTCAGGCGTCCCCCCTCGCCATGAAAAAAAGGGGGTACCGGTTGATACCGGCCCCCCTTCTTCATTCATCGCACACTTTCTGCTGCCGAGGCAGCCGCCAGGACATCAGTAGATCGCACCCGCCGCACGGCTGGCCTTGATCTCGTCTTCGCTGTAACCGGCTTCAGCCAGGACCTCACGCGTGTGATGTCCGAGGCTGGCACCGCTGTACTGGTAGCTGGCCGGTGTGCGCGAAAACTTGATCGGCGAGGCCAGCTGCTTCTGCATGACACCATCGGACTGCGGGACATCGACCAGCAGCTCGCGGGCCACGATATGCGGATGCTGGGTGGCTTCCGCGAAGCTCAGCACCGGCTCAGTGCAGGAGTCAAGGGCGATGAAGACCGAAGCCCACTCGGCATAGGTCTTCTTCTTCATCTCGACGGCGATCTCGGCCTTCAGCGCCGACACGGTTTCCGGACGCATATCGAGCGCCTGCGGCGCCAGCTCCGGACGCCCGATCGCGGCACAGAACTGCATGAAGAACTGCGGCTCGATACCTCCCACCGAGAAATGACGGCCATCGGCCGTTTCGTAGCAGTCATAGAAAGAGCCGCCATTGAGCTGGGTCGACTCCAGCGCCGGCTGTTCGCCGCCCATGAGCGCGCTCGGCGCTGTCAGCGCATGCAGGCTGAAAGCGGCATCGGTCATGGAGACATCAATGTACTGACCTTCGCCGGTCTTGCCGCGGTGCAGCACAGCCGCCAGAACACCAATGACCGCATGGCAGGAGCCACCGGCAACGTCGGCAACCTGCACTGCGATCGGTGCCGGACCGGTGGACTTGCGCCCGTTGTAGCCGAGCACGCCGGCAATGGCGAGATAATTCATGTCATGGCCGGCACGCAGCTTGTACGGTCCCGTCTGACCGTAACCGGTGATCGAGCAATAGATGAGGCCAGGATTGATGGCGCTCAGGGCTTCGTAGCCGACACCCAGCCTGTCCATGACACCCGGGCGGAACTGCTCGATGACGATGTCATATTCCTTGACCAGACGCTGCACGATCTCCAGGCCCTGCGGCGTCTTGAGATCGATGGCGATGGAGCGTTTGGAGCGATTGAGATAGCCATGCGCCGCCGAGTTGCCATCACTGGACTGTGGCGGCATGTGACGCACCAGATCCGGACGGGTCGGCGATTCCACGCGCAGCACATCGGCGCCAAGATCGGCCAGCATCATGGTGGCAAACGGACCGGGCAGCAGACCGGAGAAATCGAGCACTTTCAAGCCGGCAAGAGGACCTGGCATCACACTACTCCCTGAAAACGTGACTGAAGAGTCGCGAGACTAACTGCAAGCCGGCCAAACTGCCAATGACGGAATTGCTCATCCTCTTGACCGCGGACGACAAGCGCCTGACGCGCTATTGCGCGGTCAGGATGGCCTCGACATACTGCTTGGACTGCTTACTGGCAGGCCCCTCCCGACGGGCAAGACCCTCAGACTCACGGACGTACACATGTTGTCATTTCTTCCGGCGCCACTGCTCGGACTCGTGATCGGCACGCTGCTGATCATCAGCACCACCCTGACGTCGGCCGTGATTCTCCTGCTCAGCCCGCTCAAGCTGCTCAGCCTGCTGATCCCGGCCCTTGCGCCCCTGACGCGCCGCATCATGACCGGTCTTCAGGAGAACTGGACCGCCAACAACGCCTGGATTTTCCGTCTTCTGCCGCACATAGACTGGGATATTCGCAGCAGCAGCGAGCTCAGACGCGGCAACTGGTATTTCGTGGTGGCCAATCACCAGTGCTGGATCGATATCCTGGCCTGTTTTCATGTGCTCAACCGGCGTGTCCCGCCGCTGAAAATCTTCATCAAGCAGGAACTGCTTTATGTTCCGGTGGTGGGGCTGGCGGTCTACGCACTGGACTATCCGTTCATGAAGCGCTTCAGCAAGGAACTGCTGGCCAAGAAACCTCACCTGCGCGGCAAAGACCTCGACACCACGCGCAAGGCCTGCGCCAAGTATCAGCAGTACCCGGTCAGCGTCCTCAATTACCTGGAAGGCACCCGCATCACGCCGGCCAAGCATGACCGCAGCGACTCTCCTTATCGGCATCTGCTCAAGCCAAAGTCGGCTGGCGCGGCTTTCGTGCTGACGGCGCTGGGCGAGCGCATGGACAGCCTGCTCGACCTCACCATTGCCTATCCGGGCGGCATTCCGAGCTTCTGGGACTTCTGCAGCGGGCGCTGCCGCCGTATCGTGGTTGATATCCAGGTCCGTGCCATTCCGCCGCACTTTTGTCAGAGCAACTACGAAAGTGATCCGGGCTATCGCGCCGAATTTCAGGATTGGATTGGCAATATCTGGACAGAGAAGGACAATAGGCTCGACGAACTGCTCAAGCCCTGAGCTTTCGTCACTTCTTTATCGTTGATGGCAGGTACCCATGGCTGTTTCGCAACCCGCAAAATTTGGTGAATCCTGGAGCGATGACCGCGTCCGCTCCTATCTCGACCGCCTGCCGCCGGCTGGCGTCAATGCCGACTTCCACGTGCTCTACACCGCATACAAGCACATGCGCGAAGAAGACTTCGAGCGCTTCTTGGCGGACTTCAAGGCCGCTGGCCGCGATGTCGGCGCGCTCAACCCGGAGGGCCGCAGCCTGCTCGATCTGGTCCGCGAGCACCCGCAATCCCAGGGCTTCGCGCAACTGCTGACAGCGACCGCCTGACATGCATGTCACCGACCGTCTGCTGAGCCAGGATGAACCGCTGTTCGGACGCTTTGCCGACAGCCTTCGTCACATCAATGGTCAGCAGGATGTCGGGCGCGATGCCTTCGGACGCCCCCGCTCTGCCCTCGCCCGCAGACTGGGCTACAAACAGTTCCAGTATTTCGGCGGCATGAGCCGACGTTTCATCTTCGGTTGTGCCCTGGTTGACCTTGGCTACCTCAACAGTGTCTTCGTCTACATCGTCGACACCGAAACCGGCGAAACCTTCAAGCGCTCGTTGCGCCGTCCGGGCCACCGGGGACTGACACTGGCCGACAACCCCATCGAGGGCGTCAGCCTGTTCGAAGCCGGTGATGTCGAAGCCAGCCAGGTTTATCGTGCCGATCCGCGTGAAAAGTCCCTGTTCGTGCGTGTCGGCGATCAGCTCAGCATCGAGGCCAGCATGCCTGAAGCGGGCTTCGAGCCGATGTCGTTGTGCACCCGCGCCGGCTACCAGGGCTGGGTCTATGCCAACAAGACCGCCGGCCTGCCGCTCAAGGGCCAACTGGTCTGGCGCGGCGAAGTACATGATCTCGAGATGCTGGGGGCCATGGGCCACCACGACTTCTCCTGCGGCTACATGCGCCGCGAGACTTTCTGGAACTGGGCCTGTTTGTCCGGGCTCAGCACGTGCGCTGACGGACGCGAAGTGGCGCTGGGCCTCAATCTCTCCTGCGGAGTCAACGAAACCAGCGACAGCGAGAACTGCCTCTGGCTGGATGGCCGTCTGGTGCCGGTCAGCGGCACCCACTTTGCCTTTGATCGTCAGGATGTGCTCAAGCCCTGGCATGTCACCTCGCTCGATGGCCAGGTCGATCTGCATTTCACGCCGTTGGGTCTGCATCAGGAAAAGATGAATCTCGGACTGATCGCCAGCAATTTCCGACAGGTTTTCGGTCGATTCGACGGACATTTCCGCGTAAATGAGACAATATATCCTGTCACTTCTTTGAGCGGCTTTGTCGAAGACCAGTTTGTCCGCTGGTAAGTGACTGATCACAGGGTCATGAAGCCAGGAAAAACGACATGTCACACCGTTCCGGTCGCAACCCCCATCGTCGCCTGCCCGCCGGGCATCCGGGACGATCAGGCGCAGCCTCTTCGCAGGAAACATCCGATATGAGCAAACACGCTCACAAGCCGGCACAGAAGCCGACCCAGAAACCCAGAATCCCTCAGATCACGCTGAAGTCACGCACTGTCGCCCCCAAGCGCAGCTACTTCGGTCTCTTCAAGGACTATCTGCGACTGCTGTGCGATCTCAAATTCTCGCGTTACCTCACCATTCAGCTGCTGCCCCTGCTTTATGTCGTGCTGGTGATCGGCGGTCTCGGCGTGATCGGTCAGCAGGTCTGGGATGCTTTTGCGCAAACCCCGCAACGCGGCCTCGCCTATCTCGCCGTGTCGCCGTTCGCGCTGCTGGTCTGGGCCTCGGCCTGTCGCGCAACCACCGAATTTCTGCTGGTCGTGTTCCGCATGTCCGAGGATGTGCACACCCTGGCCGGCATCAAACCCACCGTCGACAAGCTGGACAATCTTTTCGGCGGCAACAACTGGATCTCGCGACTGCTGCCATTTCTCAAGGCATATCAGGCATCGCGCGATGATCCGACCCAGCCCCCCGCCACGAAATAAGGTGAGAGACCGTGAAGCTTTTTTCGACCAATACCTGTGCTGTTCCACACGATCTCGCCAGCGTCACCAGCTACAACCCGGCTGCGGAAGCTGATCCGGCCTCGGTCGGTCTCAGCGAAAGCCAGAAGCAGCAGATCTGGGAGGCCGTGGAAGGTCTCTATGCCACCGGGATTTCGCCGGCTGTGACGTTCTGCCTGCGCAAAGGCGGCAAGATCGTGCTCAACCGCGCCATTGGCCATCGAATCGGAAATGGCCCTGATGACGTTGCCGGCACCGTCAAGGAGCTGGCGCATCCGGAGACGCCGATGTGCCTGTTTTCGGCATCCAAGGTCGTCACTGCCATGCTCATCCACAAGCTGGCTGAAGAACACAAAATCGATCTGATGGTCCCGGTCGCGCACTACCTGCCCCGCTTTGCCGCCAACGGCAAGCAGCACGTCACCACCGCGCACATCCTCTCGCACCGCGCCGGCATTCCGACCATCAAGGGTGATTTCGATGCCGAAATGCTGTTCGATACCCCAGCGGTGGTGGACATCCTCTTCAATGCCGCCCCGGCCACCCGCAGCGGCCATCGCGCGGCCTACCACGCGGTCACCGGCGGCTACATCCTGGGCGAGCTGATCCATGCCATCACCGGCAAGGATGCCCGCGAGTACCTGGCTGAAACCATCCAGCAGCCGCTGGGCATGAAGTACTTCAACTACGGCCTCAAGCCGGAGTTCCGCGGCCAGGAGGCCCAGGGTTATGCCACCGGCCTGAAACCGGTCGGGCCGATTGACTGGTTCATCCGCAACGCGCTGGGTGACAGCCTCGATCGCGTGGTCGAGATCAGCAACGACCCGCGTTTCATGGACATCATCTGTCCGGCCGGCAACATCTACGCCACTGCCGATGAGGCGAGCCGCTTCTTCGAGCTGCTGCTGCGCGGCGGTACGCTGAATGGCGTGCGCGTGTTCGATCCGCTCACCATCCGCCGCGCCACCCTGGAGGCCGGCAAGCCGCAGTTCGACGGCACGCTGCTGGCTCCGCTGCGTTACAGTCACGGCATGATGCTGGGCAGCAACCCGGTCGGCTTGTACGGCCCCATGACCGGACGCGCCTTCGGCCACCTCGGCTTCTCCAACATTTTTTGCTGGGCTGATCCGGAACGTGACATCTCGGTGGCCCTGCTGACTTCCGGCAAGCCGGTGCTGGGGACGCATTTACCTGCCATGGGTAAATTGCTGACAAAAATCTCCTTCCAGATTCCCCGTCATTAAGTTGAAATGACGGTTGTATATACAACCGTCTATCGGAAAATATGCACCGACTATCCTTTGGCGCTATAATTCGAATCTGTGAACAGTCATTCACTGACAAGAGGTTTCCACATGTCTGATTTTGCGGAAAAACGCCCCCCCATCAATTGGTATGGCGCGGTTGTTCTTCTGGCTACCCCGCTGCTCGCCCTGATTCTTGTGCCCCTGTACACCTGGCACAATGATTTCTCGACAGCCGCCTGGGTCAGCTTTGTCGTGCTCGTAATTCTCAACGGCATGGCCATCACGGCGGGATACCACCGCCTGTGGGCTCACCGTACCTATGAAGCGCACTGGTCGGTTCGCCTCTTCCTCATGCTGTTTGGCAGCATGGCCACCCAGAACAGTATCCTGATCTGGGCTTCGGGCCACCGTACCCATCACCGCCACATCGACGATGATGAGCGTGATCCGTACTCCGCCGGCCGCGGCTTCTGGTTCTCCCACATCGGCTGGATGCTGCGCAAATACGACTCCGGCAAGGATGACTTCCGCAATGCCCCGGACTTGCTGAACGATCCGATCGTGATGTTCCAGCACAACCACTATGTGCCCCTGGTCATCCTCATGAATGTCGGCCTGCCGGCCCTGATCGGCTATTTCGCCGGTGATGTCGGCGGCGTCATGCTGCTCGCCGGTCTGGTCCGTCTGGTCTGGTGCCACCACACCACTTTCTTCATCAATTCCCTGGCCCACATGTGGGGCACCCGCCCGTACACCGATGAAAATTCGGCACGCGACAACGGCATCCTGTCGCTGTTCACCTACGGCGAGGGCTATCACAACTATCACCACATCTTCCAGTACGACTACCGTAATGGCATTCGCTGGTACCAGTTCGATCCCACCAAGTGGCTGATTTTCTCGCTGTCCTGGGTCGGTCTGACGCGCAACCTCAAGCGCTGCCCTGACTTTGCCATCGAGAAAGCACGCCTGACCATGCAGTTCAAGCAGACTGAGGCCAAGCTCTCGCTCAAGGCCGCCGGCCATGCCCAGCTCGACGCCTGGCGTGCCAAGCTGGCTCAGGAATCCGAGCATTTCAGCCAGGTCCTCAATGACTGGAGCAAGCTCAAGGAAACCTGGTATGCCGAGAAGAAGCAGGAGCTTCTGCACAAGTGGGAAGAAGCCAGCTTCCGTACCCGCTTCCAGGAAATCGAGTACCGCCTCAAGATGCAGCGCAAGCGCCTGCGTCTGCTGACGGCTCAGGTGGTTGCCGCCTGAGCACGATGCCCCTCTTCGACAACAGTTACATCCGTCTGCCGGACGCCCTGTGGCGCCGGCAGGCGCCGTCTCCGCTGCGCCATCCCCGTCTCATTGATCTCAATCAGTCCCTGCTGACAGAACTCGGCCTGGATGCCGTCTGGTGGTCATCGCCCGAGGCCCTGCAAGGTCTTTCCGGCCATGGCATCTGGCCCGGCGCCGATCCGGTCGCCATGAAGTATGGCGGTCATCAGTTCGGCGGCTGGAATCCCGATCTCGGCGATGGCCGTGGCTTGCTGCTGGGCGAGATACTCGACAGCCGGCAGCGGCGCTGGGACCTGCACCTAAAAGGCAGCGGCAGCACGCCCTTCTCACGCATGGGCGATGGCCGCGCCGTACTGCGCTCCAGCATCCGCGAATACCTGGCCGGCGAGGCGCTGCACGCGCTCGGTATTCCGACGACCCGGGCGCTGGCGCTGGTGGGTTCGGATGAGCCGGTACGCCGGGAAAAAATGGAGACCGGAGCAACCCTGCTGCGGGTCGCGGACTCCCACATCCGCTTCGGCCACTTCGAGTGGCTGGCCCATAGCGGCCGGCAGGATCTGTTGCCGGCGCTCGCAGACTACGTCATTGCACGGCATTATCCCGACTGCCTGACGCAGAAAAATCGCTATGAGGCATTCTTCATTCAGGTGGTCGAGCGGACCGCACGCCTGATGGCCGACTGGCAGCGTGCCGGCTTTGCGCATGGCGTGATGAATACCGACAATTTCTCGATCACCGGCCAGACCCTGGACTTCGGACCCTACGGCTTTCTCGAGACGTACGACCCCTATCTGATCTGCAACCACTCCGATCACAATGGCCGCTATGCCTGGTATCTGCAGCCCTCGGTCGGTCTCTGGAACCTCAACGCCCTCGCCCATGCCCTGTCATCGCTGATGCCGGTGCCGGCGCTCAAGGATGCCCTGGCGCGCTACGAACCGACCCTGATTGCGCATTACGATGCCGCCATGCGGACTCGTCTCGGGCTGGTGCTGGCAGAAGATGATGACCGCCTGCTGGTGCAGGACTGGTTGCAGCTGCTGCAGACGGCGAAGGCTGATTTTTCACGCAGCTTCCGTGCGCTTGGCGAATGCACGCTGGATACACAGATCATGCGCGCGGAAGCGGACTGGGGAATGCAAGCCGATGCGGCAAAGGCCTGGCTGCTGCGCTATCAGGCGCGTGCCGCTCGTGAGCATCTCGGCGAAACCGCGCGGCAGGCCCGCGTACGCGCCGCCAATCCGGCCTATGTGCTGCGCAACTACCTGGCGGAGATTGCCATCAAGGCGGCGGAACAGGGTGACAACAAACCATTGCACACCCTGCTGGCTGTCGTGCAGAACCCTTACACGGAGAAACCGGAATGGGCCGCCTATGCCGGCGAAGCACCGGCCTGGGGGCGCTGCCTGGAAATCAGCTGCTCATCATGAGTCAACCGCATCAGGCCGTGGCGGCAACACCAGGTCTGCGTCAAGCGACCTGCAGCATGCCCAGGAAGTAACGGCCGAAATCCTGCATCTCACGGGGGCGCAGAGAGGGAATCAGACGGTTGATGGCCGTCTTTGACCCTTTGCTGATCGCCACCTGCCCGACACTGAACATGTTGCGGGCGATGAAGCCGAGCTTGATGGCCTTGGCAGAGTCTTCGTAGAACGCCGTGATCGCCAGCTCGCTGAAACGCAGCATGGCCCGCGTCATTTCCGCCTTGTCCGCTTCGCCCGCCGCCGCCCGGGTCCAGGCATGATGCAGCAGTTCGTAGTCGTCGTTGCCGAGCATGAAGCTGATGTAGTCCTGGGTCACGCCATCCCGGGTGAGCTCCGAGCGGCGGGAAGCGATGTAGTCGGCGACCGGCCTGAGCTCGGCATTGCTGAGCTTGCCGAGCACCTGCCGGATCAGCGCGTGCACCGTGCTCTTGATAATGCCAGCGACCGTTTCCAGCGCTTTCGGCGCCGCGCTGTCGGCATCGGCCCCCTTCATCAGGTTGAGCATCAGGGCATCGACGATCTCGTCAGAATAGCGCTGGGCAAAATCAACAACCACCGGAGCCTGCGGCTTGCCGGGCAGCCCGGAGCCGGCATAAGCCGTGGTGATGGCTTCAAAGTCTTCACGCAGGGCTTGCGAAGCCGGAAAGGCAAACAGCTTGGGCACGACAGGCTCTCCAGGAACGGGGGGTAACGTCAGGCTTTGACAAACATGGTGGCGTAATGTGCCGCGACCTTGCGCAGGTCATCATCGCTCATGCTCACGAACAGCTTGCTGGTGGCGCTATGGCTGCCCTTGATGATGGTGCCGCGACCGACATCAACCAGCTTGCGCTTGATCATGCCAAGGTCCAGGGAGGCGGTGAACTCATCATAGAAATGCTTGGTGGCCAGCTCGATGAAGTCGGTCATCACGCGGGTCAGTTCCTGACGGCTGTTGCTGAGGTCGCCGGCCGCGATGCGGGTGAGCAAAGCCTCGAAACGCTCGCCCTGGGCGTCCGGCATGATGAATCCGAAGCGCGCACCGCCATTGACGCTGACGCGACGGCGACCGAGATAGGCCGCGAGCTTGTCCTGCTCGCCCTGGTCGACCTTGCCCATGATGCCCTTGATCAGGCCATGCATGGTGGTCTTCAGCAGGCTGGCCAGTACCCCGAGAATGCCGGCGCCATCGCCACCCGACTTGAGGATATCGATGACATCCAGTGCCAAGGCCTTGATGACGCCATCGGTGGTGCCGATGGCAAGCTGCGTGCTCACGGCCGGAGCCGCGTATTTACCCTGGGCATGGTCCGCCAGCAGCGCATCAATGGTGGCCTGCAGGCCGTTGTCGAGGGGGAAAGCAAAATAATGGGTCATGTGCGGTCCTTTGTTCTTGATATGACATGTGTCAGGCCATGGCGTCTGGCCGAATGTTGGCGTTGCCTTGGCGCTTTGGCAAGACTTACTGACGCCGCGTTCGCCAACTTTGTGTCAGCTGCTCGAAGTTGGAGCGAAAGGGATTGATATCGAGCCCGCCGCGCCGGGTGTAGCGCGCATACACGGACAACGCTTCCGCCCCGGCATGCTGCTGCAGGTCCCTGAACATGCGCTCGACACACTGTTCATGAAAGTCCGAATGACGCCGGAAAGACACGATGTAGGCGAGCAGGCTCGCAGGGTCTATGCGCGGACCGCGATAGTGCACCAGCACACTCCCCCAGTCCGGCTGGTCGGTCACGGGACAATTGCTGCGCAGCAGATGGCTGTGCAGCACCTCGTCGACCCGCTCATCCGGATAACTCCGCAGCAAGCCCGGATCCGGCAGATAGACATCCGTCGTCAGCGGCAGCGTATCAATGCAACGCCCGGGAAACGGCATGAGGGTGTCCGCTGCGTCGGCCGCCAGCAGGGTCAGAGTCACCGCTGCCTCGGCCACCTGGGAGAGGTCCTGCTCGACACGCGCGGCAAAACGGGCGGCATCGTCGAAGCGCTCGAAATTCAGGCTATTGAAATACAGCTTAAGGGACTTGGATTCAATGAGATTGGCCGACTCGGCAGGCACCCGGATCTCGCCGATGGCCACCACCGGCTTGCCCCCCGCATCGAGCCAGGAGAGCTCGTAGTGCGTCCAGAGGTCAACACCGGTGAAGGGCAGCGGCTCGTCCTCGCCCAGTCCCAGGGCCTCACGACCGAAAACACGCGGGATAGGCTGCAACAGGCTGGCATCATAGCCATCCGGATATTCGGTGGCCTGTCCGAGGCGGGTCAGTTCATGCAGGTCGACCATGCCGCCTCACTCGCGCATGCCGGTGCCGCTGTGCAGCAGGCGCAGGGCATAGAAGAAAAGCACCACGACCAGCCCGGTGATGAGGCTGAGCGACAGCAGAATGGACACGTCACTGTGGCCGAGCACGCCGTAGCGGAAGGCATTGACCATATAGACGATGGGGTTCAGGTAGGACACCGCCTGCCAGAACGGCGACAACAGATCCATGGAATAGAACACCCCGCCGAGATAGGTCAGCGGCGTCAGCACGAAGGTCGGCACGATGGAAACATCATCGAAAGACTTGGCGTAGACGGCATTGACGAAACCGCCCAGCGAAAACAGCACCGCGGTCATCAGCACACTGTAGATCATCACAAAGGCATGGTGCAGCGACAGGTCGGTGAAGAACAGTGACAACACGGTGACAATCAGGCCGACCGCGAGCCCGCGCGCGACACCGCCGAGCACGAAGCCGAACAGGATGATGGCGTGCGGCACTGGCGACACCAGCAGCTCTTCGATGCTGCGCTGGAACTTGGCACCGAAGAAACTCGAGACCACATTGGCATAGGAGTTGGTGATCACTGCCATCATGATCAGCCCGGGCACGATGAACTGCATGTAGCTGTGGCCACCCATGCTGCTGATGTTGCGCCCGACCAGATTGCCGAAAATCACGAAGTACAGGGTCATGGTGATCGCCGGCGGCAGCAGGGTCTGCACCCAGATGCGCGTGAAACGGCGGATTTCCTTGACGACGATGGTCTGCAGAGCCACCCGGTTGGGCTGCGAGAACAGGGTGCTCATGCCGCACCCCCGGCATTCAGATTCTTTTCGACCAGACGCACGAACAGCTCCTCAAGACGGTTGCTCTTGTTGCGCATGCTGCTGACATGCACACCCTGCTCGCTGAGCGCGGCGAAGACGGCATTCAGCGTCTGCCCGCGCTGGATATCAACCTCCAGCGAGCCCGGCTTGGCCAGGCGCAGGGCATAACCGGCGAGCGACGGGGCCTGGTCCAGCGTGTGGTCCAGATCGAGCACAAAGGTTTCCTGCTGCAGCTTGGCCAGCAGCGAGCGCATATCCGTGTTTTCCACCACCTGCCCCTGATCGAGGATGGCGATGTTGCGGCAGAGTGACTCGGCCTCCTCCAGATAATGCGTCGTCAGAATGATGGTGGTGCCCTGCTGGTTGAGCTGGGTCAGGTAATCCCACATGGACCGGCGCAGCTCGATGTCGACGCCGGCCGTGGGCTCGTCAAGAATGAGCAGGCGCGGCTCATGCACCAGCGCGCGGGCGATCATGAGGCGGCGCTTCATGCCGCCGGACAGCACGCGCGCCTGCTGATGGCGCTTGTCCCAGAGTCCGAGCTGGTGCAGGTATTTCTCGGCCTGCTCGTAGGCGCGCTTCGACGGAATGCCGTAGTAGCCGGCCTGGGTCGCCAGGATATCGATGACTTTCTCGAACTGTCCGAAGTTGAACTCCTGAGGCACCACGCCGATCTGGCGTTTGGCCTGTTCAAGATCGCGGTCGAGATCGTATCCGAAAATGCTGACCTGTCCGGAGGTCTTGCGGACCAGTGAACTGACGATGCCGATGGAGGTGGACTTGCCGGCGCCGTTGGGTCCGAGCAGCGCAAAGAAATCGCCCGGCTGTACGGTGAGATCGATGCCCTTGAGGGCTGAAACCCCGGATTTGTAGGTCTTGGTAACCGCTGTCAGCTGTAAAGCCGCCGTCATGAAACGGACTCCTGCCCAATATCTGCCCCCGCCTGCGCCGGCCCCGCCAGTGTCTGAGCCCGCTCACGCAAGAAGTTGCAAAAAAGTGTGTAACGTTTGTGAAGAGCCCGAGTCTAACATGTGTCGGGCCACGATCAGCCTACTTGCCCGGCACAGACAATCGCTCCGGACCGCTCCGGTTCGGAGCCGGGACAAGAAGGATAGTGGATATGAAGATCGCCGTCGTCGGATCGGGAATCGCCGGCTTGAGCGCCGCCTGGCTGCTGGCTCGGGAACATGAGGTCACCGTTTTCGAGGCGGCGGATTACGCCGGCGGCCACAGCAATACCGTCGATGCCGTGGTGGATGGCATCAGCCATCCGGTCGATACCGGCTTCCTGGTTCACAACGACCGCACCTACCCCAACCTGGTGGCCCTCTTCCGGCTGCTCGCCCTGGACACCCCGGCCAGCGACATGTCGTTCAGCGTCAAGCTGCCGCATGTCGGCCTAGAGTGGGCTGGTGCCAGCCTGCGGACCCTGTTTGTGCAGAAGCGCAATCTGCTGCGGCCGGGCTTCTGGCGGATGGTGCGCGACATTCTCGATTTCAATCGCCGGGCCCGCGACCTGCTCGCAGAAACCAGTGGCAGCGGACTCAGCCTGGGCGAACTGCTCACACGCGAGCGTTACAGCCGTGAGTTCCGTGACT
>CAZEEQ010000031.1:0-23007 GCA_964511255.1 uncultured Paraperlucidibaca sp.
TGGCGGTGAGTGCGCAGAAGGCGGGCGTGCTGCCGATCTCGCAGCAATCGACCTTCGTGCTGGCGTCGCTCGCCTATCACGATTACGAAGGTGTGGCCTTCCGCCCGGACGAGAAGCCGCGCCTGCAGACCGACCTCGGAGCGGCGAATTTCCTGATGCTGCGCAATCATGGTCTGCTGACCTGCGGGGCCAGCATTGCCGATGCCTTCCTCAACATGTATGTGTTTGAGAGCACCTGCCAGATCCAGCTCGCGGCGCAGGCGGGCGGCGAGCTGATTGCCGTGGATCCGCGCATCGTGGCCGGCGTGGCGGAGGCCATGCGCGTGCAGACCGCTGGTCTGGGTGGCGCGTTTGCCTGGCCGGCGCTGCTGCGCAAGGTCGAGAAACTGGATCCGGGTTATCGCACCTGACCCAGCACGCGCGGCTCTTGCGGCGAGTCAGCGCTCCTCCGTCTCCCACGTCCGCACCGGCCGATGGCCGGGGCGTTGCCAGTCCGGCGGCATGATGAAGTGCTTCAGGCGCTGGCCAAGCGGACCGGGTGATGCCGTATTCAACCTGGGCTTTTTCCTCGGCGTAGGTGCCGAACCAGCGATCGAAAATGATCAGCACGCCGCCGTAATTTTTGTCGATGTATTCCGGGTTGCGGCCGTGATGTACGCGATGGTTGGAAGGCGTGTCGAAGACATATTCGTACCACTTGGGGAAGCGGCCGACCGACTCGGTGTGCACGAAGTACTGGTAGGCCAGATCCACCGCCAGGCAGAACATGACCACGGCCGGCGGCCCGTCCTGCAGCACGGCGAGCATCTGGCGCTGCAATTCACCCAGCAGCGAATCCGGCGCCGGCAGGGCTTGTCGGAGATCTCGCTGCTGCTGGGCTATGCTGAGCAAAGCGTGTTTTCGCGGGCGTTCCGGGAATGGGTGGGAGAGTCACCCATGCGCTGGCGCAAGGCTTGTTTATTCAGGAGTTCAACATGACGCGTCTGACCATCAAGACCAGTTCGCCCGAAGCGCGCTACAAGCGCGGCCGGCGACGCGAGACGCCGGCAGTGGTCCAGCCGCCACGGTGCCAGTGGCTGGCGTTGCTGGTGGCGCTGGCGGTGGTGTATGCCGCGTCCGGTCTGGGTGCGCTGGCGTCCATCCGGGCGAAAGCGTTCTATGCACTGTTGCAGCAACCGGCCTGGGCGCCGCCCGCCGGGGTCTTCGCCCCGGTGTGGACGACGTTGTTCACGCTCATGGGCATTGCTGCCTGGCTGGTCTGGCGCGAGCCGGGTCATCGTCGTGCGCTGTCGCTGTTCAGCGCGCAGCTGGCGGTGAATGTGCTGTGGAGCTGGCTGTTTTTTGCCTGGCATCAGGGCGCGCTGGCCTTTGCCGATGTGCTGCTGCTGGAAGGCCTGATCCTGGCCACGGCGGTGGCGTTCTGGCGAGTGAACCGCCTGGCGGCGCTGCTGTTGCTGCCTTACGCCGCCTGGGTGGGGTTTGCGGCGCTGCTGAATTTCTGGCTCTGGCAGAACAACCCGGGACTGCTGGGCTGATCTGCGTGGCGCTGGCCGAGGGCGCAATGCCGTTGCCGGCCTTCCAGCTCAGCCCGTGAGGCCTTCCCAGAGCAGTTGCACGGCCATCGCCGTCAGTAGCCAGTTCAGGCCTTGCTGGAAGCCGTCATCGCTGCGGCCGGCGAGCCAGCGCTCGCCCAGCCAGGTGCCGATGAAGCCGCTGGCGATCATGGCCAGCAACAGGGGCATCCAGGCTGCGAAGGCGAAACCGAAGAAGCCGAAGGCGAGAATCTTGAGGCCATGCTGCAGGCTCATGCAGGCCGAAAAGGTGGCCATGTGCTGCTGCCTGTCCAGCGCCTGGGTTTTCATGAGCGTGGTCACCAGCGGCCCGGTGGCACCCACGAACATGCTGAGGAAACTGATGGCGATGCCGCCGGCCCAGAGCCCGGCGTTTTGCGCGCGTCCTGTCAGCGTCGGCCACTTGCCCCAGACCGCGTAGAGGATGAACAGCGCCAGCACGAGGTCCAGCCACTGTACCGGCAGTGCACGGGCAACACTGCCGCCGGCAAAGGCGCCGGCCATCGCGCCGGCCGCGAAGGGCCAGACGATGACGGGTCGTATGTGCTCGCGCATCAGCCAGGTGCGGCCGACGTTGGAGCCGATCTGCACCACGCCATGCAGCGGGACCAGCGCGGCTGGCGGCACCAGAAACGCCATGATGCCGAGCAACAGCACGCCGCCACCGATGCCCAGGCCGGCGGTCAACGCCGAGGTGAAGCCGGCGCTGAGGACGAGAGCCATGGCCATCCAGAGGCTGATGCCTTCAGGCAGGGCGGTTTGCAGCAGATCGTGCAGCACGGGGGCGGGCTCTGTTCAAATAGCCCAGTTGAGGCCGACAGCGCCATCCGCCGGCAGCGCCGCCTTGAGGATATGCAGCGTCTCCATCAGCTCTTCGTCGGTGTAGGGCAGGGCCGGCAGCTTGCCCCAGACCGGGCCGGGCCAGGCGGGGTCACCCTCGAAACGGGCGAGGATGTGCCAGTGCAGCTGAGACACGACATTACCCAGATTGGCCACGTTCATTTTGGTGGCATCGAGTTGTGCGGCGAGACGCTGGCTGACCCAGGAAGATTCGCGCAGCAGCTGGCTCTGGTCCGCCTCTGACAATTCGTGAACTTCGCGCAGGTCGGCGCGGCGCGGCACGAGAATCAGCCAGGGGTACTGGGCATCGTTCATGAGCAAACAGCGGCAGAGCGGGAAGTCGCCGAGCGTAATGGTGTCGGCAGCGAGGCGGGGGTGCAGGGCAAACATGGGGGAGACACTCCGGCAAGGGTATCGCCGGAGTGTAGCAGGGCCGGTCCGAACGGCCAGCCCTGCCGGACGGGATCGTGGCCTCAGAGACCCATACTGCGACCAATCACTTCCTTCATGATTTCATTGGTCCCGGCGAAGATGGTCATGATGCGGGCATCGATGGTGGCGCGCGCCACCGGATATTCCATCATATAGCCCGCACCGCCGTGCAGCTGCAGGCCTTCGTAGCAGACCTTGTTGAGCAGATCAGTGGTCCAGTATTTGGCCATGCAGGCTTCATCCGGGCTCAGCGTGCCGTCATTGGCTTTGAGCACCAGCGAGTCGATGAAGGTCTGGCCGATGGTGATTTCGGTCTTCATCTCGGCGAGCTTGAAGCGGGTGTTCTGGAACTTGCTCACCGGCTTGCCGAAGGCGACGCGATCCTTGGTGAAATTGATGGTGTGGTTGAGGACTTCCTGAGCGCCGGAAATGGCGCCAATGGCACAGGCCAGACGCTCGACGGCGAGCTTCTGCATCATGTACATGAAGCCCATGCCGGGCAGGCCGAGCAGGTTTTCCTTGGGTACCTTGACGTCCTGGAAGAACAGTTCGGCGGTGTCCTGCGAGTGCATGCCCATCTTGTTGAGCTTGCGGCCACGCACGAAGCCTTCCATGCCGCGCTCGACCACGATCAGGCTGATGCCGCCGGTGCCTTCGTGCTGCGCTGCCACGATCACGATGTCAGCCAGAATGCCGTTCGAGATGTAGATCTTGGAGCCATTGAGCAGGTAGTGGTCACCCTTGTCTTCGATGCGCGTCTTGATGTTCTTGAGGTCGGAGCCGGTGCTCGGCTCGGTCATGGCGATGGCCAGGATGCCCTCACCCGATACGATCTTCGGCAGCCAGCGGGCTTTCTGCTCGTCATTGGCGAAGCTGTCGAGGTAAGGGCCGATGACATCGTTATGCAGCATGAGCGCGAAGCCGGATTCGCCGACGCGCGACAGTTCTTCAGTCATGACCTGGGCATAGCGCCAGTCCTTGAGGCCGAGGCCGCCGTACTGCTCGTCAACGTAAGGGCAGAGATAACCCTGTTCGCCCGCCTTGAGCCAGACTTCGCGCGAAACCTGACCGGCCTTCCACCACGCTTCCTGGTGCGGAACCACTTCGGCTTCGACAAACTTGCGGAAACTGCTGCGGAAAATCTCGTGATCATCGGTGAAAAGGGCGCGTTTGCTCATGATTCGTGCTCGGTATGCGGGGGCGGATGAAAACTGCCTGGTCAATCAGTGACCCGGCGGTCAATTTTGCGGGCTCTGCCGGGCATGACCAATGACCGTATCGTTCAAAATCCTTGACCTGAGCGTTCAGGCGGCATGCAAGCCGGCCCGGCTTTTGCTACCCTCTGTGACTTGTTTGTTCAAGCCGTCAAGCCGCCGATGTCACGTTCCCAGAACACCCTCAGCATGATCTACGTGAAGCGCCTGCTGGCAGGCGCTGCGCGTCAGGGTGTGTCTCTTGCCGATCTGTTCAGTGCCAATGGCCTGGATCCTGCCCGGCTGGATGATCCCGAGGGCCGGGTTGAGGGGCGCGAGCTGATCGTGCTGATCCAGGCCGTCATGCGCCAAACCAGCGACGAGTTCATGGGCCTGGCGACCGATGCCCGTTCCAAGCCCGGCACGTTCTCGATGATGGCGCATGCCGTCATCAACTGCCCCAACCTGGGCAAGGCCATCCAGCGTTCGGCTAATTTCTACGGGCTGTTCCAGACGCCGGTGCAAACCCGTTTCGAGCAGGTCAATAACGAAGGCCACCTGACGCTCGAGATTCAGGACAACTCGTCCTATGCCGAAACCATTCACGAAGCCATGATGTTCATTTCGCTGCGGTTCTGGAGCTGGATGGTCGGGCGTCGTCTGGACCCGCTGGTTATCGAATTCGCGTTCGATCCGCCTCCGCTCGCCCATGAGTTCCAGGCGCTCTTCAACTGCCCCGTGAACTACGGCATGGATGCCAATGTCATCCGCTTTCCGGCGTCCTGGCTGAGTCTTCCGCTGGCGCAGACGCCGTTGTCGCTGTCGCGTTTTCTCAAGGATTCTGTGGCCCTGATCATTGGCGGGCGCGCCCGGCCGGTGGGTGTTGCCGACCAGATCCGCAGCATCCTCAGCAAGGAATATGGCAATCAGTTTCCGGAGCTGGCGGATGTCTGCGCCCGTCTCAATCTGACGCCGCAGACGCTGCGCCGCCGCCTCAAGGACGAGGGCACCAGCTATCAGGTCATCAAGGACCAGATGCGCGAAGAGGCCGCCCGTTTCTATCTCGCCAAGCCTATGCTGTCGATTGACGAGATTTCCCTCATGATGGGCTTCTCCGAAGCCAGTGCTTTTCACCGCGCCTTCAAGAAATGGACCGGCATGACGCCGGTTGCCTGTCGGCGCCAGCTTCTCGGAACCACGGAACCATGACCGATACCACGGCTCGCCTGCTGATCAACTGTGCTGATGCCCCCGGCATCGTCAGTGCCGTCTCCAGTTTTCTCTACAATCACGGTGCCAACATCACCGACCTCGATCAGCACGCGACAGCGCCGGAAGGTGGCACCTACTTCATGCGCATGGAGTTCCAGACCGGCAATCTGCGCCTCAGTCGGGAGCATCTCGAACAGGCGTTTCAGGAAGCCGTGGCCACGCGCTATGGCATGAAATGGCATATCAGCTACGCCGCCGAGCGCAAGAAAGTGGCCATCCTGGTGTCGAAATATGATCACGCCATGATGGAACTGCTCTGGCGCTGGTCACGCGGCTCGCTGCCCTGTGACATTGTGGCGGTGATCAGCAACCACGAGGATCTGCGTCAGGATGTCGAGAACTTCGGCGTGCCGTTTCATGTCGTGCCGGTAACGGCGGCGACCAAGACCGAGGCGGAGGCGGCCATCGATGCCTTGCTGGGCGATGTCGACCTGGTGGTGCTGGCGCGGTACATGCAGATTCTCAGCGCTGATTTCACTGCGCGCCGACCGAACCGCATCATCAATATCCACCATTCCTTCCTGCCGGCCTTTGTCGGTGCCAACCCCTACCAGCAGGCCTACGACAAGGGCGTCAAGCTGATCGGCGCTACTGCGCATTACGTCACCGCTGACCTCGATCAGGGACCAATCATCGAGCAGGATGTAGAGCGTGTGTCGCATCGCGACGAAGTGCCGACTCTGCGCGAAATGGGTGAGACGGTGGAGCGTCATGTGCTGGCACGTGCGGTACGCTGGCATCTCGAAGATCGCGTGCTGGTGCACGGCAACAAGACCATCGTGTTTTCCTGATCGCCAGGCGCCTGTGGGCCGGGGAGTTTTTCATGTCATCTCTGCCGACCCGTCTGGGCTTGCTGCTGGCGCTTTATCTGGCCCAGGGTGTGCCGTTCGGCATCTACACCCAGGCCTTGCCAGCCATTCTGCGCACCTATGATGCCCCGCTGTCGCTGATCAGCCTCAGCGGCCTGCTCGCCATTCCATGGGCGCTCAAGGTGTTCTGGGCGCCGCTGGTCGACCGTCACTACTGGCCGCGGCTGGGCTACCGGCGTAGCTGGATCCTGCCGATGAATCTCGGCCTGATTGCCGTGCTGGTGGTCATGGCGTTCTTCGACCCGGCCAGTCTGCGTGAGCCTGCTGGGGTCTACGCACTGTTCGGTCTGCTCTTCCTGGTCAACCTGTTTGCGGCCACCCAGGACATTGCCACTGACGGCCTGGCCGTGCGCATCCTGCAGCCCCATGAACGCGGTTACGGCAATGGCGTGCAGGTGGCGTCCTACCGGGTCGGCATCATCGTGGGTGGCGGCATGCTGTTGTTCGTGCTCGGCACCCTGGGCTGGCCACTGGCCTTCGGCCTGCTGATCGCCATTTCCGTCGCACTCTTGCTGCCGGTGCTGTTCTTCCGCGAGCCGGAGATTCTGCCATCGGCGAAAGCCCATGCCAGCGAACCGTATTCCCGTGCCTGGCTGACATTTTTCAGGCGTCCCGCGCTGCGGGGCTGGATCTGGGTGCTGGTGACCTACAAGGTCGCCGAGTCCATGGCCTCGGCCATGGTCAAGCCGATGATGATTGATACCGGCCTGACGCTGGCCGACATGGGGCTGCAGGTCAGCATGACCGGTGCCGTCACCACCATCGCCGGCGCCATGGCGGGCGGCTGGCTGACCGAGCGCCTCGGTCGCCGGGCCGCCATGGTCGGCTTCGGCCTGCTGCAAAGCCTGTTGTTCGGCTGCTATGCCTGGCCTGCCCAGGGCTACGGGCTGGCCGGCCTGAGTCCGGTCAATCTCATGGTCATCATCAACGCGGCGGAACATCTGTTGGGTGGCATGGCCATGGCGGCCTTGCTGTCGGCGGTCATGGATCGTGCGCGCCCGGACCATGCCGGTGTCGACTTCACCCTCCAGGTCAGCCTGCTGGCCGCCTTTGGCGGTCTGTTCTACCTGCCCGCCGGCCTGATTGCCGAACAGCTGGGCTATGCCAGTCATTTCCTGCTGGCAGCAGTGCTGGGTGTGCTGCTGCTCTGGCCGGCCTGGCGCTATACTTCCGAACCGGAAGCGCTGAGGGATTAACCCCGGCGCCGCTGCTGGATGCTGCCGATGTCGTCAGACGCTGAACTCCCTGCCGGATTGCCCGTGCTCGATGCCCGTGGCCTGCTCTGTCCCGAGCCGGTCATGATGCTGCACAAGCGTGTGCGTGAGCTCGCCGCCGGCGCCGAACTGGCGGTGCTCGCCACCGATCCCTCGACCCAGCGTGATATTCCGAAGTTCTGCCGCTTCCTCGGTCACGCCCTGCTCGAAGAAAGTCAGCCCGAACCGGGACTCTTCCGCTACCGCCTGCGCAAAGGCGGCTGAGTGGATTCACCCCTTGATGCGTCTTGCGACAGCGCAATCAGCCCCATTGCGCCTGCAGTATCCGCAAGCGCTTTTTCAGCTGCAGATTGAGCAGCAGGCTGGCGATGAAAAGGCCCAGGACCAGACCTGACCAGTAGCCATAGGGGCCCCAGGCCTGTCCCAGCAGGGTGGTGCTGCCGGCGATGTAGCCGAACGGAATGGCGATGGCCCAGTAGGCGATCAGCGTCAGCAGCATGGGGCTGCGGGTATCCTGCAGGCCGCGCAGGCAGCCGGCGGCACCGACCTGCAGCGCATCGAAGATCTGATAGGCGACAGCGAACAGCATGAGGTCGGCCGCCAGCATCCGCACGGCGTTGTCTTCGGTATAGCCGGCGGCGATGGCATGACGGGCGAGCAAGAGAAATGTCGCGGACAGGCAGGCCACCAGCGTGGTGGTGATCAGCCCGACGCGTCGGGTGTGCATGATGCCGGCCAGATCACGGGCGCCGTATAGCTGCCCGGTACGGATGGTGAGGGCGATCGCCAGGCTCAGCGGGACCATGAAGAGGATGGAGGTCACCGACAGCGCGACCTGATGGCCGGCCACCACGATGGCACCGTCCGGGCTGACCAGAATCGCCACCAGCGCGAACGAGCTGACCTCGAAGAAGATGGCCAGCCCGATCGGCAGGCCCAGTGCTGCGATATGGCGCAGTTCACCCAGATGCGGCGGGGTCCAGCGCTGCAGCAGCCGCACCGGCGCGAAGCCGGGCGACCACAGCACATAAGCCAGCAGAATCAGGCTCAGCAGCCACATGACCAACGCCGTGGCCCAACCGCAGCCGGGGCCCCCCAGGGCCGGGATGCCGAGCCAGCTCAGCGCGGCGATATCATGGCTGCCGTAGATGAAGAGCTGGTTGGCCATCACGTTCAGCAACAGTCCCGAAAGACTGATCAGCATGACCGGCACCGGCCTTCCCTGTGCCTCGCAGTAACAGCGCAGCACGTAGAACAGACCGACAGCCGGCATGCCCCACGAGACCCCATCGAGGTATTCGCGGGTCTTGCCGCGCAGCGCCGGCTCGACGTCCAGCCAGTCGAAGATCGGCCACGACCAGCGGATCAGGAGCATCCCGGCCACGCCCACCAGCAGGGCTAGCCAGAGCGCCTGATGCGTGATGGCCGGGATGCGCTCGCGCTGGCCGGCGCCATGAGCCTCGGCGACCAGCGGGGTGGTGGCGAGCAGGGTGCCGGTGGTGAGCAGAAACAAGGGCAGCCAGATGCTGGAGCCGACCGCCACGGCGGCCAGGTCCAGGGCGGAGACCTGACCGGACATCAGGGTGTCGATGAAACCGTAGGCTGCCTGCGAGAACTGGCTGACGAAAATCGGCCCGGTCAGCAAGGCCAGGGTGCTCAGCTCGCGCCAGCTTGAGCGCGAGGGAGTGGCATTCGCCAGCAGGGTGCGCATCAGTCGCGGTAGCCCAGCGTGACCAGTGTGTCCTCGATCAACCGGCCTTCCGGGCCGAAATAGCGCTGACGCAGCAGGCCGTCGAGCACGACCAGTCCGGCATCCCACGTGAAATGGCCATCAAGCAGCATATCGAGTGCGGTGGCGATGGGCAGCAGACGGGCGTCAGCGACTTCGCCATCCTGATTGGTGGCGTGGAAGTTCGCCGGCAGCCAGTGGTCGTGAACGGCGATCCGCTCCTCCTGCACGCCTTCCTTGATGCGGCGATGAATATGCAGCCAGCCGCGGGGTGATGGGACATGACGGAAATGCAGCCCGGCTTCTTCCCAGGCTTCGCGGGCCAGCCCGGTTGCCAGGCTTTCGCCGGCGGAGACGCCGCCGCCGACCAGGTTGTCGAGTTTGCCGGGGTCGACAAATTTGTGGGCGCTGCGTTCGGCCACCCAGAGCGATACACCCTCGGCGCCGGCCACCCAGCCGTTCATGTGCACCGAGGGTGTGCACAGGCCCAGACAGCGGAAGGCCGCCCGTTCCATGATCAGGTAGGTGCCGTCCGGTTGTGACAGCGCCATGGCCTCATCGCGCCAGTTCGGCAGCACGCCCTGATCGCGCAGCGCCAGCATCCAGCGTTGCAGTATCTCGCTGCGACCGGCCATATCCGGGCCAGTGCTGAGGTAAATGTCGCGGGTGTTGACCCGGATGCGCTGGCGGTCGAGCTGGCAGAGCGCCTCGGCGATGACCGGTCTGACCCAGCCGAGGGCGCGCCCGTCAATGTGCAAACGCAGTTCGTTGACCGCCTGAAAGCGGGGTTCGCTGTGCAGGAAGGCAATGACCCGTTCAGTGAGCGGTTGAGGCATGGCGGGAAAGCTCCGTCGGGTGGCATGGCCGGGTATCGATCAAGCCATGCAGTGTAGCAAAGCGCAGTGGCATACTCGCGCCATCCATAACGAGGAAGCGATATGTCACCGAGCCGATTGCGCCTGGTCGCGGACGAAAACATGCCGGGCGTCGAGGCCTGCTGCGCGCGACTGGGCCGGGATGTCGAGGTGGTTCGTCGTCCCGGGCGGCAGCTCAGTGCGGCCGATGTCGCCGATGCCGACATGCTGCTGGTGCGCTCGGTCACCCGGGTCGATGCTGCGCTGCTGGCCGGCAGCCGTGTGCGCTTTGTCGGTACAGCCACCATCGGCACCGACCATCTCGACATTCCCTGGCTGGAGTCGCAGGGCATTGCCTGGGCTTCGGCGCCCGGCTGCAATGCCCGTGCGGTCGGCGAATGGGTGCTCAATGTGCTGGTGCAGCTGGCGGCAGAGCAGGGCGTCACCCTCGCTGGCCGCACACTCGGCATCATTGGCCTCGGTCATGTCGGCCGCCAGGTAGCGGGGCTGGCGCGGGTGCTCGGCATTGATGTGGTGGCCTGCGACCCCTTTCTCCGCGTATCCGATCTGACACCGGCCCTGGCCGATGTGCCCCTGCTCGGGCTGACCGAGCTGCTGGCTGCATCCGATATGGTCACGGTGCATACCCCGTTGACGCGCGGTGGTCCGCACCCCACGTGGCATCTGCTCGATGCCGGCAGGCTGGCGCAGATGCGGCCCCGGGCCTGGTTGATCAATGCCGCGCGCGGTCCGGTGGTGGCCAATGCCGCACTCGGCGACAGGCTGAGGCAGGGCGGGCTGACGGCCGTGCTGGATGTCTGGGAGGGGGAGCCGGATCTGGATGCCGATCTGCTCGCGCTGGTGCGTCATGGCAGTCCGCACATTGCCGGCCACAGCCTGGAGGGCAAGTGGCGCGGCACCTGGCAGATCATGGTCGCGGCCAGCCACGCACTGGACCTGAAGCTCAGTGGCGGGCTGCCTGACATCCTGCCGGATGAGGGTGGCTTGTCACTGGTGCTGCCCGCCGCCGGGGAGAGCCCTGAGAAAAGGCTGGCTGCGCTGCTGTCGGATGTTATCGCCCTGGCCGCGGATGATGCCCGGCTGCGCGCGGCCTGCCACGAGTCTGATCCAGCCGCGGCTTTCGACCGGTTGCGCAAAAATTATCCGATCCGGCGCGAGTTCCCGGCACACCATGTGCATGTCGGCGTCGATGAGGCATTGCACGCTGTGCTTATCGCGCTGGGATTCTGCTGCTAGCATTCGCGACATTTCGTCCAACAGGCCTTGTTGAAGGAGCGCCTACCATGCTGAACACCTTTGTCATCGGTTATCTGGTGCTGTCCATCGCCATTGGCCTGCTGGCAACACTGCGGGTGCACAACTCGCGCGACTTCGTGTCAGCTGGCCGCAGCCTGCCGTTGAGCATCGTGACAGCGACCATGTTCGCCACCTGGTTCGGCTCCGAGTCTGTGCTCGGCGCGCCGCCGACTTTTCTTGAGGAAGGTATCGGAGGCATTGTCGCCGATCCCTTTGGGGCGGCCTTTTGCCTGATCTTCGCCGGCATGTTCTTCGCGAGGGCGCTGTACCGCCGCAACATGCTGACCATTGGGGATTTTTTTCGTCAGAAGTTTGGTCGCGAGGCCGAAGTCATCGCCTCGACCGCGATCATGTTGTCTTACCTGGGTTGGGTGTCGGCGCAGCTGATTGCCCTCGGTGTGGTGTTCAGCAGCCTCAGCAATGGCGCCATCAGTCACGATCAGGGCATCATGATCGGCGCCGCCATCGTCATCTTCTACACCATGTTCGGCGGCATGTGGTCCGTGGCCCTGACCAGTTTTGTGCAGATGATCATCATCATTGTCAGTCTGCTGATCATTGCCTGGTTTGTGGTCGGCAAGGCCGGGAGCATGACGGTGGTCATTGACCATGCTGCCGCTGCCGGCAAGTTTGACGGGTTCTGGCCAGACATGACGCCGGCTTCGGTGCTGGCGTTCGTGGGCGCTTTCGTCACCCTGGCACTGGGGTCGATTCCCCAGCAGGATGTCTTTCAGCGCATGAACTCATCGAAAAGCGAAAACATCGCGGTTGCAGGGGCCGTGATGGGCGGAGTCGGCTATCTGGTATTCTGCATGGTGCCTATTTTCCTGACCTACGCGGCGGTCGTGATTGACCCCGACATGGTGGCTCGTGTGGCGGCCGTGGATGCCCAGCAGGTCCTGCCGACCTTCATTCAGCAGGATTTGCCGCTGATCATGCAGGTGTTGTTCTTCGGCGCCTTGTTGTCGGCCATCATGTCGACGGCATCAGGAACGCTGCTGGCGCCTTCTGCCGTTTTCACCGAGAACCTGATCAAGCCACTGCTGAAAACGCAGACTGATAGTCAGTTCCTCTGGATGCTGCGACTGGTTGTGCTCGGCTTCGGGGTATTCATTACCTGGTTCGCGATCCAGTCTGATTCCAGCATTTTTGAGATGGTCGAGAATGCTTACAAGATCACACTGGTGGCCGCCTTCGTGCCCCTGACAGCGGGCATTTACTGGCGGCGTGCCAACCGCGCGGGAGCACTGCTGTCCATGGTGTCCGGCATCCTGACCTGGCTGGTTCTGGAGTGGCTGGCGCCGGAGGGTATCTGCCCGCCGCAGTTGGCCGGCCTCGGGGCTGCCATCGCCGGCATGATTGTGGGGTCGTTGCTGTCGAAGGAAAGGGCTCCTGCCTGACCGCGATGGCGTGACCTGAAAACGGGCCCTGAAGGGCCCGTTTTCAGGTCTGCGTACTGTGCCGGCGCTTGCTCAGCGCGTGGCGCTGCGCAGCACGCTCATGAGGCTGCCACCCTGATTCTCGGGAGGAATGACGCCTTCACGAGCCAGAATCGCATGCAGTTTGGGCAGATTCCAGCACGGCGTGGTCGGCATGAAATGATGCTCGAGATGATAGTGCTCGTTATGCGGCGCCAGCATCAGCTTCTCCAGCCAGTTGGCCTGCGAACTGCGGGCATGCAGCAGCGGATTGGTGCTGAGCGCATCAGCAACGACAGCATGGTCGGCGATCTGGCGTATCCGCATGCACACCGGCAGCACGAACACAAAGGCGGCCACCCAGAGCAGGTAGTACAGGCCATGGCCAAGGGCATGCAGTACACCCCAGATGGCGACCTGCCAGAGCAGCGCAATGTGACCGTTGTTGCTGACGAACACTGACAGGTAGCCCAGCAGGTTCTGCGGTGCCGGGCGCAGGCGCTGGACTTTGCCGGTCAGCTCGTATTTCCAGTAACCCGCATACATGCCCATGAGGCCGACGAGTGACTTCAGACCGGTCAGACCCGAGGCATCACGCAACAGCTTGCGGCGCAGGCTGGCCTTGCTCACCGGATACTGTTCGGTCATCACCAGGTCCGGATCTTCACGGGTCCCGGCAAGTCGGTGGTGGGTCATGTGATAGGCGCGGTAACCCGGCATGCTTTGCAGGATGGGCAGTGCCGCCAGGTATTCGCCGACCCAGTCATTGAGCCGGGCGTTGGCGAACAGGGAGCGGTGCGAGGCTTCATGTTGCAGGATGGCCATGCCGGCCATGGCAGCGGACAGCAGCAGCAGCGTGAGCAGGAAGACCAGCGGGTGCGGCCACAGCAGGCTGAGCGTAAAGGCCAGCACCACCAGGGCCCAGTCCTTGCCGGTCTCCAGCGCACCGCGCCAGTTCGACTTCTTGTTCAGCTCCGCACGGATTGCGGGGTCCAGTTTGAATGTGCTCATGTCATTACCTTTAAAGATGTAAAAATATCAAACAAGTAATGTTTGCAGTAGAATAGCGCATCTTCGCCAAGATGCAAGCGCAGCGCCGGGACAGGCTCTATAATCCGGTCATGCTCTTTTTTCTTTCGGAGGCGTCATGTCCGGCCAGCCTGGCTCGTCATCGGAATCCCGCCAGACCTGGCTGCAGGAAACCCTGCAACAGGCTTTCGCACCCAGCCATCTGGAGGTGCTGAACGAGTCGCACAATCACAGCGGCCCGGGCGCTGAAACCCATTTCAAGGTGGTCCTGGTCACGTCAGCTTTCACTGGTCTGCGCTCGGTAGCGCGTCATCAGAAGGTCTATGCCCTGGTGCAGCCGGAAATGCAGCGTGGCCTGCATGCCATCGCCTTGCATACCTATACGCCGGATGAGTGGCTTGCCACAGGAGCGGCACCCGACAGCCCGGCCTGTCGCGGAGGCAGTCAGCATGGCTGAGGCGGTACGGCGGGCGCGGCCGGAGGCCCAGGGGGGCAGCATCGTGGTGGCAGCGCTCTATCACTTTGCCCGTCTCGATGACTTTCGCGACCTGCAGGCACCGCTCAAGGCGTTGTGCGAGGCCGAAGATATCCACGGCACGCTGCTGCTCGCCCAGGAGGGTGTCAACGGCACGATCTCGGGTCGCCGCGAAGGCATCGACCGCGTGCTCGCCTGGTTGCGCGCTGATGCACGCCTGGCAGCGCTGGAGCACAAGGAGTCGTTCACGGACCGGCACCCTTTCGTGCGCCTCAAGATCAAGCTGAAGCAAGAGATCGTCACCCTCGGGGTGCCGTTTGTGGATCCGACCTCGGTGGTCGGCACGTACGTGGATCCGCAGGACTGGAATGCGCTGATCAGTGATCCGGATGTGGTCGTGATCGACACCCGCAATGATTACGAAGTGGCGATTGGCAGTTTCACCGGCGCCATCGATCCGCACACGCAGAGCTTTCGCCAGTTTCCGCAGTACGTCGCGACGCATCTCGATCCGGAGAAGCATCGCAAGGTGGCCATGTTCTGCACGGGCGGTATCCGTTGCGAGAAGGCCTCGAGCTACATGAAGCAGCAGGGTTTCGCCGAGGTCTATCACCTCAAGGGCGGCATCCTGAAGTACCTGGAGGACGTGCCGCGCGAGCAGAGTCTCTGGCAGGGCGAGTGCTTTGTCTTTGATGAGCGGGTGGGGGTGACGCACGGCTTGGAGGAGGGCGTGGCCGAGCTCTGCTACGGCTGTCGCCGCGCCATCACGCCGGCTGACAAAGCATCCGAGAAGTACGAGGACGGCATCAGCTGCCCGGCGTGTCATGACACGCTGACCGATGATCAGCGCGCCCGTTTTGCCGAGCGCCGGTTGCAGCTGCGGCTGGCTGCCGAACGCGCCGCCGGCCTGCGCAAGTGAGGCCGGCCGGGCGGCAGCCCGCGATCAGGGCGCGTCGGGGGCGTGGAAGAGCAGGTAGAGTTCGGTGATCAGGTCCGGGATCTGCGAGGTCATTTCGCGCAGCAGCTTGCGGTCGCGGCGGAGCACCTGCAGGTCGGGGTCGTCGATCAGGTCGGAGATGACCACCATCGGCAGCGTGAGGTCGGCAATGTCGTCTTCGTTGCCGGCATACCAGCGGTCTTCATCGAGGAAAAGTCCTTCCATGAAGCCCACGCACCAGTCACTGAGTTCGTTGGGGCTGGTCGGGTCAGCGATCAGCGGGCAGGGCAGCTCCAGCCGCACGCCATGGTAGAGCACGGCGTGAATGCTTTTCTGCCAGGCACGCAGCTGGTCGCGGACAACGCCGGATACGCGGTTGTCGGCGCTGGGCTCGGTGTCTTCGAAGAAGGCGGCAAGGGCTCCGTCATCGAGTGTGCCGCGCGGACCGACGGTGAGCGCCGTGAGGAAACCGTGGGCACCGAGGAAATCAAGGCCGTGTTCATTGGCGTCGCTGTCGAGAAAGTCTTCGAGGGCGCCCAGGGTGGATGCGGGCAAGGCGTATTGTTCGTGCATGACTTTCTCCGGATAAGTGATGTGGATTGTAGTGCCGTGACAGGCAGGGGCGCGAGAGGGTGGGCATGAAAGCAGGCAGTGTCATGCCGGAAGAGGGGCTGGCGACGCAGGCGCGTGAGGTGCTGCGTCACATCTGGGGCTACGACGATTTCCGCAGCCCGCAGGCCGCCATCGTGGAGACGGTGGCCAGTGGCCGCGATGCCCTGGTGCTGATGCCCACGGGGGGCGGCAAGTCGCTGTGCTATCAGGTGCCGGCGCTGATGCGGCCAGGCACGGCGATCGTGATTTCGCCGCTGATTTCGCTGATGCAGGATCAGGTCGCCACGCTGCTGCAGCTGGGTGTGCGGGCGGCCTATCTGAGCAGCAGCCTGGAGGCACATGAGGCGCGCGCGATCGAGTCGCAGTTGCTGGATGGCCGCCTTGACCTCCTCTACATGGCGCCCGAACGTCTGGTCACCGCACGCACGCTGGAGCTGTTGCAGCGCGTGCCGATTTCCTTGTTCGCCATCGATGAGGCGCATTGCGTCTCGCAGTGGGGGCACGATTTCCGCTCGGATTATCTCGGCCTGTCGGTACTGGCGGAGCAGTTCCCCAGCATTCCGCGTCTGGCCCTGACCGCCACCGCCGACCTGCGCACGCGTGCCGACATCATCCGTCTGCTGCGCCTGGAGGACGCTCAGGTCTTCCTCAGCAGCTTCGATCGCCCCAACCTGTTCTACCGCATCCTGCCGCGTCTGAATGCCATGGATCAGCTCGTCGACTTCATCAAGCGCGAGCATCCGCAGGATGCCGGCATTGTCTACTGCCTCTCGCGCGCGAAGACCGAGAAAGTCGCCGAGGCGCTGAAGGCGCGCGGCTTTCCGGCGCTGGTTTATCACGCCGGCTTGCCGGCGGCCGAGCGCGAGGCCAACCAGAACCGCTTCCTGCGCGAGGAAGGCGTGATTGTGGTCGCCACCATCGCCTTCGGCATGGGTATCGACAAGTCCAATGTGCGCTTTGTGGCTCACCTTGACCTGCCCAAGAGCCTGGAGGCCTATTACCAGGAAACCGGCCGCGCCGGTCGTGACGGCCTGCCTTCCACGGTGTGCCTGTTCTATGGTCTGCAGGATGTCATCAAGCATCAGCAGATGCTGGCGCAGTCGGACGGCAGCGAGGAGCACAAACGCCACGAGCGTCGTCGCATCGACGCCATGCTGCAGCTCTGCGAGGCCACCGACTGCCGGCGCCAGCTGCTGCTGCGCTACTTCGACGAGCACATGGCAAACCCCTGCGGCAATTGCGACATCTGCGTCGAACCGGTGGCGACCTGGGACGCCACCGAGCCGGCTCGCATGGCGTTGTCGGCGGTCTATCGCACGGGTCAGCGCTATGGCGTCGAGTATGTTCTGGAGGTGCTGACCGGCAAGCGCTCCGAGCGCGTCCTCGGCAACCACCACGACCAGCTCGGGCTCTTCGGTCAGGGCCAGAGTGTCGCCCTCAAGACCTGGCGCAGCCTGTTCCGGCAGCTGCTCGCCAAGGGCCTTCTGCTGGTGGATGGCGATGGCTTCGGCACGCTTCGCCTGGCCCCGTCCTGCCGTGCCCTGCTCAAGGGTGAAGTCTCGCTGTCCCTGCGGCAGGATCGCGACACCGTGTCCGGCCAGCGCAGTGGTTCGGCATCGCGTTCGCGAGCCGCCGCCCAGCTCGATTCCGCCGACCAGCCACTGTGGCTGGCATTGCGCGCGCGTCGTCGCGAGCTCGCCGAAGCCCAGGGGGTGCCGCCCTATGTCATTTTCCATGACAGTACGCTACTGGCCATGATTGAACACATGCCGCTGAGTCTGCGCGAGATGCGTCAGATCGGCGGTATTGGTGACAGCAAGCTCGAGCGCTATGGCGATGAGTTCCTGGCGGTCATCCGGCAGCATGTCGACGAGGTCGCCTGACATGGCCAGTCTGGCGTATGAGCTGGTGCGCAGCACGCGCCGTACGCTGGCTATCCATATTCGTCAGGATGGCCGGGTCGAGGTGCGGGCGCCGCGCCGGCTGCCGCTCCACGACATCGAAACCTTCGTGCGCAGCCGCCATGACTGGATCCAGCGCCATCTCGACGAAATCGCCGCGCGTCCGAAGCCGCCGGTCTGGGGCGAGGGCAGGGTCTGGTGGCATCTCGGCGAGGCGCTGCCGGTGCTGCCCGGGCAGGCTGCGGCTCGACCGAGCCGGCGCGGCCGGCCGGCACCGGTCTGGCGGGATGAGGGCGCGCTGCGGGTCAGCCCCGAGTTGTGGGCGCGTCCGGATGATCTGCCGGCGGCTTTGCTGCACTGGCAGAAGGGGCAGGCTGCCGACTGGCTGCCGGCACGTCTGGATGCGCTGGCCGTCGGCTTCGGACCTGAATGGGTGCCGGCCGGACTGACGCTGCGGCTCATGCGCTCGCGCTGGGGCAGCTGCTCGCATCAGGGTCGTATCACGCTCAATACGCAACTCATGAGCGTGCCCGAAAACTGCATTGATTATGTGATCTGCCATGAGCTCAGCCATCTGCGCGAGCTCAATCACAGCCCGCGCTTCTATGCTTGGCAGGAACAGCTCTGCCCGGCATGGCGGGAGCGCAAGCAGGAGATGGCGATGTGGTCGCAGCGGCTGCGCGCCGCCTGACATGGCGGCGGTGAGCCGAGCCTGGTGACGGTCAGCTGCCCGAGGCCAGCTCCAGCCAGCGCTTGACGCGGTTGGCGTCACCGATGCGGGTATATTTTCCGAAGGAGTCCATCAGCACGATCACCACCGGAATGTTGCGGATGTGCGCCATCATGACCAGGCAGCGCCCGGCTTCGTTGATGAAGCCGGTCTTGGAGACTTCGATGTTCCATTCCGGTTTCTTCACCAGACCATTGGTGTTCTTGTACTGCAGGATGCGACCTTTGGAGGTGACCTGATACTCCGGCATGGTCGAGAAGGCGCGGATATCGGCGTAGCGATAGGCGGCCTGGACCATCTTGGCAAGGTCGGTTGGTGTGGCAATGTTCTCGCCATGCAGACCGGTCGAGTCGAGGAAGCGGGCACTGGTCATGCCCAGGCTGCGGGCCTTGCGGTTCATGGCAGTGATGGCCGCCTGGGTGCCCCCCGGGTAGCTGCGCGCCAGCGCCGAGGCCGCACGATTCTCGGAGGCCATGAGGGCAATCAGCAGCAGGTCGCCACGGGTCAGGGTGGTGCCGACGCTCAGGCGTGAATGGGTATGGCGCAGGTGGTCGACATCGTCTTCGGTGATGGTCACCGGATCATTGAGGTCGAGGCCGGCATCGAGCACGATCATCGCGGTCATCAGTTTGGTGATGGATGCAATGGGCATGGTCTGGTGAATGTTCTTTCCGTACAGCACTTCACCGGTACGGGCGTTGGTGATCAGTGCCGCCTTGGATTCGACATCCAGCGGCGGATTGAGCGTGCCCTGAATGGAGTCCGGGCGCATGCGGCGCTGCTGGGCTGCCAGTTCGGCGGCCGACAGCACGACCGGAACAGCCGCCACGGCAGCGATCTTCTTTTTTGCCGACCGCTTGTTGGCCAGCTTTTTCTTGCTGGACGCTTTCTTGCTAGCGGTCTTTTTCTTGACGCCTTTTTTGGCGGAAGATGAATGGGATGACTTTTCAGCTGCCTGTGCCGGCTGTGCCACGACCAGGGCGGCCGGCGCGGCGATGGACAGGGAAAGCAGAAGAGCCAGCAGGAAGCGTGCCGGACCGCGGAAGCAATGTGTGAGCATGAGTGTTGTAACCTGATTCTGTCTGGTACTGCAGTCGGTGACCATGGGGAGGTAAGCACCCCACCGACTGCCTCTGAACGCGTTTGCGAGCCTTTTCATGATGGCCTCTAATGACAAACGGTTGTCTGCTATTTTGTAACATAACTTTCTCTCGCTAAGATAGCGTGGATTTCAGCAGGCGAGCATCCCGGTGAGCATTCGTGTCGCAATAGTCGATGACCACAGCCTGATCCGCATGAGCCTGTCGCGCATGCTGGCGGATGTCCCCGGCCTGACGGTGGTGGGCGCTGCTGCCAGTGGCGAGGAAGCCTTGCAACTGGTACGCGAGCAGCAGCCGCACGTCTTGCTCATGGACCTCATGATGCCTGGCATGGGTGGGCATGAGGCCAGCTTGCGTCTGATGAAGCAGTGGCCGGCCTTGCGCATCCTGATGCTCAGCGTGACTGAGGACGGTCCGATGCCTGGCCGTCTGTTGCAGGCGGGTGTCGCCGGTTATCTCACCAAGGGTGCCGAGCTCGATGATGTGGTGACCGGCATCCGTCGTGCAGCCTCCGGGCAGCGCTACGTCAGCCCCGGACTGGCGCAGATGCTGGCGCTGCAGCAGCATTCGCCGGACAGCGGCGAGAACCCTTTCACGTCTCTGTCCGAGCGTGAGCTCCAGGTGCTCATGCTCCTGATCCGAGAAAAGCGCGTGCAGGATATTGCCGAGCAGCTTTTCCTCAGCCCCAAGACCATCAGCACCTATCGCAGCCGGCTGCTCCTGAAGCTGGGTGTCGACAACGACATCGCCCTGACGCGTCTGGCCCTGCAGCACGGCGTCATCGCGTGAGGGTGTGCCGGTGAGCAAGCCCCCGACCCTGGCCGCGGAGGAGTCCGCCCGGCTGGCGCCGATCAGGTCTTTGCTGAAGACGCTGCCGATGGCGCCGGGTATTTACCGCATGCTCGATGCCGAGGGCCGCGTGCTGTATGTCGGCAAGGCCAAAGTGCTGAAGAACCGGGTCAGCTCCTATTTTCTCAAGCATGTGCCCAGTCCCAAGACGCGGGCGCTGGTCGAACGCATCCACGGCATCGAGATCACCATCACCGCCTCCGAAACCGAGGCGTTGTTGCTTGAGCAGACACTGATCAAGTCGCTCAAGCCGCCTTACAACATTCTGCTGCGCGATGACAAAAGCTATCCCTATGTCTATCTCTCGGAAACGGATGCCTGGCCGCGCCTGGCCTTCCATCGGGGGCCGAAGCAGCAGAAGGGACGTTACTTCGGACCATTCCCGAGTTCGACGGCCGTACGCGACAGCCTGAGCCTGCTGCAGAAGCTGTTCATGGTGCGTCAGTGCGAAGACAGTACCTTCCGCAATCGCGAGCGCCCCTGCCTGCAGTACCAGATCCGTCGCTGCCGTGCGCCCTGTGTCGGCTATGTCAGTGACGAAGACTACCGGCGCGATGTCGAGAACACTCGGCTGTTCCTTGAGGGGCGCAACGAGGAGGTCACCGACAACCTGATCGCGCGCATGAGCATGGCGTCCGAGCAGCTCGACTTCGAGAAAGCTGCGGTCTATCGCGATCAGCTCACCGCCCTGCGCCGCGTTCAGGAGCAGCAGTTCGTGCTCAAGGACATTGGCTCGGCCGATGTCTTCGGTGTCGCGGCTCAGCCCGGCGGTGTCTGCCTGCAGGTGCTCTATGTGCGCGACGGCCGCGTGCTCGGCACCAAGGCCTGGCAGCCGGCCCTGTTCGGCGAGACGGAGGTGGTTGATATCCTGTCTGAGTTCCTGCCGTCCTTCTATCTGCAGGCCGGGCTTGAGGGCGGTGGCGGCCGTGACCTGCCACGCGAGATCATTCTGCCGGTCGAACTGCCGGATGCCCCGGTGCTGGCCGAGGCCATCCGCAGCCAGTACGGACGCGAAGTCGAGATCAAGTCACGGGTGCGCGAGACGCGGGCGGCCTGGCTGGAGATGGCGCAGCGCAATGCCGAAGCCGGGCTCGCCGCCGGGCTGGCCAATCGCAGCCATATCGCCCGCCGCTTTGCCGAACTGCAGCGGGTGCTGGGGCTGGATGAGCCGGTCCAGCGCATGGAGTGCTTCGACATCAGTCACACCATGGGCGAGGCCACGGTGGCCTCCTGTGTGGTGTTCGACAACCAGGGCCCGAAGAAGAGCGACTACCGTCGTTTCAACATCGAAGGCATTACGCCCGGTGACGACTATGCTGCCATGCAGCAGGCGCTGACCCGGCGCTACAGCCGCCTGGTCAAGGGCGAGGGTGCGCTGCCTGATATCCTGTTCATTGATGGTGGCAAAGGGCAGCTCGGTCAGGCGGTGGCGGTGCTCTCCGAGCTTGCCATCAGCAGTGTGCAGCTGATCGGCATTGCCAAAGGGGAGGGCCGCAAGCCCGGCCTGGAGACTTTGCATTTTCCGGATGGTCGCAGCGTGTCGCTGAATGCCGACTCGCCGGCGCTGCATCTGATCCAGCAGATTCGCGATGAAGCCCATCGCTTTGCCATTACCGGGCATCGCGAGCGCCGTAACAAGGCGCGTACGACCTCCTCGCTGGAAAGCATACCGGGCGTCGGGCCGACGCGGCGCCGAACGCTGATTCAGCACTTCGGCGGACTTCAGGAGGTGCAGCGCGCCAGTGCCCGTGACCTTGCCACCGTGCCCGGCATCAGCGAAACACTGGCGCAGACCATCTATGCCGCCTTGCACAGCCACTGAAGTTACGGGATAGTGACGAAAGCAATTCGCAAGGAGATGGCGTTGACCGCCCGTTCGCTCTGGAACATTCCCAATATCCTCACTGTTTCCCGCGTGGCGCTGATTCCTGTGCTGCTGTTGGTGGCTTACACCGGGCTGTCCTGGCGTCATGAAGCTGTGGCGGTGATTTTCGCCCTGGCGGCCGTGACGGACTGGTTTGACGGCTATCTGGCCCGTACCCTGAACCAGGGCTCTGCATTCGGGCGTTTCCTCGATCCGGTGGCCGATAAGCTGATGGTGGCGGCGGCCCTGATCTTGCTGGTCGAGTGGCATGCCAATGTCTGGATCGTGATTCCGGCCATTGTCATTATCTCCCGCGAAATCACCATTTCCGCCTTGCGCGAATGGATGGCCGAGCTGGGCAAGCGCGCCCAGGTCGCTGTCAGCAATATCGGCAAGTGGAAGACCGCCGCCCAGATGGTGTCGATTACGGTGCTGCTGCTTGATTACGAGATCTTCAATCCGCTGGGTTGGGTCCTCATGTACCTTGCCGTTGTGCTGACACTCTGGTCCATGTGCATTTACCTGGCGGCGGCCTGGCCCGAGCTGCGCGAAGCGGATTGATCGGCGCCGGGGGGCAATGCCTGACAGATGGGGCATGCTGACGTAAAAATGCGCAGTCGCACCCGCACCTTGCAGAGAGCGCTTGACAGTCCTCGGCGGCGGCATACAATGCGCGCCTGTCCTGACGCGAAAGCTTCTGCAGGACAGCGCTGGCGACAGCATGCGGGTGTAGCTCAGTTGGTAGAGCGCGACCTTGCCAAGGTCGAGGTCACGAGTTCGAGCCTCGTTACCCGCTCCAAA
>CAZEEQ010000032.1:0-20943 GCA_964511255.1 uncultured Paraperlucidibaca sp.
TTTAGAGGTCAGAGTTTCAAATATACAACGATCCGGCGAGCTATCCGAGTCAGAAATTGACGAACTAATAGACAAAGACTCGGGAGAGGAATTCAGTCACGGCCAGTCTGTACGTGACACATTCCCTAGATGCGACTTATTTTTACGTGTAGATCATGCAATCTCGGGGCCCTCAGAGTCTAAGGCCGTCGCACAAATTAATGAGAAAATTCGACGATTCTTTGATTTAATATTTAGAACTGCTGTCATTACCCCGACCACCGAAGAGACCGCCATGTATGCGGCATCCTCAGCAGCTAGAAACTCTGCATGCCTATCTCGACAGGTTGGCGCTGCTGTTACAAGTGCAACTGGAGAGCTACTTTCAGTTGGTTGGAATGATGTACCACAGAGTGGTGGCGGGCTTTACGGAAAGCCACCAATATCTCTATTAGCACAGCAAAACACTGCTTCGCCAAAATCTGACGAACGCTGTTTCGCAAAAATTGGCGGGAAATGTCACAACGACTCTGAGAAAAGAATTATTGCCGAAAAGGTAGTTGACAGCCTCATCGAAAGGAAAATTCTTGGACTAGGACTTAAGAGCACTGCCATTGATGCAATAATTGACGACTCTCGCGTCAAAGATCTAATAGAATTCTCCAGAGCTGTTCATGCTGAAATGCATGCAATTCTTGGAGCAAGCAGAGTGGCAGGCGATAGAGTCTTGCATGGAAAGATTTATGTTACAACCTACCCTTGCCACTCATGTGCACGCCATCTTGTTGCCGCAGGAATATCTGAAATTCACTATATCGAGCCATATAGAAAAAGCCTTGCAACACGCCTTCACTCCGACGCCATTACTGAATCAATAGACGCAGATGGAAAAGTCCAATTATTACAATTTGATGGCGTAGCCCCAAGAAGGTTCATCGACTTATTCGAGAACGGTTCCCGGAAGACAAGTGGAGTGCTAAGCTTGCTTAGCCGCAGTGAAGCACAACCATCCACACATGTTAGTCTCAAAGCCATCCCTCGACTTGAGGAGGTAGTTGTTGCAGAGGTCACAACCAAGAAGCTACTCCTTCCTAGCCTGCTTCCCGGAGAACAGAGATGACACGGAATCGACGCACTAGTGGGCAGTTTGAGTTACCAATCCTTCTAGATGTCAACTCTAAGCCAGCCCCCCAGCAGAGCCAACGCTCACAACCCAGCGCAGGAACACTGCCTTGCGACGAGGCTTCATCTCAAGACCGCTCTGTATACCAACAGATTTCGGACAACTACTTCCATAGTCTGAAGAAACGATAGTCGCGCTCACACCATGCAGGCCCACGAACTCAAGATCTGAGCCCATGCTCATCGCTCACGCGCCAGCCGGCTACATCACTTCGCGCTTGCTGGCGCCGCTGTTCGCGCACACCGGTGTGAATTACCGGTCGTTCGTGCTCGCGGGCATGCTGGGTGCGATCACCCCCGACCTCGATCTGCTCTGGTTCGTGTTCATCGATCACAAGCAGCACGACCATCACAGCTACCTCACGCACTTCCCGATCACCTGGCTGCTGGCCATGGCACTGTCCCTGCTCTGGCTGCGCCGGCACCCGGCCGCCGGCGCCCTCGCCTTCAGCTTCAGCCTGGGCGGCTTCAGCCACATGATTCTGGATACGGTCACGGGCGGCATCCGCTGGCTGGCGCCCTTCTCGGCGAGCGAATACGTTTTCTTCCTGCCCACACGCGACTTCCTGGCGCTGTGGTGGTTCTACTTCCTGTTTCACTGGAGCTTCAAGCTGGAGCTGGCCATCACCCTGGCAGCACTGCTGCTCTGGCTGAAGCCACGCCGGGAGACCATGCCATGACACTGCTGACGGTGCTATCGCCACTCAGCGCCTGGCAGGAACTGCCGCGCCTGCCGCAGCACCCTGCAATCGCCCTTGCGGGAGCGCTCACGGCACTCATTCTGGGGCTGGTCAGCCGCGCCGCCACGGCGCCGGCACGCGGCCTGGAAACCCTGATCGTGGTGCGCAACCTGACCGCAGCGACCCTGGTGGTGACACGACTGCCGATGGCAGCGGAAGCCATGACGGCACTCTGTGCCTTCGGGCTGGCGATGTACCCGGTCGCTCTGGTCATGACCTGGCTCGCCCGCGCCCCACGAGCAGGCCAGTCCCCGCTATAATCCCGCCTTTGTCTTGCCAAGCTGCCCATGCCGTCATGGCCAGCGCACCGATTTGCACGAGTGAATTATGGATTCGACCTTCAACCCCGCCGACATCGAACGCCGCTGGGCCGAACGCTGGGAAGCCGAGGGCTGCTTCAAGCCGTCAGGCCAGGGCACGCCTTACTGCATCATGATCCCGCCGCCGAATGTCACCGGCTCCCTGCACATGGGCCATGGCTTCAACAACGCCATCATGGATGCGCTCGTCCGCTTCAACCGCATGCGTGGCCGCAACACGCTCTGGCAGCCGGGCACCGACCATGCCGGCATCGCGACCCAGATGGTGGTCGAGCGTCAGCTCGCCGCCAACGGCGTCAGCCGTCATGACCTCGGTCGCGAGAAGTTCCTGGAAAAGGTCTGGGAATGGAAGGACGAATCCGGTGGCACCATCACACGCCAGATCCGTCGCCTCGGTTCGTCGGTGGACTGGTCGCGTGAGCGTTTCACCATGGACGAAGGCCTCTCGCGTGCTGTCCAGGAGGCCTTTGTGCGCCTGCATGAGGATGGCCTGATCTACCGTGGCAAGCGCCTGGTGAACTGGGATCCGAAGCTGCACACGGCCATCTCCGACCTGGAAGTGCTGTCCGAAGAAAAGACCGGCTCGATGTGGCACTTCCGCTATCCGCTGGCCAATGGCAACGGACATCTGGTGGTCGCTACCACGCGCCCGGAGACGATGCTTGGCGACACGGCCGTCGCCGTGAATCCGGAAGACGAGCGCTATACCCACCTGATCGGCGAGATGATCCGTCTGCCGGTCACCGGCCGCCTGATCCCGATCATCGCCGACAGCTATGTCGACAAGGCATTCGGCACTGGCTGCGTGAAAATCACGCCGGCACACGATTTCAACGACTATGACGTGGGCAAACGCCATAGCCTCCCGCTGATCAATATTTTCGACCAGAACGCGGCTATTTTGGCGCAGTTCGAGGTCATGGCTGCCGGCAGCTTCGCCGTGCAGCCGAGCGAGCCCGCGCCCGCCGCCTACGCCGGCATCGATCGCTTTGCCGCACGCAAGCAGATCATTGCCCAGGCCGAAGCCGAAGGCTGGCTGGACGAGATCAAGCCGCACGCGCTCAAGGTACCGCATGGCGACCGCTCCGGTGTCGTGGTCGAACCCTGGCTGACGGATCAGTGGTATGTGCAGACCGCCAAGCTCGCCGCACCGGCCATCGCCGCCGTCGAGGACGGCCGCATCAAGTTTGTGCCCGAGCAGTACCAGAACATGTACTTCGCCTGGATGCGCGACATCCAGGACTGGTGCATCTCGCGCCAGCTCTGGTGGGGTCACCGCATACCGGCCTGGTATGACGAAGCAGGCCAGGTCTATGTCGGCCGCAGCGAAGCGGAAGTGCGCAGCAAGCACGGCCTCGGCGCCGGTGTCGCCCTGCGTCAGGACGAAGACGTGCTCGACACCTGGTTCTCCTCCGGGCTGTGGACCTTCTCGACCCTGGGCTGGCCGGACGAGACCCCCGACCTCAAGACCTTCCACCCCACCGATGTGCTGGTCACCGGTTTCGACATCATCTTCTTCTGGGTCGCCCGCATGATCATGATGACCATGCACTTCATGAAGCACGAGGATGGCACGCCGCAGGTGCCGTTCAAGACCGTGTATGTGCACGGCCTCGTGCGTGATGGCGAAGGCCAGAAGATGTCCAAGTCCAAGGGCAATGTGCTCGACCCCCTCGACATCATCGACGGCATCAGCCTTGAAGATCTGGTCGCCAAGCGCACCACCGGCCTCATGCAGCCGCAGATGGCCGCGAAAATCGAGAAGGCGACGCGCAAGGAGTTCCCGGAAGGCATCCGCGCTTTCGGCACCGACGCCCTGCGCTTCACCAACTGCGCGCTGGCCTCGACCGGCCGTGACATCAAGTTCGACATGAACCGCGTCGAGGGCTACCGCAACTTCTGCAACAAGCTCTGGAATGCGGCGCGCTATGTGCTGTCGCAGACCGAAGGCCAGGATTGCGGCCAGGATGAGTCGCTGCCGCTGGCGCGCTCGGTGGCCGACCGCTGGATCATCTCGCGGCTGCAGGAAACCGAAGCGGCTGTGATCGCGCATATCGAGGACTACCGCTTCGACCATGCGGCACAGGCCATCTATGATTTCGTCTGGAACGAATACTGCGACTGGTATCTGGAGCTGACCAAGCCGGTGCTGGCCGCCGACGGTCAGGCGGGAGAGGCCGAGAAGCGGGCCACCCGTCGCACCCTGGTGCGTGTGCTGGAAACCATCCTGCGCATCACACATCCGCTCATGCCCTTCATCACCGAAGAGATCTGGCAACGCGTGAAGCCGCTGGCCAACGTGACGGGAGACTTCCTCATGCTGGCGCGTTTCCCGGAACCGGACCTGAGCCGCGTGGATGCCGGGGCCGCGACCGAAGTCGCCTGGCTGCAGCAGGTTATTGCCGGGCTGCGCAACATCCGTGGCGAGCTGGGCATTTCGCCGGGCAAACCGCTGACGTTGCTGGTGGCCAACGCTTCTGCCGAAGATCGTGCCCGCCTCGAACGCCAGGAGGCCCTGCTCAAATTCATCGCCCGTCTGGAGTCGGTCACCGTGGTCGCCAGTGAAGGTGAACTGCCGCCGGTGTCGACCGCGCTGATCGGCACCATGACCCTGGGCGTGCCGCTGGCCGGACTGATCGATGTCGGCGCTGAACTGGCCCGTCTTGACAAGGAAATCGTGCGCCTCGGCCAGGAAGTCGCCCGTGTCGAAGCCAAGCTGTCGAACGAATCCTTCGTGGCACGTGCGCCGGCAGACGTGGTGGCCAAGGAGCGCGAGAAGATCGCCGACAACCAGCGAGCCCAGGCGGCACTGCAGGTTCAGCGCGAGAAAATTGCGACGCTGGCCTGAAACGTCAACTCGCGGCACAGTAGGGGGCCGGCCCGGGCATCGCTCAGGCCGGCCCCCTCGTTTCATAGGAGCCGGGAATGCCCCGCCACCCCACGCTGCTGCGTACCCGCAGCGGCCATGCCCATCACCGGGTAACCTTCGTCGAGCTTTTCTTCGACCTCGTCTTTGTCTTCGCCATCACTCAGCTTTCGCACGGCCTGATCGCGCACTTCACGCCGCTCGGCCTGCTGCAGACCGGCATGCTCATGCTGGCTGTCTGGTGGGTATGGGTTTTCACCTCCTGGGTATCGAACTGGCTGGACCCGGAACAGATGCCGGTGCGCGTTCTGATGCTGGCGATCATGCTCGCCGGTCTGGTCATGTCGTCATCGCTGCCCGAGGCCTTCGGCGAACGCGCCTGGCCCTTCGCCATCAGCTATGTTGTCATGCAGGTGGGACGGACGGCGTTCATGATCTGGGCCATGCGCGGCCATCATGCCCTTGAGCGCAACGCCTGGCGCATCCTGTTCTGGCTATGCGGTACAGGACTGCTCTGGCTGGCCGGAGCCGCCAGCGAGGGCGAGACCCGTCTGCTGCTCTGGGGCCTGGCGCTGGCCATCGAATACGTGTCACCGTCAACCGGCTTCTGGACCCCCGGACTGGGGCGCTCGAGCACATCGGACTGGAATGTCGAGGGCGGGCACCTCTCTGAGCGTTGCGCACTTTTCATCATCATCGCGCTGGGCGAGTCCATCCTCGTCACCGGCGCCACCTTCAGCAAGCAGGCCTGGGATATCGCCACCGTGGCCGCCTTTGCCAGCACGTTCATCGGCAGCCTGGCCATGTGGTGGCTGTACTTCGACACCAGCGCCGAAGTCGGCAGCCAGACCATCTCCCACGCCGACGATCCCGGCCGCCTGGCGCGACTGGCCTATACCTATCTGCACCTGTTCCTGGTCGCCGGCATCATCGTCTCCGCGGTCGGTGACGAGCTGGTGCTGGCGCATCCGCTGGGTCACGGCAGCGATGTCACGCGCATCGCGGTGCTCGGCGGCGCCGCCCTGTATCTGCTCGGCAATACCCTGTTCAAGCGCGCCATCACCGGACATCTGCAGATCTCGCCGCTGCTCGGCATCGCTGCACTGCTCGCGCTGGCCCTGCCTGAGCTGGCTCCACTGGTACTGAGCCTGCTCACCAGTCTGGTGCTGATCGCTGTTGCCGGCTGGGAAGCCCATGCCCGCAAGCACTGCCCGGAACCCACCCTGGGCGGGCACTGAGCGATAATTCAGCCAGTAAAAAGCCGGCATGAAGCCGGCTTTTTACTGGCGCGGATGAAGCCTTACCAGTTCTCACTGTTGGTCGAACACTCCGAGTCGGCCGGATTGACGCTGCAACGCACGCGCTTGATGATCTTCAGACCCGGCTTGTCATAAATGCCCTGCTCGGCAATGGCAATGCGCGAATCACGCAGCATGATGGTGTACTTGATCATGTTGTCCGGCGTCAGGTCGCCCCAGGTGGCGGCCGGAATATCCCGCTCGGCCTTCTTGATGAGCGCCATGGAACGGTCGAACTGGCTCAGCCAATAGGCACGCGACTTGGCACCGAAACCCTCCGGGAACTTGCTGCTGTTGAGCACCACCTGATAAGTCAGGATGACAATCGGGAAGCGGTTCATTGCACCCTTGGTACCGATGCCGCGATACAGCTCCAGCGGGCGATAGGCGGCCGCTGGAGCAGCGACCATATCAACCGAGCCATTGTTGAACTTGCCGGCAAAATTGGTGATGTCGGCAGAGACAGGCTGGGCACCGATCTTCTGGATCATCACGGCTTGCGCCTTGTCGTAGTCAAAAGAGGCGATCTTCTTGCCAGCCAGCGCCTCAACCGTCTTGATGTTGCGGTCGTTCACGACCGGATAGGCGGTGCCGAACGGAATGATGCCGCCGACCTCATAGTTGCCCTTGACCATCAGCCGTGCCGCAGCCGGAGAGCTGAATGTCTGGATGGTTTTCTGCACCACATCATAGCTGGCCGCCATGTCGACCTTGTCATTGCGCACAATGGTGGAGACGCCCAGCGAATCGAGCGCCGCCGCGGTCGGATTGAACTGCCGGGTCCGGAAACCCGTCGCCATCACGGCATCGCACTGACCAGCGAGCAGATCCTGGGTGGCAACGCGTTCGTCGGTATAGCTCTTGAGTTCGAGCTTCGCACCCATGGCCTGTGCCGCCACGGCAAAGTCCTTTGCCATGTTATGAATATCGCCGGCACTGCCGAGCAAATCATAGACACAGAATTTCTGCGCGAGGGCTGAGGGTGCGGCCAGCAGTCCAGCTGTCAGCAGAAAAAATGAAGCGGCGGTTCTGTTCATACAGAATATTCTCGTTATTGTTGAACGGACTGGTTTCTACTACAAGAAGGCGTGAAAGCGTATCAGACAGCGCCCAGATTTATCGCCTAATCCGACAGACGTCGCATTTATCACGACCATCAGCGCTGACACCCCGCTCCGGAGCACAACATGCAAGAAGTCGTTATTGTCGCCGCCACCCGCACTGCCATCGGCAGCTTTCAGGGCTCACTGAGCCAGATCCCGGCGCCCGAACTGGGCGCCATCGTTATCCGCAGCCTGCTGGCACAGACCGGACTGGACGGTGCCGCAGTCGACGAAGTGCTGCTCGGTCAGGTACTGACCGCCGGCAGCGGCCAGAATCCGGCGCGTCAATCCGCCATCCTGGCCGGCCTGCCGCACACGGTACCGGCCATGACCATCAACAAAGTCTGCGGCTCCGGGCTCAAGGCCCTGCATCTCGCCACCCAGGCCATCCGCTGCGGTGATGCCGACGTCATCATCGCCGGCGGCCAGGAAACCATGAGCCTGGCGCCCTATGTCGTGCCGGGCGCACGCACGGGTCTGCGCATGGGCCATGCGAAACTGATCGACACCATGATCCACGACGGTCTCTGGGATGCCTTCAACGATTACCACATGGGCATCACCGCCGAGAACCTGGTCGAGCGCTACAGCATCAGCCGTGAGGCCCAGGATGCCTTCGCGGCCGCCTCGCAGGAGAAGGCCGCAACCGCCATCGCCACCGGACGCTTCGCCAGCGAGATCACGCCGGTGCTGATTCCGCAGCGCAAGGGCGACCCGATCGCCTTCGCCACCGACGAGCAGCCGCGTGCCGGCACCACGACCGAGACGCTGGCCAAACTCAAAGGTGCGTTCAAGCAGGATGGCAGCGTGACAGCCGGCAATGCCTCGGGCCTCAACGACGGCGCCGCCGCCGTGCTGCTGATGAGTGCCGGCAAGGCACGCGCACTGAATCTGCCGGTACTTGCCCGCATCGTCGCCCATGCCAATGCCGGCGTGGACCCAGCCGTGATGGGTATCGGCGCTTATTACGCCACCCAGCGCTGTCTGGACAAGGCGGGCTGGGCGCTCGCCGACGTTGACCTGATCGAAGCCAACGAAGCCTTCGCCGCTCAGTCACTGGCTGTCGGCCAGGAGCTGGGCTGGGATGCCGAACGCGTCAACGTCAATGGCGGCGCGATCGCGCTCGGTCATCCCATCGGGGCCTCGGGCTGCCGCGTGCTGGTCACGCTGCTGCACGAAATGATCCGCCGTGACGCCAAAAAGGGACTGGCGACGCTGTGCATCGGCGGGGGTCAGGGCGTGGCCCTGGCGATCGCGAGGGACTGAACGGCGGTTGCGCATCAGAAACGAAAAGAGCGCCTTCGGGCGCTCTTTTGTTTTCGCGGCGGCAGGACTGAAGCATGCCAGCGCAGGAATATGGTGCCGGAGATAGGAGTCGAACCTACGACCTTCGCATTACGAATGCGCTGCTCTACCAACTGAGCTACACCGGCCTCACCGCGAACAGAAACCTGATCGCGTGGCCGGCGATTCTAGCGAGCCGGCTTGCCACTGACAAGCCGCCAGCCCCCGACATTTTCTGAGGTTTTTTCCCACCGGATGTGGCGAAAGCCGATGACCGTTCCTAGCCTTGAACTGTGAGCAGCCCGGCGGCTGCCACAGGAAGCGCCCCGCCCGGGGCCGTCACGGCAGGGAGGCCACCCATCATGAAATCATTCCACCGCAAATGCTGCACTCAAGGCTTCAGCTTGATCGAGCTGATGATCGTCGTCGCCATCGTCGCTGTGCTATCCGCCGTCGCGATACCGCAGTACCAGGACTATGTCACACGCGCCAAATGGACCGTCAACCTGACCCAGCTCGAACCGCTCAAGCTCGCGATCGCCGAGTGTCTGCAAAATCAGGGGGGCGATGCCACGGCCTGCGATACCGCCACCAAGCTCGGGCTGACGGCCTTGCCGACACCTCAGCATGCCAGCGGCATCATCACCCTGGCAGCCGCCGGAAGCAGCGGACTCACCGCCAGCATCACCGGCAATAGCGGTGCGGGCGGCTGCAAGGTTCAGGCGGTCGGCACGCTGGCAGATGGTCTGTTGAACTGGACTCTGGCTAACGTCGCCAATGGCACGCAACCGGCCTGCACCCGCCAGAAGACGGGTGTCGGTGCCTGAGCATGACGACCCGTCGGATGGCAGGTGATCTCACGCTGCCGCGCAATGACCATGATGTCGTGTCCTGGGTCGGCGAGCTGCTGCGTCAGGCCCGGGCACTGGGAGCCTCAGACCTCCACATCGATCCGCAACCAGATGGTGCCTGCCTGCGACTGCGCATCCACGGCCTGCTGGAGGACTGGCTGGAGATCCCTGCGCTGTGGCTGCCTCGCCTGGTATCGCGCATCAAGGTCATGGCGCAGATGGATCTGGCCGAGCGCCGCCTGCCACAGGATGGCCGTCTGCTCGAGGGCGACGGCCAGCTCGCCAGCATCCGTGTTGCCAGCCTGCCGACGCTGTATGGTGAAAAACTCTGCCTGCGCCTGGGTGATACCGGCGCACTGCACGACCTGAGCAGTCTTGCCCTGCCCGCCCCTGTGGCAGAGGCGCTGACCAGGGCACTGTCACGCCCGGATGGCCTCATCCTGATCACCGGGCCAACCGGCTCGGGTAAGACCACCACGCTTTATGCCTGCCTGCAGCGGCTGAACGAACGCTGTCGTCACATCGCGACCGTGGAGGACCCCATCGAGCGCATCCTGCCCGGGATCAATCAGACCGCAATCCAGCCCCGCATAGGGCTCGACTTTGCCACCATCCTGCGTGCTCTGCTGCGCCAGGACCCGGACGTCCTGATGGTGGGCGAAATCCGCGATCGCGCCACCGCCGAAATGGCGGTGCAGGCCTCTGAAACCGGGCATCTGGTGCTGTCGACACTGCATACCGGCTCGGCGCTGGAGGCACTGACGCGCCTGCGCCATCTTGGGGTGCCGGATTATCTGCTCGCTGACAGCGTACGGCTGGTGCTGGCACAACGCCTGGTACGCCGCTTGTGCCGGCATTGCCGACAGGAAACCAGCGATGGCGCCGTCGCTGTGGGTTGCCGGCATTGCCATGATGGCTACGACGGAAGACTCGGGCTTTATGAGTGTGTCGTCATGACACCGGCACTGGCCGCCGGCTGGCTTGCCGGACAGGACAGCCAGCGCTTGCAGGCCATTACACGCGACACCGGTCTGCCTACCCTGCAGCGCAGCGCCCGCGACGCCTGCCGTCAGGGCCTGACCAGTGCACGAGAAATCAGCCGGGGACTCGGCCACCTGACGCCGGAGCAACTGGCTGGCAGCGATGAACCGGGAGGCATGCCATGCTGAGCACCGGCCAGCCGGATGCCGCGGCGCGTCAACGCTGGCTGCAGCAACTGGCAACACTGCTGCAGGCCGGTATCGCGCTGCATCCAGCGCTGGACCTGCTGGCCCTGCAACAAACATCGCAGCATCATGCCTACTGGCTGCCGGTGCGTCACGGCATCGAGCAGGGGCGACCGCTGTCCGCCTGCCTGGCGGGTCTGCGCGGATTCTCCGGCAGCGACAGCGCGCTGCTGGCCATCGCCGAGCAGGCCGGGCAGCTGGACCGCCAGCTCGCCCGTGTCGCCACGCTGCAGGCCCGCCGACTGGCACTGCGCCGCCAGATTCTGCGTACGCTGCGCTATCCGCTGCTGGTGTTGCTGGGCGCCCTGCTGGTCAGCGGCTTTCTGCTGACACACGTCGTGCCGGGCTTCGCCGGCCTTTACCAGAGCTTTGGCGCCGAACTGCCCTGGCTGACACAAAAAATACTGGCGCTCAGCCAGCTCATGCAACGCATCTGGGCCTATGGCCTGGTCGGGCTGATCGCACTTGGCTTCACCGCCATCCTGGCCTGGCATCGGTCCGTCCGATGGCGCCGGCAAGTCCATACGCTGCTCTGGCACAGCCCGGTGATCGGCGCACTGACGCAAGCGGCCTGGCTGGGCCAGTGGCACCGTGCCCTGCACGAAACCCTGCAGGCCGGCCTGCCTTTCGTAGACGCCCTCGGCCACGCTGGGCGGCTGATGGCGGAGTCGCCACTGGCGGCCGCGCAGCCACGTCTGCAGCAGGCTGTGCAGAGTGGCCAGCGGCTATCCGAGTCCATGCGGCGGGAGCCGTTTTACCCTCTGCTCTGCAGCCAGATGATCGCGATCGGGGAGGAATCCGGTATGCTCGTGACACTTCTGCAGGAGCTGGCACGGCAATTCGAGAACGACCTCGACACCCGCTGCGAACAGGTCCTGAAACTGCTGGAGCCGCTGCTCATGGCTGGGCTCGGCGTATTGGTGGGAATCATCGTCATGGCACTGTATCTGCCGTTGTTCCAATTGGGCCAGGTCATCTGATGGCGGTCTCGCTGCTGGCCTTCGCCGGCCTGCTGGGGCTCCTCATCGGCAGCTTCTGCAATGTCGTCATCCACCGCCTGCCGCGCATCATCGAGCAGGAATGGCAGGATGAACTGCACCAGTACCAACAGGAACAGGCGGGCAGCGAGCCGTCACCTGCGGCGACTTACTACCGCCTTTCACTCAGTCTGCCGCGCTCACATTGTCCGCACTGCCAGACCCCGCTGCGCCTGCGCGATCTGGTGCCGGTACTGAGCTGGCTGGGACTGCGCGGCCGCTGCCATCACTGTCAGGGCCGCATCAGCTGGCGTTATCCCCTGGTCGAACTGGTCAGCGCCGGTGTCGCTGTGCTCGCCGCTTGGCATTTCGGCGCCAGCCTTCTCGCCGTGGCCAGTTATGGTCTGCTCATGACCCTGCTGGTGGCGGCCCTGGTCGACTGGGACAGCCAGTGGCTGCCCGATCGCCTGACCCTGCCCCTGCTCTGGGCCGGCCTGATGCTGGCCAGTTTCGACAGTCTCCCGACCGGAGTCAGTCTGCATGCGGCGCTGTGGGGCGCCATGGCCGGCTATCTCTCGCTCTGGCTGGTAGCGACCGGCTTTCATCTGGTCACCGGAAAGCATGGTCTCGGCGGCGGCGACACCAAACTGCTGGCCGCGCTCGGCGCCTGGCTTGGCGGACTGATGCTGCCTTCACTGATTCTGCTGGCCTCGGTTATTGGCCTGCTCACGGCTTTCTGGTTCCGCTGGGCGCGCGGCCAAAGCGGCACATTTCCATTCGGCCCGGCGCTGGCCGCCAGCGGAGCGTTGCTGTTCTGCCAGCAAGTTTTGCTTCACTGAAACACGCCACTACACTGCAGCACGCTATGACTGTCATCGAAGACAGCCAAGGATTTTCAGGGAAATACACATGTCACGATGGATACTCGGCCTCACCGGCGGCATCGGCTCCGGCAAAACCGCCGCCACCGACCACTTTCAGCGCCTTGGCATCACCGTCGTCGATGCCGATATTGCCGCGCGTATCGTGGTTGAGCCGGGCCAGCCTGCGCTTGCTGCCATTGCCGCGCGCTTCGGCCGTCATGTCATCGATGACCAGGGACGACTGCTGCGCCCGGTGCTGCGTGACATCGTGTTTTCTGACCCCGCAGAGCGTCAGGCGCTGGAGGCCATCACCCATCCGGCCATCCGCGACGAACTGATGCGCCAGCTGCAGGCCGCGAGCTCACCCTACGCCATCCTCGCCTCGCCCCTGCTCTGGGAAAGCGGCCAGGTGGCACTGGTCTCGCATACCTTGCTGATCGATGTTCCGGAGACGCTGCAGCTGGAGCGCGCCTCGGCCCGCGATGGCGTCAGCCGCGAACAGATCGCGGCCATCATGAAAGCGCAGTGGTCACGCGAACAGCGCCTCGCCAGGGCGGATGACATCCTGACCAATGATGGCTCGCTGGCGCAGTTGCAGGCCGGCGTGGAGGCACTGCATGAGCGCTATCTCAAGCTGGCGGAGTTGACATGAGCGAACAACCGGTCTTGGAAAAAGCTGCCGATGGCGTGCTGCTGGTGAAGTGCCCGACCTGTCGTCAAGCGGTGCGCTGGGAAGCGGCCTCAGCCAGCCGACCGTTCTGCAGCGACCGCTGCCGGCTGATTGATCTCGGGGCCTGGGCGTCGGAAAGCTACAGCATTCCGGTAGAAACACCGCCGGATCTGGACCATTTTGACCAGTAAGCACGACTCCTGCGCAGGCCGCATCCCGCGGCTGCCGTGCAACCCGGCACCGTCTCAGAAACCCGAGATGCCCGCCACACCCTGGCCGCCCCAGCAACGCGCTGTGGCCAGCAGATCCGGGCTCGTGCCGCCCAGGGCATAGACCGGCAACCGCGCCGCCAGCACCTGTGCGGCCCAGGCCTCCCAGCCCAGCGCCGGTTGCGCCGGGTGTGATGCCGTCGGCAATACCGGGGAGAAAAAGGCACAGTCAGCGCCCAGCACCTCGGCCACCCTCAACTGGGCGGCATCATGAGCGGCCACCGACAGGAAGTACCCGGCTGCCAGCGGCCGCTGCCCCTCCGATGCTGCCAGCCGACGCAAAGCCTCTGCCGCCGGCAAATGCACCCCTGCTGCCGCCGGCAGTGCCTGGAGACGCGCCACGCTGCCATGCAGGAGCAGCGGCACGCCGGCCTGCTCCGCCAGTCTCAGCAGCACGCTGGCGGCGCTCAGATAATCATCATCGGACCAGCCCGGCAGGCGCAGCAGCCAGCCGGCATCAGCAAAGCCCGAGACCGGCTGACGATCGATGCGGGCCTCGCCCCAGGCACGCACGGCGGCGATATCTGCCAGTGCGGGCGTTATATGCCAGCAGGCCGGCAGACGCGCAGCCGCCACGATGGGGACGTTGGCTGCCGGAAAATCCAGCGTCAGGAGGTCAGCGGGAGCGCACCAGGCAATGGCCTGGCCTTCACGTCCGGTATCGCCGGCGACCTGGTCATGGCCATGAAAACGCTCGACCTGCCAGACCGACAGCTCTACCAGCTTGTCAGGATAGTCATGACGAATACGGATGAGCGGGTGATAAGCGACCGGCGTGATGCCCAATTCCTCTTCGAGCTCACGCACCAGCGCGGCGGCCTCAGCCTCACCGGCCTCAACCTTGCCACCGGGGAACTCCCAGAGCCCGCCCTGATGCGCCGACTGCGGTCGGCGGGCGAGCAGGATACGCCCCTGTTCACCACGGATCACGGCAGCAACCACCAGGACACGTTTCTTGACCGAGGACTCACTCATGGCAGGCGCGCCCTGATCACACACCCGCTCAGGAACGATAGTCCGCGTTGATCTTGACGTAGTCGTAGGAGAAATCGCAGGTCCAGACCGTGTCAGTGAAATCACCACGACCCAGATTGATGCGGATGGTGATTTCCGGCTGCTGCATCACCGCGGCGCCCTGCGCCTCGGTGTACGTGACGGCGGCTCCGCCGTTCTCGCAGAGCAGCACATCATCCAGCCAGACATTGATTTGGGAGACATCCAGTGCCGGCACGCCGGAACGGCCGATGGCGGCCAGGATGCGGCCCCAATTGGGATCGGAGGCGAAGAATGCGGTCTTGATCAGCGGCGAGTGCGCGACGGCATAGGCGACATCGCAGCACTCCTGGATGTTGCCACCGCCCTCGACGCGCACGGTCATGAACTTGGTGGCACCTTCGCCATCGCGCACGATGAGCTGGGCCAGACGCAGGAAGACCCGGGCCAGTACATCGCGCAGGGTCTCGTAAAGCTCACCCTCAGCCGCGGTCACCGGTGCATTACCAGCCTTGCCGGTAGCGATCAGCACGCAGGCATCATTGGTCGAGGTATCGCCATCGATGGTGATGCGGTTGAACGAGCCCTCAACGACCTCACGCAGCAACGACTGCAGCAGCGCCGGCGCAACAGCGGCATCGGTGGCGACATAGCCGAGCATGGTGGCCATGTTCGGACGGATCATGCCGGCACCCTTGGAGATACCGGTGACGGTGTAGGTCGTACCGGCGACGGTGAACTGCTCGCTGGCCCCCTTGGGCAGCGTATCGGTCGTCATGATGCCGGTGGCGGCGGCCGACCACTGGTCAGCACCAAGCGCGGCCAGCGCGGCCGGCAGCCCCGTCTGGAGACGCGCGACCGGCAGCAGCTCGCCGATGACGCCGGTGGAGAACGGCAGGATCTGGGCGGCGCTGACGCCGGCCAGGCTGGCCAGCGCTTCGCAGGAGACACGGGCAGCAACCATACCAGGCTCGCCGGTGCCGGCATTGGCATTGCCGGTGTTGATCACCAGATAGCGCGGCGAACCGGCGGCCAGATGGGCTCGTGCGACATGCACCGGCGCGGCACAGAAAGCATTGGTGGTGAACACCGCCGCCGTACTGGCCCCTTCGGCGATCTCGAAAACCACGAGGTCGCGACGGTTCTTGTAACGAATACCAGCTTCCGCGATACCGATGCGCACACCGTCGACCGGGTGCATGACAGGCAGGGACAGATCACCCACGGCCATGACGAACTCCTTCAGAGGCTCGGACGATCAGGCAAGCTGACCGTGACAATGCTTGTATTTCTTGCCCGAACCGCAGGGACAGGGATCATTGCGACCAACCTTGGCGCCATCGCGCACAAAAGTCTGCGCCGGCTCGGCCGCCCGGGGCTCGGGTACCGGCTCGGGTACCGGTTCGGGCAGCGGCAGGCCGGCTTCGGCGGCAGCCATCTCGGCTTCGGCCTGGGCGGCATCGGCGTGCTCGAAGTGGATGTCCATGGACTGCGCCTCTGCCTCGCGCTGCGCTTCCATGGCGGCCAGCTCATCCTCGCTCGGCACATGCATGCGCGCCAGGGTCTGGATCAGCTCCAGCTTGACCGCGTTGATGAGCTGCTCGAAGAGCTGGAACGCCTCGCGCTTGTATTCCTGCTCCGGGTTGCGCTGGGCATAGCCGCGCAGGTGGATGCCCTTGCGCAGGTAGTCCATGGCCGCCAGATGATCCTTCCAGTGGCGATCAATGATCTGCAGCATGAGCTGCTTTTCGAGCTGGACCGCAACGGACTCGCCCATGCGCTCGCGTTTCTCGTTCCAGGCCGTCAGCACGGCAGCACGAATGCGCTCACGCAGATTGACTTCATGCAGGCTGTCGTCGCTGTCCAGCCACTGCTGCACCGGCAGCGCCAGATTGAAATCACTGCTCAGCGCCTGCTCCAGCCCGGCGATATCCCACTGCTCATCCAGACTCTGCGGCGGGATGTAGGCATTGATGACACTGTCAACCACATCACCATGAATCAGGGTGATGTTCTCGCTGATGCTGGCCGACATCAGGATGTCGTCGCGCTGGCTGTAGATGGCGCGGCGCTGTTCGTTGGCGACGTCATCGTACTTCAGCAGATTCTTGCGGATATCGAAGTTGCGGGCTTCGACCTTGCGCTGGGCGCCTTCGATCGACTTCGACACCCACGGATGCTCGATGGCCTCGCCCGGCTTCATGCCCAGCGACTTCATCATGCTCTTGACACGGTCACTGGCGAAGATGCGCATCAGGTCATCTTCCAGCGACAGATAGAAGCGGGTCACGCCCGGGTCGCCCTGGCGGCCGGCACGACCACGCAACTGATTGTCGATACGGCGCGATTCGTGACGCTCGGAGCCGACAATGTGCAGGCCGCCGGCTGCCATCACCCGGGCATGGTCTTCTTCCCAGGCCTGACGCAGTGCTTCGGTCTGTTCCGGCGTAATGCCATCGCCCAGCTTGGCGGCCTCGGCCTTCCAGTTACCGCCGAGCAGAATGTCCGTGCCGCGACCGGCCATGTTGGTGGCGATGGTGACCGTGCCGGAGCGACCGGCCTGCGCCACGATCTCGGCTTCCTGCTCATGGAACTTGGCATTCAGCACACGATGCGGAATCGCTTCTTTCTGCAGCAGGCGCGACAGCAGTTCGCTGGACTCGATGGTGGCGGTACCCACCAGGACCGGCGCCCCTTTCTCGCGGTAGCCCTTGATGTCGCGGACGATGGCCTCGTACTTCTCCATCGGGCTGAGGTAGACCAGGTCTTCGTGATCCTTGCGGACCATGGGACGGTGTGTCGGGATGACCACGACATCGAGGCCATAGATCTGACGGAACTCCGGCGCTTCGGTATCGGCGGTGCCGGTCATGCCGGCGAGCTTGCGATAGAGACGGAACAGGTTCTGGAAGGTGGTCGTGGCCAGGGTCTGGTTTTCCGCCTGGATGTTCACGCCTTCCTTGGCCTCGACGGCCTGGTGCAGGCCTTCGGACCAGCGACGACCCGGCATGGTGCGGCCGGTATGCTCGTCGACGATCACGACATCGCCACCCTGAATGATGTAGTGCACATCGCGCTGGAACAGGACATGGGCCTTCAGCGCGGCATGCACGTGATGCAGCAGGCTGAGATGCTGCGGCGCATACAGGCTCTCGCCCTCGGCCAGCAGCTCCATCTCGACCAGGCACTGCTCGACGAACTCGTGACCGGCCTCGGTCAGCTCGACCTGACGGCCTTTTTCATCAATCCAGTAATGACCGCCATCCACCTTTTCTTCCTCAGCCTGACGGGTCAGACGGGGGATCAGGGTGTTGATCAGGCTGTAGAGACGCGAGGAATCCTCGCTGGCGCCCGAGATGATCAGCGGTGTACGCGCTTCATCGATAAGGATGGAGTCGACTTCGTCGATCAGGGCATAGGCGTGGCCACGCTGGAAACGATCTTCCAGACGGAAGGCCATGTTGTCGCGCAGGTAGTCAAAGCCAAATTCGTTGTTGGTGCCGTAGGTGATGTCGGCGCGGTAGGCGGCGCGCTTCTGATCCGACGGCTGCTGCGAACGCACGACGCCCACGCTGAGTCCGAGGAATTCGAGCAGCGGACGGTTCCATTCGGCGTCACGCGCGGCAAGGTAGTCATTGACCGTGACCACGTGCACACCGGCACCCGACAGGGCATTGAGATAGGCCGGCAGCGTGGCCGTCAGGGTCTTGCCCTCACCGGTACGCATTTCGGCGATACGGCCTTCATGCAGGGTGATGCCGCCGATCATCTGGACATCGTAATGACGCATGCCCAGCACGCGCTGCGCGGCCGTACGGCAGACCGCGAAAGCCTCGGGCAACAGGGCATCGAGCGTTTCCCCGGCCTTGAAGCGCTGCTGGAACTCAGCCGTCTTGGCTTTCAGTTCATCATCGCTGAGGGCGTCGGTAGCGGCCTCCAGGGCATTGATGCGCTCGACAATCTGTCGCATGCGCTTCAGCTCGCGGTCGTTTTTGGTACCGAACAAGCCACTGACAAGGCGTGAAAACATGGTCACTACTCAGAAGAAAGGCAAATCAGCGCGACATTCTACCTGCTTTCCCGGAGGACGAAAGCCTGGAGATGCCACTCAGTAAAAACCCGGCACGATGGCCGGGTTTCAGGAGCCGCGTCGCGACTGAAATCAGCGTTTGGCGACCCGTATGAAGCTGGCCGGATCGATCTGCTTGCCGTTGCGCAGCACTTCATAATGCAGATGCGTTCCGGTGGAACGACCGGTAGAGCCCATATAAGCCACCAGCTGGTCCTTGGTCACGACATCGCCGACCTTGACCGCGACAGCGCGGGCATGGGCATAGCGGGTCACCAGACCATCACCGTGACTGACCTCGACCATGTTGCCGTAACCGGTCCGCGGCCCGGCATAGGTCACGACGCCTTCGGCCACGGCAAAGACATCGCTGCCTTCGCTGCCGGCGAAATCGATACCGCCATGGAATGCGGTGCGGCCGGTGAAAGGATCCGTACGATAGCCGAAGCTCGATGTCATGTAGCCATCACGCACCGGCATGTTGTTGAGATTGACCTGTTGCTGACGGCGATCCTGCAAGACGCTCTCCAGCGCCATGAGCTGCGCTTCACGCACCAGCATCTCCTCGGAAAGGCTGCCAAGGCGACGATCGATCTGGCTGCCATCCAGGCTCATGCTCAACGGCTCTTCCGGGCCCCCCATCGGCGGCTTGCGGGAAAAGTCGAACTCCTCGCCCTTGAGCCGGGCACCTTCCGCCAGGTGCGCCCCAAGCGCATCGATACGCATCATGCGCGCCTGAATGTCTGCCATGCGCGCCGACATGGCCCGCAGCTCTTCCTGCTTGAGATCGTCGGCACGGCTGAGCTCTGCCGGGGCATTGCTGCCAAACACCTGAGCACTGATCCAGTAGCCGGCGGCACCGACAACTGCCGACAAACCGAGCAAACCGGCGAAGGCGGAGGCCAACAGACGCGGTTTCAGCTGCAAAGTCAGCGGTCGCCCATGCTTGCGACTCAAAAAAATGATATTCATTGCCACACTTCACCTCATTGATCCGGAAGGCAACGCTCCGGACCCAACGGCCAGACCCTCATGCGCTACAGGAACCCCACCAAGCTGTCAGATATCCTGAACGGCTCTCCCCTGTCCCGCATTCATCAATCCAATGAATTGCGGAAGACGCATGAAACGATTTGGCGCACTCAAATTGACAGTACGATCCGGTCTTCCTGCCGACTCCATCTACTGCGTGACGGCACCCTGACGATTTGCGCGGACAACCAGACATCCGCCAGTCAGCTGCGCTACCTCAGTCGAATCATTGTTCAACAGCTGCAATGCCACGCGGAATTCCGGGGACTGCAGCGACTGCGTATTGTTATTCGTCCTGCACCGATCACACCGGTAAGACAAGCAAAAGACCTGCCAAAACTGAGTGCAACGGCCGCAAAACACCTGAGGGAAGTCGCAGATTCCCTAGGAAATTCGGAGCTTAGCGGACGCTTGCGCGCCTTGGCAAGGCATGTGAAGCCATCGGGAAATGACGCGTAGGCTGATCCGTGGAACTGAAATAGTTCCACGAGAGCCGGCTTATTGATTGAATTTCAAGCGGTTAGCGCGACAAAACAGGCACTTTTCAGTGCACTGCATCGGCTTTGACATAGGAAATCGGCGTCAGGGTTTCGTCATCAAATGTCACAATTTCCCAGGCATCCGGTTGTTCGGCCAGTGCCCTGAGCAACTTGTTGTTCATCGCGTGACCGGATTTGTAACCTTCATAGGCCCCGAGAATGCCGATGCCAAAGAGATAGAGATCGCCGATGGCATCCAGCATCTTGTGACGGACGAACTCATCCTCGAAACGCAGGCCGTCCTCGTTCATCACACCCTGGTCATCCACCACGATGGCGTTGTCCATGCTGCCGCCCAGCGCCATGTTGTTGGCACGCAGGTACTCGATATCACGCAGGAAACCGAAGGTGCGGGCACGGCTGACTTCATTGACATAGGCTGTGGTCGAAAAATCGACGGTCGCCCACTTGTGGTCATCGTGAAAGGCCGGGTGATCGAAATCGATGGTGAATGACACCTTGAAACCCTCATAGGGCTCGAAGGCTGCGATTTTGTCGCCATCACGCACTTCGACACGACGCTTGATACGCGCAAAACGCTTGGGCGCATCCTGTTCGGCAATGCCGGCAGCCTGGATCAGGAACACAAAGGGACCTGCGCTGCCATCCATGATCGGAATCTCGGGGGCACTGACATCGATCACGGCGTTGTCGATGCCAAGGCCCGCGAGAGCCGACATGA
>CAZEEQ010000033.1:0-20001 GCA_964511255.1 uncultured Paraperlucidibaca sp.
CGCACGCGCATGATGCCGTGCAGCGCACCGGAGGGCTCGTTGCGGTGGCAGGCGCCAAACTCGGCCATGCGCAGCGGCAGGTCACGGTAGGACTTCAGGCCATGATTGAAAACCTGGACATGGCACGGGCAGTTCATCGGCTTGACCGCGAAATCTCGATTCTCCGAGCTCGTGGTGAACATGTTCTCGGCGTAATTGCCCCAGTGGCCGGACTTTTCCCAGAGCACGCGATCGACCACCTGCGGCGTTTTCACCTCCAGGTAGCCGTTCTCGCGCTGAATGCGGCGCATGTACTGCTCGACTTCCTGATAGATCGTCCAGCCGTTGGGATGCCAGAACACCATGCCCGGCGCCTCTTCCTGGAGATGGAACAGATCCAGGGCCTTGCCGATCCGGCGATGATCGCGCTTCTCGGCCTCTTCGATACGCTGGATGTAAGCCGCGAGCTGCTTCTTGTCAGCCCAGGCCGTGCCGTAGACACGCTGCAGCTGCTCGTTCTTGGCGTCGCCGCGCCAGTAGGCGCCGGACAGCTTGGTGAGCTTGAAGGACTTGAGGAAGCGGGTGTTGGGCACGTGCGGGCCACGGCACATGTCGACATATTCTTCGTGGTAATACAGGCCCATGGCCTGTTCGTCCGGCATGTCATCGACCAGACGCAGCTTGTAGTCCTCGCCTCGTGCGGTGAACACCTCGATGACCTCGGCACGCGGCGTCATCTTCTTGATGACGTCGTAATCCTTCGCGATCAAGTCGTTCATGCGGGCTTCGATGGCGGCCATGTCGTCCGGCGTGAACGGACGCTCATAGGCGATGTCGTAATAGAAGCCTTCGGCGATGACCGGGCCGATCACCATCTTCGCGGTCGGATAGAGCTGCTTGACGGCATGACCGACGAGATGGGCGCAGGAGTGACGGATGATTTCCAGGCCGTCTTCGTCCTTGGGCGTGATGATCTGCAGCGCGGCATCGGTACTGATGAGGTCGCAGGCGTCGATCAACCGGGCTTCGCTGCTGCCCGCCAGCGTCACTTTGCCGGCCAGGGTGACTTTGGCAAGTCCCGGGCCGATGCTGGTCGCGACGTCGGCAACCGAGACCGGATGATCAAAGCTGCGTTGCGAACCGTCGGGCAAGGTGATGACCGGCATGGAAACTCCTGATTAATGTCGTGCATGAAAATGCAAGCGAGGGAGTGTAGCGAAAGCCCCCGCCGCGATCAAAAGGCTTGTGTACAGGTATGGCAACGATGACTCAAAAACGCCAGCTGTAGAACAGGGTGATGGCCGACTCCAGCGAGGTCACCGCCTCCAGCGACAGACGCTTGTTCATCTGATAGCGCATCTTCAGCGATTGCGTGGGCTCGAACACGCCCATGCCGAAGCTCAGATAAAGGTCGGGACGGATATAGCCAGACACCGCGACCTGGGTCTGATCACTCTCCCCCTGGGTTCCCAGCGCGAAATCGCTGATACCCAGGCGCTGACCCAGCTTGTCAAAGGCTCCGGTACGTCCCCCAAGCTTGAGTGCGGCACCCAGCGCCAACGCCTGACGCTCCGCCGAGGTCGGGGCCGAGGTGTTGTTGAGCGAACGGCCCAGCACCAGCAGCGACAGGATCTCCTCCTGGGCGAGCGCCTCGTCGGAGAACAATTCGGCTTGCGGTGACTGCGCCCTGCCCGTCAGGCGCACACCGACCGTGACGTCATCGACCGTACGCACGGCCTCAAGATTGATGTCCGGACGCGTCAGCGGGCCGGCAAACAGAAAGCGACCGGTGCGAATCTGGAGACGCTGGCCGTAGGCTTCATAAATGGCCTCATCGCTGAGTCGCAACTCACCGGTTGCGCTGAGGGCTTCATCCGGCTTCTGCATCAGCAAGACATGGCCCAGCAGACGCGACTCCAGCCCCATGCCGGTGAGCCTGACCTTGTCACCCAGCTGCAGTGACAGGGAGAGGTCGAGCGGCAGGCCGCCCGCCGGATCGGCCGACGACTTCGGCACCCGGCCGGCGCGGTCACGGATGATTCGGACATCACCCGAGGTGACCAGCGCCGACGATGCCGGCTGACGCAGGGTGATGACCGCCTCCGGCACGGTGACCGTGCCGCGCACCACCGCCTGTTGCCCACGCAGCGCCAGGCTGATCTCGGGATTGATACGGCCGCTGGCCCAGGGGGCATAACCGACGCGGAGATTACTGCCCTGCAGACGCGCCTGCAGCTGAAACGACGGCTGCAGACGGGCATCTCCGGTCAGCGTCGCACGACCGCCGCCGGCATCGCTGACTTCACCGCGCCAGTCCAGGTGATCACCCAGCAGGCGTCCCTGCAGCGTGACTGGGCGCCAGTCGATGCCATACGCCGGCATCTGCAGCGCCGCCCCGGCAAGGGCGAAACTGCCGGTCAGCATCGGCGCCGACAAACTGCCACCGAGATGGGCGCGGGCGTTGGCCTCGCCCTGCAGACTCAGCCCGACAGGCAGGCTGACCGGCAGCCGCGACAGGTCAACGTCATCGACCATGAGATCGGCATCGAGTGCCGGATTCTGCTGGCGCGGGTCACGACGCAACGTCGCCAGCAACTTGCCATAGCCACCGGAATCCGCCCGCACGCTGGCCGACCAGCGCTCTGGCAGCAGGTCAGCCTGGGCGCAGACCTGCCAGGGCGACTGCTGCCAGCACTGCTCCGCCAGCGTATTGCTGGAGGCCGACAGGCTCATGGCGGCGGGTGCGCGCAGCTGCCAGGGACCATTGGCCGTGACCACCCGCCCCTGACGCAATACGCCTGTCCAGCGCTGCGCGGACAGGTCGAGGCGGCCTTGCAGCCCCAGGCTGGCCGCCACACCGCCACGGCGTCCGTCGATCAGCCAGGTCTGGCGGGCGAGACTGCCGGCCATGTCGACGCGCAAGTCCTCGAACAGCGCCGTGTCACCCTGCTGCCATTGCCGGGCCTGCAGGCTGATTTTGCCGCTACCGGCATCCAGCGTGCCGCGCCAGTGACCCTGGAGATCCGCGCTCCCTGCCAGCTGTGACTGAAAACGCTGCAAACGGGGAACCTGCAGATTCGCGGCGACACCCTGGGCATCCATCCAGCCGCTCAGGCTCAGGCGGGCATCCGCCAATTGCATGACCAGCCGGGTCTGAGCCAGCCGGGCGCTGTCGAGCGCACCGGAAACCAGCCACGGCATGCTGCCGAAACGGCCCCGCCAGTCAACCTTGACGCGGGCGCCTGCCGCGCTGGTCTGCCAGGTCAGCGGCCCGGCCAGCTCGGCCTGGCGCGGCCAGCCGGATGGCCAGGGCAGTTCACTGCCCTTGAGCGGGATGGCGCGCAACCCGAGAACGGCCTTGCCCGCCACTGTCGTGCCCTGGAAACGCACTGCACCGGGCTCAAGCCGCCAGTCCTTCTGTCCGTTCGGCTGCCAGCGCGGCCAGCTCAGGAAACCGGCAAAAGTCGGTACCACCGGCCTGATATCTGCCGTGACCGCGAGATCCAGCGGCCACTGGCGCGGCCCGCGGGCGCGCAATTTGAGTGCCGAGATATCGCCCTGGATACTCACCCGCTGCGCCGGCCAGAGATCGCCCGACGGCGTCAGTATCAGTGTCAGATCCATCGGCCAGTGACCACGGGTATCGAGAGCCCCCAGGACACTCGCGGCACCGAGCTCATGGCGCAGCGCCAGCGTCGTCAAGGTCATGCGGGTCCCGGCACCTTCGCCGACGGCATGAAGGTCGCTGAGCGCGATGGCATCGCCGCCGAAGGGCTGCCAGCGCAATTCCGCGACAGACAAATCGCGCACAAACCAGGCCAAAGGCAAATCGATCTTGGGCAGCCGCAGCGGCTCCGGTGGCGTGTCCTTGAGCGCGCGCGCAGTGACGCGGCCGACCGATGCCTGGTCGAGGCTGATGCGACCCTGCAGGAGATCAGCCGCCTGCCAGCGCAGATGCACGTCATGGAGCTGCAGACTGAGCTTGTCGTTGTGCCAGCGCAGCTCATCGATGCCGAGGCCGGTGGCAAAACGCCCGCTGATACCGGTGATGGTCAGCTCGGGCACCCGAGAGGCCAGCTGCGACCAGACCCATCCCGGTGCCGTGCTGCTGAAAGAGAGCCAGAGCAACCCCGCGCAAACCACGATGACGAGCTGCACGCTCAGCATCCAGAGCGCCCGCAGACACCAGCGCAGGAGAAATCCGGTGGCGCCCGCCGCCAGGGACAGCAGGCGGCTCACAGTGGCGACCCCAGCGTGATGTGCAAGCGCAGCGGTTTGCCCGGCTCGGTGATGGCGCTGGCCAGATCGACGCGCACCGGGCCTACTGGCGATATCCAGCGGACACCAATACCCGCACCCCATTCCAGTGGCTGCCAGTGCGTGTTGAAGGCGTTGCCGGCGTCGATGAACACTGCCGGACGCCAGGTCGGACGCCAGCGCCAGTTGTATTCCAGCGAGCCGGCGGCGAGATACTGGCCGCCCACGGTCTCGTTGCTGGCATTGCGCGGGGACAGGCTGCGATAGTCATAACCGCGCACGCTGTTGTCGCCACCGGCATAGAAACGCACGGACGGCGGCACCTCATCAAAATCGGGACTCAGGATGGCCCCGGCATCGACACGTGCCAGCACCATGTGACGATCGGCAAAGGTATCGAGCCAGCGCAGGCCGGTGCGGAGCAGCACGTACTCGGCATCTGACAGCAAGGCCGGATGCGTGCCCTCGACCTGGTAGAACTGGCGGAAACCTGACACCGGATCGATGCCGCCGCGATTGCTGACGTGCGTGAATGACACGCCAGGCACCAACAGGAGCTGAGCGCCGCGCTCACCACTGTCACGCTCAAAACGGTCATCCGAAAGACGAACACCGTAGGTGATCTGCCAGCCGCGCACGGGCTGGATGACACGCTGGGCAGCCACCACGGTCTGACGTGTGATGGTGTTGTCGATATCATCCTGCTGCAGGCCGAAACTGAACTGCAGCGTGTCTTCGACCGGATGCTTCCACGGAATCTTGTACTTCACCTCGCCTTGCTGGCGAATCTGCGACAGCTCGGTGGTGGCCTCGATGCCATGCCCGCGCGCGTTGAGCAGATGACGTTGCCACTCCAGCGTGATGCGTGGACCGACATCGGTGGCATAGCCCAGGCCGACGGACATCTTGTTGGGCTTGCGGTTGTCCGCCCTGACCTCGACCGGGATCGCCTGCCCCTCGGACTGATCGCGCAGCAGATTGACGCGCACATCGGCAAAGTAGCGGCTTTCAAGCAGGTTTTTCTGGAACTGGAAGAGCTTGCGGCTGCTGATGTAGTCACCGACTTTGAACGGCGTCAGGCTCTCCAGCCAGTGGGCATCCAGTCCGGTCAGTGGCTGTCCGCTGGTGTCGAGAAAGCGGATATCACCAAAGCGATAGCGCGGACCGCTGTCATACGTCAGTGCGATGTCGGCCTTGCGCTGCTGCAAATCCAGGGCGATGTCGTGACGAACCCAGCGGGCATCGAAATAGCCGCGCTCCAGCGCCTGGTCGGCCACCTGCTGCTTGAAGTCCTCGTAATGCCCCTGATGCAGGATGCCACCGACCACCAGGGGAAATGGCGGGGGTCGGAAACGTTCATCCTCGCTGACGTCGCCCAGCCACTGCAGCGTGAGCGCGTTGACCAGTACGGGCTGTCCGGCCTCGATGTGCAACCGCCAGCGCTTGTCTTCGTGACGCAGGCGGACCTGGGGGTCGTAGTAGCCCATGGCTTTGAGGGTTTCGAAAATCGCGGGGACGGCATTGAGGGCAATATCGGTATCGGTATGAAGCGGATCGCCCTTCTTGAGTATCCCCTGCCCCGGGTCTGACGGCTTGTCGCCATCCTTCTCGGCCGTTGCGCGCCAGGGTTTGACAGCCGCCTCGATGTCAGGACGCAGAGACGCCGGTGCCAGCTCGAATTGCCAGGCTGTCTCCGCCCGGGCAACCGCGCACGCCATCAGGAGCAAGCCACCCAGCCCGTTTTTAAGCCACCACGCCATGTACCGCATCCCTGTCCTGCAAGCCCGTATGCGCAGCCCTGAATCATAGCCAGTTTGTGCCACCTGTGCGCCTGTCGTAACAGTGACAAAACAGTTGATACTGTCCATAAGGACAGTTATAGTTGAAACGTCATCACTGCAGTTCCGCAAAACACAAGACTGGCCTGAGGCCGGAGAGGTTTGCCATGAATTCGCTCGCTTCGTTTCTGACGCTGGTTCTTATGCTGGTCAGCCTGTGGGCGCTGATCGTGAATCCCTCGCTCAACAGCCCGGAAGCGGATACCGAACCCGGCAAGCCGCCACGCATCTGATCATGCCGGCAACGACCGGCGGCCGTCAGCCTGCCCTCAGAGCGACAGCTGGCTGATGAAATGACGCGGTTGACCGGCAACCGGATCGACAAAGCTCAGTGAGCGCGCCAGCAGCTTGAGCGGATTGTCGTAATCCTCGGTCTCAGGTGAGCGGTCTGCCGTCAGCACCGGATAAAACCGATCATTCAGAATCGGCATGCCCAGGCTGGCGAAGTGCACGCGGATCTGATGCTTGCGACCGCTGACCGGTACGACACGATACAGGCTCAGGTCGCCACGCCGTTCCAGCAAATCGACCCGGGTCTCCGAGTTGGCTGGGCCAGCCACTTCCTGCATGCGAAAAAAAGGCTCACCCGCCTCCAGGCGGCTGCGGTGCGTCAGCGGGAAGGCCTGTTCAGGCCTGTGAGCCGCGACAGCTTCGTAGACTTTGTCGACCCGGCGCTCACGGAACAATGCGGCGTAAGCATCGCGGCTGGCGGGATTGACCGAGAACAGCACGATGCCGGCTGTCTCGCGGTCGATCCGATGCACCGGCGCCAGATCATCCAGCCCGCCCCTGCGGCGCAGCCTGACCAGCAGGGTTTCACGGAGAAAACGGCCGGCCGGCATGACCGGCAGGAAATGCGGTTTGTCCGCGATCAGGATGTGCTCATCCTGAAAAAGGATGGTTTCACGAAAAGGCACCGGCGGCTCGTCAGCAAGCTCACGGTAGTAATGAATACAAGCACCGGCGCGGTACGGACTGTCTGGCGCCTGCACCTGTCCGCGCTCGTCCACCACCAGACCGCGCGCCATGCGGGAGCGCCAGTCCGCCTCGCTGATCTCGCTGAAACGTGCCACCAGGAAAGCCAGGAGATCCGGCCAGTGGCCCGGCGGCAGCCACTGGTAACTGGGGGCAATACCCTCGACCAACGGCAGGGGCGACTTCATTGCTGAGGCCACTGCTCAGTCGAGCAGCGGCTGCTCCAGCGCCAGGAACAACCAGGTCTCACGATTGGGTGCGCGATAGCAGCCGACGGCATCAATATGCTCGACCGCCAGCGCGGCCAGCTCCCAGGCCATCCCGGCATCGACCTGGAAAGCGTCGGCATCCTTGAAAAGATCGTAGTCGGTACGCTCCGCCAGCTCCCTGAAGGCTTCCGCCTTGTCGCGCAGCGGCTGTTCAAGATGACCGTTGGCCCAGGCCCACTTCCAGGTTTCCTGGGTGACCGAGAAAGTGCCGATCGGGGTCACCGCGAAGCTGACCTGACGGTGACCATCACGACCATAAAAATCCAGCGCCATGCGCGCCCGGTCGAAATTCCAGCGATTCATCGCGGCCAAGCCGTAGTGCGACTCCAGCCTTGCCTGCTTTTCTTTCAGCGTCTGGCTGCAATCCAGCAGCAGACGGTCAAACTGTTCTTCATTCATTTCGGCTTGTCACCCGGATGCCCGGCCTGCTCAATCGCCGCCTTCACCTGCGGCGGCATGTAATTCTCATCGTGTTTGGCCAGCACTTCATCCGCCATGACGACACCACCCTGCCAGCGTCCGTTGGCCACAATGCCCTGACCCTCACGGAAAAGGTCCGGCAGGATACCTTCGTAGACGACATCGACGCGCTGCTTGAGGTCGGTGACCGTGAAGCGCAGCGCCAGGCTGTCGGGCTCGCGACGGACCGAGCCCTGCATGACCAGACCACCGACCTGAATGCGCTGCCCTTCACCCGCCTCGTTGGCCATCAGCTGGGATGGCGTGAAAAAGAGATTGATGTTCTGACGCAGGGCATAGCTGGTCAGTCCGACCGCCAGACCGAGGCCGGCCAGCAGGCCGATGATCCAGAACAAACGACGACGACGCTGAGGATGCATTACGACGGGTCTCCGGAAGATGAGGATTTGCGGGCCTGCTGACGCGCGAGCTGGCGACGCTGATCACGCAGCCAGTGCTGGTGGCTGCGGCGTGACAGCAGCACCAGCAGCACCAGTCCGACAGTGACGATGCCATAGGAGAGCCAGACATAGAGGCCATGACCACCCATGGCGAGAAAATCGCTGACGGATGCGAAAGCCATCATGCGCGACCTCCCTTGGCGTCAGCGGCCATGATGATGGCGCGCACCCACTGGCTGCGCCGCTCGCGATGCAGGATTTCATGCCGGCTGCGCAGGATCACGACCGCTGCAAACAGGCACCAGAGACCGAGAAACATGACCAGCAGCGGCAGGTACATTTCCGGCGGCATGGTCGGCCGCTCGGTGATGCGGAAGGTCGACCCCTGGTGCAGCGTGTTCCACCACTGGACCGAGTACTTGATGATGGGCAGATTGACGACCCCGACCAGCGCCAGGATAGCCGCTGCCTTGCTGCCCTGAGCCACATCCTCATAGGCGTTCTGCAAGGCGATCACACCCATATAAAGGAAGAGCAGGATCAGCATGGAGGTCAGGCGCGCATCCCAGACCCAGTAGGTGCCCCAGGTCGGCTTGCCCCAGAGCGAGCCGGTGACCAGCGCGAAGAAACAGAACAGCGCGCCCACGGGCGCCGCAGCCCGGGCCACCATCTCGGCGGTCTTGATGCGCCAAACCAGGGAAATCAGGGCGCAGACCGCCAGCAGCAGATAGCCGCCCATGGCCAGACTGGCCGACGGCACATGAATGAAAATGATGCGGTAGCTATTGCCCTGCTGATAGTCAGGCGGCGCGATGGCCAGCCCCCAGATCAGACCGACCGTCAGCAGCAGCGCTGCCGGCCAGGCGAACCAGGGCAGCCAGCGCCCGCTCAGCGCATAGAAATGCCGGGGACTGACAGTGCGCTCGAAGGCGGCCCAGAGGTCACGCAACCACTTCATATTGTCTCCTGTTTGCCGCATCAGATACGCCAGCTGTCATCTTCAGGCCCCGCTCACGGCCAGGCGCAAGGCCGCCGCCGCTGCCAGCGGCGCCAGCATCAGGGCCAGCACCAGAAAAGCCGCCAGGATGGCGAGATAGCCTGTGACCGGCAGACCCAGCAGCTCGGCCTGCACGGCTGCCGTGGCGAAAATCAGTACCGGAATATGCAACGGCAGTGCAATCAGCGGCACCAGTACGCCACCCCGCCGCAAGCCTACCGTGAGGGCGGCACCAATGGCACTGAGCAAACTCAGCGTCAGCGTGCCCAGCAGGAGGGTCAGACAGAGCACAGGAATGGCGCTGCCCGGCAGGTTAAGCAGGATGGCCGCCAGCGGGGCCAGCAGGGTCAGGCTGAACCCGGTCTGCAGCCAGTGCGCCAGCACCTTGGCCAGCACCAGCAAGGGCAGCGGCGCCGGCGTCAGCAGCAACTGTTCCAGCGTTCCGTCACCATGGTCGCTGCGGAACAGACTGTCCATGGCCAGCAGCACCGCCAGCAGGGCCGCGATCCAGATGATGCCGGCAGCCAGCTCACGGAGCCGCGCCGGTTCCGGGCTTACGGCCAGCGGCACCAGGGCGATCACCATGAGGAAGAACACCAGCGGATTCAGCCAGTCGCCAGTCTGGCGCAGACCCAGCTGAAGATCCCGTCGCAGCAGTTGCAAGGCAGTGGCCCAGATCATGAGCAGCACTCCGCGTCATCCGCCGCCTCGGGCGCCACAATCGCCAGCTGGCGCAGCGGGCAGCGCAGCCTGAGCAGGTGATGGGTGGTCAGCAGTACCATGCCGCCGCGTTCGGCATGGTCGGCAATCCAACCCTCCAGCTCGGCGACGCCCTGCTGGTCAATGGCCGTGAACGGCTCATCGAGAATCCACAACGGCACCGGCTCGGTGAATAACCGGGCCAGGGCCACGCGACGTTTCTGTCCGGCAGAGAGCTGGGCTGTCGGGCAGTCCTCATAGCCGTCAAGGCCGACCTGCGCCAGGGCATCGGTCAGGGCCACTTCGCGGAGTGACACACCGCGGCAGGCCGCCAGAAAGACCAGGTTCTCGGACACCGTCAGTGCCGCCTTGATGCCGGGCAAGTGACCAATGAACAGCAAATTGCGTAAAAAACGCTCGACATCATGCGCGCGGGGATGTCCGTGCCAGGTGATATCCCCCGACTGCGGCTGCCCCAGGCCGGCGACCAGGTGCAGCAGCGTGGTCTTGCCGGCGCCATTGGGACCGCAGACCTGCAGCACATCTCCGGGGCGCAGCGAAGCCGACAGGTCGCTGAACAGGCAGCGGTCGTCTCGCCAGACTTCCAGATGGTGCAAATCGAGCACAGAGGGCTTTCCGGATCAAAAGTGGCCGCCATTGTAGCCCAAGCTGCCGGTTTTTCTTATGATTTGAACGACCGGACGTCATCAGGCGACCGTGCCGCAGTCGCCGGCCATGCCAAGAACAAGAACTCTCCGACAAGGAATCTTCATGCCCCGTCACTTCGATTCGCTGGATGCCTGCCTGGACGATCTGCTGGCTTTTACCGGTCCGCGGGTGGTGATCGGCACACCCCTCGGCATCGGCAAGCCGAATGCCCTGCTCAACATGCTCTATGCCCGCATCAAGAACGATCCGGGACGCAGCCTGCGCATCCTCACCGCGCTGTCGCTGCAGAAGCCGCAGACCTCGAACGCGCTCGAAGAAGCTTTCATGCGCCCCTTCATCGACCGCGTGTTCGGCGACTACATCGAGCTCGACTATGTCACCGACCTCCGTCGGGGCAAGCTGCCGGCCAATATCGATGTGTCCGAGTTCTTTCTCAAGTCCGGCGACTATCTGCGCAATGACTACGCGCAACAGAACTATATGGCGACCCACTACACCCATGCCGCGCGCGATATGCTGCTGCAGGGGGTCAACGTCGTCGCCCAGGCCGTGGCCATCCGCGAGCGTGATGGCCGCAGCGAGTACTCGTTGTCCTGCAATCCGGATGTGACACTCGATCTGCTGCCCTTGTTCAAGGCCAGCGGCGCGCAGGTCTACCGTGTACTGCTGGTCAACCGGCAGCTGCCTTTCATGGAAAACGATGCCATCGTCGATCTGAGCCTGGTCGACGCCGTGATCGACTGCCCGGAAGGGACGCACACGCTGTTCTCGGCACCCAACATGAATGTCAGCCTGGCCGAGTACGCCATCGGCCTGCATGCCTCTTCACTGGTCCGTGATGGCGGCACGCTGCAGATCGGTATCGGCTCCCTGGGCGATGCCATCACCCAAGGCCTGATCCTGCGTGATCAGCAGAATGACGACTATCGCGCCATGCTGCAGGCACTGGGTACGTGCCAGCAACATACCAGCCCGTTCGCGCAAGGCCTCTACGGCTGCAGCGAGATGTTCGTCAATGGCTTCATGAAGCTCATGCAGGCCGGCATTATCCGTCGCGCCGTTTACGACCATGCCGGTCTCCAGCAATTGCTCAACAGCGGCCGCATCAGTGAACAGGTCAGCCTGCACACGCTCGATGCCCTGGTCGAGACCGGCGCCATCCGTGTCCTGCTCAATGCCGCCGACCTCCAGTTGCTGCAGCGCTTCGGCATACTCCGCAAGGATGTCGTGCTGCTGGGAGAGCAGCTGGTGATCAACGGACAGATTTTGCCGGCGCGCAGCGATGACCCCGACACCCGCGCCGCCCTGGCTGCGCACGGCCTTGGCGAGCGCCTGCTCGGCGGCCACACCATGACCGGTGGCTTCTTCCTCGGTCCGCGCGACTTCTATCAGGCCCTCCGCGACCTCGATGACCAGACCCGTGCCCGCATCAACATGACGGCCATCGGCTTCATCAATCAGCTTTATGGCCAGGATGATCTGGGCCGCGCCCAGCGCAAGGACGCCAGTTTCATCAACACCTGCATGATGATGACGCTGCTCGGCTCGGCGGTTTCCGACGGGCTGGAGACCGGGCGCGTGGTCAGCGGCGTCGGTGGCCAGTACAACTTCGTGGCGATGTCACACGCCCTGCCCGACGCCCAGTCCATTCTGATGCTGCGGGCCAGCCGCGAGAATGGCGGACCGCGCGGCGAGGCCAGCTCCAACATCGTCTGGAACTACGGCTACACCACGATTCCGCGGCAGCTGCGCGACATCGTCATCACCGAATACGGTGTCGCCGACCTGCGGGGTCGTACCGACAGCGAGATCATCAAGCGCCTGCTCGCCATCACCGATTCGCGCTTTCAGGATGAGTTGCTGGCCAAGGCCAAATCGGCCGGAAAAATCGAGTCCGGCTATGTCATCCCCGCCGCCCAGCGCCAGAACCTGCCGGAGGCGCTGGCGGCGAAACTGCAGCCGTTCAAGGCCCGCGGACTGCTACCGGACTTCCCGTTCGGCTGCGACCTGACCCCGGACGAACTCGGCATCGCCAAGGTCCTGCAACACATGAAGGCCATCAAGGATGACAAGGTCGCCGTCGCCAGGGCGCTCTGGCGTGGACGCGGCAAAACCGCCCCCGCGGGCTGGCTGGCCCGCATGCAGCTCGACAACCCGCAGACGCTGCAGGAGAAAGTCACGCGCCGTCTGTTCATCGCCTGCAGCTGAGTCCGGAGACAGCGACCGGGCCGGATCCTGCATGGCGCACTCCGGCCTGCTGTCTTGGCGTTGTGGCTTTGCCATTGTCCGGGCCTGTCGCCATACTTCCCGCCTGGTGATTCGCCCGACTTGAGTCTTACGCATGACATCCCCGATGAAGCAACGATTTCTGCCTGCGCTGCTGCTGTTGTTTGTCAGTCTGCTGCAAGGCGCATTCATGTTGCCGGCTCAGGCCAACGGATTGCTGGTCGACAGCCGCAAACCCGGCGACTTCCTGCCGGTGGAAAAAGCCTTCCAGCCGGCGTCCGACCTGCAGCCCGGACGGCTCACCCTGCGCTGGACGGTAACGCCGGGTCACTATCTCTATGACCGCCAGTTCAAACTGCGCTGGCGCGACGCCTCACTGCCCGAGCCACAATTCACCCTCATGCAGGCCGGCGAGTGGCATGAAGACCCCAATTTCGGACGCGTCAAGGTCTATCGCCGTGATGTCGATCTGGTCCTGGCGCCGCCCGCGGGCCTGAAACCGCTGAATGGCAGCCGTGTGCTGGAGGTCCGTTATCAGGGCTGTGCTGACGCCGGTCTCTGCTATCCGCCGCAAAGCTGGCTGGTTGATGTCGATCTGGCCACCTGGACGGATGCGCCGACGGCAGCCGCCGACGCTGAGTCCGGTGCGATCACGAAAGACAGCGGCGCGCCGGATGGTCGCAATGCCGGCGCCCTCGCCGAGTGGCTGGCAACGGCATCGCTGCCGCTGGTTCTCGGCGCCTTCCTGCTCTTCGGCCTCGGCCTTGCCTTCACGCCCTGCGTACTGCCCATGCTGCCGATTCTTTCCGCCATCATTGTCGGCCAGCAACGGGCCGGTGGTCAGCGCGACGGACAAGCCCTGAACAGCCGCAGCGGCTTCCTGCTGGCACTCAGTTATGTGCTCGGCATGTGCGTCATGTACACCATCGCCGGGCTGCTCATTGCCGGTCTCGGCGCTGCCGCCAACCTCTCCGCCCTGCTCCAGAAGCCGGCCATTCTGATCACGTTCGCCCTGCTGTTCGTGGCGCTGGCCGGTCTGCTGCTGAAAGGCGGCAATCTGCAACTGCCGGGCTTTCTGCGCCGCCCGCTGGAAGCGCTGCAGGCCCGCCAGAGCGGCGGTGCCCATGGCTCCGTCTTCATCATGGGAGCCGTCAGCAGCCTGATCGTATCGCCCTGCGTGTCAGCACCGCTGGCCGGGGTCATGCTCTACCTCAGCACCACCCAGAATGCCCTGCTGGGCGGGGCGGCCCTGTTCAGCCTGAGCCTTGGCATGGGCCTGCCGCTGCTGCTGCTGGGGGCTGGCGGAGGTCGCTTTCTGCCACGTTCCGGCCCCTGGCTGGATGCCGTCAAGCGCCTGTTTGCCTGGATGCTGGTAGCGGTCGCCATCAGCCTGGTCAACCGCCTGCTGCCCGCTGCCACGCAGATGCTGGTCTGGGCCGGTTTCCTGACGCTCACCGCCCTGGCGCTGACAGCCCTGCTCTCGCAGAAACGGCTGCCTGCGCTGCTGCTCACACTGCCGCTGCTGCTCTGGGCTGGCCTGCTGGTCTGGGGTGCTGCCCAAGGGGCGGATGACCCGCTGCGTCCCTGGCAGGCACTGAGCACTGATCACGCCGCAGCCAGCGCAACCGTACCCGGAGCCGGCGACGAAAAATCCGGTTTCTTCCGTCACATCACCGATCCGGCCGAACTCGATGCCGCGGTGGCCGAGGCCAGGCAGCAGGGCCGGCCAGTGATCATCGACATTTTTGCCGACTGGTGTGTGAGCTGCGTCGAGATGGAGCGCACGATCCTGAGCCAACCCGACGTGCGCGCGGTGCTGAGCCAGGGCGTGCGGCTGAAGTTCGACATCACCGCCACCAGCGAAGCTCAGCTGAACTGGCTGCAGCAAAAACAACTGTTCGGCCCGCCAGTCTTCATGGCCTGGAACAGCCGTGGTGAAGAACGCCCCTCGCTGGTTGGTGAAGCCGACCAGAAAGCCTTTATGAAATTTTTGGAAACCTCATGGAACTGATTGATTTTATTCTGCATGTAGACGTTCATTTGACAGAGTTCGCAGCCGCCAACGGCGCTCTGATCTATGGTCTGCTGTTCCTCATCGTCTTTGTCGAAACCGGCGTGGTGGTGATGCCCTTCCTGCCCGGCGACAGCTTGCTGTTCGCCGCCGGCGCCCTCGCCGCCACCGGTGTCATGGACCCCTGGGCGCTCTTCGGCCTGCTCTGGTTCGCCGCAGTTCTCGGTGACAATTGCAATTACGCGATAGGGCGCTACCTCGGACAGCGCGTCTATGACGTCGATTCCCGCTGGATACGTCGCGATTACCTGGAAAAGACCCAGGCTTTCTTCGACCATCACGGCGGCAAGACCATCGTGATCGCGCGCTTCATGCCCATCCTCCGCACCTTCGCCCCGTTCGTCGCGGGCGTGGGACGCATGCCCTACCGCCGCTTTTTCATCATCGATCTGTTCGGCGGTCTGATCTGGGTCGGCAGCTTTGTCTGGCTGGGCTACGGCTTCGGCAACCTGCCGGTGGTGAAAGAGAACTTCATGATTGTCGTTTTCGCCATCATCGGCCTCAGCATACTGCCGGGCGTGATCGCTTTCCTGCGGGTGAAATTCGGGAAGTCCGGCCGTCACTGAGGGCCGGACCGTCACGCCACTACTGGGGCACCGGCCGCTTGAGCAAGCGCCGTTGCAGGGTGCGGCGGTGCATGCCCAGCCGTCTGGCCGTTGACGAAATGTTGCCGCCTTCCTCCAGCAGTACCCGCTGGATATGTTCCCAGGCCAGACGGTCAACCGAGAGCGCCTGTCCTTCATCCTCGGCATCCGACTGCGCAGAGACCTCCTGCGGTCCCTCCCCGAGGGCACGCAGGATATCCTGCACGGTGGCCGGCTTGGCCAGGTAGTTCACCGCCCCGCGCTTGGTCGCTTCGACTGCCGTGGCAATCGAGCTGTAACCGGTCAGCATCAGGATGTTCAGGCCCGGCGCCTGTGCCAGCAACTGCGGGAGCAGATTGAGCCCGGACTCGCTGGCCAGCCGCAGATCGAGCACACAGGCATCCGGGGCGAAGCTGCCGAGCTGATGCCGGGCTGCGGTACCATCTTCAGCGGTGGCCACTTCATGGCCCTGCCGCCGACAGGCGCGGGCCAGGGTTTCACGAAAAATCTCGTCGTCATCGACCAACAACAGGCGCATGGCGCGGCTCCTTTTTTCGATCATGATACGGGTCCGCAATCGCAGCGGATGTGGTCAGGGCGGCCAGCGGAATGCGCAGGCAGACCTCGGCGCCACCTTCCGGCGTATTGCCCAGACTGAGCACGCCACCGAGCTCGGCCACCGTGACCTGACTGAGGAAAACACCCAAGCCCAGGCCTTCCGGCTTGCTGCTCACGGCGGGCTGCCCCAGACGCTCGATGAGGTCCGCCGGCCAGCCCGCCCCATCATCGCGAATGACACAGACCAGCTCGCCCTCACGCACAGCCGCCTGCAACTGCACATGCTCGCGGCTGGCATCGGCGGCATTCTGCAGCAGATTGTGCAACACCTGCTGCAACAACCAGGGCATGCCGAACACCTGCTCCGCCCCCTCGCCCAGGCTCAGACTGAAATCACGATCAGGCTGCCAGACCTTGAGCGGATGCAACCAGGCAGCGGCATGTTCGCGCAGGGTCTTGCACGGCATGGTGTCAGGCTGGCGGGCCTGTTCACGCAGGTTGGCCAGAATCTGCCGGCAGCGCGCCAGCTGCGACTGCAACAACTGCACGGACTCGCGCTGCGGGCTGTCATCAGGCAAGGTCTCGGCCAGCTCACCGCCGACCAGCGTCAGCGTCGACAAGGGCGTGGCCAGCTCGTGCACGGCACTGGCCGCCAGCGTGCCCATGGCCACCGCTTGATCACGTTGCAGCTGACGGCGCTGCTGTTCCGCGAGATACCGGTCCTGATCACGCAGGCGGCGCTGCATGCGACCGACAAAGACCACCAGCAAAGCACTGCTGATCACAAAATTGACCCACATGCCCATGATATGACCCTGATAGCTATGCCAGGGCCACTGCAGGGTGGCCGCACCGGACTGCCCGAAAAACAGGCTGCTGTATCCGAGCAGCATGAACACGGCCAGCGCGCCGGTTTGCAGCCAGCCCAGGGTAGATGCCGCGATGGCCAGAGGCACCAGGTAATAGGTCACAAACGGATTGCCGCTGCCGCCGCTTTGCAGGAACAAGGCGGTCAGCAACAGCACATCGAAGAGCAATTGCAGGAACAGCTCATCATCACTGACATGGCTGGCCGCACGCAGCCTCAGCAGGGTCAGCACGTTGATCAGCACGAGTCCGCCCACGACCAGCACGAGCCCTGTCGGCAGCGCACCGCCCCAGCGCTGGCTGAATGCCATCACGAGCGCGGTCAGCAACAACAGGATCAGCAGAACCGTGCGCAGCAGGCAGAGCTCGACCAGATTGCGGCGGCGGGCACTGAAGGCAGGATCATCTCGGAACACGGACATCGGCAGGAAACCCGGGAAAGATGAACCGATTCTAGCGGCCGGCATGAAAAAAGGCGCCCTGAGGCGCCTTTTTCTTCATCACACGACCATGCGAGATGGTCGTCAGCGGAATCAGCCGGCCAGGTTGGCGTTGGCGAAGTCCCAGTTGACCAGCTTGTCGAGGAAGGTCGTGATGTAGTCCGGGCGACGGTTCTGGAAGTCCAGGTAGTAAGCGTGTTCCCAGACATCGATGGTGATCAGCGGCTTCTGGCCGTGAACAATCGGGGTGTCGGCGTTGCCGGTCTTGGTGACCGCCAGCTTGCCGTCGGCACCGACGACGAGCCAGGCCCAGCCGGAACCGAACTGGGTGGTGGCGGCAGCCTTGAAGGCTTCAACGAACTTCTCGTAGGAACCGAAGTCAGCATCGATCTTGGCGGCAATCGCGCCGGTCGGCAGACCGCCGCCGTTCTGCTTCATGCTGTTCCAGTAGAACGTGTGGTTCCAGACCTGGGCGCTGTTGTTGAAAATGCCGGCCTTGGCGGCGTCGCCTGCGGAAGCGGCAACGATGGCTTCCAGACTCTGGCCTTCAAGGTCAGTGCCCTTGATCAGGTTGTTCAGGTTCACGACGTAGGCATTGTGATGCTTGCCGTGGTGGAAGCTGAGGGTATGGGCCGTGATGTACGGCTCCAGAGCCGTGCTGTCGTAGGGCAGAGCGGGAAGTTCAATCGCCATGACTGTTTCCTTGATATCAATAGGGATGGTGCGGCTGAGCGCAGGGCCGGGTCATTATGCCAAGACCGTCCGGACACGCAAGGGAAGCGCGGGCATTCCCGCATAAATTGGAAGCTTATTCGTCGTCCAGGTCGAAATCGTAGTCCCTCAGGCGGCGACTGAGACGTCGCTCCTCGATGACATCATCGAGCTGACGGCGTTTCAGCAGCGCATTCTTGGCCAACTGCGCTTTCGACAGTTCTTCGTGTTCAGCTTCTGTGCTGTCTTCGAGAAATCCTTCTTCCAACTTTCAGCCCTCCGACGGCTCGTTGCCAGAAAAACCGTTGTCCGAACAGGGATTTGTCCTGTTTGGCGGTATGTACGCCAAGATTTTTCGTCTGTAAAGGGGGTGCTGACCAATAACCGGAGTTCTCAGAGTTTTATCGGGAAGGCTATACTTGCCGGCTTGCTCCGCCAGACGCGCTCTGGCGTTTCACTCGACGCTCTACTCGCACTCGGATACCGGCATCATGCGTAGTCACTACTGTGGCAGTCTCAACCAATCCCATATCGACCAGACCGTGACCCTCTGCGGCTGGGTACATCGTCGTCGCGACCATGGCGGCGTGATCTTCCTCGACATGCGTGACCGTGACGGTCTGGTCCAGGTGGTCATCGATCCGGACACGCCCGAGGCCTTCGCACTGGCTGACAAGTCGCGCTCCGAGTTCGTGCTCAAGATCACCGGCCGTGTGCGCCAGCGTTACGCCGGCACCGAAAACGCCAACATGCCGAGCGGTCAGATCGAAGTGCTGGGCAAGGCCATCGACATCCTGGCCCAGGCCGAGACGCCCCCTTTCCCGCTCAACGACGACTTCACCAACGTCGGCGAGGAAGTGCGTCTGAAGTACCGCTTCCTCGACATGCGTCGTCCGGAAATGCTGGAGCGCATGCGCTTCCGCTCCAAGGTCACCTCGCTGATCCGCAACTACCTCGATGACAACGGCTTCCTCGACGTGGAAACACCCATTCTGACCCGTGCCACGCCGGAAGGCGCACGCGACTATCTGGTGCCATCGCGCACCCAGCCGGGCAGCTTCTTCGCCCTGCCGCAGTCGCCGCAGCTGTTCAAGCAGCTGCTCATGGTGTCCGGCTTCGACCGCTACTACCAGATCGCCAAGTGCTTCCGCGACGAAGACCTGCGCGCTGACCGTCAGCCCGAATTCACCCAGATCGACATCGAGACCTCGTTCCTCAGCGACGAGGAAATCATGGCGATCACCGAAAAGATGATCGTGCAGCTCTTCGACGAACTGCTCGGCATCCAGTTCGACGCCTTCCCGCGCATGACCTACAACGAGGCCATGCGCCGCTACGCCTCCGACAAGCCGGACCTGCGCATCCCGATGGAACTGGTCGACGTCGCCGACCTGCTGCAGAGCATTGAATTCAAGGTCTTCGCCGGCCCGGCCAAGGACCCCAAGGGTCGTGTCGTCGCGCTCAAGGTCCCGGGCGGCAACGCCATGCCGCGCAGCCAGATCGACGAATACACCAAGTTTGTCGGCATCTACGGCGCCAAGGGCCTGGCCTACATCAAGGTCAATGACGTCTCCAACATCCACAACGGTGAAGGCAGCGGTCTGCAGTCCCCGATCGTGAAGTTCCTGCCGAATGAAGCCCTGGTGGCGATCATTGAACGCACGGGCGCACAGAACGGCGACCTGATCTTCTTCGGCGCCGACAAGGCCAAGGTCGTCAACGACGCCATGGGCGCGCTGCGCGTCAAGGTCGGTCATGACCTCAAGATGCTGACCTGCGAATGGGCCCCGCTGTGGGTGGTCGACTTCCCGATGTTCGAAGAAGTAGCCGATGGCCAGTGGACCTCGGTTCACCACCCGTTCACGCTGCCCAAGTGCGACGTGTCCGTGCTCAAGACCGATCCGGGCTCGGCGCTGTCGGTGGCCTATGACATGGTGCTCAACGGCACCGAACTCGGTGGCGGCTCGCTGCGTATCTACAACATGGAGATGCAGAAGGCCG
>CAZEEQ010000034.1:0-19037 GCA_964511255.1 uncultured Paraperlucidibaca sp.
CCTGCCGGCGGCGAAGTAAGACGGGGAGGGATCCGGGGCCGCAAGGCCCCGGGTCGCGATACATCTCATTAAAATAAAGTGGTTTTGATGGCTCATCACGGTTGCAGCCTTGCCAAGGCGGGGTTTCTTTTCGCGTTTCCGCTTGTGGCTCAGGCCGCGCTTCCAGTCAATATCCCCGATGCCGGACGTTTGCTGCGCGAGCAGCAGGCACCAGTGGCACCGCCTGCTCCCGGGGTGGCACTGCCGCTGCCGCCCGCGGTCTCGGATCAGGTGCCTGCGGGAGGCAAGACCATTACCCTGAGGGAAGTGGTTTTTATCGGCAATACCATTTATTCACAGGAACAGTTGCGCGCCGCCGTGGTGCCTGTCGCCGGCAAGCCGTACGACCTGGCCGGACTCTACGCACTCGCTGATGAGGTCTCCGAGTTCTACAGAGCCAGAGGTTATGGTTTTGCCAAGGCTTATCTGCCGGCGCTGGGCATCAAGGATGGCGTGCTGACCATACAGGTTGTCGAGGGTTATTACGGCCAGCGTGCGATCAGTATTGATGACCTGACGCGGGCTGATGATGCCCGGGCTTTTCTGGCCGGCCTGGACGAAGGAAAACCGATTTATACCCCTGCACTGGAGCGCAGGTTGCTCTTGCTGAGCGACCAGCCTGGCTATGAGACGCTGCCGATCATGTCTGCCGGTAAGGCGCTCGGCACAGGCGATCTCGAGGTCAAACTGACGCGGGTTCAACCTGTCAGCGGCAGCCTCAGCGTGAGTAACTATGGCAGCCGTTATACCGGCTATTACCAGGCGAGGGCGAACCTGCTCTGGAACAGCCCGTTTCTGCTGGGCGACCAGTTGGGCTTTAGCCTGTTGCAGAGTGATGAAAACCAGCGGTCTCTGGGACTTAACTATGCCAGGCCGCTGGGCGCGGACGGATGGAGAGCCACCGCGGGCTATGGCTACACCAGCTACAGCCTGGGGCGGGAATTCAAGGCGCTCAAAGCCAGCGGGACGGCACAGACCGCGACCCTGGGGCTGAGTTATGCGTTGCAGCGTTCACAGCGCAACAACGTCACCTTATCCCTGTCTGCGCAGCACAAGCGTTTGTTTGACGAACAGCTTGCGGTTGGTGTGCAGGAGCATCGTGCCAGTAACAGCGGCTCAGTGGGCCTGAATTTCAACAATCAGGATGACTCAGGCATTACCTATGGCTCGCTGGAGCTTGTCATGGGTCATTTTGATGGCATTCAGCAGAACCCCGGCAAGGTCAACGGACGTTTCGTCCGCATGAACGCCGATGTTGTTCGTCTGCAACGCCTGATGGGCTTGCTGAGTCTCTATGCACGTCTCAATGGCCAGATCGCCGCAGACAACCTGGACAGTTCGGAGGGCTTTTCTCTCGGTGGTGTTTACGGTGTGCGTGGCTACCCGACCAGCGAGGCATCAGGAGATGAGGGCTATCTGGCGCAGCTGGAGCTGCGTTACAGCATGGGCGGTTTGACGCCTTACCTCTTTTTCGATGCTGGCCGTATCGCGATGGAGCACAAGCCGACTGCGGTGGGGAAAAATACCCGGGCGCTGTCGGGCACCGGTGTCGGTCTGCGTTATCAGCGCGGACCCTGGAGCATTGATACCTTGCTGGCAAAACCGCTGAGTGGCGGCAAGGCCCAGTCTGATGTCCGCGATGACAGCCTGTTGTTCTGGCTGATCTTCAGTTACGCCTTCTGATGAATCCGGCCGTCCACAAGTGCAGCCTGCTGCGCCTGTGGATGTGCCCATCCAGGTGGTGATGTCAGGCTGACAGCCATCTCCCGCTGTCCTGTCTGATTTGTGACATTGACAAATATTGACCCCGCCTAATTCTCATTAAAAATCATTGTTTTAATGCACTTTCCGTTTGTGTAAAATCTCATTGTAATTATTTGTTAACAGATATTGCGCAGGCAACGCACAGCATGTGCGGGTATTGAGAACAGGCATTGATGAGACCGCAGTACCCCGTGTTGCTCGCCGTGTTTTTCCTGCTGATCGTGATGGTTTCCCCCTGGACGCCCTGTTTCGCCGGCTCGTCAGTGCCGGCAGATGAGCCGCTGCCGATCGTCAGCACATCCCCCGATCCGGATAGCGAATACGGTCTGTCGGGTGTTGTCCGGAAAATCATTGGTACCGTGACATATGAGCAGCCGCAAAATACGCCCATGGGCATGACTTATAATGCGGCGGTTTATCATCTACTGGTTGATTGTGAAAACACACGGTTTGCATTCAGTGCCGACAGCTATTACATGAAGGGCAAGGTTGTTCAGAGTTTCAGCTCCGAGGGCCATGATCGCGTCTGGATTGCCGCAGACAGTGACAGAATTTATGCCGAGATATATGCCTCGGCCTGTGCATGAGTCAGCGACTGCCTCCTTCCGGTCACCCGTCATTTTTGCTTTGCCCCGCCGGGCCGCCTACTATCGACTCACTATTCGATGGAGCCCGGCATGCATTCCGCCAAACCGATCAGTTATTCCGAGTTCGGCCATAACTTCATTCAGCAAGTGGTCACCGCGCGCCGCATTGGCAGCGAAATCCAGGCCGCGCTTGAATCCACCATTGCCGGTTCGATCCGCAAGCTCCCGGCGGACCTCATCGTGGTGGACTATGTATTCAATCTGGATGACATCAGCGTTGATCCGATGCTCGAGCGTTTGCCGCATATCAGCTTCGTGCTCAAGGTGCTCGGTGACATCAAACTGGATGTCAATATTTTCAACCTCAGCCTGAAATTCACCATGGATGTGACCATCAGCGTGCGCATTGATGTTGAAACCTATGCGCCGGTGATGCTCCGGCTGATCCCGCACAAGGTGCGCGGACGCGATATACGCATTGACCTCAATGGCGAAAATCTGCCGGGTGAAGTGCTTGAAAACCTGATGGTGGTCGAGCCGATTGTGCGTGATCAGATCGTCAAGGAAGTCAATGCCCGCATTGATGACCCCAAGATCCAGGCGCTGGCGAGCATTGATGTTCTGGCGTTGGTGAATCAGCTCAAACCCGACAGCGCCTGAGCCAGAAATACAGCACCTGAGTCTCGCCTTTGCGGTCCATGACGCCGATCACGGTGTCATTGTTCACGGCCCGGAAGTGATCAAAAATGGCATGTTTGTCATAGATCATGGTGGCCGTGACGACACCCCGGTACTCGACACGGCGCAGCACAGCGGTGCCCAAGACCGGGTTCGCAGTACGCTGGCCATCCGGTTGTCGTGACACCATCGGGTCGACATCATTGCGGCTGCGAAAAGTCTTGCCGGCCCAGCCCAGCGCGCCCAACTGCTGTTCCCCGGGATGACCGGTGTTGAACACGCCGCCATCCCATTCGCCGATCATGAAGGTTTCGCTGACATCCGGGAGGGCGTCGAAGAAGGCATCCAGCTCATGCATGGGGGTTTTTTCCCGGCGCGCGGCCAGGGCTTCGAATTGCTGTTCAGGGCTCATGGATCAGGGCTCGCTCATGATCAGGACGGGTTTGACGATACGTGCCGCCAGATCGGTAGGGCAGATGCCGCAGGCCAGGATACGAACGCCAACCTCACCGGATTGGGGCTGGCCGAGCCGGAAGGGCTCGCCTCGGCGGGCCACTGCCGCTGTGATGTCGAGAGCTTCCGTCACTTCCATGTCACATCCCCTGCGCGGTGGTTGCCGCGCTCATGCGCGCAGCGCCTTCTTGTCGAGCTTGCCGACCGCCGTCAGCGGCAGGGCATCATGAAAGTGGATCGCCTTGGGGATTTTATAGGCGGCCATGTGCTGACGGCAGAAGCTCATGATGTCGGCCTCGACCTCGCGGCGGTCGCGTTCGCGATGGCTGCCACGCAACTGCACATGCAGATTGACGACATCATTGCCCGGACGCTTTTCGTCCGGTGTGCCAATGACAGCCGTCATGTCGATGCACGCCAGTTCGCCCAGCTTGCCTTCGATTTCCACTGAGAACACCTTGTAGCCACCCACGATCAGCATGTCCTTGGCGCGATCGCAGATGGTCACATAGCCGTCGGCATCCTTGACGGCGATATCTCCGGTATAGAGCCAGGGCTCGCCCTCGAAGTCGCGAATGGTCTTGGCGGTGGCAGCGGGATTATTGAGATAGCCCTTCATGACCTGGCCGCCATTGATGATGATTTCGCCCGGCTCGCCGGTCGGCAGTTCGCGCGATCCGGTCTCGGCATCGACGATTTTCAGGCGTGTCCCCGACAACGGCAGGCCGATGGAGCCGATGCGGGCCGCACCGATGGGGTTGAGGACGGTAACGCCGCAGCATTCGGTCATGCCGTAGCCCTCGCAGAGCTTGCCGGCCCCGATGACCTTCTCGAGTTTGTACATCATGTCGGTGGAGAAGGGCGCAGCACCTGAAATGGCCATGCGAAGCGACGAAAAGTCGAGCTGATGAAAGGGCGCGTGCTCCAGCAGCATCTGGAACAGGGTGGGGACATTGGCCATCAGCGTCGGCGGGTATGTGCGCATGGCCTGACAGAACATGTCGACATTGCGCGGATCGGGAATGACCAGCAGGCGCGATGCATGGCGCATGGCGACCATGGCGAGAATGAGGCCGGCAACATGGAAGTAGGGAAAGGCGCTGGCGATGGTTTCTTTGCCGTCTTCGTAGGCGCAGACATCGGCGACCTGGATACTTTGTGAATGCAGTTGGGCCAGTGTCAGTTCCGCCCCCTTGGGCTTGCCGGTGGTCCCTCCGGTGTACTGGATCATGATGGTGGCATCAGGTGCAACGAGGGTGCGCACCGGCGTGTCCGGTGCCTTGCGCTGGGCTTGCCAGTAATCGATGACAGCAACGGTTGTCATGGGCTGGCGCACAACACGCGGCACCTTCCGCAGGGCATAGGCGAGGGTCTTCTTCCAGCCCGGCAGGACATCGATGGGCGTGGCCACCAGCACGGTCTTGAGGCCGGGCACCTGACCATCGATGGGGGCGACGGCGGCATTGAAGAGCTGATCGAGGGTGAACAGCACCTTGATGTTGGCGTCATTGATCTGATGCACGATTTCCGAGGGCGTCAGCAGCGGCGACACCCCTGAGATCACGGCGCCGAGCTTGGAGGCCGCCACCAGCGCCACCAGATATTGCGGCGTGTTCGGCAGATGAATGCCAAGGACATCGCCGGCGCCCAGCCCGAGCGAGCGCAGCAGATTGGCCAGATGGTCGGCCATCCGGTTCAGATCCTGGTAGCTGAGCGTGACACCTAGGTATTCGGCGGCAGGACGGCTGGCAAAGCGCGACTGGTGGTTTTCGACTTGCTGGGCGAGGGTAAGGACGGCTGGCTGGGTCATTGCAGGGTTACCTGAGCTGTAGGCATCGTGACTGAGTAGTCAGTCACGATGCTGTCACAGCAGGACCGCACCCGATGAGACTTTTGAGTGACAGATCGGGTGCAGATGATGACAGCCAGGGATTCAGTAGCGGTAGGGGTTGGGCAGATCGGCGTTACGCTTGAAACGCTTGTAGGTCCACTGGTATTGCTCGGGCGCCATGCGGATCAGCGTTTCCATGGAGCGGTTCATGGCGGCCACGCCGGTGGCGAGGTCTTCGTGGCCGACATCCGGGTCGGCGGGCAGGATGTGCAAGTCGAAGCCATCGCCATCGGCACGACGGACACAGCCCATGACGATGAGACGACAGCCGGTGCGTGCCGCCAGTTTGGGCACCATGACGCCGGTCCAGGTCGAGATGCCGAAGAAAGGCGAGAAAATGCCGCCGTTATCACCCGGAATATGGTCAGGCAGGATGGCGGTGAAGCCGCCCTTGCGCAAACCTTTGAAGACCGCACGCACGCCGTTTTCATCCGTCGGCACCAGGGTCGCCTGCAGGCGGCTGCGCGCTTCCGCGACAAACGCATCGACACCGGGTTGCTTGCCGGGTTTGTACATGATGATGGGGGAGGTGTGCAGGTTGATCCAGGCGTTGAGGAACTCCCAGGTTCCCCAGTGCGGTGCAATGGCGATAACGCCCTTGCCCTCGGCCAGCGCGGCATGGAACAGCGCCGCGCCATGCACATCACGAATGGCGGCTGCGCTGTATTCGGGTGGCATGCCCCAGGTCTTGGTGCATTCGAGTGCCGTCATGCCGGTACTGATCAGCGAGGCCCGGGCGGTACGGGTATGCCATTCGGCATCCTGTTCGGGAAAGCAGAGCTCGATGTTGCGCCGTACCGTGCGATAAGGACCGGTGTTGTCCATGCGGGCTGCCAGCGCACCGATCAGGGCGCCCAGCCGTTGCAGGAAAGGCAGGGGCAGGCGGCTGAAAAACCGCAGAAGCGTGATCGAGAGCCGGTCTTTGAACGAAAGTTGGATAGCTGCCATGTGGCCATGTCTCATTTTCAAGCCGCCCAAGGATAGTGCATGCCGTCAGGGACACCAAGCAGCATGCGATGCTTGACGGCCTCCCGCTATAATCCCGACCTTGTTTCGATCAGTAATGAGCTTGTTCATGGATTTCATGCAACCCATCCACGACTTTCTGGCCTGTCCTACTCCCGGGACCTGGGTCGCCGCCGCCGTCAGTGACCTGCCGACCTTGCTGCAGGACCATGCCAATTGCGAAAAGAAGGCCGCCGGCACTGCCATGAACATGTTGTTTCGCTATAACGACCGCGAGCAGCTGCAGACCGAGCTGGCCCAGCTGGCGCGTGAAGAGCTGCTGCATTATGAGCAGGTGCGCGAGCTCATGCAGAAGCGCGGCATCCGTTACCGGCCGGTGTCGGCGGCTCGCTATGCCAACGGCCTGCGCCAGCATGTACGGACGTCAGACCCGGGGCATCTGGTGGATCTCATGATCATTGGTGCCTTCGTCGAGGCCCGATCCTGCGAGCGATTCGCCGCGGTGGCGCCGCACCTCGACGATGAGCTCAAACGTTTCTATACCTTCCTGCTGCGCTCTGAGGCACGCCATTTCCAGCATTATCTGGGACTGGCGGCGGCCTATTCGCCAGACCCGATCGACGCACGGGTGGCATTTTTCCGCGAGATCGAGCGTGAGCTGATCGAAACGCCGGATGTCGAGATGCGGTTTCACAGTGGTCCGCCCGTGCTGACGCCTGCGCGCGTCTGATGTCACTCCGACAAGGATAAGTTCGCAATGAACAGCCCCGCATTTTTTGGTCATCGCCACATTTTCGCCTTTGCCGCGCTGCTGGCGTTCCTGCTGTCCCTGCCGCTGCTCGGCAATGGCCTTTTTCTGGATGATTACGGTCAGCGCATCGCGCTGCTGAGTGGCAGCGGCGGTAATGTCTTCGAGTTCTTCACGCGTGGCAATCCGGTCACCGAGGCACAGATACAGTCGGGTGTCCTGCCCTGGTGGACTCATGCCGAGACCAAGGTTCGCTTTTTCCGTCCTGTGGCGGAATGGCTCATGGCGGTGGATTACCGGCTCTGGCCGGACAATTTCTTCCTCATGCATCTGCACTCCGTGCTCTGGTATGTCCTGCTCTGCCTGATCGCCGCGCTGACCTATCGTCAGTTGATGCCGGTGCGCTGGGCCGCAGGTCTGGCGGCGGTGTTCTTCGCCGTCGACTTCGCGCATGCCGGGGGCGTCGCCTGGCTTTGCAATCGCAATGTGCTGGTTTGTCTCGCCAGCGGCCTGTTGTGTCTGCTCTGCCATCGCCGCGAGGGCGCGGGCTGGAAAGCCCTGGCGGCGGCCTGGTTTTGTCTGGGGCTGGCCAGTGGCGAGTCGGCGCTGGCCATCACGGGTTACCTGCTGGCGCATGAGGTCTTTCTGGCGCAGGGGCAGTGGCGGGTACGTATCCTGCGGTTGCTGCCGTATACCCTGATCGCGCTGTTCTGGATGGGCTACTGGCATCAGGGCGGCTATGGCACGGCCGGACCGGGCTTCTATATCGACCCGGTCGGCAAGCCCCTCCTGTTTCTGCAGGAAATGGCCTATCGCGCACCGGCTTATCTGGCCGGCCAGTTCTTCCTGCCGCCGGCCGAGGTCTTCGGCGCGCTCGAACAGCCGCCCTTGCGCAGTCAGGCCATGTTGCCGGCGCTGGCCTATGCGCTGACGGTACTGCTGCTGATGGCCTGGGTGCTCTGGCCTTTGCTGCGGCGTTCGCCACTGGCGCGTTTCTATGCTTTGGGGCTGGTGATTGCCGTCATCCCCATCTGCGGCTCGGCGCTGGTGAGTCGTGCGCTCTGGTATGTCGGCTTTGGTGCTGCCGGTCTGCTGGCGCTGTATATCCAGCAGTACCGTGAGCTGGGTCTGAGTGCGCGGCAGTTGCGCGCCGGCAAGGTATTTGCCGGCACCATGCTGGGATTGCATCTGTGGCTGAGTCCGCTGCTGTTCGTGGCGATGGGCAAGTCGGCGGACCTCCTCGATGGCCTGATGGATTCACAGACTGTCGGGTTGCCCAATGCCGACAGTACGCCCCAGCGCCTGCTGCTGATCTCCAGTCTCAGCCATGTCGGTAACGTCACTTTCCCGCTGCTCAAGGATCAGGCGCTGTCTTTGGGCGCCAGCCCGACCCGGCCGGCGCCGGCTATTGTCAAAGTACGCGGACTGGTTGATGGGCCAGGTCGTTTCATTCTGTCGCGTCCGGATGCCAATACCCTGGTGGCGCGCACCGAGACCGGCTTTACCAGCATGCGCGCCAGCCCCTACGGTGTTGCCGTGGGTGAGCGTTTCAGCCTGGATGATGTGGAGATCCTCATCCGGTCAGTGTCGAAAGAGGCTGCACCGACCGAGATCGTCTATCGCTTTCATCCCGGGGTGCTGGCGACCTACCGCGTCATGGCCTGGCAGCGCACCGGTTTCGTCGCGGCGCGACTGCCCGAGGTCGGCAGCAGTCTTGCGGTAAGTGTCGAGCAGGACTTTTAGGTATAGTGCAGGCCGCTGCAACAACACCTGTGTGAGCCCGCCCATGCCTCAGATTCTATGCCCCCTCTGTGATGACATCCTGCAGGCCGAAGGCCGGACCTGGCGCTGTGCGCTGGGTCATTGCTTCGATGTCGCGAAAGAGGGCTATGTCAATCTGCTGCTGGTCCAGAACAAGAAGAGCCGTGATCCGGGTGATACGCCCGAGAGCGTCAAGGCCCGCAGCGTGTTTCTGCAGGCCGGCCATTACCAGCCGTTGCGTGATGCCGTCGTTGATCTGCTCAAGCCGTTGCTGATTGCTGATCTGCTCGATATCGGCTGTGGCGAGGGTTACTACACCAGCGCGATGCGAACCGTCGTGCCAGAGGTGATCGGGCTGGATATCGCCAAGCCGGCCATCCAACTGGCCGCGCGCCGCTTCAAGGACATTACCTGGCTGGTCGGCAGCGGCATTGCACTGCCGCTGCCGGATGCCTCGGTGGACCTCGTCAGCAGCCTGTTCAGTCCCTTGCCCGTCGCCGAGATGGCGCGTGTGCTCAGACCGCAAGGCCATGTGCTGGTCGTGACGCCGGCGCCCGAGCATCTCTGGGCTGTGCGTGAGGGCTTGTTCGGTGAGGTGCGCGCCCACGAGCCCGACAAGTTCCTCAGGGATTTCGCCGATGGCTTCGAGCTGGTCGGCCGCGAACGGGTGCGCTATCCGCTGATGCTGTCGCAACCGGCGCTCAAGGATCTGCTGGCCATGACGCCCTATGCCTGGAAAGCGACGGCGGAGCGCCGGGCTTTGCTGGAGCAGCAGGATGGTTTCGCGACCGAAGCGGCATTCAGTGTGATGGTGTTCCGCAAGACCATGACCGCCCCGGATCGTGCGGCGGCTGGCGTGACGGCGGTGCCGGACTCACTCGGCGACTAGCAGCAAACCTTCGCCGTCACTGTCGATCATATGCAGTTCCAGGCGTGGCTTGGAAAAGCTGAAGTCCTGGCGCTTCGGCGTTTCGACGGTAAATACATCACCGGCCGATTCGTAAGTCAGGATCAGCAGGTCGAGATAAGGTTCCATTGCGGTCAGCTTGTAACTGCGGTTGTCACCAAACGCCGGGTAGACGAAGATTTCCTCGCCCTGTCTGGCGGCCAGTGCCTGCAATTCTTCGATGGTGGCCTGAAGCTTGCTCTTGGCCATGGTCAGAACGTGTAGGTCTGCAGCTGAACGCCTTCCGGCGTGGCCCAGGCAATCACGGCCTCGCCGCTGTCCTCGCGCCAGTCACCCAGCACCAGTCGTTCGCCGGACATGTCTCCCGGCAGCTCCACGACATGCCGCATCGGACGATGGGTATGGCCGTGAATGAGCAGCTCGACACCGGCTTCGGCCATCATGCGCACCACCGCTTCAGGTGTTACATCCATGATGTTTTCCGGCTTGTTGCTGTTCGTCATCTGGCTCTTCATGCGCCACATCTCGGCAATCATCAGCCGCTGTGCCAGCGGCTGACTGAGCATCCCCTGCTGCCATGCCGGGTCGCGCGACTGGGCGCGGAAGGCCATGTAGGCCGTGTCCAGCGTGCAGAGCTGATCACCGTGCATGAGCAGGGCAGGGATGCCGCACAGCTCGACGACTTCGGCTTCCGCCATCAGACGGCCGCCAGCGCACTCGGCAAAGCCGCTGCCAAGCAGGAAGTCGCGGTTGCCGTGGCAGAAAGCCAGGCTGATGCCGCGCGCGCCCAGACTGCGGAAGGTCTCATAGATACTGTCGATATAGGGGGTGTGATGGTCATCACCGACCCAGGCTTCGAACAGATCGCCAAGCACATAAACCGCCTCGCAGTCTGCCGGCAGATCGCGCAGCAGGGCTTTCAGACCCTCGCTGCAGCGCGGCAGGTCAGGCGCGAGGTGGACATCCGACAGCAACAGGGCGCGCGCCACGAACTTACTCCGCGATGACTTCGGCGGTCTCGATCACCACCGGCGTGCGCGGAACATCCTGATGGCCGCCGGCGTTGCCGGTTGCCACGCCCTTGATGGCATTGACCACGTCCAGACCTTCGGTGACCTTGCCGAACACGGCATAGCCCCAGCCCTGCGGATTCTTGCCGCTGTGGTTGAGGAAGCCGTTGTTGCCGACATTGATGAAGAACTGGGCGCTGGCCGAGTGCGGATCGTTGGTGCGCGCCATGGCGATGGTGCCGATGTCGTTCTTGAGGCCGTTGTCCGCTTCGTTCTGAATCGGGGCATTGGTCGATTTCTGCTTCATCTGGGCATCGAAACCGCCACCCTGGATCATGAAGCCGTCAATGACGCGATGAAAAATGGTGCCGTTGTAGTGTCCGCTCTGCACGTAGGCGACGAAATTGGCGACCGTCTTCGGTGCCTTGTCGGCGTTCAGTTCGAGGACGATGCGGCCTTGGTTGGTATTGAGAGCGACTTTCATGGAAGGGTTCCTTATTTGGAGGGATGATCGGTTGAGCGGGTCCTGACCGGCGGGGTACACTCCCGCCTTTGGATTCAGCCGGCAACGGACGGTTCTGGACACACATTGGTTGGTTTGTCCGGACGTCTCGATGGCCGACATGATAGGCGGCGGCGTCGCCCTTGTCATGCCGTCCTGTCGTCCCGGCCCCGCCTTCGGCGCGACCTTTTCTACGTGGCTATTTTACTTTGACAATGATCGAACCCAGAGACTTTATCCGTACCCGTGTCGTTGCCGATCTCGACAGCGGTAAGCACACGCAGATTGTCACGCGTTTTCCGCCGGAGCCTAACGGCTATCTGCATATTGGCCATGCCAAGTCGATCTGCCTGAATTTTGGTGTCGCCGAAGAGGCACAGGGCTTTTGCAACCTCCGTTTCGACGACACCAACCCGGAAAAGGAGTCGCAGGAATACATCGACGCGATCAAGCGTGATGTGCACTGGCTGGGCTTCGACTGGGCCGGTGATATCCGTTACGCCTCGTGTTACTTCCAGCAGCTTCATGACTTCGCCGTGCAGCTGATTCGCGACGGCCATGCCTATGTCGACTCGCAGACGCCCGAGCAGATCCGCGAGGGTCGCGGCACGCTCAGCCAGCCCGGTACCCATTCGCCGTATCGCGACCGCAGTGTCGAGGAAAATCTCGATCTCTTCGCCCGCATGAAGGCCGGCGAATTCCCGGATGGCGCGCATGTCCTGCGTGCCCGCATCGACATGGCCTCGGGCAACATCAACCTGCGCGACCCGATCCTGTATCGCATCCGCAAGATCGCTCACCACCAGACCGGCAACGACTGGTGCATCTACCCGATGTACGACTACACGCACCCGATTTCGGATGCACTCGAAGGCATCACGCACTCGCTGTGCACGCTCGAGTTCGAGGATCACCGTCCGCTCTATGACTGGCTGCTCGATCAGCTGCCGTCGCTGCCGCATCCGCAGCAGATCGAGTTTTCGCGTCTCAACCTGAACTACACCGTGACCAGCAAGCGCAAGCTCAAGCAGCTGGTCGACGAGAAGCTGGTGCAGGGCTGGGATGATCCGCGCATGCCGACCATCGCCGGCCTGCGACGTCGCGGCTACACGCCGGAGGCCATCCGCAATTTCTGCGAGAAAATCGGCATCAGCAAGACCGAAGGGGTGAGCGATGTCTCGCTGCTGGAGTTCTGCGTGCGTGAGCACCTCGAAAGTACGGTGCCACGCGCCATGGCCGTGCTGCGTCCGCTCAAGCTGGTGCTGACCAATCTCAGCGCTGACCACCACGAAATCATTACGGCGTTGCGCCATCCCAGCATCGACATGGGCGAACGTGAGCTGCCGTTCACCCGTGAGCTCTACATCGACCGCGCCGACTTCGCCGAGGTGCCGCCCAAGGGCTTCAAGCGGCTGGTACCGGGCGGAGAAGTGCGCCTGCGCAACGCCTACATCATCAAGTGTGAAGAGGTCATCAAGTCGGCTGACGGCGTAATCACCGAGCTGCGCGGCACGGTTGATCTCGACACGCTGGGCAAGACCCCGGAAGACCGCAAGGTCAAAGGGGTGGTGCACTGGGTCTCAGCTTCGCACTCGCTGCCGGCGGAAGTGCGTCTCTATGACCGTCTGTTCAGTGATGCCGCTCCCGATCGTGGCGATGCCGATTTCAAGAGCTTCATCAATGCCGCTTCGCTGGATGTGCTGACCGATGCCCGTGTCGAGGCCTCGCTGGCCGGAGCGGGCGGCAGCGATCGTTTCCAGTTCGAGCGTGAAGGTTATTTCTGCGTCGATGCCGTCGATTCGGCGTCCGGCCGGCTGGTATTCAACCGCACCGTCGGGCTCAAGGACTCCTGGGGCAAGGGCGGTCAGGCATGAGCAAACTGGTCGTCTACAACTCCGAGACGCGCAGCAAGGCGGTCTTCGTGCCGCGTCGCGCCGGCGAAGTCAGCCTGTATGTCTGCGGCATGACGGTCTATGACTTCTGCCACATCGGTCACGCCCGCGTGATGGTGTCTTTCGACATCATCACGCGCTGGTTGCGCGAGAGCGGCTTCAAGGTCACCTATGTCCGCAACATCACCGACATCGACGACAAGATCATCAAGCGCGCCAATGAAAACGGCGAGTCCATCGACGCACTGACGACCCGTTTCATCGCCGCGATGAACGAGGATGCCGCCGCCCTCGGCGCGCTGGCGCCTGATCTCGAGCCCAAGGCCACAGACCATGTCGACGACATCCTGACCATGGTCGGCACCCTGGTCGATAAAGGGCATGCCTATCCGGCGAAGAACGGCGATGTCTATTTCGATGTCTCCAGCTTCCCGCGTTATGGCCGTCTGTCGAACAAGAAGCTCGACGATCTTCAGGCCGGTGCCCGCGTTGAGGTGGATGAGATCAAGCAGGACCCCATGGACTTTGTGCTCTGGAAAGCGGCCAAGCCGGGTGAGCCGGCCTGGGCTTCGCCCTGGGGCAGCGGCCGTCCGGGCTGGCACATCGAGTGCTCGGCCATGTCGACCTGCTGCCTGGGCAACAGCTTCGACATTCATGGCGGTGGCGGCGACTTGCTATTCCCGCACCATGAAAACGAGATCGCGCAGTCCGAGGCCGCCACCGGCGAAACTTACGTCAACACCTGGATGCATGTCGGCTTCGTGCAGGTGAACTCGGAAAAGATGTCGAAGTCGCTGAACAACTTCTTCACCATCCGCGAAGTGCTCAAGCACTATCACCCGGAAGTGCTGCGCTATTTCATCGCCGGTAGCCATTACCGCAGTCCGCTGAACTACTCCGATGCCGCCCTGGATCAGGCGAAGCAGGTACTGGAGCGTTTCTACACCACGCTGGGCGCCTTCGTGAATGCCGCCGCCGGCGAGCCGGGGGCCGCGAGCGAGTATCAGGCACGCTTCACGGCGGCGATGAACGATGACTTCAACACCCCCGAAGCCATTGCCGTGCTGCATGAGCTGGTACGCGAGGCCAATCGCTGCGACAAGGCCGGCGACAGCCTCGGCGCCAGCCAGCATGCCAACCTGCTCAAGCGTCTGGCCGGTCTCATCGGTCTGCTTCAGCACGATGCCGAAGCCTTCCGCCAGGCGGGTGCCGGCGACGCCGGCTTTGTCGCCGGCGTTGAGGCGTTGGTGGCCGAAATCGCTGCGGTGCGTCAGGCGAAGAATTTCCAGCGCTCCGACGAAATTCGTGAGCAGCTCAAGGCCATGGGTGTGGTCGTCGAGTTCTCACGCGAAGGCGTGCGCTGGCGCAAGGCTGACTAAGCGCCGCCCATGGCTTGCCGGATCGTCTTGCCGCCGGGCCTCATGCCCGCGGCAAGACACGGCTACCTAATTCCCGCTGCGGCCTATATCATGCGGGTGCGGCGCTCCACGCTCCCGGTCACTACCCGCCGCCCCCCATGGACATACTGTTTATCCTGCTTCTGATTGCTTTCAATGGCTTGTTTGCCATGTCTGAAATTTCTGTCGTGTCGTCGCGCCGCATTCGACTGCAGCAGATGGCCGACAATGGCGACAAAGGCGCCAAAGCTGCACTGATCCTCGCCGAACAACCCACGTTCTTCCTTTCGACGGTACAGATCGGGATCACCCTGATCGGTGTCATGAGCGGGGCGCTGGGCGAGGGTGCCATCACCGATCGGCTGATGCCGATCTTCCAGTCGCTGCCGCTGCTGGCGCCCTACGCCAAGCCGCTGGCCACCGGCTGCATGGTGGTGTCGATCACGTATTTCTCGCTCATCATCGGCGAACTGGTGCCCAAGCGTCTGGCCATGCAGTCGCCGGAGAAGGTCGCCCGCGTGATCGCCCCCTTCATGCGCGGCGTGTTGTTCCTGACGCACCCCATGGTGCGCTTCCTGAGCTGGTCCACCGAGCGCGTGCTTGATGCCCTGGGCGTCAAGCGGGTGGATGATGCGCCGGTGACCGAAGAGGAAATCAAGGTGCTCATGGCCGAGGGTGCCGAGGCCGGCATCTTCGAGCAGGCCGAGCGCGAGCTCGTGGCCAATGTTTTCCGCATGGATGACTGGAACCTCAGTCTGATCATGACCACGCGCCCGGACATCGCCTGCCTGGATCTCGAGGAGGATCTCGCCGACCAGAAGGCGCTGTTGATGGACACCCCCTACAGCTACATGCCGGTTTGTCGCGGCGGCCTCAGCAATATTGCCGGTGTCCTGTCGCTGCCGGTGCTTTTGCAGCAACAGCTGCAGGGCGCGGCCTGGGATATCGAGGCGTTGGTCAAGCCGGCCCTGTTCGCCCCCATGGGCCTGTCGCCGCTGGCGTTGCTGGACCTCTTCCGGAAGCGCCGCGAGCATCTGGCGCTGGTGGTGGACGAGTATGGCGAGATTCAGGGTCTGGTCACGCTGACCGATGTGCTGGAGGCCATGGTTGGCGAGCTGCCCACGGATGCCCATGCCGATGATCCCGATGTGGTCCGGCGCGAGGACGGTTCCTGGCTGATCGATGGCGCGCTGTCGGTCGAGCGCTTCCGCGATCTGTTTCCCATGGAGTGCGATGAGCTTGAGGCGAGCCGTGACTTCCAGACCCTGGCCGGACTCATCCTGTTCGAGCTCGGTGGCATTCCCCGCACGGGCGAGGTCCTCGAATGGCAGGGACTGCGCATGGAAATCGTCGACATGGATGGCATGCGCATCGACAAGGTGCTGGTCAGCCGTCCGGGGCGCGTCGAGCACTGACCCAGGCCCTGCCGTTCAGCCGGCGGGGCAGGATCAGGGAGGCTTGATTCAGGCGAGCTGGCGCTCGGCTGCTTCCACAGTCTGCGCCATCAGGGTGGCGATCGTCATCGGGCCCACGCCGCCGGGCACCGGTGTCCATGCCGCCACGCGTCCGGTCAGGGGTTTGAGCTCGATGTCACCGACACCGCCCGGGTGATAGCCGGCATCGACCACCACGGCGCCATCCTTGATCCAGTCCGCGCGGATGAACTCCGGGCGTCCGACAGCACCGACCACGATGTCTGCCTGGCGGATCAGTTCGGGCAGGTTGCGCGTCTTGGAATGGCAGATGGTGACGGTGGCATCAGCGCCCAGCAGCATCAGCGCCATGGGCTTGCCGAGGATGGCGCTGCGACCGACCACGACAGCATGCTGGCCGGCCAGGGGTACGCCATAATCTTTGAGCAGGGTCATGATGCCCGCCGGAGTGGCCGAGCCGTAGGCGCGCTCGCCCATGCTCATGCGGCCGAAGCCCGGGCAAGTGACCCCATCAACATCCTTTTCCAACGCGATGGCATCGAAGCAAGCGCGCTCATCAATCTGGTGCGGTACCGGGTGCTGCAGGAGGATGCCATGCACGTCCGGATTGGCGTTGAGCTTGCCGATTTCGGCCAGCAGTGCTTCGGTGGTGGTCGAGGCCGGCAGTTCGAGGCGGATGGACTCCATGCCGACGCGCTGGCAAGCCTTGCCCTTCATGGTGACGTAGGTCGCCGACGCCGGATCATCTCCGACCAGGATGGTCGCCAGAATGGGCGTACGGCCGCTTTTTTCCTTGATGACAGCCACGCGTGCGGCGAGGTCGGCTTCGATCTTCTGGGACAGGGCTTTGCCATCAAGCAACAGGGCGGTCATGCGGACTCCGGACGGGCAGGGGGGTAAACGGCCCGTATTTTCGCATGCCGGCCACTGACCTGTCAGTTCTCCATCCCTGGCAATCTGTCGATACGATCCCAGGTCCAGTCATGGATGAAAAAGGCGATCGTGTTGATCATCGGCTCAATGAGGGCGAGCGCGCCGGCAATCACCGCATCACCGGTCAGGAGATAGCTGACCGTAAACGCTACGCTGAAATGCACAACCGCAAAGCTGCCGGTTTTTTTGATGCGTCTGGCCATGATGCGTCCTCGTTTGCTGCTGATTCAGGCGGGTACGACGGCCTGCCATGGCAGGATATGCGGAAGCACGAATCCGATGACAATCTAACTGTTATTGTTTTTTGATAGCCCATGGCTATTAAAAAACAGCACCCCGCCGGGGCGGCAGGGTGCATGAGCGCTGTGTGTCCGGTTACGAGGCCTGGTGACCGACGACGCAGAGTTCGTGAATGCGCACGGAGTCCTTGGCCAGATCCAGGGTCAGCAGCCCTGCGCCAACGCTGACCATGGCACGGTCATAGGGCTTGGTGGTTTTGAAGCCGACGAAGCCATATTGTGTGCCGCCGAGGCCGAGCAGGCCGAGTCGTGAAATATCCGTGGTGATGCTTTCGCCGGTGGCAACGTTGTTCAGATAGGTCTGCACCTTGATGTTCAGGCCCAGCGACAGCGTCAGCAGTGACGGCGGCATGGAGATGGCGAACACGGCATGGTTGCCGGCCGGAATGACCTTGCCCTGGGGCAATTCGACAGCCAGGTCGAGCGTGCTGACCAGTTTCAGCAAGTCCACCAGGAGCGTAGCGCCGGCATACGTTTCCAGGTCGGCATCCACGGCATCATCTTTCATGGAAATGCCGGCCAGCAGTTTGGAGAGACCGGAGCCGCCCAATTGATTCAGCAGGCTGTTGAGGCCGCCGCCTACCAGTCCATTGGCGCCAATGGTCGTTGTGGTACCGCTGTCTGCGCGCAGTCCCTGATCACAGATAAAACCATTGAGGCCGGTGCTGTGGATTTTCTCGGCGCCGTTATTGGGAAACTCATGGTCATCAAGCTTGCCGTTGTTGTTGGTGTCACCGCCACCCGCCACGTTCTGGAGAATCGAGGTCACGGTCGACGGTGCACCGGTGCCATTATCCGAGCCGCCAGTGGCGCCACACCCGGCCAGCATGATCGCGGCCGACAGCGCAATCATCGTCGGTTTTTTGCGAAGAAACGTAGTCATTCAATGCTCCAAAGGTAAGTGCTGGTGTTGGATGCACTCTACCGATGGCGGTTTTTTTTGCTGTATTGGAACTGTTCCGATTAATCATGAATGGTCACAAGAAAGTGACGGCGAAGAATTTTGTAACCCATTTCAGGCCTGCGGAAGCGGCTGTGGCCCCATATTTCATGCAGATACGGGTAATCTTTGGGTTTTTCAGGGGCAGGTGGCGCTTCAAAAATCCTACAGAAAGCATGTAAACGATTTTGTGTATTCGTATCGTGGGGTTTTGTATTTTGACGGGTATTTTTGTGTGTTCTCGTGTCTTTGCTTACAAATCTGCAGAAAAAATAAACATATCTCAATAAAAACTCCGCGAACGTACGGTCACGATTTGATGGGCCGATGGTTTACGATAGCGACATAAAGAAACATATTAATTACGTGCATGTCAGCGATTTTTCAGGGCTGTGGCCGGATATTGGCGGTATGTTATCGATGATCGAAACCCCGGGTGCCAACGATGAGGCGCGCTCCTTGATGGCCGAACTTGAGCGTCTGCAGTGTGAGATGGTGACTTTGGCGCGTGAGAACGATGTGCTGCGCTCCGAGATCAATTTCCTGAAGCAGGCCGCTGAATATTTCTACAAGGAAAGTCTGGAGGCGAAACGCTAGGGGCGGGCACATGTCCGCTTCGGGTCTTGTTCTGCTGTGGGGTTGCGCGCGAGCGGTGTGACAGAAGATATGGTGGGCCGTGAAGGATTCGAACCTTCGACCAATGGATTAAGAGTCCACTGCTCTACCAACTGAGCTAACGGCCCGCGAAGCTGCGGCGAGTGTCTACTGACGGTCTTGACTGAATGGTGGGCCGTGAAGGATTCGAACCTTCGACCAATGGATTAAGAGTCCACTGCT
>CAZEEQ010000034.1:19137-19270 GCA_964511255.1 uncultured Paraperlucidibaca sp.
CTACCAACTGAGCTAACGGCCCGCAAGAACTGCAACGGGTACTGCGTACTGCAACCAGCTGCCGGGGCAGGTGGGGGGGGTGGGGTGGCTGATGGGACTCGAACCCACGACAGCCGGAATCACAATCCGGGAC
>CAZEEQ010000035.1:0-17557 GCA_964511255.1 uncultured Paraperlucidibaca sp.
TTTGGCCCCTACTCCCTTAGCAGGGGAGCACCTTCGGCCTCTCGGTCAACTCTCCGACAAGGTGGGCGATGATACAGACGCCGGGCCCAATTGAAAAGCTCGCCATGATGCTATTTCGATCATCCAGTGCATCTGTCCGGCGCGTACCGCCTGTGCGGCGATGGTTGACGGGGCGGCGGGACTTGGCGTGGCCACGGCAAACCGTGACCATGGGCACCTGACAGGAGAGGACATATGGGTAATCTGGCGGACTGGCTGGCACGCGGCAGTCATTTTGATACGGGCGAAGGCCATGTTTTTCATGTCGAGGCGGGCTCCGGCGAGCCGCTGGTATTGATTCACGGCTTTCCGACCTCGTCCTGGGACTGGCATGAGGTCTTTGATGCGCTGGCGCAACGCTATCGGGTGATTGCTTTCGACAAGCTCGGGTATGGCTTTTCCGACAAGCCGGTGCATGGCGATTACACCATCGCTGCGCATCTGCGCCGCACACAGCGGCTGCTGCAGTCACTGGGTGTGACGCGGGCGCGCGTTCTGGCGCATGACAACGGCAATACCGTGGCCCAGGCCTGGCTGGCGCATCAGATCGAGGCCCCGGACAGTCTGCCGGTGCACATGACGCGGCTCTGTTTCCTCAATGGCGGTCTGTTTCCCGAGATGCACCGGCCGCGCCTCATGCAGAAGCTCCTGCTGACGCGCTTTGGCGGCGTGCTAACCCGGATCACCCGTGCCGGCGCCTTCGGGCGCAGCCTGGCGGCCGTATTCGGCCCTGATACCCAGCCGAGCCGCGAACAGCTGGCAGATTACTGGACACTGCTGACACGCAATCAGGGGCAGTATCTGCTGCACAAACATATTCACTATATCCGTGAACGTCAGACCAATCGGGCGCGTTGGGTGGGTGCCCTGGTCAACTCGCCGGTGCCGGTGGCGCTGATCGATGGGGTGCAGGATCCGGTGTCGGGGGCACACATGGTGGCGCATTTCCGTCGCCTGCTACCGGGGCGGCCGGTGGTCGAGCTGGCCTGCGGACACTTTCCCCAGGTCGAGTTGCCGGGAGAAGTCCTGTCGGCATTGTCTGACGTATGGCGCTGAGCCCTGTCAGGCTATAATTTCTTTTTACGTGATGGGAACGGGTAGCTGTACATGATTCTGGATCTAGAGGCCATCTGGCTGGACAACACGCTGGAGGCTTGGGGTACTGCCCTGGCCCTGGCTTTGAGCATTAACGTGCTGGTCGCGCTGATGAAATGGCTGGTCAGCTCGCGCGTGGCCAAAATGAGGTCACGTCATACCCGTGGCCTTGATCATGCCGTGGTCGCGATGGCGCGCCGCACGAAACAGCCGCTGGTCTTCTGTGTCACCTTGCTGATCGGCACCCAATATCTCGAACTCAAGCCGGGTCTCGAGCATGGCCTGGTCAAGGTGGCCACCATTGCCGGCTTTCTGCAGCTGGGGCTGTGGCTGAGCGCGGGTCTCAATTTCTGGATCGAACGCTACCGCATCAACTCCCGCACCGCCGGAGCCACCACCAGCCTGGCCGCGCTCAATTTCGTCGGCAAGCTGCTGCTGTGGGCCATGGTGGTCATGCTCATGCTCGACAACCTGGGCGTCAATGTCACCGCGTTGGTGGCCGGTCTGGGGGTGGGCGGCATTGCCGTGGCGCTGGCGGTGCAGAATATCCTGGGCGATCTCTTCGCCAGCCTGTCCATTGTCATCGACAAGCCGTTTGTGATCGGCGATGTCATCATGGTTGATGCCTTCACCGGTACAGTCGAGCATGTCGGTCTCAAGACCACGCGCCTGCGCAGTGCCACCGGCGAGCAGATCATCATTTCCAATGGTGATCTGCTGAAAACGCGTATCCGCAACTACAAGCGCATGGAAGAGCGTCGTATCACGTTTGGTTTCGGGGTTGTCTATCAGACCTCGTCCGAGCAGCTTGCGATGATCCCCCGCATGGTCGAGGAAATTGTCCGGACGATTCCCAAAACACGTTTCGAGCGGGCTCATTTCAAGGCTTTCGGGTCTTCCTCACTGGATTTCGAGGTGGTGTTCTGGATGCTGGACCCTGACTTCCTCGGCAGCATGAATGCACAGCAGGCGGTCAATCTCGAGATTTTCAAGCGCTTCGGCGAGCTTGGCATCGAGTTCGCGTATCCGACCCAGACGCTGATCGTTCAGGGGCAGGCCGATCGCTTCCCCGGCAGCAGTGCGGCGGCAGACCATGAAGGAGCGCCTGCCTGACCCCGGCTGACCGGATCAGCGCTTTGTGAGCGGCCCTTTAGTCGGTTATCATGCCGTCGTCATTGGGGAGTAGCCGCTCTTCGCTTACAGGCCCGTCAACCGGCGGGGCTCAGAAGAGGCTCGCGTCAACATACTTGCCGTTCTGGCATGGCGCGCGCGGTTCACGACTTGGCAAGACCTTTGACCATGCACCTCCGGAGAGCCGGGGTGGCGCATGGTCATGGGTATTTCGCCGGCTCGGAGCAACTGTTCAATGGAAGCCTTCCTCGTATCCACCGGTCTGGTGGCGCTCGCTGAAACCGGCGACAAAACCCAGCTGTTGGCGATTCTCCTGGCGGCCCGTTTTCGCAAGCCGTTGCCGATCATCCTCGGCATTCTCGTCGCCACCCTCGCCAATCACGCGGTTGCCGGCGCCTTCGGGCACTGGCTGAGCAGCCTGATCAATCCTGATGTCATGCGCTGGGTGCTGGGGCTGTCGTTCCTGGCCATGGCCGGCTGGGCGCTGATTCCCGATCAAGTTGATGATCTGCGTGCCGACAGCAGCCATTGGGGCGTGTTCGCCACCACGCTGGCGGCGTTCTTTCTCGCCGAAATGGGGGACAAGACGCAGGTCGCCACGGTAGCGCTGGCCGCGCAGTACCCGAATCTGCTGGCCGTTGTCGCCGGTACGACGCTGGGCATGATGCTGGCCAATGTGCCGGCGGTCTATCTGGGCGAGCGCATCACGCGGCGTCTGCCTATCCCGCTGATTCACAAGATGGCCGCACTGGTTTTCCTGCTCCTCGGAGTCACGACCCTGCTGCTGCCGGATGTCAGCCGCTGGTTTGGCGGCTAGGCCGGGGGGGCGCCACAGGCAAAAAAAAGAGCGGGCACCAGGCCCGCTCTTTCATCGGATGATCGTCACACCCTGCGTGTAGTGCACACGCCGCCATCAGTAGCGGATAGCGATATCCACGAGATTGCCCGGGCCCGCGGCGCCGCCAACCTGGTCAACGGCAGTGGCCAGATTGCTGCCGGAGGCCAGGACAAGACGGTACAGCGTGAGCGGGCCGGTGGCTGTCGAGCGTGCTGCCAGCAGGACGTTCTCGTTGGCACGGCCGGAGATGTCAAAGCCGGCGCGGCCATTGACGGTGATGCCCAGTGTGCCAAGGGTGGTCAGCGTACCCTCAGGGACTGCGCCGGACGCCGCCAGCAGTTGGACAGCGACGCTGTTGGTGGTGCGGTCAATCACAAACAGCTGCGTCGACGTGCTGCCCCGGAAGTTGTTGCTATACGCGGCGGCGGCGACGGCAGCCGTGCTGGGCGTCACGGCGGATTGCGTGGTCACGCTGCCCGAGTCGATGACAGCGACAGCATTGCTGAGGTCCGCCCCGATGATGCGCAGACGATTCTGATCGGGGAAGACTGACGCGGGGGTGGTGGTGCCGGGTACGGTCGGGTTGAAGTCCATGGTGGAGCTGCCGGCTGACAGCCCGGTGAATGGGTTGCTGGTGTCGGCAGCATCTGCGGTCAGCGTTGAAACCAGTGTGGCCGCGCCCACGATGGGTGCGGTTGCCGGTGCGGTGGGCGGCGTCAGATTGATGCTGTAGATGCGCCCGGCCGAGCTGAGGCCGTAAAGCGTGCGGTCGGACTGGCGGAAGTCGATGCCCAGCAGGGTTTCACCCATCGGGGCACCGGCCGGCAGCGTCACGCTGGTGGCGGTGCTGATCACAGCCGGGTTGTTTGCCGTGAATTGATAGAGCTTGTTGTCATCTGACAGGCCGAGCACGGTGGGATTGGCGCGTGTCACCAGCGCCAGGCTGCGATAGGTGATGTCGCCCGGGAGCTTCCTGTCAGACACCAGCGTGGCGGCGTTGGCGACCGCGGTCTGATCGATCTGATACAGCCGGGCGGCACCGCCCACGCTCAGGATGGCATAGCCGAGCCCGGTTTCCGGCACGATGTCGTAGCCCTGGACTGCCGTGGCATTGACGCCGAGGGGAATGGCGTTGGTCTGTGTGCCGGCATTGGGCGGGTTCTGCAGGTACAACTGATCGTTGACGGTGTCGAGGGTGAACAGCTGCGTGCCGCGGCCGCTGGCACCGAAGGTATCGGTATACGCGGCGCCGGCTATGATGGCGCCGCCACCGTTGATGTTGCCGTCCACGATGGTCTGGCCGGTCAGGACATCAACCCGCAGGTTGTCGCCATTGCTGCCGATGATACGCAGACGGTCGGCGGCGGGATTGAAGTCGATCGTGTAAGTGGCGGCATTCGAGAGTGTGTAATCCGCGGTGTCGGCGGCATTGCGCAAGCGACTGACCAGGGTGGCTGTGCCTGAGCTCGGGCTGATGAGATAGATCCGGCTCTGGTCGCTGAGGCCGTAGAGCGAACCATCGGCATTGCGGTAATCGATATCGATGATGCGCTCTTCGGCGGTGGTCGAGGTGGCGGCGAGCAGACCACTGATGCGCGAGAACGTGATGTTCCTGCCCGGATTGTCGACATCAATGCCGACCAGTTCGCCGGTGGTCGACAGCAGCCAGGCATCGATGGTGCCAGTGACCGGCGTTGTCGTGTTGTTCTGCTCGTTGCAGGCGACCAGAGCGCCAAGGCTGGCGGTGGCGATGGCGACGGCCATCAAAGTTTTTTTCATGATGCGTTCCTGATGGTGATTCTTGTCATGCGGTATGCGTTATTCCGCCAGATGCATCTGATGATGCAGCAAGTGGTCAGCGATGAATGTGCTGATGAAAAAATAGCCATGATCATAGCCTTCATGCCGGCGCAGCGTCAGTGCCTGTCCGGCGGCGAGACAGGCGGTCTCCAGCCGCTCCGGGAGCAGCTGTCCGGCCAGGAACTGGTCATCCAGTCCCTGATCGATCAGCAGCGGAGGCGCACGGTGGCCATCTTCGATCAGCGCGGTGGCATCATGATGACGCCAGATCGCACGATCATCACCGAGATAACCACTGAAAGCCTTTTCACCCCAGGGGCAGGCCGACGGGGCGGCAATCGGTGCGAAAGCCGACACCGACTGATACAGCCCGGGATGACGCAGCGCCAGTGTCAGGGCCCCGTGGCCTCCCATGGAGTGCCCGCAAATACCGACCTTGTCGGCACGGGCCGGAAAGTGGTCAATGATCAGCGTGCGCAGCTCCCGGGTGACATAACTCTCCATGCGGTAATGCGTTGACCAGGGCTCTTCGGTGGCATCCAGATAAAACCCGGCGCCGACCCCAAAGTCCCAGCCATCACTTTCGCCAGGCAGGCCGGCGCCCCGCGGGCTGGTGTCGCAGGTGACCAGCATGAGACCGTATTCGGCTGCCAGCCGCTGCGCGCCGGCCTTGATCATGAAGGTTTCTTCGGTACAGGTCAGACCGGCCAGATAGAACAGCACCGGGACTTTCACGGCGTTGACACCCAGTGCCTGCGGCGGCTCAAAGACCGAGAAGCGCATGCTCAGTCCGATGGTGGCCGAGTGGTGCTGGTAATAACCCTGCACACCGCCAAAGCAGGCATGTCTGCTGCGGGTCGTGATCGTTCCGGGCAGCGCGCTCACGCTCAGAACTCGACCACGGAGCGGATGGACTCGCCGCGCTTCATCAGCGCGAAACCTTCGTTGATGTCGTCGAGCTTGAGCTTGTGGGTGATCAGTGAGTCGATGTTGATCTTGCCTTCCATGTACCAGTCGACGATTTTCGGCACGTCGGTGCGGCCGCGCGCGCCGCCGAAGGCCGAGCCCTCCCACTTGCGGCCGGTGACCAGCTGGAACGGACGCGTGCTGATCTCGGCACCGGCTTCCGCGACGCCGATGATGATGCTGCGGCCCCAGCCCTTGTGCGTGCACTCGAGGGCATCGCGCATGACTTTCGTATTGCCGATGCACTCGAAACTGTAGTCGGCACCGCCGTCGGTGAGCTGCACGATGGCGTCGACGATGTTGCCGCCGGCCGCGGCGATGTCTTTCGGGTTGAGGAAGTGGGTCATGCCGAACTCACGGGCCATTTTCTCGCGCTCGGGGTTGAGGTCGACACCAATGATCTTGCCGGCACCGACCATCCTGGCGCCCTGAATCACATTGAGGCCGATGCCGCCGAGGCCGAACACCACGACATTGGCGCCGGCTTCGACCTTGGCGGTGAACAGCACCGCGCCGATGCCGGTGGTGACGCCGCAGCCGATGTAGCAGACCTTGTCGAAGGGCGCGTCCTCACGGATTTTCGCGAGCGCGATTTCCGGCACCACGATGTAGTTGGAGAACGTGGACGTGCCCATGTAGTGGAACAGGTCCTGGCCGTTCAGCGAGAAGCGGCTGGTGGCGTCCGGCATGAGACCGCGACCTTGGGTGCTGCGGATGGCCTGGCAGAGGTTGGTCTTCTGTGACAGGCAAAATTTGCACTCGCGGCATTCCGGCGTATAGAGCGGAATGACGTGGTCGCCCTTGCGCAGCGACTTCACGCCGGGGCCGACATCGACGACCACACCGGCGCCTTCATGGCCGAGGATGGCGGGAAACAGACCTTCAGGGTCGGCACCGCTGAGCGTGTAGTAATCGGTGTGGCAGATGCCGGTGGCCCGGATCTCGACCAGCACTTCGCCGGCTTTAGGGCCCGCCAGATCAACGGTTTCGATGGTCAGCGGCTGGCCGGCTTTCCAGGCGACGGCGGCACGGGTCTTCATGGGAGGCGGCTCCGGATTGAAATGGGCAATCCATCAACATAGCAAGCCAAGCGACTCCCGTCACCGGCACAGTCAGGAGGAGTTACACAAAAGTCTGATTGGCGCCGTTTCTGCCCAGCAGAAAATCCTCGCTCGCGCGGGCGCGCTCGGCAAGGTAGCCAGCGACGCCGGTCACGCGCTTGAGTCGTCGCAGGTCCTCGCTGTAAGACATCCAGAATTGTCGCGTCACGGAGAGCTCATCCGGCAGTACCGGCACCAGACGCGCATCCCCTGCTGCCATGAAGCAGGGCAGGATGGCCAGTGCCTGTCCCTGCAGCGTCGCCTGGTATTGCGCCAGTACGCTGGTGCTGCGCAGCGGACTGTTGGCGCCCGGCACGATCTCGTCGAGATACAGCAGCTGCGCACTGAACGCCAGCTCGTGGACATAGTTGATGAAACGGTGACCCCGCAGGTCTTCGCGGCGGAGGATGGGGGCATGGCGGGCGAGGTAGCCCGGCGTCGCATAGAGCGACAATGTGTAATCGCACAGTTTGGCGCAAACGTAGGGACCCCGGGCAGGTCTTTCGAGCGTGATCGCGATGTCGGCCTCACGCCGGGACAGGCTGACGAAGTGCGGGACCGGCAGCACATCAATGGCAATGTTCGGATAGCGGGTCTGAAAAGCAACCATCTGCGGAATCACGAAATATGTGCCGAAAGCCTCGGTACAACCGATCCTGACCAGGCCCGAGAGTGCACTGCCAGTGCCTGATACCGTTTCGCAGGCGGCATGCATGGCGCTTTCCATGGCCTCGGCATGACTGACCAGCTGCTGGCCATCCGGTGTCAGTGTGAAACCACGGCTGCGTGACTTGTCAAAGAGCAGGGCGCCCAGGGACTCTTCGAGTGCGCGGATACGGCGCGCTACGGTCGTATAGTCAACGCCGAGCCGTTTCGACGCGGCGCTGGCGGTGCCTGCGCGCACGACTTCGAGAAAAAACCGGAGGTCATCCCAGTTGGCCGATTTTTTTGTGCTTTTTTGCATATCAAATATGGATCAATGCGGGTTCATAATGCATTTTAACCTATATATCCTGACCTTTCCCGCCGGCAGTCCCTTGTGACCAGGCCGCGCACCGCATCCAAAGGCAGGCCATCATGACCCCCGTTACCATTCCAACCGTCAAGCTGCTGATCAACGGCGAATTTGTCGAGTCGAAGAGCACGCAATGGCGTGATGTCGTCAATCCCGCGACACAGCAGGTGCTGGCGCGTGTGCCGCTGGCCACCCCGGAAGAGCTGGCGGCGGCGGTGGCCTCGGCCAAGGCCGCGTTCAGGACCTGGCGCAAGACGCCGATCGGCGCGCGTGCGCGCATCTTCCTCAAGTACCAGCAGCTGATCCGCGAGAACATGGCGGAAGTGGCGGCCATTCTCACCGCCGAGCAGGGCAAGACCCTGCCGGATGCCGAGGGAGACATTTTCCGTGGTCTGGAGGTGGTCGAGCATGCGGCCAACATCGGCACTCTGCAGATGGGCGAGCTGGCCAACAATGTCGCCAGTGGCGTCGACACCTACACGCTCCAGCAGCCGCTGGGCGTTTGCGCGGGCATCACGCCGTTCAATTTTCCGGCCATGATTCCGCTGTGGATGTTTCCGATGGCGATCGCCTGCGGCAACACTTTCGTGCTCAAGCCCTCCGAGCAGGACCCGATGAGCACCATGCGTCTGGTTGAGCTGGCTGTGGAGGCGGGTATTCCGGCGGGGGTGCTGAATGTGGTGCATGGCGCCGAAGAGATCGTGAACGGTCTCTGCGATCATCCGGACATCAAGGCGATTTCGTTTGTAGGCTCAACCCGTGTCGGCACCCATGTGTACCACCGCGCCACGCTGGCGGGCAAGCGCGCCCAGTGCATGATGGGCGCGAAGAATCACGTGGTCGTGCTGCCCGATGCGCCCAAGGAGCAGACGCTCAATGCCCTGGTCGGTGCCGGTTTTGGCGCGGCAGGCCAGCGCTGCATGGCGTCGTCGGTGGTGGTGCTGGTCGGTGAGGCGCGCGAGTGGATTCACGAGATGGCTGAGCGTGCCACCACGCTGAAGGTCGGTGCCGGTCATGAGAAGGGCGTGGAGATCGGTCCGGTGATTTCGTGCGCGGCGCTGTCACGTATCGAGGCGCTGATTGCCACCGGTGTTGAAGACGGTGCGCGGCTGGTACTCGATGGCCGCAAGCCGGCGGTACCAGGTTACGAGGGCGGCAATTTTGTGGGTCCGACGCTGTTCGCCGGCGTCAAGCCGGGCATGCGCATCTACGATCAGGAAATCTTCGGGCCGGTGCTGTGCGTGGTCGAGGTCGACACGCTCGATGACGCCATCGCGCTCATCAACGCCAACCCGAACGGCAACGGTACCGGCCTGTTCACCCGCTCCGGCGGTGCTGCGCGTCACTTCCAGGAAGAGATCGACGTCGGTCAGGTCGGCATCAACGTGCCCATCCCGGTGCCGGTGCCGCTGTTCTCGTTCACCGGCTCGCGCGGCTCCAAGCTCGGCGACCTCGGTCCTTACGGCAAGCAGGTCGTGCTGTTCTACACGCAGACCAAGACCGTCACCGCGCGCTGGTTTGACGAAGATGCCGTGAGCACCGTCAACACCACCATCAGCCTGCGCTGAGTGACGGCTGACCAGGAGCAGGCGGGATGAACTTCGACCTTTCCGAGGACCAGCTGGCCTTTCAGCAGCTGGCCCGTGATTTCGCCGCCCAGTCGCTGGCGCCGCATGCCGCCGGGTGGGATGCCGAGAGCATCTTCCCGGTCGAGGTGCTGCGCGAGGCCGGCACACTCGGCTTTTGCGGTCTGTACTCGCCGGAGCAGTACGGCGGCCTCGGTCTCAGCCGGCTCGATGCCACGGTGATATTCGAAGAGCTGGCGGCGGCTGATCCGTCTACAGCGGCTTTCCTGACCATTCATAACATGGCGACCTGGATGTTCTGCGGCTGGGGCCGGCCTGAGCTGGCGGGGGCGTGGGGGCCCAAGCTGACCTCCGGCGAGTTGCTGGCGTCCTACTGCCTGACCGAGCCTGACGCCGGTTCCGACGCTGCCAATCTCAAGACCAGTGCCCGCCTGGATGGCGACCATTATGTGCTGAAAGGCTCCAAGGCCTTTATCTCGGGGGCTGGCAGCACCGACTGGTTGGTGGTCATGGCGCGTACCGGTGCAGCTGGTGCCAAGGGCATCACTGCCTTTGCGGTGCCGGCGGATGCGCCCGGCATCCGTTATGGCAAGAAGGAAGACAAGATGGGCTGGAACAGCCAGCCCACGCGCGCGATCTTCTTTGATGACGTGCGTGTCCCGGCGGGCAATCGCCTGGGTGAGGAGGGCGAGGGTTTTCGCATCGCCATGAAGGGTCTCGATGGCGGCCGCATCAATATCGCCACGTGCTCGGTCGGAGCGGCCCAGGGCGCGCTCAGCGCGACCCAGCGTTATCTCGGCGAGCGCCGCCAGTTCGGCAAGGCGCTGGCGGAGTTTCAGGCCCTGCAGTTTCGTCTTGCCGACATGGCCACCGAGCTGGTTGCCGCGCGCCAGATGGTGCGGCTGGCGGCCTGCAAGCTCGATGCCGCCGCGCCGGATGCCAGCACCTACTGCGCCATGGCCAAGCGTTTTGCCACCGATGCCGGGTTCGCGGTCTGCAACGAGGCGCTGCAGCTGCATGGCGGTTACGGCTATCTGCGCGATTACCCGCTGGAGCGCCTGCTGCGCGATGCCCGTGTACATCAGATTCTTGAAGGCACCAACGAAATCATGCGCGTCATCATCGCGCGCCGGATGCTGGAAGAGGGGGCGCCCGAGCGCATCCGCTGAGACAGGGCCGGCCTGTCCCGCATTCGTTATCACCAGAACAGGGGAAAGACATGACTGACAAGATTGCCTTCATCGGCCTCGGCAACATGGGCGGGCCGATGGCGGTCAACCTGCACAAGGCCGGCTTTGCCGTGACCGCCACTGACCTCTCGCCGGAAGCCCGTGCGCGGGTTGCCGCAGAGGGTGTGGCGGTAACCGCGGCGGCCGCCGAGGCGCTGGCAGGCGCGACGGTGGTGATTTCCATGCTGCCGGCCAGCCGGCATGTTGAAGGGCTCTACCTGGGTGATGGCGGCAACAACCCCGGTCTCCTGGCCGGGTTGCCGGCCGGTACCCGCATCATGGATTGCAGCACCATCGCGCCCGCGAGTGCGCGCAAGGTCGCTGCGGCCGCTCAGGCGCGCGGGCTGTCGATGATCGATGCCCCGGTTTCCGGCGGTACCGCCGGGGCGGCGGCCGGCACGCTGACCTTCATGGTTGGCGGCGATGTCGCCTGCGTGGAGGCGGCGCGTCCCTTCCTGCAGGCCATGGGCAAGAACATCTTCCATGCTGGTGGCAGCGGCGCCGGACAGGTCGCCAAGGTCTGCAATAACATGCTGCTGGCCATCCACATGATCGGCAGTGCCGAGGCGCTCAATCTGGGTGTCAACAACGGGCTGGATCCGGGGGTTCTGTCAGAGATCATGAAGCAGAGTTCGGGTGACAACTGGTCATTGCAGAAATACAACCCGATGCCAGGCGTGATGCCTGCCGTACCGGCTTCGCGCGGCTACCTTGGCGGTTTTGGCAGCGATCTCATGCTCAAGGATCTGGGGCTGGCGGAAGAGGCGGCGCTGGCCAGTGGCTCGGCCATTCCGCTGGGCGGGCTTGCCCGTAACCTCTATGCCGCACACAGCGCCGGAGGGTCCGGGGCGCTGGATTTTTCCAGCATCATCGGGCTGCTGCAGAAGCGCTGAAGCTCGGCCTTTCAGGCGCCGGAATAGAAGAGGCCCGGGGTGCCCGGGCCTCTTCCCTCATCACAACCGCAGCGCACCGGCCCATGCCCGGCGTGCTGCGGTTGAGCAGCAACCGCGTCTTATTCGACGTTGTCAGTGCATTCGGCGGCGCTGGCATCGAGCTTGCAGCGCACTTTCTTGAGCAGCGTCATCATCTTCGGATCGTAGGTGCCATCGCGGGTCATGGACAGGCGTGCCTCACGCATCATGATCACGTACTTGGCCTTGTCGGTCGGGCTGAGCTCCAGCCAGTACTTGTCAGGAATGCCGGCCTCGGCCTGCTTGCTGATGACTTCGGCCTGGTCGAGCTGGGTGGCGGCATAGGCGCGTGCCTTGGCGCCGAAATCCGACGGCCATTTGTCCTTGCGGATGATCATCATGCCGGTCATCTGGATCAGCGGGAACCGGTAGACGGCGCCGGTGGTGCCGAGGCCCTTGTAGAGTTCGAAAGGTTTGTAGGCGATCGCCGGCACCGCAATGATGTCGACCTGGCCATTATTGAACTTGGGGCCGAGGTTGGTGATGTCGGACGACACCGGCTGCAGACCCATCTGCTGAGCCATCTTGGCCTGCGACTTGTCGAAGTCGAGCACGGCGATCTTTTTGCCGGCCGCTTTCTCGATGGAGTTGATCTGGCGGTCACGCACCATGATGTAGGCCCCGCCCAGTGGTGCGATACCGATCACCTCATACTGGCCAGTGACCATGGCCGGTGCCATTTGCGGCGTGGCGAGCGCCTGGATGACCACGCGCAGGTGCTTGTAGGTCGGCACGGCGCCAATCGAGTCGATGCTGCCGACGAAGTGATTGAACTGGCGGCCGCGCAGGCCGGTCACCGCAACGCCGTCACACTGGCCGGCCTTGAAGTCTTCGGTCGCGATGCGCTCATCGGTGTAGGGCTTGAGCGTGACATCCACCCCCCAGCGCTTGGCGACGAGGGCGAAGTCCTTGGCGACACCGAATGCCGGGCCCTGGGCACCGAGCGGGTCGTAAATGCAATAAATGCCGGCATTTGCCGTCAGGCTGCCGAACGCCAGGGCGGCAGCGACGGCCAGTTTTGTTGTTTTCATCATGGGATACCCTCAGTCCTTTGGACGCATCCGGCCGGATTTGTCTCTTTATTCAAACGTCTGAATTATGTGGCCGCCTACGTGATGGCCGCTTATGCTTGGACGACAAAAACCTGTCATTTCACGCCAGAATATGGTCATGAAGACTGTCTCAAGCCATCACCCGACGGTACCTGGAACATACGCCTGTCTGCTGGCAGATGTCGTGGCGCGCTGGGACATTCCGACGACACGCCTGCTGGAAGGCAGCCGGGTGACTCCCGAAGATCTGCTGACGCCCATCTGGCACCTCGACTACAGCGAATTCAAACGGTTGCTGAAGCGGGCCGTCGCGCTCACCGGTGAGCCCGGTCTGGGCTTCCATATCGGCCTGCAGATGAAAATTTCCTGTCATGGGCTGATCGGTTATGCCGCCATGATCGCCCGCAATGTGCGCGAAGCCCTGGAGATCGGTCAGAACTTCATCCAGTTGCAATCTTCGACGATACGGCTGCGCCTGGAAGTGGCGGACGGCATGGCTCATCTGCATGTCGACGAGCCCATGCCCGACTATCCGCTGGGTGAGATCGGCAGCATGTTCATCATGCTGGGTTTTGCCACCATGGGAGAGGCGATCACTGGCCGGCGGCTGACCGGCAGCGCGGATGTCAGCTTCGCCCGGCCGGCCTATTTCGACCGCTTCGAGCATCTCTTGCCGGGAACGGTGAGTTTCGAGCAACCCGGCCAGCGGATCAGCTTCGATGCGGCCTATCTTGATATGCCGCTGGTCATGGCGGACCCGGTGGCGGCACGGATGGCACGCGAGCAGTGCAAGCAGGCGCTGCATGCCATGGCGGGCAGCGGCAGCCTGGTCAGTCTGGTGCGGGAGCTGGCCTGCGATGAAACCATGGGTTTCTGTCAGATGGATCAGGTCGCCGCGCGCCTGCATATGTCGGAGCGTACTCTGCAGCGGCAGCTCGCACGCGCTGGCACGTCGTTCAGCGCCATTCTCGACGAGCTGCGCCATCAGCGTGCCTTGCTCATGCTCAGGCGTAACGAGCTGGGCCTGGATTACATCGCTGACCAGCTTGGCTATACCGACACCACCAATTTCAGTCGTGCCTTCAAGCGCTGGACCGGCATGGCACCCAGCCGGTTCCGGCGCAGCAGTACGGCATCGGTCCAGCGAATGGTCATCCCGGTCCGGAGCTGATTAGTCACCTTCGAACTGCGCCGTGGTGCGATTCTTGAAGGCTTCGGCGCCACGTTTGGCATCCTTGCTCAGGAACAGCCGCAGGATCTGCCAGTTCAGCTTGCCCAATGCGGTTCTCGCTCCCTTGTCCTGGGCCAGACGGGTTGAACGCAGCACCGCCTGGACGCCCAGCGGGGCCTGCGCCGCGATTTTCCCGGCGATTTCGATGGCCTTCTGCAGCTCCTCGCCAGCTGGCACCACTTCCTGTACCAGGCCCAGCCGTTGCGCTTCGCAGGCATCAAACCAGTCACCAGTGAGGGTGTAGCGATAGGCATTGTTGGTGCCGGTGGCCAGGGGCCAGCGGACCGTGCCGCCGCCAAAGGGGAACAGGCCGCGGCTGACCTCATACTGGCTGAAGGTGGCATTGTCGGCTGCGACCGTGATCTGGTTGCAGAGCAGCAGTTCGATGCCGAGGGTATAGCAGCGGCCATTGATGGCAGTCACCAGCGGCTTGGGGCAGGGCTCGGTGCTGACACCCCAGGGATCGATCATGCCGCGCGGTATGAAGGGCTGGAAAATGACCTTGGGCACGTGCCTGGCGATCGCCGGCATGTCGAGCCCGGCGGTGAAGTCGGCGCCGGCAGCCCAGAGCACGCCGCAGCGCAGCGTCTTGTCTTCGGCCAGCAGGGTATAGGCGGCGGCCAGTTCGCGGATCATCCCGGGCGTGAAGGCATTGAGCTTGTCGGGGCGGTTGAGTCCGATCAGCAGGACATGACCGCGCCGCTCCACGGAAACCAGTTGTGACACGATGCACATTCCAGGCCTGACGGGCCGTCTGATTAATTTAACGATGTTAAGTTCCAAAAAAGAACTTGTAAAACTATGCTGTCATCGTGAGGCCGGTCTTCGGCATGCTGTCTCGCTTTCCGTTGCGGCGCGAGCGGCACAATCCCGTTCAGGAGATAACTGACATGACACAGGTTCCACTCAGTCTGGTGCGCTACCAGGCATCCGCGCTCAAGGGCCTTGGCCGGGTGGTGCTGCAGGCGCTGTTGCCGGGTTCACGCAAGGATGGCCTGCCGGCCATGCAACTGCCCGCGATCAGTCGTGTCGTACCGGCGCCGGCAGCGGCCCTGGTCGACAGCTATGTTGCCTGGTGCGATGCCGCCGCTGCGGCCGACGGGCGTTATGCCCGCAAGCTGCCGCCGCACATGATGTCGCAATGGGGCATCCCGCTGGTGACCGAACTCTTGCTGCAGACGTCGTATCCGCTGGCGCAAGTGATCAATCAGGGCGTGACCCTGAGCGTGCATGGCGACTTGCCTCGTGGCGAGCCGCTGCATCTGTGCGCGAGCATGCATTCGGTCGAAGAAGATGAAGGTCGCGCCCGCGTGTCGGTGGCGATCACGACCGGAACCGCGCAGAAGCCGAATCTGGTCGAGGCCGTGCTGCACATGATCTTCATCAAGCCCGGGCACCAGAGGCGCAAGGGCGCGCAGGACGTTCGCGAGGAGCCGGTCTGGCAGACGACAGGGCAGTGGCAGGCGGGTGCGCAGGATGGCTTCCAGTTCGCCCTGCTGACCGGTGACTTCAATCCCATCCACTGGATCGGCCTGGCCGGCAAGCTCTCGGCCTTCAAGCAGAAGGTGCTGCATGGTTTCGGCATGTTCGTCCGCAGCTACGAGCAGCTCGATACGGCGGCACTGCGCGAGATCGATGTGCGTTTCCTGCGGCCGGTGCCGCTGCCATCGGGTCTGCTGAGCGTGCAGCAGGCAGCGCCGGATGCGACTGGCTGGCAGCCGCTGCGTCTGCTCGGCGAGGGTGACAAACTGCATCTGGCGGGGCGCTGGCGTGGCTGATGGCAGGGCTTTTGCCACAGTCTGCGGGAAAAACGAACGATAACGTGAAGCCCTTGTGGCGCAAGGGTTTCACGTGTTTCATGGCGAGTTTTGCACGCAGCTATCCACAGCTTCCGGGGATAACTTTCTGGCTTTCAGGACAGATTTTCGGCAGATCACACCGGCAGGATGTGCGGCAATGACCTATCATTCATGGGGTACTGATTTGCAGGGCACAAGAAAAATCATCATGCAGAATCTGGAAGAAATGTCCCTGGCTGAACTTGAGGCGCTGGTCGCCGCAGCTCAGGCAATACTCTCACGCCGTCGTGAGGCGCGTGCGCAGGGGCTGAGGCAGGAAATGGCGCGCATGGCGCGCAGTGCCGGCTTGTCCGCCGAAGAGTTTGCCGTGCTGGCGAGCTGATCATCCCTGCAACCGTCTCCGAGAACCACGATGACGACTTCTGATATCAACGAGTACACGCCGCCGACAGCTGCTCAGTTGCACCGGCAGCTGGCGCCTGTGCGCGCCTGGTTCAGTCCGCGATTTTTCGGGCTGGATGACCTGGATCTGAGACGGCCGGCTTTGCTGGTCGGCAATCACACCCTGTTCACCATGGATGCGCCGCTGATGCTGTCGGCCATTTACAGTCGTCACGGGACGCTGGTGCGGGCCTTGGGTGATCATTTCCATTTCCGCATCCCGGGCTGGGGTGACCTGGTGCGCAAAATGGGCGGCGTCGAAGGCACGCCGGAGAACTGTGCCGAGCTGATGCGTCAGGGACAGCACATTCTGGTGTTTCCGGGTGGTGCGCGCGAGGTGAACCGGCGCAAGGGCGAGGACTACGACCTGATCTGGAAGCAGCGCACCGGCTTTGCGCGCATGGCCATTCAGCATGGCTATGACATCATTCCGTTTGCAGCGGTCGGCCCCAACGAAACCTTCAAGATTTTGGTCGATGCCAATGACGTCATGGGCTCCGGCCTCTGGCGCTGGCTGGACCGACATACCGATGTCGGTCAGCGCGTGCGCGGCGGCGACCTGCTGTCGCCGCTGGTGCGCGGTATCGGTCCCACCCTGCTGCCGCGTCCCCAGCGTTTCTACTTCGGCTTCGGCGAGCGCATCCCGACGGCTCATCTGCAATGCGCACAGCCTGATCATGACAGCCTCTGGGCAGTGCGGCGCCAGACCGAGCAGGCCATCGACAAGCTGGTGGCCGATCTCAAGCGGGAGCGCGCGGAAGACTATTCCAGCTGGGGACGTGTGCGCCGCTGGCTGGCGCCCTTGCAGAACTGATCCGTAATATCGGCGGCCTTGACCGCTCCCGAATCGATGGAGACTTCGTGTGCAGATTCCTTCGCTGAAGCATCAGGTCAGCCCTGAAGAGTGGCAGCTGCGCTGTGATCTCGCGGCCTGCTATCGACTGGTGGCAGCGTATGGCTGGAGTGATCTGGTCTTCACGCATATCTCGGTCCGCCTGCCGGGGCCCGAGCATCACTTCCTCATCAATCCCTACGGACTGATGTTCGACGAAATCACGGCATCGTCTTTGATCAAGGTCGATCAGCACTGCAACACGCTCAGCGATACGTCGTTTCCGGTCAATCCGGCCGGCTTCGTGATTCACAGCGCCGTGCATGAAGCCCGCGAGGATGTGCAGTGCGTGCTGCACACGCATACCCGTGCCGGCGTGGCGGTGAGTGCGCAGAAGGCGGGCGTGCTGCCGATCTCGCAGCAATCGACCTT
>CAZEEQ010000036.1:0-17509 GCA_964511255.1 uncultured Paraperlucidibaca sp.
ACCACCTGCGGCAGGAACATCTTGCCGGCACCGAAGAGGTCGCCGACCACATTCATGCCATCCATCAACGGCCCTTCGATGACGTGGATCGGACGCGCGACCGACAGGCGAGCCTCTTCCGTGTCTTCGACGATGAAGGTGGTGATGCCTTTGACCAGGGCATGTTCGAGTCGCTTGCCGACCGGCAGGCTGCGCCAGGCTTCATCCTCGACCACGGCCTTGCTGCCGTCGCCGCGGAACTGCTCGGCGATTTCCAGCAGACGCTCGGTGCCGTCCTCGCGTAGGTTGAGGATGACATCCTCGACGCGCTGCTTGAGTTCGGCCGGAATGTCTTCGTAGATCGCCAACTGGCCGGCATTGACGATACCCATCGTCAGGCCGTTGCGAATCGCGTAATAGAGAAAGACCGAGTGGATGGCCTCGCGCACCGGCTCGTTGCCGCGGAACGAGAACGAGACGTTGGAGATGCCGCCGGAGATTTTCGCGTAGGGCAGCTCGCGCTTGATGAAGGCGCAGGCATTGATGAAATCGACGGCGTAGTTGTTGTGCTCTTCGATGCCGGTGGCGACCGCGAATACGTTCGGATCGAAAATGATGTCTTCCGGCGGGAAACCGACTTCATTAACCAGAATGTCGTAGGAGCGTTTGCAGATCTCGTTCTTGCGCGCTTCGGTGTCGGCCTGGCCCTGTTCATCAAAGGCCATGACGATGACGGCCGCGCCGTAGCGCATGCACAGCTTCGCGCGTTCCTTGAACTCGGCCACGCCTTCCTTCATCGAGATGGAGTTGACGACCGGTTTGCCCTGGACGCACTTCAGGCCGGCCTCGATGATCTCCCATTTCGAGGAGTCGATCATGATGGGCACGCGGCAGATATCCGGCTCGGTGGCGACCATGTTGAGGAAGGTGACCATGGCGCGCTCGGAGTCGAGCATGCCTTCGTCCATGTTGATGTCGATGATCTGCGCACCGCTCTCGACCTGGCCGCGCGCGATGTCCAGCGCTTCCTGGTAGTTCTCTTCGCGGATCAGGCGGGCGAACTTCTTGGAGCCGGTGACGTTGGTGCGCTCACCGACGTTCACGAACAGGCTGTCTTCCGTAATCGTGAAGGGCTCCAGGCCGGACAGGCGGCAGACCGGCGTGAATACCGGCACGTCGCGGCGGGCATGTCGGGCGACCGCATCGGCGATGGCCCTGATGTGCTCCGGCGTGGTGCCGCAGCAGCCGCCGACGATGTTGAGAAAGCCGCTGGCGGCGAACTCTTCAATGATCGCGGCGGTTTCTGCCGGGGTTTCGTCGTATTCGCCGAAGGCATTGGGCAGGCCGGCATTCGGGTGCGCGCTGACGTAGGTGTCGGCCTTGTTGGCCAGTTCCTGCACGTAGGGGCGAAGTTCCTTGCCGCCGAGCGCGCAGTTGAAGCCGATGGAGATCGGCTTGGCATGGCGCACGGAGTTCCAGAAAGCCTCGGCAGTCTGGCCCGACAGCGTACGGCCGGAGGCATCGGTGATGGTGCCGGAAATCATGATCGGCAGATCAAAACCGAGTTCCTCGAACACACCCTGCACGGCGAAGATGGCGGCCTTGGCGTTGAGCGTGTCAAACACGGTCTCGATCAGGATGAGGTCGGCGCCGCCATCGATGAGGGCAAACGTGGCTTCGCGGTAGTTCTCGACCAGTTCGTCGAAAGTGACATTGCGGAAAGCCGGGTTGTTCACGTCCGGCGAGATTGAGCAGGTGCGCGAGGTCGGGCCGAGCACGCCGGCGACATAGCGCGGTTTGTGCGGCTCGCGCGCCGTCCACTCATCCGCGACACGGCGGGCGAGGGCGGCGGCTTCGCGGTTGAGCTCGGTCACCAGCGACTCCATGCCGTAATCGGCCATGGATACGCGCGTGCCGTTGAAGGAGTTGGTTTCCAGAATGTCGGCGCCGGCCGCGCAATAGGCGTCGTGAATACCGGCAATAATGCCCGGATTGGTCAGTACCAGCAGGTCATTGTTGCCTTTGACATCACGCGGCCAGTCGGCGAAACGCTCGCCGCGATAGTCGGCTTCCTCCAGCTTGTGGCGCTGGATCATGGTGCCCATGGCGCCATCGATGATGAGGATGCGCTGATTCAGGGCTTGCTGGAAAGTCTGGCGGCGGGCGGCACGGGTCATGAACGGCTGCATCTATCCAAAAAAATGAATAGATAGTGTAGCAGAGCTGCGGGCAGGCGTCGTCTCTCTCGTCGCGAGCGCGCTCAGGGCGGCCGGCACTGCTATACTACGGATCAGGTTACACCAGGCGGAAGAGGCTTTAGATGAGTGAGGCAGCGATGAGTGAAGCAGCGGTGGCGGCGAATCCAGCGGTCGTGGTGAACATGGTGATCACCGAGTCGGCTCAGGCCTATCTGCGCGAGCTGCTGGCCAAGCAGAACAGCGATGGCATCGGCGTCCGCATTTTTGTCGAAAATCCGGGCACTCCGCGTGCCGAGTGCTGCATGGCGTACTGCACCAAGGGCGAAGAGAAGGAAGATGACTTCCGCATCGACTATGAGCACTTTCCGGCTTTTGTTGATGGCCGCTCGGCCAGCTATCTCGTGGATGCTGTGATTGATTTCAACAAGGATCGCATGGGTGGCCAGCTGACTTTCAAGGCCCCGCGCTCCAAGGTGCCGAATATTTCCTCGGACAGCCCGATGGAAGAACGCATCAACCATGTGCTGTTTGCCGAGATCAATCCGGGCCTGGCCGCACACAATGGCAGCGTCAGCCTGCTGGAGTGCTACCAGGATCCGGAGGCCGGCTGGACGGCCGTGCTCAAGTTCGGCGGTGGCTGCCAGGGCTGTTCGGCAGTCGACATGACCCTGAAGCAGGGTGTGGAAACCACGCTCAAGGCGCAGATTCCCGAGCTCGCGCGTGTCACCGACAGCACCGACCACAGCAAGAAAGACAACGCCTACTTCAAGTAAACCACTCGGGTCGGCCCTGGCAGATCGTCCCGCGCGATTTCCAGGGCCCGGCTGGTTACCTTAAATTTCTGTAATAAAACAGTTTTGTCACCAGTGCGTGTATGGCGCTTTGCTAGAATCCGCGTCCTTCAGGGCAATGTCTCTCGCCGTCGGTTGCAGGAATCATGATCACACGCCTCGTGGTGCTGTTCTGGGTGCTATTGCTGTCCCTGGGGGCCTCGTCACGCCTGCTCGCAGCACCGTCCGGTGAAGTCATACTGCTCTGCTATCACGAGATCTCCGAGCCCGGGGAGTCACTGGCCGCCGACTATGCGGTCTCGCCGACGCTGTTGGTGCGGCATCTCGACTGGCTGAAGAACAATGGTTATCACTTCGTCAGCATGGATGACGTGCTGGCGGATCGTGCCGGCCAGCGCGCGCTCCCGCCCAAGGCGGTGCTGCTGACCTTCGATGACGGTTATCGTTCGGTCTACACCCATGTCTTTCCCTTGCTCAAGATGTACCGGGCGCCGGCCGTCATTGCACTGGTGGGCAGCTGGCAGGAAGCGCAGGACCGTGTCGACTTCGACGGTCGCAGTGTGCCGCGCACCGATCTCCTGAGCTGGGCCGAGATCCGTGAAATGCAGGACAGCGGCCTGGTCGAGGTCGCCAGCCACAGTTATGCGCTGCACCGCGGCATCCAGGCCAATCCTCAGGGCAACATGGAACCGGCGGCCACCTCGCGGCGCTATCTTGCCGAGCAGAAGGGCTACGAGAGCGAAGCCGCCTATAGCCAGCGTGTCTATAACGACCTCCGGCAGAACAGCGCGCTGATCCGGCGCCAACTCGGCAAGGCGCCGCGCATCATGGTCTGGCCTTATGGTGCGCATAACGCCATTGCCCGCGAGCAGGCTGCCAGGGCGGGCATGCCGGTCACCATGAACCTCGATGACGGGCCCAATGTCGGCTCTGTGCCCTTGAACCAGATGCGCCGCATCCTGATCGACAGTCATGTCTCGGTGCCGGTGCTGGAGCGCGAAATCGGCGTGCGCTCGCGCAATGTCAGCGACAATGACCGTGCCGCCAAGATCATGCACGTCGATCTCGACAACATCTACGATCCGGACCCGGCCCAGCAGGAGCGCAATCTCGGCCATCTGCTTGACCGCATCCAGCTGATGGGCGTCAACACGGTCTATTTGCAGGCGTTCTCAGACCCCGACGGCAACGGCTCCGCTGATGCGCTCTATTTTCCCAACCGCCATCTGCCCCTGCGTGCCGACCTGTTCAACCGCGTGGTCTGGCAGATCAGTACCCGCACCAAGGTCAAACGGGTGTATGCCTGGATGCCCATGCTGGCCTTCGAGCTGCCCGCGGGCGAGCCGGCGGCCAGAGACCTGGTGGAAACCGAGCAGGTCGACGCCAGTCACCTCAACATGGGCTATCACCGCCTGTCACCGTTCTCTCCGCGAGCCCGCCAGGTCATCCGCGACATCTATCAGGATCTGTCGCGCTCCGTGCAGTTCGAAGGCCTTCTTTTTCATGACGATGTGACGCTCTCGGATTACGAGGATGCCAGCCCGCAGGCGCTGGCGACCTACCGCAGCTGGGGCCTGCCGGCGACCCTCAAGACCATCCGTGACAACGATGACCTGCTCGGTCGCTGGACCATTCTGAAGATTCGCACGCTCGACAACTTCGCCCGTGAACTGGCCGATATTGTGCGTGAGGAGCAGCCGGCCCTGGCCACGGCGCGCAACCTCTATGCCCAGGTGGCGCTGAATCCGCGCTCGGAAACCTGGTATGCGCAATCACTCGAAAGCTCGGTGCGCGACTACGACTTCACCGCCATCATGGCCATGCCCTATATGGAGCAGGCCGCCGACCACAAGGCCTTCTACGAAGACATGGTCAAGCGGGTGAAATCGATTCCCGGTGCCATGAACCGTGTTGTGTTCGAGCTGCAGGCCACGGACTGGCGCACCGGCAAGCGTATCCCCACCCAGGAACTGGCAGACACGATCGCCATGCTTTACCGCCTGGGCGTGCGTCATGTCGGTTATTACCCGGACAATCTTTTTCAGGACCATCCGGACCCTGCCGTTCTCAAACCCGTGTTCGACAGCAAGTCGAGCCTTCCGGAGCAGTGACAGGTGAATGTCATGTTGCCTGAGACCTTACAGTCGATCTGGGAAGCCGCCCTGGCTTTTGTCTTTTATTACCCGCTTTACATGTCGCTGCTGTGGATGATCGGCGCTGCCATCTTTTATTGGCGGCATGAACGCGGGCAGGGCAGTTATGACCGTCCTCGTGTGCTTCCGGATACCCCGCCGGTGAGCATTCTGATCCCCTGCTTCAACGAGGGCGACAATGCCCTGGAAACCCTCAGTCACGCGCTGCGCCTGAACTATCCGGCGTTCGAAGTGATTGCTATTAATGATGGCAGTCGTGACAACACGGGTGCTGTGCTTGACCGCATGGCCGCACAGCACAGTCATCTGCGCGTGGTGCATCTGGCGCAGAACCAGGGCAAGGCCATGGCGTTGCAGGCCGGCAGCCTGTTGGCCAAGCATGAGTTCCTGATCTGCATTGATGGCGATGCCCTGCTGGATCCGCATGCCGCGCACTGGATGGTGCGCCACTTCGTGGAAGACGCGACCGTGGCGGCCGTCACCGGAAACCCGCGCATCCGCAACCGTTCGACACTGATCGGCCGTATCCAGGTCGGTGAGTTCTCTTCCATTGTCGGCATGATCAAGCGCGCTCAGCGCACTTTTGGCCGCCTCTTTACCGTTTCCGGTGTCATCACGGCTTTTCGCAAGTCGGCTGTACACCAGATTGGGTACTGGAGTGCTGACATGCTGACCGAAGACATAGACGTCACCTGGAAGCTGCAGCGCGCCGGCTGGGATGTCCGTTTCGAGCCCAATGCCCTGGTCTGGATCCTCATGCCGGAAACCCTCGGCGGGCTCTGGAAACAGCGTCTGCGCTGGGCCATGGGCGGCGCCCAGGTGCTGATCAAGAATCTCGACGTGCTGGTGCGCCCAAGCCAGAACCATCTCTGGCCGCTCATGATGGAGCTTTGTCTGAGCCTGGTCTGGTCCTATCTCATGGCGCTGCTTTGCCTGGTCTGGGTTGCCAGCCTGGTCCTGCCGGCCAGTCTGCTGCCAGCCATGTCGTCACCGCTGCTCCCGCAATGGAGCAGCGTGATTCTCGGCGCAACCTGCCTGTTGCAGTTCGCCGTCAGCAAGTGGCTGGACAGCCGCTATGACCAAGGGCTCGGACGCAATTACTACTGGATGATCTGGTACCCCCTGGTGTTCTGGATCATCAATACCCTATCGACGATCGTCGCCTTTCCCAAGGTGCTCAGACTGGGTGGGGGCAAGCGCGCCCGCTGGGTCAGCCCGGACCGAGGCATTCGTCTTGAGAGCAAAGAGAACCGTCATGAACAGGAATGATGATCTGATCATCAATGTGCGCGATCAGATGCACTGGTACCAGCGACTCACCACGGATGTCTGCACCGCAGCCATGTGGGGCGGCTGGCTCTATCTCTGGCGTCCTCTCGTCAGCCTGATGGCCTGGCTGCATGGCTGGGGTCTGGTGGTGCGTCCTGCCGCCGGCAAGGTTGCCGCCACAGGCAGCATGGTCAGCATGGAGGGGGTACTGGCCCTGATCGGTGGCGCCTGCATGCTGATGCTCTGGTCTCTGCTGCCGGCGCGCAAGATCAAGACCCAGTCTCATGTCAGCAGCGTGCGCGAATGCGCCGAGTACTTCGGCATGCCCGAGGCGGAAATCCGCGCCGGTCGCGCCACCTCGGTCTGCGTTGTGCACCACGATGCCGAGGGGCGCATCGTCAGGATCGAAGCGAAAAGCTGAGCTTAGGCAGAGCGCCTGATTGTTTTGTGGTACCTGAAAAGCCCCGGCGCGTGAGCGACCGGGGCTTTTGTCATCTGCTTTGCGGCAGTTGGCTGCGCGCTGATCAGCGCCTTGTCGGCAGCACATCCTTGAGCTTGTCGCGCATGGACAGGATGGCCTTCTCGGTCGTGTCCCAGTCGATGCAACCGTCGGTCACGGACTTGCCGTACTCGAGTTGCGAGAGATCCTTGGGGATGTCCTGACGACCGAACTTGAGGTGCGACTCGATCATCATGCCGACGATGGACTTGTTGCCTTCGACGATCTGGTTGGCGACGTTATCCATGACCAGCGGTTGCAGGCCCGGATCCTTGTTGGAGTTGGCGTGCGAGGCATCGATCATGATGTTGAGCGGAGCCTTGGCCTTTTCCAGCTCGCGCTCGGCCAGCGCCACCGACACCGAGTCGTAGTTGGGCTTGCCGTCACCGCCGCGCAGCACGACGTGGCCGTAGCGGTTGCCGGTGGTGTTGATGACCGCGACCTTGCCCTCGGCATTGATGCCCAGGAAGCTGTGCGGGTTCTGCACCGAGAGCAGGGCGTTGGTGGCCACTTTCAGGCCGCCATCGGTGCCGTTCTTGAAACCAACCGGCGACGACAGGCCCGAGGACATCTCGCGATGCGTCTGCGATTCCGTGGTGCGCGCGCCGATGGCCGACCACGAGATCAGGTCGTGCAGGAACTGCGGCGACATCGGGTCGAGGGCTTCGGTGGCGCAGGGCAGGCCGAGCTCGTTGAGTTCGAGCAGCAGCTTGCGGCCGATGTGCAGACCGTCCTGGATGCGGAACGAATCATCCATGTACGGATCGTTGATCAGACCCTTCCAGCCCACAGTGGTGCGGGGCTTCTCGAAGTAGACGCGCATGACCAGATAAAGGGTATCGCTGACCGTTTCGGCCAGGACCTTGAGGCGACCGGCGTATTCGTGCGCCGCCTTGAGGTCATGGATCGAGCAGGGGCCAACCACCAGGAAAAGGCGGTGGTCCTTGCCGTCGAGGATGTTGCGAATGACCTGACGACCGTTGAGTACGGTGTTGTAGGCCGCGTCGCTCAGCGGCAGTTCGCGCTTGAGTTCGTCAGGGGTGATCAGGACGTCGATGGAACGGATGTTCAGGTCGTCGATCTGGTTGTCAGCAAGGCTCATAGGGGTCTCCACACAAGCCCTCGATCATAACCCAAAGTTCAGAAAAACATGAACTTCACGCTCAGCAGCAGCAGCGTTGTACCCAGCAGCGGACGAATGATGTCTTCGCGCATGCGGGAGCTCCAGTGCGTACCGATCACGATCATGGGCAACGAGCCGGTGAGCAGCAGGGCCAGCAGCCCCCAGTCGACATTGCCCATGCTGAGATGGCCAAGGCCGGCGACCAGGGTCAGCAGGACGGCATGGGTCACATCGGTGCCAATGACACGGATCATGGCCAGCGCCGGGAAGAGGGTCACCAGTACCATGACACCAAACACGCCTGCCCCGACCGAGGACAGCGTGACCAGCACGCCCAGCAGCACGCCCATGATGATTGTCGCAGCGGTGGTGTGACGCGACAGGAAGGCACGGAAATGGCTGTGCCGCGCTTCCTGTGTCTGCAGGCGACGCTGGATCAGCGGGCGCAGCAGCAGGCTGAGCGCGGTCACCAGCAGCATGAAGCCCAGCGCGGTGGTCAGGATATGTTTGTAGGATTGCGCATCCGGGAACCAGAACTTGAGTCCCCACACGGTCAGGAAGGCGGCCGGGATGCTGCCGGCGGCGAGGGTGAAAGTGATGCGCCAATTGATGTTGCGGTGCTTGTGATGCACCAGCGCGCCGCCGGTCTTGCTGATCGAGGCATAGAGCAGGTCGGTGCCGATGGCGGTGTGCAGCGGAATGCCCATCATGGTCAGCAGCGGGGTCATCAGCGAGCCGCCGCCGACGCCGGTGAGCCCGACCACCAGGCCGACGAGGGCGCCTGTGCAGACAAACAGGAGGTCGTGTAACGAAAGGGTGATGTCCATGGTGATTCCGCGTCATAAAGTGGGCGGAAAATACGGAGATAAAATCGCTTTGCCAAGGATTGTTTTGCTATAGAGTTATGCCATCAGGTTATATCAACGGCATGAGGAGCCCGCATGAAGTTGCAACAGCTGCGCTATATCTGGGAAGTCGCCCAGCATGAGCTCAATGTCTCGCAGACCGCCGCGGCGCTTTTTACCTCTCAGCCTGGCATCAGCAAGCAGATCCGGCTGCTCGAAGACGAGCTGGGCGTCGAAATTTTCGCCCGCAACGGCAAGCACCTGAGCCGGGTCACGCCCGCCGGGCAGGCCATCCTCAAGCTGGCTGGCGAGGTGCTGCGCCAGACCGAATCCATCCGCCAGGTCGCGCTCGAGTTCTCCGACGAGGCGCGTGGCAATCTGTCGGTCGCCACCACACATACGCAGGCGCGTTACCGGCTGCCACCCGTGATTGAGGCGTTCCGGAAGGATTACCCGGATGTGGCGCTGCACATGCACCAGGGCACTCCGCAGCAGATCGCCGAAATGGCTGCCGATGGTACGGTCGATTTCGCCATCGCCACCGAAGCGCTGGAGCACTTCTCCGACCTCATCATGCTGCCAGCTTATCAGTGGAACCGTGCTGTGGTGGTGCCCAAGGGGCATCCGCTGACCCAGATCAAGCCGCTGACGCTGGAGGCGGTGGCCCGCTTCCCCATCGTGACCTATGTCTTTGGTTTCACTGGCCGCTCCAAGCTCGATGAGGCTTTCAGCCAGGCCGGACTGGCCGCCAATGTGGTGTTCACTGCCACCGATGCCGATGTCATCAAGACCTATGTGCGGCTGGGGCTGGGGGTGGGGATCATCGCCCAGATGGCGTTCGAGCCGGCCAAGGACGAGCATGATCTCGTGGCGCTGGATGCCGGACATCTCTTCGAGCACAGCGTGACGCACATCGGCTTCCGGCGCGGCACTTTCCTGCGCGGGTTCATGTTTGACTTCATCGAAACTTTCGCACCGCACCTGACCCGCTCAGTGGTCGAAGCCGTGCTCAATCGCGGTGATGCCCGGGCGGAGGTGGATCATCTCTTCAAGGGCAAGGAATTGCCCCGTTTCTGACCCGATTCGGGCGGGATTGAAAAGCGGGTTGACAGCAGGCAAGGCAATGATTCACCTTTCCCTGACGAAGCGTGACCAGTCAGTCAGGAATTTTTTTGATGAACAATCCCAGGCCAATCTCCGCCGACAATATTCCGCCCACCGCAGCCAACCGTTTTGCCCGCGCGGCTTTGGAGGCAGACCCGGCACGCCAGTTGCGACGTCTGCGCCGGCTGGTGACCCGCCGTTCCGTGGCCGACGAGCTGGCCGCGAAGGTCACCGGCAAGCGGGTGCTGGTGACGGGGGCTTCCTCCGGCATCGGTGAGGCGGTCGCGCAACAGCTCATCCTGGCCGGTGCCGAGGTGCTGCTGGTGGCGCGACGGGTCGAACGACTCGATGCTCTGGTGTCATGGGCGGCCGAACACGGTCAGGTGGCACATGCCTATCCCTGTGACCTGAGTGATGAAGCCGCTGTCGCCCGGCTTGCGGCCGATGTCGTGGCGCGGCACGGCGGGGTCGATATTTTGATCAATAATGCCGGCCGCTCGATCCGGCGTTCGCTCGCTGACACCAGTGACCGCCTGCATGATTTTGAGCGTGCCATGCGCTTGAACTTCTTCGGCATGGTCTGGCTGACGACGCCGTTGGTGGCGTGCATGCGCACCCAGGGTGGGGGCCATGTCATCAATATTTCGACCATGGGAACGCAGTTCCGGGGCACCGCGCTGTTTTCGGCCTATATGGCCTCAAAAGCGGCCATGGATCAGTATGCCGGCAGCGTGGCCGCAGAAACCTGGGAGGATGGCGTGGCCTGGACCACGGTACATCTGCCCCTGGTGCAGACTGACATGATCGCACCTGCGGCCCGTGCCTGGCGTACGGTGCCGACACTGTCACTCGCCAGCGGCGCCAGCCGATCAGTGCCGTCATCCGCCGGCCGGCACGGGTCGCCTCACCGTTCGGGACCCTCATCGGCATGCTGGATCAGCAGTTCCCGCAGTGGATGACACGTCTCAAGGCCCGTGATCTGGCGCAGCGCGGCTGACCGGTTGCCGGCGCTCAGCTCGGACGGATCTCGAACGTCACCGCCTCGGCCTCGACATTGCCGATATGCAGGCCGCATTCCTTCTTCGTCGCTTCTTCCCACCACCAGCGGCCTTCGCGCTCGTGCTGTCCCGGCAGTACAGGGCGCGTGCAGGGTTCGCAGCCGATGCTGATGAAGCCCTTTTCATGCAGCGGGTTGTAGGGCACTTCGAGTGCGCGGATGTAGTCCCAGACTTCCGATGAGCTCCAGTTCGCCAGCGGGTTGAACTTCACCAGCGGGCCGTCGGTGCCGGTGAAGCTGGTGTCGAGCTGGATCTGCGGCACGCTGTTGCGTGTGCCCGGACTCTGGTCCTTGCGCTGGCCGGTGGCCCAGGCATTGGTGGTGGCGAGGGCACGGCGCAGTGGTTCGACCTTGCGGATGCCGCAGCACTCCTTGTGGTCATCCTGATAAAAGCTGAACAGGCCCTTGTCGCTGACCAGTTGCTGCACGGCCTCGGCCTGCGGATACATGGTCTCGATCGTGATGCCGTAATGCTGGCGCACGGTATCGAGGAAGCGATAGGTCTCGGGATGCAACCGGCCGGTGTCGAGGGTGAAGACCCGGAAGGGCAGTTTGCTTTTCTTCGCCATGTCGATGAGCACGACATCCTCGGCGCCACTGAATGACAAGGTCAGATGGGGAAAGGTGGTGAGGGCGAATTTGAGCAGGGTCTGCGGACTCTTGCCTTCATATTCGGCGGCCCAGGCGGCGACTTGTTCGGCAGAGACGGGCATGCGGATATCCTCGCTGAGGGGCGCTGGCAGCGCGCCGGTTCATAGGCGTGAAATCATAGCAGAGATGGCCACAGGCCCCGAAGAGGTGATCCGAATGCGGCAACATCGTATCCCGGATTTGCATGGCGGCAGGGGAGTCAGTACCCTTGTCGCGCTTTGGGTCGCGCTGCTGATGGCCACCTTTTTATAACCTGCGTGAGGTGTTGTGATGGAACTGGTTTGTCTCGACCTGGAAGGCGTTCTCGTCCCCGAAATCTGGATCAATTTCGCCAAGCGCACGGGCATCAAGGAGCTTGAAGCCACCACCCGCGACATTCCTGACTACGATGTGCTGATGCAGCAGCGCCTGCGCATTCTGCGCGAGCACAAGCTGGGCCTGCCGGACATCCAGGCCGTCATCGCCGAGATGGGTCCGCTGCCGGGCGCGCGTGAGTTCCTGGCCTGGGTGCGCGACCACTTCCAGCTCATTATCCTGTCCGACACGTTCTACGAGTTCGCCAAGCCGCTGATGGAGCAGCTCGACCTGCCGACTCTGTTCTGCCACAAGCTGGAAGTCGCTGAGGATGGCACCATCACCGACTACAAGCTGCGCCAGCCGGACCAGAAGACGATGGCCATCAAGGCCTTCCACTCGCTGAACTATCGCTGCATCGCGGCCGGTGACTCTTATAACGACACCGGCATGCTCAAGGAAGCCGAGCAGGGCATCCTGTTTGACGCGCCGGAGAATGTCATCCGCGAATTCCCGCAGTTCCCGGTAACGCACAATTACGAAGAGCTGAAGGCCGAGATTCGTAAAGCGTCGCTGCGCAAAATCCCCTGATCGTGTCCCGCAGGATGGGGCCTGACAGCCCTTTCCTGTTTGCCCGGGCGGTTCAATGCCGTCGATGCGCCAATACAAAAAAGCCCCGCATGAGACGGGGCTTTTTTGTGTGCGCCATGACTGGCGCAACTGACCGCAGTAGCCGCTGACCGGTCAGGTCAGACCGCCCAGCAGGCCGCCGAGCAGACCGCCCAGAATCGGGCCGATGACCGGGATGCTGTTGAGTGCATCCGTCGGGCTGGTCGTGCTGCCGGTTGTGCCGCCTGTGGTACCACCGGTCGTGCCGCCCGTGGTTCCGCCCGTGGTTCCGCCGGCCAGATTCAGGATCGGACCGAGCAGTGCTTCCAGCAGGTCACCGAGAACCGGAATCGAGCCGACCGGGAGGGTACTGCCGGTGCCGCCGCCCGGCAGGCTGGTGATGGCTGCAAGCAGCTGCGAAAGCGGCGATGTGATGCCATTGAGCGCGATGGTCAGCTGGTTGATGGCACCCTGCACCGGTGTCACCAATGTGCTGCTGCCCGGGATCACGGCCAGGGTTGCCGTCAGGTTGGTCAGCAGGTTGTTGACCGTGGCCAGCAGCTCCTGGTTGGTCGTGGTGCCGTTATCGAGATCAACCAGCACCGCGCCAACATCGGTCAGGGCATCACCGAGCAGGCCGACGAGGCCGCCAATCACCGGTACCGCCTGCGTCTGCGCGGCGAGATTCTGGGTCAGTGCGCCACCCAGGGTCTGCACGCCATCGCCAAGCAGGCTGACGACATCGGCCAGATTGCCGATATTGCTGACGCCACCGCCGCCATTGGCGAGCTGGGTCAGCGGGCCGAGGATGATATCCAGCGGGGTTCCGGTCGGGCCGGCGCCGCCACCGTTGCCCGGCACACCGGCAGCGAGCAGGGCATTGATGAGCGGCTGCAGCGGGCTGTTGTTCTGGTTGGCCAGATTGGTCAGGAACTGCAGCGGGTTGCTGCCACCCGGTGCGGTGCCGCCAGTGCAGGTGCCCTGGCCGGCGAGTGCCAGCAGTGCCTGCGGCAACGTCACCGTCAGTGACTGCAGGCCACCGGCGAGGTCAAGCACGCCATTCTGGATCTTGCTCGGGTCGAGCAATGCGCCAGCGTTGTTGAGGCCGCCGTTGACGCCGGTATTGACGGTGCCGAGGATATCGGTGAGCAGACCATCCGGGCCGTCAAGGAGCTTGTTGAGCGTGGGGTCGAGACACTTTACAAAAGCACCGACTTTAAGCGGCGAATTGTTATCGATAACCGTGAGCTGATTGCCGAGACCGGTCACGATTCCACTGAGCTGGCCCTGGGTGGCATCAAGAATGTTCGGGCTGGTGGTCTGACCGCCGTTGTTGCTGGAGCCATCGCCGCTGCCGGCTCCACAGGCTGCTACGCCGACTGCGACGGCAAGGTAGGCCGCGAGTCGAGTAATTTTGAATGTATGCATAGAGATCCCCGTGGCGCGCAGCCACTTCATGACGCCAAAGCAAGGGTGTGGCTTTGGTTACATGCGGAATCTACGCAGTGGAGTTTTTGCTCTAAAGCCTATTTTCGTCTGACATTTGTATGCGTTTACAATCAATTTGTAGTGATTATTTTACTTTGTAGATTTTTGTTTACATGACTGCTTTCGATGACCGGAAAACGTACCGAGTAATTTACGAAAGCAATACAGAGTGTATTTTGGCGATATGACTGCCAGCATAATGTGCCAGCCTGGAAGCGCATGATTAAACACAAATCACGTATGCGTTTTGTCGCCGACTGTCATCAGCGGGCAAGATTTTCCAGGGCCTGCATGATGCCGCCCATCTTGTTCCAGCATTCCTGGTATTCAGCTTCCCAGTCGGAGTCCAGCGTAATGCCGCCACCCGCCCAGGTGCGCAACAGGCCATCGCGGGATACCAGGGTGCGGATGGTGATGTTGCTGTCGAAGCGTCCGCGCAGATCCCAGTAAAACAGGCTGCCGCAATAGACACCACGGGCGCTGGGTTCAAGGGTTTCGATGATTTCCATGACACGCCGCTTGGGCGCGCCGGTAATCGATCCGCCGGGAAAGGCATCCCGCAGCAATTCGGGGATGCCGGTGCCGGCGGCCAGCTCGGCCTCGATGGTGGTGACCAGATGATGCACCTGACCAAAGCTTTCGAGAGCGCACAGCTGCGGAACCTGCACGCTGCCGGTGACGGCATGTTTGCCGAGGTCGTTGCGCAACAGGTCGGTGATCATGATGTTTTCGGCCTGATCCTTGGCGCTGGCGAGCAGCTCGCGGGCCTCGGCAGCATCATCGATGGCCTGCTGCTGGCGTCGGCGCGTGCCTTTGATCGGGCGTGTACGCACCTGACGGCCATCGACGCCGAGAAACTGCTCCGGTGACAGACACAGCACTTCGCCCCAGGGCAGTTGCCAGTAACCCCCATAGGGTGCCAGCGCCAGGCTGCGCAGGGTTGGATAGGTAGACCACAGGCTGCCGCTGTGGCTGGCCTCGTAAGCCTGCGTGTAATTGACCTGATAGCAGTCGCCGGCGCGGATGTAGTCATGGATGCGGGCGATGTCGCCGGCATAGCGGGTGCGTGTCGTCAGTGGCACGAAGCTGCGCTGCAGCCGGAACGGCGCGGCGACCATGGCCGGTGCCGTGAGACGGGCCAGCCAGGCCTCCCAGCCGGGCTCATCGAGTGTGTCCGGGGCCCAGGTCCAGCAGCGCTGCTGTTGATGATCGAAGAGGCAGCCGCGGTCGTAGAAGCCGAAGCAGGCCAGGGGCCAGTCATCGCTGCGGCGGTGCGGCAGGCCGCGCTCACCCGGTGTCGGATAACCGAGATAGCCGAGTACGCCGCTGATCAGCGGCCAGTCGGCAGCGATTTCCGGTAAAGGCGCAGCATCCGGGGCGGGCTGGTCGGGCGCGCCGGCTTGTCCCCAGCGCTGCAGGGCGCCGAGCACGGCAAAGGCGTCGCCGCTGCTGCCGGGCCAGCCTTCATGCTGCCATACCGGCGCTGGTCCTTCACCGGCGCTCAGCCACGACACGGCGCGAGGTTCGGCGACCAGGATGTCCCAGCGTCCGGCATCCTGGCTGTCGAGGAGCAGGGGCCAGGGCAGGCTGCGCAGGCGCGAGAAGGAGGCCAGCGGCGAGTCGGACCAGGGCAGCTCCCGGATACGCATCAGCCGGCCTCGCTGCCAGCCCCGTCAACCGGCAGCCAGTAGCCGGCGCTGATCTGACCGGCCAGCCAGTCGAGCACAGCCTCCGGGGCGTGCGCCAGCGTGGCACTGGTGAGGCGGCGGCCTTTCAGCAGCTGCGGCAGCCAGGCGGCGGCTTCGGCGGGTACATCAACGGCTTCGCTGTTGCGCCAGAGCGTCTGGTTGTCCGGCAGCCAGAGCCAGCGCGAGGCCGGGTCGCGCAGCAGGTCGAGGCCCTCAGCGAGGGCGGCGACGAGGTCGTCACGACGGCACGCTTCGCCTTCCGGCTCGTAATCGGGGTATTTGGCTTCGCTGAGGTAGGGTGCCAGCGCAGCGGCATAGAGGGCGGGATCGCTCAGCCACTGCTGCAGCACGCTCTGGACCTGGATCAGGTCATCCGGCTGCAGGGCCGCCGGATGTGCCGGCAGCGCCCGGCCGGGATCGGCGAGCAGGGTGCGGGTGCCGCGTTGCGCCAGCACCTCATCCACCACCTGCTCGAGCAGATGTGACAGCGGCGGCGCGCGGAAGCCGACGGAGTAGGTCAGACATTCGTCCTGGGCGACGCCATGATGCGCGAGGCCGGGCGGCACATAAAGCAGGTCGCCGGGGCCGAGGACTTCGTCGAAGCGCACCGGCATGTCGGCGATCAGACGCAGATGCGGCACCGGCAGACGCGGCGTATTGTCGTTGCACGGGTCGCCAAGCTGCCAGCGGCGCTGACCGGGGCCCTGGATCAGGAAGACATCATACTGATCGTAATGGGCGCCGACCGAGCCGCCCGGCACGGCGTAAGACACCATGACGTCATCGATGCGCCACTCCGGCACGAAGCTGAAGTGGTCGAGCAGGTCGGCCAGCGGGGGCAGGTAGTGGTCGACGGCCTGCACCAGCGCGGTCCAGCCGGTCTTGGGCAGCTTGCGCCAGACGGTCTCATGGAAAGGCCCGTTGCGCACTTCCCAGGGTGTTTTGCCCTGTTCGATGATGAGACGGCTTTCGATTCCTTCCGTCTCGGCCAGCTCCAGCAGTTCCTTGGGCTCCAGCAGCACGCCCAGATCCGGGAAGGCATTGCGCACCAGCAGCGGTTTCTGCTGCCAGTAGTCACGCAGGAACTCGCTGGGACGCAGGCCGCCCAGCCAGGCCAGCGGCGCATCCGCGAGGCATTGATCAACGACACCAGGTGTCAGCAGCATGGTCGTTACCTCGTGGTGCAGCGGGTAATGTGACAGGCGATGATACGCGCAGCGACGGCGGGGCGCCGGCTCAGACCTGACGGGCCTGAGCGATGGCGTTGCCGATGTAGCTACCCGGCGTCATGGCCTTGAGCTCGGCCTTGGCGGCTTCCGGCATGTCGAGCGTGGCGATGAACGCCTGCAGGCTGTCACGGTCGATGCCCTTGCCGCGGGTCAGCGCCTTCAGTTTTTCGTACGGCTTTTCGATGCCGTAGCGGCGCATCACGGTCTGGATGGCCTCGCCCAGGACTTCCCAGGACGCATCGAGGTCGTCGGCGAGACGCTGGGCATTCATTTCCAGCTTGCCGATGCCCTTGAGCGCGGCATCGTAAGCGATGACGCTGTGCGCGAGACCGACGCCGAGGTTGCGCAGCACGGTGGAGTCGGTCAGGTCACGCTGCCAGCGCGAGACCGGCAGCTTCTCGGCGAGGTGGCCGAGGATGGCGTTGGCCAGGCCCAGGTTGCCTTCCGAGTTTTCGAAATCGATGGGATTGACCTTGTGCGGCATGGTCGAGGAGCCGACTTCGCCTTCCTTCAGCTTCTGCTTGAAGTAGCC
>CAZEEQ010000037.1:0-16976 GCA_964511255.1 uncultured Paraperlucidibaca sp.
CGGCCCGCCTCGGCGGCCCGTCGGAAGCCGACAACCCGCGTCTGCGCGCCATCGTCGCCAAGGCGCTGGGCGCCAACATGAGCCGTGACGTCGTCAACCGCGCCATTCAGCGCGGCGCCGGCGGCGACGACGACAAGAAGCTCGACGAGCTGACCTACGAAGGTTATGGCATCGGCGGCGTGGCGGTTCTGGTCGAGACCATGACCGACAACGTCAACCGCACCGTGGCCGAAGTCCGTCACGGCTTCAGCAAGAACGGCGGCAATCTCGGCACCAGCGGCTCTGTGGCCTACCTCTTCGCCAAGCGCGGCGAGATCAGCTTCGAAGCCGGCAGCGATGAGGACCGCATCATCGAAATCGCGCTCGAAGCTGGCGCAGACGACGTGGAAAGTGATGCCGATGGCGTCGTTGTGGTGACTTCGCCGGAAGCCTTCGGTGCCGTCATGGATGCCCTCGCGGCCGCCGGCCTCAAGCCGGAAAACGCCGAAGTGACCATGAAAGCCTCGACTGAAGCCGAGATCACCGACATCGAGCAGGCCGAAAAGCTGCTCAAGATGATCGACATGCTGGAAGACCTGGACGATGTCCAGAACGTCTACACCAATGCCAGCTTCAGTGATGAGGTCATGGCGACCCTCAACAAGTAAGGCGGCTCATGACCATCATCCTCGGTATCGACCCCGGTTCCCGCATCACCGGTTACGGAGTCATCGCCCAGGATGGTCGTGAGTGGCGCTATCTCGACAGTGGCTGCATCCGCATGAACACGGAGCAGGCACTGCCAGATCGCGTCAAGACCATCTTCACGGGTGTCAGCGAGATCATCCGCCGCTGGCAGCCGACACAAGCCTCCGTCGAGCAGGTCTTCCTCGCCAAGAACGCCGACTCCGCGCTCAAGCTGGGACAGGCTCGCGGCGCTGCCCTCGCCGCCCTGGTCAGCCATGACGTGCTGGTGGCCGAATACACGGCACGACAAATCAAGCTTTCCGTGGTTGGCACCGGGGCCGCCGAGAAGCAGCAGGTCCAGCATATGGTCATGCGTCTGCTGAATCTTGAGCAATCACCTCAGGCCGATGCGGCGGATGCGCTGGCAGCAGCGATTTGTCACGCCCATGCCGGCAGCAACATGGGTAGAATGGCGATCACCGGTCTGCGCCGCGGCCGCGGCCGCTGACGCCGGCCACTGCGTCGCGGCATAACAAGAACTGACATCCTCACGGGGATGTAAACCACGGGAAATGGCATGATTGCTCGCCTGCACGGCATCCTGATCGAAAAACTAGCGCCCCATGTCATTGTCGATGTGAACGGCGTCGGCTACGAAGTCGATGTCCCGCTCAGCACCTATTACCAGCTGCCTGCCCTCGGCGAGCGCCTGACCCTGTGGACTCACCTCAGCGTGCGGGAAGATGCGCATCAGCTCTTCGGTTTTTACGACCGCGATGCCCTGCAGGTGTTCCGCATCCTCATCAAAATCAGCGGTGTCGGCCCCAAGCTGGCCCTGGCCCTGCTCTCCGGCATGGAAGTGGATGCCCTCAGCCAGTGCATTGCCCGCGAAGACGTGGCCACGCTGACCAAAATTCCCGGCGTCGGCAAGAAAACGGCAGAGCGTCTCGTCATCGAGCTGCGCGACAAGCTGGGCAAGCTCGACAGCATCCGTGTCGTGAAAAAAGGCGAGGTACCGAATGCCCTGCCGCTGCTGGCTGATCCGGTGAGTCCGGTGGAAGAAGCCGAAAGTGCGCTGGTGGCCCTGGGTTACAAGCCGCTGGAAGCGCAACGTGCCGTCAAGGCGGTATCTGCCGCCCACAGCGAAACCGCCGAGCTGGTGCGGGCGGCGCTGAAAGGCCTGCTGAAGCCTTGAGCCCGAGACTGCCATGATTGAATCCGACCGCCTCATCACCGCCCAGGGCAAGCCGCAGGAAGAGCTGATCGACCGCGCCATCCGCCCGACGCGACTGAGCGACTACATCGGCCAGCCCATCGTGCGCGAGCAGATGGAGATCTTCATCGGCGCGGCCCGCAGTCGTCGCGAGGCGCTCGACCACACCCTGATCTTTGGCCCGCCCGGCCTCGGCAAGACCACGCTGGCCAACATCATTGCACGCGAGATGGGCGGCGAGCTGCGCTCGACGTCGGGCCCGGTGCTGGAGCGCGCCGGCGACCTCGCCGCGCTGCTCACCAATCTCGAAGAAGGCGATGTGCTCTTCATCGACGAAATTCATCGCCTGTCGCCGGTGGTCGAGGAAATCCTCTATCCGGCGATGGAGGACTACCAGCTCGATATCGTCATCGGCGAAGGTCCGGCGGCGCGTTCAATCAAGCTCGACCTGCCGCCGTTCACGCTGGTGGGCGCCACCACCCGTGCCGGCCTGCTGACCTCGCCGCTGCGCGACCGCTTCGGCATCGTGCAGCGCCTGGAGTTCTACAACGTCGCCGATCTCACGCACATCGTGTCGCGCTCGGCGCACTTGCTCAACCTCGCCATCGAACCCGGCGGCGCAGCTGAAATTGCCCGCCGCGCCCGCGGCACCCCACGCATCGCCAATCGCCTGCTGCGGCGCGTCCGCGACTATGCCGAGGTCCGGGCCGACGGCATCATTACCCAGCCTGTTGCCAGCGCCGCGCTGGCCATGCTGGATGTCGACCCGCACGGCCTCGACGGCCTCGACCGCCGCTTCCTGCACACGCTCATCGACAAGTTCGGTGGCGGCCCGGTCGGTGTCGAATCGCTGGCCGCTGCGTTGTCGGAAGATGCCGGCACAGTCGAGGATGTCATCGAGCCCTACCTCATTCAGCAGGGTCTGATCCTGCGCACGGCACGCGGCCGCATGGCCAGCGCCCAGGCCTGGCTGCTCCTCGGCCTGACCGCCCCGGAAACCGGTGGGGGCATGCCATGAGTGCGCCGCACTTTGCCGAATTCAGCTTTCCGCTGCGCGTCTATATCGAAGACACCGACGCCGGCGGCATTGTCTATTATGTGAACTACCTCAAATTCATGGAGCGCGTGCGCACCGAATGGCTGCGCAGCATCGGCTTTCAGCACTATCTGGTCAGCCAGGAACCGGTTTTCTTCGTGGTGCGCCGTGCCGAAGTCGATTACCGTCAACCTGCCCGTCTGGATGATGAGCTGCTGGCGACCGCGCAGGTTGTGAGACTGGGCCGCGCCTCGCTGCATTTTCGTCAACGCATTCTGCGCCATGGCGTGGTACTCGCTGACGGGCAGATTGAAGTGGCCTGTGTTGATCGCGATACATTGAAACCGCGCGCGCTCCCCTCTCGCTTGTCCGTGCTGCTGAAACCCGAAACAGGAAGTGATTCATGACCGCTGCTCCCGAAATGACCGTAACCTCGCTGATCCTCAATGCCAGCCCCGTGGTGCAAATGGTCATGGCCATTCTGGTCGTGGCCTCGGTGATGTCCTGGAGCATCATTCTGCAGCGCCTCGGTACGTATCGCCGTGCCGATACGCTCAGCCGCCAATTCGAGGAACGCTTCTGGTCGGGCATGGACATGCGCCAGCTGTATGAGCAGATCAATCACCAGCCCAACCCCGACTCGGGTTGCGAAACCCTCTTCCGGGCCGGCTTTCAGGAGTTCCAGCGCCTGCGCGAAAAGCATGCGGATGCCGAAGCCATCATGCAGGGCGTGTCCCGCTCGCTGCGCATTTCACTGAGCGTCGAGCAGAGCAAACTGGAAGCGCAGCTGCCCTTTCTCGCCAGCGTTGGCTCGACCAGCCCTTATGTCGGCCTGTTCGGCACGGTCTGGGGCATCATGTCGTCGTTCCTTGGTCTGGCCAAAGTACAGCAGGCCACACTCGCCGTGGTCGCACCCGGTATCGCCGAAGCGCTGATCGCCACCGCCATCGGCCTCTTCGCCGCCATTCCGGCCGTGCTCGCCTACAACCGTTTCGCGGCCCACAGCGACGGTCTGCTCTCGCGCTACGAGATCTTCGCTGAAGAACTCAGCAGCATTCTTCACCGTGAAGCCCACGCAGGACGCTGAGCATGAGTCTGCAGAACAGCTTCAGGCGCGAACGCAAGAAACCCATGGCAGAAATGAACGTGGTGCCTTATATCGATGTCATGCTGGTGCTGCTGGTGATTTTCATGATCACGGCACCCATGCTCACGCAAGGCATCGAAGTTGATCTGCCGGAAGCCGAAGCGGATGCCCTGTCACTCAAGGACCAGCAGCCGCTGATCGTGACCGTCAAAGCCAACGGCAGTTTCTGGCTGCAGTCCGACCCCAAGACGCGGGTCCAGGTCAGCGCCCAGAATCTGCCCAGCGAGATCCGGGCCCTGCGCAGTGCGCGGGGTGTGGATGTCCCAGTGCTCGTCAATGGCGACCGCAGTGTCGGTTACGGCCGCGTCATCGAACTCATGTCTTCGCTGCAGCAGGGTGGTGTCAAGCAGGTCGGCCTGCTGACCGAGCTGCCAGCCAATGCACCCTGATGCCGGGAAATCCAGCCCAGTCATGAAGCTTCTCGCTCCTGCATCCACGCTTGGCGCCCTCCTGCTGCATGTGCTGCTGGGCCTCATGCTCTGGCTCTTCGCCAAGCCGCACCAGCTGCCCGATCCGCCGCCGGTGATGCAGGCTGTACTGATGTCGGCTCCGCCCGCTGGCGCATCAATGCCGGCTCCGCAGCCGGCACCAGCCCCGGAGCCGGCGCCGGCACCGCGGCCTGAGCCCAAGCCGGTGGTACCGCCGCAGCCCAAGCCCGAGCGCCCCAAAACAGAAACACCGAAGCCGCAGAAGCCTGCGCCGGCCAAACCCGAGCCTGCAAAGACACTGCCGCCGAAGCCCACGGCAACCCCGGTCGAGACCAAAAAACCGGTCAAGCCCAGGCTCGACGACAAGCTCCTCGAAGAAGAGCTGGCCGATGTCGAAGCCGAAACCAGCAAAGCCCGCGAACTGGCCGAAAAGCGTCAGCGCGATGCCGAAGCGCGCCAGAAAGCCCTGGCTGCGGCCATGAAGGCCGAAGCCGACAGCATGGCCGCGGCCGCCGCGGCGGATGCCCGAGCCCGTCAGATGGCAGCACAGATCGGCGAATTTACCCGGGCCATCGACAAGAAAGTGAAGTCGGCCTGGCGTCTGCCGCCGAACGCCGGCCCGGGCATGACGACGGAAATGCGCATCACCATCCTGCCCGGCGGCGAAGTGGCCTCCGTGCTGGTGACCAAATCCAGCGGCAGCAGCGCGCTTGATGCCAGTGCGCAAGAAGCCGTGCGACGCGCCAGCCCGCTTCCGGTACCATCGGACCCAACGCTTTTTCGCGAACAGTTCAAGGTACTGAACCTGAAACTCAAATCGGAGGAATGAACATGCCTTTCCGCATGCAATGGCTCAGCCTGATTTTCCTGTGCGTATCCAGCTTCGCACAGGCGGCGCTGACCATTGAGATCACGCAGCGTCTGGATGATGCCACGCCCATCGCCGTGGTGCCGTTCGCCGGCCTTGAGGTCGGCGGCGTCAACACGGGCAGCATCATCCGTGCCGATCTCGACCGCAGCGGCCTGTTTCGCTCCCTTGACCCGGCAAGCCTGCCCGGCCGCCCTGGCAGCAGCGCCGAAATCCTTCCGGGGGCCTGGCAGAATATCGCCGCCGACCTCGTCGTGCTCGGCAGCGCCACCAAGCAACCGGACGGCCGCTTCAGCTTCCGCTACGAGCTGCTCAAGAAAGGCGGCCTTGAGCGCATCCTGAGTGAAAGCTTCACGGTGGATGGCAGCCGCTGGCGCGATGCCGCGCACTACATCAGCGACAAGATCTACAAGCAGGTCACCGGCGAGCCCGGCGTGTTCTCGACCAAGATCCTCTACGTCAACCAGTACAACCGCGACGGCCGCAAGCGCTATCGCCTGGAGCTGTCAGACATCGATGGTGAGCGCCAGATCACCCTGCTCGATTCGGTGGAGCCCATCCTGTCGCCGACCTGGTCGCCGAGTGCCCGCCAGGTCGCTTATGTGTCCTTCGAAGGCCGCAAGCCCGCCATTTTCGTGCAGAACCTCGCCACCCGCCAACGCACCAAACTGACCGATTTCCCGGGCCTCAACGGCGCCCCGGCCTGGTCGCCGGATGGCAAGCGCATGGCCCTGACGCTGTCACGCGATGGCAACCCCGAACTCTATCTGATGGATCTCGACAGCAAGCAGCTGACGCGCATCACCAACAACCCGGCCATCGACACGGAGCCGCGCTGGACCAGTGATGGCCAGTCGCTGATCTTCACCTCCGACCGCAGCGGCGGCCCGCAGATCTACCGCGTCAATATCGCCAGTGGTGAAACCAAGCGCCTGACCTTCAGCGGCAGCTTCAACGCCCGCGGTGATATCAGTCCGAACGACCGCTTTCTGGCGGTGGTTCACCAGACCGGCGGCAACAGCTATGCCATCGGCATCCAGGACCTCAACAACGGGGTGTTCAGCATCCTGACCGATACCCCGCTGGATGAGTCACCCAGCTTCGCCCCCAACAGCCGCATGGTGGTTTATGCTACGCGCAAGGGTCGTATGGGCGTTCTCGGCATCATGTCTCTCGACGGCCGTTTCAAGCTGCGTTTGCCCGCGGTCGATGGAGAAGTTCGTGAACCAGTGTGGTCACCCTATTTACGGTGATGCCTGAGTCAGGTACCGTCGCAACCATTATATTCAGCGTTATCGGCCATAATAAAAGCCACAAGGAGTTTTCACTGTGAACATCAACAAGACTGTCCGAATTGCCACTGTCAGCCTCCTGGTTGTCAGCATGGCAGCGTGCTCGACTTTCCGTGGTCCGCGCCCCATCAACCCGAATGATGACAGCCAGTTCGAAAATCTCCCGCCGGCACCGGCCGTTGAAGCCATCCCGGCTCCGTCCACCATTTCCGAGTCTGCGCCGGAAGCCCCGGAAACCGGCTCCGCCAACCTCGACAACCCGATCCAGGGCAATGTCACCGCCGACACCGGCAGCACCGTGATCAACGCCAACGGCTCAACGGCCAGCGGCTCGCTGGCTGATCTGCTCAAGATCCGCGTCTATTACTTCGGCACCAACCTGAGCGATGTCACCGCGATTGCCTACGGCGGCCTCAATGCCCACGGCGAATACCTGCGCAACAACCCGAGCACCCGCCTGCAGCTCTCCGGTCACACCGACGAACGCGGTACCCGTGAATACAACCTGGCACTCGGTGAGCGCCGCGCCAATGCAGTGGCTCGTTATCTGGTCAGCACCGGTGTCAACGCCAGCCAGCTCAGTGTCGTCAGCTATGGCAAGGAAAAGCCGGTCGCCGATGGCAGCAGCGAAGAGTCCTGGGCTCAGAACCGTCGCGTCGAACTCGACTACGTTTCCGGCAACCCGTAAGGCCTGATCCATGTTGATCTGACACACGGGCTACGGCCCGTTTGTCTTTTCTGGAACGCCATTTTTGACCCTGGAGGGCATCATGCAGTTTGGCAAGAAAGCGCGCGTCGCCACCATCAGCCCCTTGCTGCTGGGCCTGCTCACGCCGCTGACCGCATCGGCCATCGACATTGAACAGCGCTCGCTGAGCAACCCAGCGCCGGTCAGCGCACCGACAGTGACCCCGCCCCCCGCTGTCGCAGTTCCGCGTCCGATCGTTCCTGCCGCTGCGCAGCCGGTGGCCAAAGCCCCGATCAACCCGGCCTGGGACATGTTCCAGCAGATCGAAAGCCTGCAGGCTACCGTCGCCACACTGCAAGGCCAGCTGGAAGAACAGCAGCAGCTCATCGAGCGCATGCGGGAAGATTTGCGCGTCCGCTACACCGACCTTGATCAGCGGATTGAACAGCTCGTCAACAAGAATGCACCGTCCCCCGACACCGCTCCGGCTCCCGCCACGAACAGCGCCGCCCTGCCCGCTGCCATGGTGCCGGTGACGCCTGCGACACCGGCGATCGCCGTGCCGATGCCGATCGTGGAAACGCCGAAAGCCGCCGCCGAAGCCAGTGGCAGCACCGTCGTGCCGGCACGCCCGGCCGAAGCCAGCGCTGCGGATATCGAAAAGCAGAAGCAGGTCTATCTCGCGGCCTACCATCGTTTCAACAACGATGGGCCACAGGCGGCCATCACGGCCATGCAGGGTTTCGTCAAACAGTACCCGGACAGCGTGTTTGCGCCCAATGCCCACTATTGGCTCGGCGAGTTCCAGCTGGCCACCGAGCCGGCCAATTATCAGGCCGCGGAAAGCAGCTTCAATCGCGTGATCCGCGAATACGAAGGCAGTCCCAAGGTGCCATCGGCCTATTACAAGATGGGCTCGATCGCCGATCTGCGCGGCCAGCGCAACGAAGCCCGGCGCTGGATGAGCGATCTGCTCGTCAAGTTCCCGAGCAGTCCGGAAGCCCGTCTGGCGCAGACTTTCCTCGACCAGAACCCGGCGACAGTCGCGCCGGCAGGAAGCAAGCGCTAAACTGCGCGCCTTTCCCGCCAGCCGAGTCGCGCCATGGTCAGCCTGCGTCTGACAGAGATTTTCTACTCACTGCAAGGTGAGGCCCGCACGGTCGGCCTGCCGACCGTGTTCATCCGCCTCACCGGCTGCCCGCTGCGTTGTGTCTGGTGCGATACCGCCTATGCCTTCAGCGGCGGCAAGCAATGGGCGCTCGATGACATCCTCGCGGAAGTCGCAGGCCACCAGGCCCGCCATGTCACCGTCACCGGCGGCGAGCCACTGGCACAGCCGGAATGCCTGACGCTACTCAAGGCACTGTGCGACGGCGGCTACGAGGTGTCACTGGAAACCAGCGGCGCCCTTCCCGTCGAACAGGTCGATCCGCGCGTGGTCAAGGTCATGGACCTGAAAGCGCCGGACTCCGGCGAGGTCCATCGCAACCTTTACGAGAACATCGCGCACCTGACACCCAACGACCAGGTCAAGTTCGTCATCTGCTCGCGCCGTGACTATGACTGGGCCCGCATGCAATGCGACCTGTACCAGCTCTACGGCCGCGTCAGCGATGTGCTGTTCTCGCCCGGTCATGACACCCTACATCCCCGCGAACTGGCCGAGTGGATACTCGCCGACCACCTGCCGGTCCGCCTGCAGGTACAGTTGCACAAATACCTCTGGAACAACGAGCCCGGACACTGATCATGCCCCACGCTGTCGTCCTCCTTTCCGGCGGACTCGACTCCGCCACCTGCCTGGCCCTGGCCCGCGAGCAGGGCTTCGACATCACCGCCCTCAGCTTCGACTACGGCCAGCGCCACAACGCCGAACTGGCGGCCTCGCAACGCGTCGCGGCGGCGCTCGGTGTCCGCGATCACCGGGTCATGCGGCTCGACCTCGGCCTCATCGGCGGTTCGGCGCTGACAGACAAGGATATCGCCGTGCCGGAAGAGGCCAGCGAAGGCATCCCGGTCACCTATGTGCCGGCACGCAACACCGTGTTTCTGGCCTTCGCGCTCGGGCTGGCGGAAGTCACCCACGCGCAGGACATCTTCATCGGCGTCAATGCCGTCGACTACTCCGGCTATCCGGACTGCCGCCCTGAATTCATCGAGGCGTTCACCACCCTTGCCAACCTCGCCACCAAGGTTGGGGTCGAGGGTGACCGCATGCGCATCCGGACGCCGCTGATGACGCTCAGCAAGGCCGAGATCATCCGTACCGGCCTGCGCCTGGGTCTCGACTACAGCCTCACTGTATCGTGCTACCAGGCCGACGAGGCAGGCCGTGCCTGCGGCCGCTGCGACTCCTGCCGCCTGCGCCGCATCGGCTTCACCGAAGCCGGCGTCACGGATCCGACACGATACCTCACTGCCCCCTAGCCGCTCGCCGGCGGCATGGCTAGACTGGAAGACATTGCATTGAAACTTCTTTCGAACACCTTACGTCGAGCAGCACCCATGAAGCCTGAATCCGAACACTATCTGGTGCTGTCCGCACTCGGCGCCGACCGCACCGGCATCGTTGACGAACTGGCCCGCGTCGCCAGTGACAGCCGCTGCAATATTGCCGACTCCCGCATGATCGTGATGGGCCAGGAATTCGCCATCATCATGATGGTTTCCGGCACCTGGGACGCGATTGCCAAGCTCGAAGTGCAACTGCCGGCCGTGGGCCGCCGCCTGGAGCTGGAAATCCTCTCCAAGCGGACCGAGTCGCGTGCGCCGCAGAAGGAAGCCGTGCCCTACAACGTGCACGTGATCGCCCTCGACAACCCCGGCATCGTGCACGAGATCGCCAACTTCTTCGCCAGCCAGGGCATCAACATCGAAGCCATGGAAACCAGCACCTACGCCGCGCCGCATACTGGCTCGCAGATGTTCGCGCTGTCCATGACGGTGAACATCCCGGCACGTGTGCACATCGCCTCGCTGCGCGAGAACTTCATGATGTTCTGCGACGACCGCAACCTCGACGCCATCATCGAACCCTTCAAGGCCTGATGACCAGCCTTTGTCACCTCGCCACCGACACCTTGCCAACCGAGTATGACTGCATGAGCCTCCAGATCGGCCAGCCCGTTCCCGACTTCACCGCCGCCGCCACCGGCCAGCCCAGCATCACCCTGTCCGCACTGCAGGGCAGCAAGGTCGTGCTCTATTTCTACCCCAAGGATGCAACCCCGGGTTGCACCCTCGAAAGTCAGCAGTTCCGCGACCTCAACGCCCAGTTCGAGGCGGCCGGCACGAAGATCTTCGGCATCTCGCGTGACAGCCTCAAATCGCACGAGAAGTTCCGCACGAACGAATGTCTGCCCTTCGACCTGCTCTCCGATGGCGATGAAGCCCTCTGCCGCCTGTTCGATGTCATCAAGACCAAGAACATGTACGGCAAGCAGGTGCAGGGCATCGAGCGCAGCACGTTTCTGATCGATGCGACCGGCGTGCTGCGTCAGGAATGGCGCAAGGTCAAGGCCGACGGCCACGCCGCCGAGGTGCTGAGCGCAGTGCAGGCACTGGGCTGATCAGCCCTTGCGGATGTGAAAAGCGGTTTCGCCGGAGTCGTCCGTGGCACTGCTCAGCAGGCTGTGGCCGGCCTGGCGCAGAAAAGCGGGAATATCACGCAGGGCGCCGCTGTCCGTGGTCAACACCATGACCTCCGCGCCCGTTGTACGCTGGTGCAAGGCCTGCTTCAGACGCAGCAGAGGCAAAGGACAGCGCAATCCGCGCAAGTCCAGGGTATCCGTTGTCGCGGTACTCATGCCGGGAAACTCATGGGTCAACCTCGTGATCTCCGATCTGTCCGTGCCCCGCGTATCTGCTGGGCGGATCCAGGCTTTCATCTTACCATGCAGGGCAAGCTGACCATGCGGGACAGGCCCGTCCGGGGCCGTACCCAGGGAGTTGATGCCGGATGACCTTCTTCACCGCCAGACCGGCCACGAGCACCCTCCTGATGCTGGCACTGGCCAGCCCGTCATTGCCGGCGGCCAGCTTCGACACCACGCAGCTCCCCGACCTGCCCGGCAACCGCAGCGATCACCAGGATACGGGGCTTCCCGAACTGGGCCAGCCTGCCGACCTGATCGCCGACAAGGCCACCGAATCACGCCTGGGCCAGGCCTGGCTGCGTCAGCTGCGCGCCACCACGCCGCAGTGGCAGGACCCGCTGGTCCGCGATTACATCGAAGCCCTGAGTTATCGTCTGGCCCTCAACACGCAACTGGTCGACCCTCAGTTCAGCGTGGTCGTCATCGATGATCGCGAGGTCAATGCCTTTGCCGTGCCGGGCGGGGTCATCGGCGTCAATACCGGTCTGATCCTGACGGCAGAATCCGAAGATGAGCTGGCCGGGGTCATGGCGCATGAACTCGGCCACCTCAGCCAGCGTCACTTCGCCCGCTCGCAGGAAGCCAACAAGTACAACCAGTGGATCGCTCTCGGCGGTCTGCTGGCCAGCATCGCGGCAGCGTCTGCCGGAGGCAGCGCCGGCGGCAACCTCGGCGTGGCCGTGGGCATGTCGGCGCAGGCCGCGGCCGCGCAGAACCAGTTGCGCTACAGCCGCAGCTTTGAACAGGAAGCCGATCGCATCGGCATGCAGACCCTGACCCAGGCCGGCTACGACCCGCGCGGCATGCCGACGTTCTTCCTGCGTCTGGAGCGCGCCACGCGTCAGCTGGGCTACATGCCGGAGTTCCTGCTGACCCACCCGCTGACCACCAGCCGCTTGTCAGACCTTGAACGCCGCGTCAGTGAGTACCAGCGCAAGCTGAAACCGGTCAATCCTGATTTCCGGCTCATCCAGGTCCGCCTGCAGGTGGCCTACACCACCCAGCTCGACGAAATGATCCGCGCCTTTCAGGAATCGCTGAAAGCCCCCAACGCCCCCGCGGCCAGCCGCCTCGGCCTCAGCCTGGCCCTGCTGCGCAACAATCAGGTGGATGAAGCCGCTGACGCCCTGGCACCCTTGCGGGCCAGCGACCCGTCACGGCTGGACTATCGCATCACCGCGATCGATATCGCACAGGCAAAGCGCGACTATGCCGGGGCGATGAAGCTGAGCCAGGAAACGCTGGCGCTCTACCCCGGCCAGCTCAGCGTGCTCGACCGCATGACACGCGCGGCTCTGCCGCTGGGTCGCGCCGACACCCTGCGCCCGCTGCTTGAGCGCGCGCTACGCGAACATGGCAATGACCCGCAGCTCTGGCGTCTGCTCTCCGACTGCGCGGCCAGTCAGAAAGACGGCCAGACCGTGTTTCGCGCGCGCGCGGAAATCCTGTTTCTGACCAACCGGCAGAAACCGGCGGAAGAGCAGATGAAAAATGCCCTGCGGATGGCGCGCGACAACTACTCGCTGACCGCGCAACTGGAGAAGCGTCTGGGCGAGATGCGCACGCTGGATGCCGAGTTCCGGCGCTGAGCCTCCCAGCGGCGCTCAGCCCCCGCGGGCACGCCTGAGTTCGGCCGAGAAGTCGAGCATGCGCTGCAACGGCACCAGCGCCCTCACCCGCACCGCCTCATCGACAAAGATCTCCTGGCCGCCGCGCTCCAGCACCTCAGCGAGGTTGTCGAGCGCGTTCAGCGCCATCCACGGGCAATGCGCACAGGAACGGCAGGTCGCACCGTTGCCGGCGGTCGGCGCCTCCATGAACTCCTTGTCCGGCGCCGCCTGCTGCATCTTGTAGAAGATGCCGCGGTCGGTGGCGACGATGAGCCGCTGGTTGGGCAGGTTCTTCGCCGCCGCGATCAGCTGCGAGGTCGAGCCGACGGCATCGGCGATATCCACCACCGACGCCGGCGACTCCGGATGCACCAGCACGGCGGCATCCGGGAACTGCTGCTTGAGGTCGAGGATGCCCTTGGCCTTGAACTCCTCGTGCACAATGCAGGAGCCGTCCCAGAGGATCATGTCGGCCCCGGTGACCTTCTGCACGTAGCCGCCGAGGTACTTGTCCGGCGCCCAGATGATCTTCTCGCCGAGACCGGCCAGGTGATCGACAACATCGACCGCAATGCTCGATGTCACCACCCAGTCGGCACGCGCCTTCACCGCCGCCGAGGTATTGGCGTAGACCACCACGGTGTGATCAGGGTGCTCATCGCAGAACGCCGTGAAGGTATCCACCGGGCAGCCCAGATCCAGCGAGCAGGTCGCTTCCAGCGTCGGCATCAGCACGCGCTTTTCCGGATTGAGGATCTTGGCGGTCTCGCCCATGAACTTGACGCCGGCCACCACCAGCGTCTTCGCGGGGTGGGCATTGCCGAAGCGAGCCATTTCCAGCGAATCGGAGACGCAGCCCCCGGTTTCCTCGGCCAGCGACTGCAGCTCGGGGTCGGTGTAGTAATGCGCCACCAGCACGGCATCCTCGCGAATCAGCAGCGCCTTGATGCGCTCGCGCAGGGCCTGCTTTTCCTCGGGCGTGTGTCTGTCCTCGACGACATGCAGATGGGCCAGGTGCTCCTGGACCAGACGCTGGGCGACGGGATCGACGGGCTGGGACATGGGGGCGCTCTCAAGGATGGCTGGCGGGGGTGCCGGAGCCGGATTCTAGCGCAGGGACAGGCTGGCGAACATCAGTGAGGGACTACACGGCAGCCGAGCCAAAGCCATTGTTACAGCCCATGGATATCACGAAGCCATTCGACTCATGCTTTGCGACGCCACCGACACCACACCATGCCAAGTATTCTCGCCTACGTGGGGGGCCGGGCTCATTCAGCTGCAACGCCCTTAACCCCTTGTTGGGCCGCCTGTCTCATTTAGTAACCTCGTGGGGCAGCCAACAAGGATGATCCTCTAAACCGGGCATCCGCTGCGCACCAAGGACCAGAACTGTCCATCAGGGGCTGACTGATCTGGCGCGGTGTTAGGGCAACTGCATGCCACAGGGGATTCCTGGGGCCACTCGCTTCAACTAGTATGCTGCAACTAGTTTTCGACTTCCCCGTAATTACCCGAAACGACGTATCGTCTCCTGTAGAAAATGTGTAAGCCCCCATGCAATTTGTCGACATAAGACCTTGGGGGGAATTTTCGACACCTAGATACTGATACATAATGCTCTGGAAAGGCTTCTTCTCCACTACTGCAGTCTTCCCGGTTGCACTGCTGGAAACATAGGGGGCCGTATTGAACCCATAACAGTCGTAGTCATCGAGATGGATGGATACGACTCTTTGAGTCGATGCCATGTTTACCGCTTCGATTGAGATAACTTCTCCGGAAGGAGGACGAAGCTGTGGGCCGGAACAGCCGGCCAAAAATAATGCACCGGCACACACTACGAGTAATCTATACATTTTGTTTTCCATATTTAGGCCCAACGTTGGAGTTCAGGCCGACCGGTGACAGGCGAAGCCTGACACTGGGTCGCGCCTGGAACGAGTTGTTAGCCATTCTGCTTAATGGGCCCAACAGGGCAGTCAGATGGCCGAGTTTCATTCCAGACTTCAATGAGCTTCTCTCTTGAGCAAGCGTACCACCATTTGAGCAATTCCTGCTCTCTACGGCCAATCTTGCCATTCAGAAAAGTCCCATCTGCAATCGCAAACGATGCGTCGATATCGCCGCCTGACACATGAAAGTGTGGTGGAGCATGCTCTTTTGCGTAGACCTCTATGCGAAGCCCATTAACTTTAGCAACTAGTTGCCTTATGTGATAAAGGCTTCCATCTTCCCAAACCGAATACCCGCCACTTAGGAGAGCGCCAAGCACTACAGTGAGATCTTCTAGCGTGCGGCTATCGTTTATCGCCGCTTCAAATTCTTCAGGTAGATACATAACGTTGGAGCTAATGGGCGGATTTGGCGTAGCCAAAGACGTCCCACTTGAGCGATTTGTTAGAAGGCGGGCCTTGAGGCCAATATTGTGCCTGCTTTATGAGCGGCAATAGCTAGACGACTGTGGTCATCCTCTAGGTCAGCAATGAATGCCAGGGAGCCACTTATAAAAGAAAGAATGAGGCCTGTTGAGTTTATTATGACTGTATCTTGGCTCCGGTTTTCGGTGCATACGACGTCGCCGGAGACATAGTAAATCTTCTTTGCTTTTGCTTTGTTGAAGTCTCGTGATTCTGCAGCAGCCATATGAATTAAACCATTACGCGCAGCCCATAAATCATCAGCGGCACATCCGAGCTTTGTTTGTGGTTCTATATATTTTTCTACCCAACGTTTGAAGTCCTTGCCGTTAGATTCTTGTGTCTCTACGGAGAGCCATGACATTTGATCAATGCCTGCATAGGTGAGCATTAAAGCGGCTTCTAAGAAATTATTAGTAAAAAGGCAATCGATTGCCCCTGTTATCTTTTTTAGATGAGTATGAATGTGTGCGGAGTCGTTCATCTTTGCCTTCTAACGTTAGTACTCAGCTGCGCCGAGCGCAGCGAGGGAAGCCATGGCAGAGCGTAGCGATGTCATGGCTGACGGCTGAAGTACGTAGTTAGAGAGCTTGGTCAACTAGGCAGTACCTTGGCAAGAATTGAATGCCATTTGCTAGCCAAGATTGCTCGCCTAACATAGTCAAGAAGCTCCGCCGTTTCGGGATAAGTAGCCTTAGCAACTGGACTCACCAAAAATCCATCGTTCATGTAGCAAATTTCATAATCATTGCCCTTATATTGAAAACAGCAAACTGGAGGACTGGAGTACCAGGTGGCCCGTTTTTTGAACTCTAAATCAGGGAGCCTTGATAGCACATGACATAGTCCAAGCAGATTTACTGACCGATCCGAAATCTCGAAGGCCCATACCGTACTGCTAGAGTCCCTGAGTTCTTCGATGCTCATTCTGCTCTCTAACGCCAGCTTAAGCCGCGGCCCGCCGAAGGCGGGTCCGTCGGCTTGAAGCAGTAGTTATGTCTGATCGTCATCCCGAAGCTTCCGCCGAATCAGCTCCAACTCTCTCTTCACTTCTTGAAGGTGTTTCGGAATTTCCTGAAGCTTCCGATGAGTTTCTAGAGACTCGTCTTCGTACAGCGGCGTGCCCTTGTAAACCTCTGCATCAATTATGAAGCGATGATTTCGCTTAACCCCGTGGGAATCCTCGAAGTGAACGGTGCCGCGATATACATGGTTTCGCTTTATTTGAAAGAACTGAACGTGCCCATCAACGATCTTTGTAAGGCTTTGCTCTGGTCGAAGAACTGAAATCGCGCCAGTGAGCGACTCCTCAGCGAAGGTGACCCTATTGCCTTTGTGATCCTTTAGCTCATCGTCCCATGCAAGCCGGACGTTATAGGCTGAACTGCCGCCGGTGTTGCTCAAGCGGAAGAGCATTAATCCATACCGACTGGTCGCGTCGAAGTATGGGAATGGATATGGCCGTAGCTTATCTTCCTCCAGCTCAACAACCCGCTGAGCTCCCCAAGCAGAAACGACTGAAGCAATCACGGCAAGTGCGGCTGCAAGAGTGGCCCAGGCTGCCGTTTCTCCATGAGCAGCGCTCCAAAGTGAGTATCCCGAAACAGCCACCGAGACTGCCAATGTGATGCCGAGTGAAGCTCTGGTAAAGATGGGGGACATTCACTGCCTCAAGACATAACGTGAAAGTGAGCGGACGCCGTAGGCGGTCCGCTCGAATGGCAGGTTATGAC
>CAZEEQ010000038.1:0-16479 GCA_964511255.1 uncultured Paraperlucidibaca sp.
GCGCCTGCCACCGCAACGAGCCCTCCGGTGCGCTGCACGGCATCATGCGCGTGCGTGGCTTCACCCAGGATGATGCCCACATCTTCTGCACCGAAGAGCAGGTCCGCCAGGAAGCTGCCGACTTCATCAAGCTGACGCTCAAGGTCTATGCCGATTTCGGCTTCCATGACATCAGCCTCAAGCTCTCCACGCGTCCGGCCAAGCGCATCGGCAGCGACGAGCAGTGGGATCGCGCCGAGCGTGCGCTGGCGCAGGCGCTGGATGAGTCCGGTCTGGCCTGGCAGTACCAGCCGGGCGAGGGCGCGTTCTACGGTCCCAAGATCGAATTCACGCTGCATGATTGCATCGGTCGTGCCTGGCAGTGCGGGACGCTGCAGTACGATCCCAACCTGCCGGAGCGCCTCGACGCCAGCTATATCGCCGAGGACAACAGCCGTCAGAGGCCGATCATGCTGCACCGCGCCATCCTCGGTTCTTTCGAGCGTTTCATCGGCATGTTGCTGGAAAATTACGCCGGGATCCTGCCGGCCTGGCTCTCGCCGCAGCAGGTTTGCGTGATGAATATCACGGACAAACAGGCTGAAGCTGTGCAAAACGTCGAAAAAGCCTTGAAATCACAAGGGTTCCGCGCCTTCAGCGACTTGAGAAACGAGAAGGTTGGCTATAAAATCCGCGAGCGCACGCTTCAGCGCATCCCCTATTTGCTGGTGGTGGGCGAGCGTGAAGCAGAACAAGGTACCGTGGCGGTACGCACACGCAAAGGCGAGGACCTCGGAGTCATGACCGTGGCCTCCTTTGCCGAGCTGCTCGCCGCGGACATTGCCCGTAAGGGTCGAGTTGTGGAGAACGAACATTAAGCCGGAAAGACAGCAGGGGCGTGACAAGCGCGCACCCATCAACGCGGACATCAAGCACCGTGAAGTACGACTGATTGACCAGAATGGCGAACAGGTAGGCGTAGTGCCTATTCGTGACGCCCTCGCTGCGGCAGAAGCCGTTCAGCTGGACCTGGTCGAGATCGTTGCCGATGCCGAGCCGCCCGTCTGTCGCATCATGGACTACGGCAAGTTCGTTTTCGAAAAGAAGCAGCAGGCCAAGGAAGCCAAGAAAAAGCAGCACCAGATGCAGATCAAGGAGATCAAACTCCGTCCTGGTACTGAAGAGGCTGACTATCAGGTCAAGCTGCGCAACATCGTCCGTTTTCTCGAAGACGGCGATAAGTGCAAGATTACACTGCGTTTTCGCGGTCGCGAAATGGCGCATCAGGAGCTGGGTCTCAAGCAGCTTCAGAGAATCGAGGTCGATCTGGCCGAGATCGGGGTTGTGGAACAACACCCGAAACTGGAAGGGCGCATGATGGGCATGCTCATCGGCCCCAAGAAAAAGCGTTAATTCGGCAGGACGCTGAATTCGGGCTTACCCCCAAGTCAACCGGGTCCAGTCTGCGGACCGCCCGGGAATGGCTGCAAGGGTCACTAACGAGGTAAGACATGTCTGCAAAGATCAAGACCAAGCGAGGCGCTGCCAAGCGTTTCTCGAAGACGGCGAATGGCTTCAAGCGCAAGCAGGCCTACAAGCGCCACATCCTCACCAAGAAGTCGGCGAAGCGTATTCGTCAGCTGCGCCCCATGTCCCAGGTTGCTGCCTGTGACGTGCCGAGCGTGCTGCGCATGCTGCCGAACTGCTGATCTGACGGAGGATAGAAAATGGCTCGTGTAAAGCGTGGCGTTATTGCCCATCGTCGTCACAAGAAAGTTCTGGATCGCGCCAAGGGTTACTACGGTGCCCGTTCGCGTGTTTATCGCGTCGCGTTCCAGGCGGTCATCAAGGCTGGCCAGTACGCCTACCGTGACCGTCGCCAGAAGAAGCGTCAGTTCCGTGCCCTCTGGATCGCCCGTATCAACGCCGCCGCGCGTCTGAACGGTCTGTCCTACAGCCGTCTCATCAACGGTCTGAAGAAGGCATCGATCGAAATCGACCGCCGCGTGCTGGCAGATATTGCCGTGCATGATGCTGCTGGTTTCACCGCGATTGCCGAGAAGGCGAAAGCCGGCCTCGCTGCCTAAGCGGTTAGTGTCTGCCGGGTAAAACCGACTGGCACGCACGAAGGGGAAGGGCTGTCAGGTTCTTCCCCTTTTTGTTTTCTGCGCCGGTTGCCCTGAGGCAGCCGGCATGTGTGGCCTGGTCACGCTGGATTGGCCCAAGGAATAGTCATGAGTGATTTGCACGCGCTGGTGGCGCAACTTCAGACCGCAGTTGCCGGGGCCGCTGACAGCGCCGCCGTCGAGATGCTGCGCGTCCAGTTTCTCGGCAAGAAGAGTCAGCTCAGCGAGCTGTCCAAGCAGATGAGCAAGCTCAGCGATGAAGAGCGCCGCTCGTTCGGCGCCGAGCTCAATGCCGCGCGCGAGGCCATCACCTCTGCGCTCAACAATCGCAAGCAAGTGCTTGATTCAGCTGCTCTTGATGCCCAGCTTCAAGCCGAGCGCCTGGATGTCACGTTGCCCGGCCGCGGTCAGCTCCCGGGCGGTCTGCACCCGGTGACCCGCGTACTTGAGCGTATCGAAGACTTCTTCACCAACGTGGGCTTCACGGTGGCCGACGGCCCGGAAGTGGAAGATGACTTCCATAACTTCGAGGCGCTCAACATCCCGTCGCACCATCCGGCGCGCGCGATGCATGACACCTTCTATTTCGATGCCAACCGCCTGCTGCGCACGCACACCTCGCCGGTGCAGGTGCGTGTCATGGAAAGCCAGCAGCCGCCGATCCGCATTGTCTGCCCGGGTCGTGTCTACCGCTGCGACTCGGATCTGACGCATTCGCCCATGTTCCATCAGGTCGAAGGCCTGCTGATCGACGAGAACGTCAGCTTTGCCGACCTCAAGGGCGTCATCGAGGACTTCCTGCGCGTGTTCTTCGAGAAGGAACTGCAGGTGCGCTTCCGCCCGTCCTATTTCCCGTTCACGGAGCCTTCGGCGGAAGTCGATATCCAGTGTGTCATGTGCAGCGGGCAGGGTTGTCGCGTCTGCAAGCAGACTGGCTGGCTGGAAGTGCTGGGCTGCGGCATGGTGCATCCGCAGGTGCTGAAGAATTGCGGTATCGACCCCGACAAATTCCAGGGCTTCGCCTTCGGCATGGGCGTCGAGCGTTTCGCCATGCTGCGTTACGGCGTCAACGACCTGCGCCTGTTCTTCGACAACGACGTGCGTTTCCTCCGTCAGTTTGCCTGAGCAGATGCGTTAGTGGGGACATCATGTCTCCACTGCAAGTAATTGTTAAACCATGAGTTTTCATGGCATAAACCTGAAGAATCAGCCTGAGGTTTCAGGCAAGCGAGACAGTGATGCAATTCAGTGAACAGCGTCTTCGCCAGCTCGTGAACCCGGCGGTCGACACCGCCGCGCTCGCGCACCAGCTCACCATGGCCGGCCTCGAAGTCGACGCCATCACCCCGGTCGCACCGGCTTTCAGCGGTGTCGTGATCGGCTGCGTGCTGACCACGGAGCAACACCCGAACGCCGACAAACTGCGCGTGACCACGGTCGACATCGGTCATGGCGCCCCTGTGCAGATCGTTTGCGGCGCTGCCAATGTGCGTCCGGGTCTGCGCGTGCCGGTGGCTACTGTCGGCGCCGTGTTGCCGGGTGATTTCCGTATCAAGGATGCCAAGCTGCGGGGTGTCGACTCTTTTGGCATGCTCTGCGCCGAACAGGAGCTGGGTCTGGCCGAATCCTCCGATGGCCTCTGGGAGCTGCCGGAAGATGCACCCATCGGCGCTGATATCCGTCGCTGGTTGAGCCTGGATGACAACCTCATCGAACTCGGTCTCACGCCCAACCGGGGTGATTGCCTCAGCCTGCGCGGCCTGGCCCGTGAAGCCGCTGCCGTCTTCGGTCTCGACTATGCCCCGGCCGAGATTGCCGCCGTGGCGGCTGACAGCAGTGCCACGCTGCCGGTCACGGTACAGGCTACGGAAGCCTGTCCGAGCTATGTCGGCCGCCTCATCCAGGGCATACGGCCTGGTGTCGTCAGCCCGCTCTGGCTGGTCGAGGCCCTGCGTCGTTCCGGCGTGCGCAGCCTGCATCCGGTGGTCGATATCACCAACTACGTCATGCTTGAGCTCGGTCAGCCCATGCATGCCTTCGACGCCGCTCAGCTCAAGGGTGGCATTGTGGTGCGTCGTGCCGCTGCCGGCGAAGCGCTGACACTGCTGGATGGCCAGACCCTGAGCCTGCGTGAGCAGAGCCTGGTCATCGCCGACAGCGAACAGGCATTGGCGCTGGCTGGCGTCATGGGCGGGCAGGGCAGCGCTGTCAGTGAGGCCACCACGGACATCTTCCTGGAGGCGGCTTTCTTCCTGCCGCTGGCGCTCGCGGGTGAAGCCCGCCGCTATGGCTTGCACACCGACTCCTCGCACCGCTTTGAGCGTGGTGTCGACTTCGTGCTGCCACACCTGGCCATCGAGCGCGCCACCGCGCTGGTGCTGGAGATCGTGGGCGGTAACCCGGGTCCGGTGGTTGAAGCCGGCGATGCAACGCAGCTGCCGTCGCGTCCGGCGATCATGCTGCGGCGCAGCCGCATCGCCCAGGTGCTCGGCTTCAGCCTCGATGACACCCAGGTTCAGTCCTATCTGACCCGCCTCGGCATGACCGTCACCAGCGCTGGTGAGGGCTGGCAGGTGGTGCCGCCCAGCCACCGCTTCGATATCGCCATTGAAGTCGACCTGATCGAAGAGCTGGCACGCCTCTACGGCTACAACAACCTGCCGGTGACCGCGCCGCTAGCCCCGATCCGGCTTCAGGCCCAGCCCGAGGCCCGTCAGCCGGTGCGCCGCCTCAAGCGTGCGCTGGTCGATCTCGGCTGGCAGGAAGCCATCACGTTCAGCTTCATCGAACCAGGCCTGCTGCAGACCTTCGATCCGGGCGTTAGCCCGCTGGTACTGGCGAACCCGATTTCCAGTGATCTCTCGGCGATGCGCACCAGCCTCTGGCCGGGTCTGGCCCTGGCGGCCCGCCACAACCAGAGCCGTCAACAGGCGCGTGTGCGTCTGTTCGAGACCGGCTTGCGTTTCCGGCCCAGCGCCGATGGCCTGATGCAGGAGCCCATGCTGGCCGGCATCGTCACCGGAACCGCTTGGCCGGAGGCTTGGAACAACCCGAAGAATTCGCTTGATTTCTTTGATGTAAAAGGAAATATTGAGACATTGCTGCAGCTGGCAGGGGTCGCCGGGCGGGCGCGTTTCGAGGTGGCTGAGCATCCGGCGCTGCATCCTGGCCAGACCGCAGCCATCCTGCTTGATGGCGAGCGCATGGGCTGGCTCGGTGCGCTGCATCCGCTGACGCAGCAGGCCCTCGACCTTACCGGTCCGGTGTTTGTTTTCGAGCTCTGCCTGTCGGCCTTGAGCGAAGGCAGCCTGCCACGCTTCCAGCCGCTGTCGCGCTTCCCGGAAGTGCGTCGCGATCTGGCCCTGGTGGTGCCCGACAGCGTCGCGGCCGGTGCCGTGCTGGATGTGGTGCGTGATGCCGCCGGTGTATGCCTGCGCGACCTGCAGGCGTTTGATGTCTATCGCGGGCAGGGCATGGCGGCCGGGCATTACAGCCTGGCCATTGCGCTCATCTGGCAGCATGTGGAACGAACCCTCCAGGATGCCGAAGTGCAGGGCTGGGTGGAACAGGTGCTGGCGCATCTGCAGTCCCGTCTCGGGGTGCAGATCCGCGGCTGACTTTCGCCGTGTTTGGTGGCAGCGGACTTTTGTGACGAGGCGGACATGAGTGCATTGACCAAGGCGGATATCGCCGAACGTCTTTTCGAAGAGCTCGGGCTGAACAAGCGCGAGGCCAAGGAGCTGGTCGAACAGTTCTTCGAGGAAATCCGTCAGGCCCTGGTCGATGGCAATCCCGTCAAACTGTCCGGGTTCGGCAATTTCGAGCTGCGTGACAAGCGCCAGCGTCCCGGCCGCAATCCCAAGACCGGCGAAGAGATTCCCATCACCGCGCGTCGCGTGGTGACCTTCCGTCCGGGCCAAAAACTCAAACAGCGGGTAGAGGGCCATGTCGGACAGCCGTCCTGATACCGTCCTCCCGGAAATTCCGGGCAAGCGCTATTTCACCATCGGAGAGGTCAGCGAACTCTGCGATGTGAAGACGCATGTCCTGCGTTACTGGGAACAGGAGTTCACCCGTCTCAAGCCGGTCAAGCGCCGGGGCAACCGGCGCTACTATCAGCGTCAGGATGTCGAGCTGATCCGCCAGATCCGCGACCTGCTCTATTTGCAGGGCTACACCATCCAGGGCGCGCGTCAGCAGCTCCAGGATCAGCGTCACGCCGGCCCTGAGAAGGCGGCGGAAGCGGCGGTGTCCGGCGAGGTCAAGGCCGTTCCGAGTCTCGGCAGCCAGACGCCGGGCACGGTCTGGCACATGGCGGTGGAAGAAATGATCGGCGATCTCGAAGAGATTGCTCAGATGTTGAACCGTCAGGCCTGATTCGGCCTAGACAAGTCCTGACTTTTCCGTATGATGCGTGCTTCGTGAAAGTGTCGGGGCGTAGCGCAGCCTGGTAGCGCACCTGCATGGGGTGCAGGGGGTCGCAGGTTCAAATCCTGCCGTCCCGACCACGAATTCGAAATGAAGAAGCCGTTGCGCCCGTAAGGGTCGCAGCGGCTTTTTTTTGGGCGTGCCGCTGGTTTCTGGCGATCGGGCGTCAGCGTGTCTATATCTGAAGCGAAAGCCTTGTGGCTGCCTCAGGAGACGCCCCGTGTCTGTCATGACTTCGTTCATCATGTTGTGCTGTCTGTTGCTTTGTCCGTCTGCCATGGCCCTCCAGACGTCGCGAGCGGTTCTGTCGGATGCCACAGCGGCCAGTACCCGCATCAATATCAACACCGCCAATGCGGAAGCCCTCGATGAGGCGCTGGTGGGTATCGGGCCCAGCAAGGCGCGCGCCATCGTGGCCTGGCGTCAGCAGTACGGGCCGTTCAGAACACTGGGGCAGCTTGAGGAGGTCAAGGGGCTGGGGCCGGCTTTTATCGCCCGGAACAAGGGTCGCATCGTGCTGCGATGACCCGCGCCGGCCTGATCGGGCGATCAGCCGGCCCGGCGTTCAGAGTGCGATCAGCCGGACTGGCAAGCCATCGGCGGGCACCGGCAGTGACCGGAAGTCGACCGGCATGTCGTACTCGGCATCGACCTGCCAGCGGAAGCGCTGCAACAGGTGATGGGTGACGGCCTTGACCTGCATCTCGGCAAAATGGAGCCCGATGCACATGTGGGCGCCACCACCGAAAGGGGCGTACTGATAGGGGTGCCCCTTGTGTTCCATGCGCGGTTCGAGGAAGCGCGTCGGATCGAAGCGCTCCGGCAGGGTCCAGTACTCCGGCATGTGGTGTGTGAACTGCGGATTGATGTTGACCAGCGTGCCTTTGGGGATGAGATGGCCCTTGAAGTCGACATCCTTGACCGTGCGACGGGGCATGCCGGGTACGGGTGCAATCATGCGCAGTGCCTCTTTCATGCAAAGGCCTATCGTGGGCAGTTGGTCGAGCTCGTCGTAGGCGAGATCGCGTTTGCCCAGTGCCAGGCTTTCCGCGCGGGCTTTCTCCTGCCATTCCGGATGCTTGGCCAACTGGTAGAGCAGGGAGCAGAGCGTGATGGTGGTGGTGTCATGCGCCGCCATCAGCAGGAAAATCATGTGGTTGATGATGTCTTCATCACTGAAATACTGCCCCTCTTCGCTGCTGGCCAGGCAGAGCTGGCTGAACAGGTCGCTGCCGGGATTGGCGCGTTTTGCCGGCAGCCGGTCCGCGAAAAATTTTTCAAGCAGGGCGCGACCCTTGAGGCCTTTGTGCCAGCCCAGCCCCGGTACCGGATAGCGTATCAACGAGGTCCCCGCCCGCACGGTATCAACAAAAGCCTGGTTGACGGCATCGGCCTCCGGACCGAGCTTGGCTCCCATGAAGACTTCGGTCGCCAGGTCGAGCGTCAGTGACTTCACATGGGAAAGGATCGCGAATTTGTCGTCACTGCGCCATTTCGCCATGCCTTTGGCAATGGCCGGATTCATTGGGGCCAGATACGAGGCCAGGGCTTTTTTGGTGAAGGCCGCCTGCATGATCTGGCGGTGCCAGCGGTGCTCCTCGAAGTCGAGCAGCATGATGCCGCGTGTGAAGAAGCGGCCGATGAAGAAATCCCAGCCCTTGGCGTTGGAGAAAGCCTGGTCGCGGTTCTGCAGCACCATCTGTACGGCATCAGGACCGAGCAGAAAGACCATGCGGGTGCCGTATGCCGAAGCCCAGCTGATCTCGCCCAGCTCGGCATAGCGCCGGCCCAGGTATTCCGCCGGGTGGTGCATGAGTTGCAGTGTTTCACCGATCAGGGGCAGGCCGCCATGTCCCGGTATGGCTTTGAGTGCCGCCGCGTCTGGGAGAGCATCGGAACTGCTGTGGCTCATGAGGGTCGCTCCGCCGGGTGAGATGAGTCATGTGATTCGTGAATGATGAGTCACGGTGCTTAGGAAAGTAGGGGATAGCCCCCGGGTCATCTATAACTTAAAATCACATTACTGTAGCTTTGATTAACTCTCAGGCTTCATTTTTCAATAATTGTCCGACAGGAAATTCGCAGCTGAAAGGACTTATCCTCCTGGGGTTGCCGGATTTGACGAAACGCCCCGGTGAACTGGGGATAACGGCCCCAAAGTCATTTTCATGACGCGGTTGACAAAATCAAGTTATTGAAATTATTGAATAAAATAGGATTGATCAATATTTGATCAATTCGTAAGGAATCGTGTAGGTTCAGTGATCCGGAGCATTCATAGACGGCATATCGACAGAGTTATCCACAGAATATGTGGAAAACTCACGAAAGCCTTGCGGCAAGAGGCTTTCCGGCGAAAGCCGGACGTTTGTACAGGTATAGGTGCGGGCCGGGAGTGCTGCCCAAAGACCCGGGGCAGACGGTATGATCCCGGCGATGAACGGCATAGGGTTGTGGCATGCGCGGTGCGACATTGCCACAGGGTCGTTACGCCTCCGGGAGTGCTTTTGTGCTGAATGTGCTGTGGCTGTTTTTCTTTGCCGTGAGTGTGGTGACGGTCACCTGGCAGGCGCTGGTGGGGGGTGATGTCGAGGGCTTCGGCCGGGTTGTGCAGGCCTGGTTCGATGCCGCCAAGGTCAGTGTCGATATCAGCATCGGGTTGGTCGGCGTCATGACACTCTGGCTGGGCTTGTTCAAGGTTGCCGAGCATGCCGGCCTGGTCGCTGTCTTCGGCCGTCTTCTGCAGCCGCTGTTTCGCCGGCTGATGCCGGAGGTTCCGGCGGGGCATCCGGCGTTCGGCGCGATCACCATGAATATCTCGGCCAATTTTCTCGGTCTCGATAATGCCGCCACGCCGTTAGGCCTGCAGGCCATGCGCGAGTTGCAGACGCTCAACCCCGAACCGGAGCGCGCGACCAAGGCGCAATCCCTGTTTCTGGTCATCAATGCCTCTTCGGTCACGCTGATCCCGGTGTCGGTCTTTCTTTATCGCGCCCAGCAGGGGGCTGCGGATCCGGCCAGTGTTTTCCTGCCCATCCTCATGGCGACTTCGGCGTCGACCCTGGTGGGTGTCATCGCCATTTGCCTGCTCCACCGCATACGCCTGTTTGATCGCGTACTGCTCGCGTACGGTGCCGGCTTCGCGTTGCTGATGGCCGGTGTCATCAGCCTGCTCACGCAGCTGCCGGCAAGCGAGATGAGCCGGATCTCGAGCGCCACCGGCAACGGCCTGCTGGTCTTTATCATCATGGGGTTTCTGGTCGCTGGCGGGTGGCGTCGTCTGCCGGTCTACGAGGTGTTCGTCAATGGCGCCAAGGAAGGGTTTCAGACAGCCATCGGGCTGATTCCCTATCTGCTCGCCATGCTGGTGGCAATCGCCGGCTTGCGCGCCAGTGGTGTCATGGAGCTGGCGCTGGATGGCCTGCGTCAGCTTTTCCAGGCCTTGGGCATGACGACCGAGTTCGTGCCGGCGCTGACCACGGCCTTCATGAAGTCGCTATCGGGCAGCGGCGCACGCGCCATGATGCTGGAGACCATGCAGACCTATGGCGTCGACAGTTTTCCGGCGCTGGTCTCGGCCATTATCCAGGGGTCGTCTGAAACCACCTTCTATGTCGTCGCGGTGTACTACGGTGTGGTCGGCATCCGGCGTGATCGCGGGGCGCTGGCCTGCGGGCTGCTCGCGGACCTGACCGGCGTGGTGACCGCCATTTTGGCGGCCTACTGGTTTTTTCCGCCAACGGCGTGAGGTCGGCAGGGTCCTGGGCTAGAATCCGGTCTCATCACTTTCCCTGGTCGCTCTCGGTCGAGCGGCGGGCAGTCAGAGGAAGCGCATATGCGTCGTGTGGTATTCAATCAGAAGGGTGGTGTCGGCAAGTCCAGCATCACGGTCAATCTGGCCGCCATCAGTGCCCAGCAGGGGCGTCGCACCCTGATTCTCGATCTCGATCCGCAAGGCAATGCGAGTCAGTATCTGCTGGGTGAAGCGGCCAGTTTCAGTCGTGACAAAGCGGAGCTGTCGCCCAATATCGGCCAGTTCTTTGCCCAGTCACTGTCTTTCAAGATGAAGGAAAAGCCGTTGTCGGAGTTCGTGCATCCGACGGCGTTCGAGAATCTCTTCCTGATTCCCTCCAATCCGGAGCTGCGTGAAATCGAGCACCTTTTGGAGAGCAAGCACAAGATCTACAAGCTGGCGTCCGCGCTCAAGGAGCTGAGCGAGAGCTATGACGAGATCTTCATCGATACGCCGCCGGCGTTCAATTTCTATACGCTGTCGGCGCTGATTGCCTCCCAGCGTTGCCTGATCCCTTTTGATTGCGATGCGTTTTCGCACCGGGCGCTTTACACGCTGATCGAGAATGTCGAAGAGACCATCAAGGATCACAATCACGAGCTGCAGATCGAAGGCATCATCATCAATCAGTTCCAGCCGCGCGCCTCGCTGCCGGTGAAACTGGTGGCCGAGCTCAAGGAAGAAGGGCTGCCGGTGCTGGATCCGGCGCTGACGTCCTCGGTGATCATGCGTGAGTCACACCAGCGCTGTCTGCCGCTGATCCATCACGCCCCCAAGCACAAGCTGACCGGCGAATTTGTCGGCCTCTTCCAGCGCCTCACGGCCGGCTGATTCCGGCGGCCGAGCGGACCAGGCCCGGCCGGACCCTCAGCCTGGTGGCAGGGCGCCGAGCGCCTTGAATTGAGCCACCGCATGGTCGCGGGCGCTGGCGTGATCAACCACCGGCAGCGGGTAACGGCTGAACAGTGCCGACTGGCCCCGGGCATGGGGCTCATGGATGCGACGCGGGTCACAGCTCGCGAGCTCCGGCACGAAACGCCGGATGAACTCACCTTCTGGGTCGAAACGCTGTCCCTGCAGCAACGGATTGAAGATCCGGAAGTAGGGGGCCGCATCATTGCCGGTTGAGGCACTCCACTGCCATCCGCCGTTGTTGGCCGAGAAGTCGCCATCCACGAGATGACGCATAAAGTGTCTTTCACCCCAGCGCCAGTCGATAAACAAGTCCTTGCTCAGGAACATCGCAGTGATCATGCGCAGACGGTTGTGCATCCAGCCGGTTTCTCGCAACTGGCGCATGGCGGCATCGACGATGGGGAATCCGGTGCGGCCTTCACACCAGGCCTGGAACAGGGCTTCATCATGTCGCCACGGGATGGCGTCGGTTTCGCGTTTGAAGGCATGACCCCGGCAGACATGGGGAAAACCCACGAGGATATGCTTGTAGAAGTCGCGCCAGCACAATTCGCTGATCCAGGTATCCAGTCCCTGATCGCTGCCGCCCCCACGCGCCTTGCGGCGCCACGCCGCGACCAGGCACTGCCGGGCAGACAGAATACCGGCGGCGAGATAGGGCGACAGCGTGCTGGTGCCATTGATGGCCGGGCGGTCTCGGCGACTGTCATACGCGGGACCATCCTCCTCGATGAAGGCCTGCAGGCGGTCATGGGCGGCGGTTTCGCCCACGGGCCAGAGATGCGCAGCCAGCTCAGGATCGACATGGGAGGCCAGTCCCGGCACGTTAGCGGGCAGCGCGGTGCTGACCGCAGCGGTCACAGGGCGGGGCGCGGGCACTGGCAGCAAACGCACCGGACAGGTGGCGAGCTGCGCCAGCCAGTTGCGTTTGTAGGGCGTGAACACGGTGTAATAGCGCTGGTCGCCTGTCCGCACGCTGCCCGGTGGCAGGATGCAAAGGTCATCATGCCAGTGACAGCGCACTGACGGACAGGCTGCCGTCAGCGCGGCATCACGCGCCTGTTCATTGATTTCGTACTGACGGTTGGCATGCAGTTCGTCGACTTCATGCCGGCCTAACCAGTCGGCCATGACGGTCACCAGGGCGGCATAGTCATGGGCTTCGATGATCACCAGCGGAATGTTCAGCGCCGCCAGGTCGGCCTGCAGCAGGCGCAGATGCCGCAGCTCAAAGTCGATGCGTACACCCGCCACATCATGTTGTTGCCATTGCCCTGGTGTGATGGCGTAAAGCGCGGTCACCGCGGCGGCCGGGTCGGCACAGGCGGCGAGCAGAGCCGTGTTGTCCGCGCTGCGCAGATCCTGGCGCAGCCACACCACGACATGCCGCAGGGCTGTGCGGCGCTCATTGTCTGCCTTCACGTCGTTCTCTTCTCCGGGTCTGCTGACCGGCACGCCGGGCTCAGCGTGCAGTCGGGTTATTATGGCGCCAGCTGGTGACTGCGCGACGGATACCGGGCAGGTCATGGAAGAATTGCACGGCCTCAACGCTGCGGCGGGTCGAACGCAGCGCGGCGCCACCCCCCCAGATCTCGACGGCCAGCGGCAAGCGGAAACGCAGCTCTTCCAGGTAGTCGATTGCCTTGCTGGTCGGGCAGGAGGCACTGAACGACACGGCAATGATGTTCATCTTGTGCTTGCTGACCGCCTGTGCCGCTTCACGTACCGGCATCTGGGCGCCGTAGCAGACGACATCGACATTATCCAGCCGTAACAGGGCCTCGACCATCAGCAGACCCAGCGTATGGGCCTCGTCCGGCGGCGTCGTGAGCATCACGCGCGGAGCCTGTGTGCTCGGGCTGAGTCCGCCAATGGCGTGACGCACCAGTGTCTGCACCTGCTCGGTGAAGAGATGCTCCTCGTGAACCTCCACCTGTCCGCGCATCCAGGCATCACCGACAATCGCATTGGCATGCTGCAGAAACTCCAGGATGAAACTCTGCAGACCCATGCGGATGAGCTGGTGGGACAGATAATCACGCACCTGGGTCGGGTCGCGTGACTTGAGGACACCGAGCAGCTCGTTTTCCAGTTCAGGAAAAGCTTCCGTATTGTCCTTGCCCTGGGCGCGCAACAGTCGCTCAAGCTCTTCCGAAGACAGGGAGATGATCTTGCCCGGCCGGAAACCAAGGTCGATCAGACGACGGAGCAGGCGCAGCTTGTTGACCTGATCCATGGGGTAGATGCGGTCGCCCTGATCATCGCGCAGGGGCTCCGGGAAGCGGTAGCGCCGCTCCCACATGCGCAGGAGTTCCTTGGAGACCCCCGTCTCGCGTTCAACGGCATTGATCGGCAGCATGACGGACGCATCGTTGATGTATTCGTTATCGAGCTGCGTGTTCACGTTGGCATTCATAAGCCGCCTCCTTCAATGCGGGCGCTGCAGGATGATCTGACAGACATCGGTACGGCCGGCGTCGAAACCGGCTTCGCAGTAGCCGTAGTAGAAGCGCCAGATACGCTGGAATGCGCTGTCAAAGCCCTGGTCGGAGATAGCCGGCAGGTGCGTTTCGAAGTCGGTGCGCCAGCGGCGGAGGGTCTCGGCGTAATCGCGGCCGAAGCTGAAGCAGTCTTCGATCTGCAGCTGCGCCATGCCCGCCTGCTGCTGCAAGCGCTCGGGTGAGAGCAGCATGCCGCCGGGGAAGATGTACTGCTGGATAAAGTCGGTCTTGGTGCTGTAGTCCAGGAAGCGGCTATCGGAGATCACAATGGACTGGATGCCGGCTCGGCCGCCGGGCTTGAGCACTTCGCGCACTTTGCTGAAGTAGGATGGCCACCAGGCCTCACCGACGGCTTCGATCATCTCGATCGATACCACCGCATCGTAGCGACCGCTGACATCGCGATAGTCTTGGAAGCGGAACTCGCAGAGCCCGGCGATATCTTTGCCTTTAACGCGTTCGCGGGCCCAGGCGAGCTGCTCCTGGGACAGTGAAATGCCGGTGACCCGAACGCCGCGTGTGGTGGCGGCATATTCGGCAAAGCCCCCCCAGCCGCACCCGATTTCCAGAATATGCTGCCCCGGCATGACATTGAGCTGAGCCAGCAAGCGTTCATATTTGGCGATCTGTGCGGCTTCCAGTGACATCTCCGGGCGGGCGAAGAGGGCCGCCGAATACGTCATCGTCGGATCCAGCCAGAGCTTGTAGAAGTCATTGCCCAGGTCGTAATGGGCGTGGATGTTCTTCTTGCTGCCCTTGCGCGTATTGCGGTTCACGAAGAAGTGCTTGAGCCGGTAAAAAAGCGTGCCCCAGAAGCTGCCGTAGAATGCCTGAGTGAGTGCATCCTCGTTGGCCATGGCGAGCAGCAGCAGTGCCGGGATGTCAGGAATTTCGAGCTGCCGGTCACGATAGGCTTCGGCCAGCCCGATGTCACCGGAGCGCAGGATCTGGCTGCAGGCCGCCCAGTCGCGGATCTCCAGGGCGGCATTGGTGCCGGGTTCGTGTCCGCCATAGCAACGGACATTGCCATCGGGAAAGCTGACGGTGAGGGTGCCGACACGCAGGCGCTCGAACAGAGCCAGCAGCACACGGGCCATGGCAGGTGCACGCGCCAGGGTAGAAGTCATATCGATCACTGTATTTTCGGAAACGCTCATTGCGTGATCTCCAGAACGGGGGGAAGCGGTTTGGTATGAAAGCGGACACCCTTGCGCCACAACTTCAGGGCTTGCCAGTGAATGCGGGCGACCACCATGACGGTGGCCCAGCCCAGGCTTAAAAAGGTTTTCACGAGCTGCCGGTCATTCAGCGCCTTGGCCTGGCCGGAAACGTAGGTGGTCAGCGTCAGCTCGTCGTCCTGCCAGTAATCGATGCTGACCCGGCGCTTGCTGCCGTGGTGCTGGAAGCGGAAGCGGTACTCACCGGCGACCGGACAGAACGGCGAAACATGAAAGACCTTGGTGCTGCGCAGCTCGCTGTCATCCTGGATCACGGCCTGATCCGGAGCCGACAGCAGATAGCCGTGACGTTCGCCAAAGGTGTTGTTGACCTCGCAGAGCACGGCACGCAGGGCGCCTTCACGGTCATGGCAGTACCAGAAGCTGACCGGATTGAAGACATGGCCGAGGATGCGCGGCATGGTCTGCAGCCAGATATCGCCATCGGCGCGATCCAGGCCGTGTTCCGCCAGAATATGACGTACCCAGGTTTCGGCCGGCCCGCCATCGCCATGGTCGGCGTCGAAGTAGCTGAACAGGTTCCAGCGGTTGACACTGAACAGCCAGCGCCTCAGCTGATCCTTGCGCGCGATCGGAAAGCACAGGAAGAAGCCGGGATAGGTAAAGCGGTTGCGCACCTTGCCGAGGCGCGCATGACCAATGATGCCGGTATAGAGCCAGGCGTCATTCATGCTGCGGCCTCCGTGACCGCTGCCGCGACGGTTGTTGTCGTACCGACCCAGGGGGCGTCGATGCCGAAGAGGCTGGCGACCGCCATGCCGGCCTTGAGGCCGTCTTCATGGAAGCCGTAACCGGCCCAGGCTCCGCAGAAATAGACCCGGTCGAGACCCTGGATGGTGGCCAGTGCCTGCTGGGCACGGTAGGCGTCGCCGTCGAGCAGGGGGTGGGCATATTCAATGACACGCAAGGTCAGTTCGGCCCGGGGCGGCTGGGGCGGATTCAGCGTGACCATGAGCGGGGTCTTGAAAGGCAATGGCTGCAGCAGATTGAGCCAGTAGCTGACCGCGACCGGGTAGCGGCCGTTCTGCTCGGCGCCGGCATAGTAGTTCCACGATGACCAGGCGGCACGGCGTGCCGGCATCAGGGCGGTGTCGGTATGCAGATAGGCGGTATTGGGCTGATAGCGGATGGCCGAGAGGACTTGCTGTTCAGCCGGCAAGACATCCTGCAGCAGCGCCAGGGCCTGGTCGCTGTGCGTGGCGAGTACGACACGATCGAAGTATTCGCTGCCATGGTCGGTGTCGAGCTGAACACCCTGGGCGGTGCGACGCAGCGAGCGCACCGGGGTATTGAGGCGGACATCACCAATGGCCGCGCACAGTTTGCGCACATATTCGCGCGAGCCCCCGCGAATGGTTTTCCACTGCGGCCGGTCATTGATCTGCAGCAGACCATGATTGAGACAGAACTGGATGAAGGTTTCGGCCGGAAAGTCGGCCATCTCGTCCATGGGGCTGGACCAGATGGCGGCCCCCATGGGCAGCAGGTACCAGTCACGG
>CAZEEQ010000039.1:0-16191 GCA_964511255.1 uncultured Paraperlucidibaca sp.
CATCGGTGGCGATCATGACATGCGGGTGCTTGCGCAGCACCTCGACCAGGGCCAGCAGCTCGGCCTTGGAGTAGACCATGCCGGTCGGGTTCGACGGCGAGTTCAGCACCAGCAGACGAGTCTTCGGCGTGATGGCGGCTTCCAGCTGGGCGGCGGTGATCTTGTAGCCCTGGCTCTGCGGGCACTCGACGATGACCGGGGTCCCGTCGGCAATGATCACCATGTCCGGGTAGGAGACCCAGAACGGTGCCGGAATGATGACTTCATCGCCCTTGTTGAGCAGCGCCAGCGAGAGGTTGAAGAAGCTCTGCTTGCCACCGCAGGACACGAGAATCTGGTTGGCCGCGTAGTCGAGGCCCTGATCGCGCTTGAACTTGGCGATGATGGCCTGCTTCAGGCCCGGGGTGCCGTCGACGGCGGTGTACTTGGTGAAGCCCTTGGCGATGGCAGCGGTGGCGGCAGCCTTGATGTGTTCCGGGGTGTCGAAATCCGGCTCGCCGGCGCCGAGGCCGATGATGTCGCGGCCCGAAGCCTTCAGCTCGGCGGCTTTCTTGGTGACGGCCAGCGTGGGGGAGGGCTTGATGCTGAGAACGCGTTGCGAGAGCTGAATATCCACGGATGACTCCTCGTGCGGTCAGGCACGGTCAGGCTGGGGGCAAAAACGGCGGAATCATACCGGAATGCTACCGGCACGGAAACCGCTGACGGCCCAGTATCGGGGTCAACAAAGGTATCACTCCTTCGGCCTCGATTTCTGCGATGAAGCCCGGCAGATCCACGCCCGGCAGCAGGTCAGGCTCGGCTTCCACCGGCGTGATCATGGTGTCCCAGTGGCAGGGAATGACCCACGTCGGTTTCAGGTAGCGGATGACGTCGCGGACGTAGTTCGGACGCGCCTGACGACCGATGGCGCAGAGGCAGAGGACATCGCAGCGTTGTTCGGCCAGCTCTTCGTCGATGAAGTCGGCGGAGTCGATGTGCATGACCTTGAGTTTGCCGGTGTCGACCAGCCAGTTCAGTACCAGACCATGGCGCAGATCGGACATGCGCGGCGGCCAGGGCGGTGGCTCGGTGAGGTCGCCCGGGAAGGGGATGCGGCCGAAGATTTTGCCGTGGCGCGAGGGCAGGCCGCGCACGGTCCAGTGGCCGGATGGAATGTCCTCGCGGCCGTCGGTGGCGACCATCTGCGCTGGCGGCAGGCCGGCGGCGAGGCCGACCTGGAAGGTCGCGCGCGAGCCGATCAGGCGCGCCCCGGTCTGCTTGCAGAGGTCCGGCCCGTCGAGGATATGGTCGTGATGGGCATGGCCGATCAGCACATCATCCGCTGTCGGAATCAGGCGCGCGATCAGCGCGGCATCCGGTGCCAGCGGTTGCGTCAGCGAGGTCAGCAGGCCGGGGCGGGTGACATAGGGGTCGAGCACCAGCGTGCGCTCGCCATCGCTGATCACAAAGCCAGCGGTGCCGAGGTACTGGATATCGAGCAGCGGGGCATCGGCGGGCAGGTCAGCCGGCAGCGGCAGTTCGCGATAGCGCAACGGGGTCTTTGGTTGCAGGCCGGTGAGGCGTTTGGCGAAGGACACGAACAGCGACATGACAGGCGCTCCCCAGCAGCGACAGGATGGAAGCTGCATGCTGCCACAAACCTGCCCTGCTTTCCGTCATGCTTTGATGACACGCTGCGGTCTGGCGCGGCGATCCGGAGCGGCGATGACACCGGCCAGGTCAGCCACGCAGCGGCGGCGGTGTGTCGCCGGCAGCGATGAATGTCAGCGCCACCCCATTATTGCAGTAGCGCAGGCCGGTTGGTTGCGGGCCGTCATCGAACACATGACCCTGGTGACCGCCGCAGCGTGCGCAGTGGTATTCGGTGCGCACCAGGCCATCGCTGCGGTCGATGCGCCAGCCAAGGGCGTCGGGCAGGGCCTGCCAGAAGCTGGGCCAGCCAGTGCCGCTGTCATACTTGCGGGTGCTACTGAACAGCGGTTGCCGGCAGGCGGCGCAGAGATAACTGCCCGCCCCTTTCTCGTAATTGAGCCGGCTGGAGAAGCGTGACTCGGTCTCTTCGCGGAACAGCACATCCCAGGCGTCGGCGCTGACCTGGTTCTGCCAGTGAGCGGCTGGCTGTTGCAGGGTGCCAAGCTTGCCCGGCAACACCGGGCGCGGGCCACAGCCGACCAGCAGCGGCAGCATGGCGGGTGCCATCAGGCCCAGCGTAGGCAGTTTCAGTGCGGACAGCGTCAGGAAGTCACGGCGGTTCATGGCAAATGCTCCGGCAGGGCCAGTGTTCATCTAATAGACGCGGATGGGCGGCCGTTTGCGACAGCCCGGCGGCAAATAAACCGGCGGTATCGGCATGGTTCAGGAAAGCCGCACTGGGATGTCGCCACAGACGGGGTAAACTCGCTGATTAGGGTTTGGCCCGCGATGTGCTGCCGCCCGGATGCAGGAGGATGTGCAATGCGTGAAGGCGCAGTTCAGGACGGTAGCTTCGAGGTCGTCTCGCGTTACCAGCCGGCGGGCGACCAGCCCACGGCCATCGCTGGTCTGGTGCAGGGCATCGAGGATGGTCTCAGCTACCAGACCCTGCTCGGCGTCACCGGCTCCGGCAAGACCTTCACCATGGCCAACGTGATCGCGCAGCTGCAGCGGCCGGCCATCATCATGGCCCCGAACAAGACGCTGGCGGCGCAGCTCTACGGTGAGTTCAAGGAGTTCTTTCCGAACAACGCCGTCGAATATTTCGTCAGCTATTACGACTATTACCAGCCGGAAGCCTATGTGCCGTCGTCGGACACCTTCATCGAGAAGGATGCCGCGGTCAACGAGCACATCGAGCAGATGCGCCTCTCGGCCACGCGCGCGCTGCTGGAGCGGCGCGATGCCATCATCGTCGCCACGGTATCGGCGATCTACGGCCTCGGCGACCCCGAGGCCTACATGAAGATGTTGCTGCATGTGGCACGCGGCGACCGGATCGACCAGCGCGGCCTGCTGCGGCGACTGGCCGAGCTGCAGTACACACGCAATGATGTCGAGTTCTTCCGGGGTCATTACCGGGTGCGCGGTGATGTCATTGACGTCTTTCCCGCGGAATCCGAAGCCATGGCGGTGCGCATCGAACTTTTCGACGAAGAGGTGGAGTCCATCTACTGGTTCGATCCGCTCACCGGCGAGGTTCGCAAACGTGTCGCCCGCGTCACCATCTATCCGAAGTCGCATTACGTCACGCCGCTGGAACGCATTCATGGCGCCATCGGGCAGATCCAGGATGACCTGCGCGAGCGCCTGGCGTGGTTCCGTGCCCATGACAAGCTGGTCGAGGCGCAGCGTCTGGATCAGCGCACCAAGTACGACCTCGAAATGCTGCAGCAGCTCGGTTATTGCCAGGGTATCGAGAACTACTCGCGCTATCTCTCCGGGCGTGAACCCGGCTCGGCGCCGCCGACCCTGTTCGACTATGTGCCGGCAGATGCCATCCTGCTGGTCGACGAGTCGCATGTGACCATCCCGCAGATCGGCGGCATGTACAACGGCGACCGCTCGCGCAAGGAAAACCTGGTGAATTACGGTTTCCGTCTGCCATCGGCCATGGACAACCGCCCGATGAAGTTCGAGGAGTTTGAGCGCATTTCACCGCAGACCATCTTCGTTTCCGCCACACCCGGTCCGTATGAGCAGGCCAAGGCTGACAACGTGGTCGAGCAGGTGGTGCGTCCGACCGGTCTGGTGGATCCGCAGATCGAGATTCGCCCGGCGGCGACCCAGGTGGATGATCTGCTGTCACAGATCCGGCAGCGGGTGGCCGTGCAGGAGCGTGTGCTGGTGACCACGCTGACCAAGCGCATGTCCGAGGACCTGACCGAGTATCTCAGCGAGCATGGTGTGAAAGTGCGCTATCTGCACTCTGATATCGATACTGTCGAGCGCGTCGAGATCATCCGCGACCTGCGCGTCGGTGTGTTCGACGTGCTGGTCGGCATCAACCTGCTGCGTGAAGGCCTGGACATGCCCGAGGTCTCGCTGGTGGCCATCCTCGATGCCGACAAGGAAGGCTTCCTGCGTTCCGAACGTTCACTGATCCAGACCATCGGCCGTGCGGCGCGTCATCTCAACGGCAAGGCCATTCTCTATGCCGATCGCATGACCGGGTCGATGGAGCGCGCCATTGGCGAGACCGATCGTCGTCGCAGCAAGCAGGAGGCTTTCAATCTGGCCAACGGCATCGTGCCGCAGAGTGTCGCGCGCGGGGTCAGCGATATTCTCGAGACCTATGCCGGCCATTCGGCGGCGCATGGCGCGCGCAGCAGCAAACGGGCGGGGAAGGGCGAGCGTCCGGGCGCGGTCCGCGCACTCGATCAGTTGCTGCATGATCCCAAGGCGCTGGCGCAGCGCATCGCCAGCCTCGAAAAAGCCATGATGGAGAAGGCGCGCAATCTGGAGTTCGAGGAGGCGGCACGCCTGCGCGACGAGATGCACCAGCTTCGCGAGCAGATCATTCATCTCGCCTGAAAAGACATTTTCTGTTGACTTCTGTCTGACCACGCGTCTCTTGCCCGGTTTTTGTGCACATCCCGGGCAGATTCGTGTGCATTTTGAGCATTAGCCTGAAAAACCCTGCCCGAAAACTGAGCAAACAGGCTAAGCATATGAATTTAATAGATTAATTATTTTGAGTAAAAAAAAGGCAAACGATCGAAAGCCGCTTGTGACGCGGTTTCGGAACATTTTCCGCCACCTTGTCCACGAAGTTATCCACAGCTTTTGGGGATAACTTTCCGATTACTTCCCGATCGCTTTCGCCAGTGGCAAACGTGCCATCGATGTCTGTTTCAACGACCCGAAGTAGAGCCACTCGCCGTATTCGCGCACGGTGGTGACCGGCGAATAGTTGCCGCGACCGCCATCCTGCAGGTTGGCGATGACCTTGCCGCCGGTATCCAGGCCCAGCGCGAAGGCGTGATGTTCGACCGGCTTGGGGAGGACCTTGAGCGCGCGGACCATCATCTTGCGGATGAAGGGATAGCCGGCAAACGTATCGAGCAGGGGGTTGCGCGGCGAGTAGAGGGCGACCCAGAAGCGGTCGCTGCCGTTGAAGCTGATGTTGTCCGGCAGACCCGGCAGGTTGTCGATGAAGAGGTCATGGGTGCCGGCCTTGGGGCCGGTGATCCAGTAGCGGGTGATGCGGTAGGCGCCGGTCTCGTTGACCAGCACGAAGCTTTCGTTGGGGCCGAGGGCGACGCCGTTGGCGAATTCGAGCTTGTCGACCAGCACCTCGGTGACTTTGCGCTCGAAGTCATAGCGCAGCAGGCGGCCATCGCCACCATGCTCCATGACGGCCTCACCATCCTGACCGTAACCCCAGCGGCTGGAGGCATCACTGAAATAGGCATAACGTCCGGCGGCATCGACGCTGACGTCATCGGTGAAGCCGAAGGGCAGGCCGGCCGCCGTGGTGGTCAGGGTGGTCAGCTGGCCATCCGGGCTGAGCGCGAGCAGACCCTTGATGGCGTCAGCAATGATCAGGCGGCCATCGGGGTGCCAGGCCAGACCGAGCGGGCGGCCGCCGGTCTGGGTCAGAACCTTGACGCTGTTGCCATCACTGCTGGTCTTGATCACGCGACCATCGTGCAAGCCGGTGATGATGAAGCCTTCGGCATCCACCAGCAGCGCTTCCGGACCCGGAATATTGCTCATGCCGACACGCTGGACATCCTTGAGCAGGGTGTTTTCCGCGTAAACCCCTGCGGTGCGGGAGGGCGCTTCGGGGGGAGTCCAGCTGACCGGCTCGACCGGCGTCGGGGCGAACAGCAGGAAGCCGGTGATGACCACGGCGAGAACCAGCAAAGGCGTGCGTAACTTCATGCGGATACCGCTCCGTCTGGTGTCAGGGGGCGGGTTCTGGTGACGGCAAGGCGCACACCGTCAACCCAGTTTGCGAACCCAGCGCAAAGGCAGATGCTGCATCAAAAAGCCCATCAGCGTCCATGGCCATGCCGGCACACAGGCCTCGGCCGGCTCGCGACCAATGGCCGCAACCATGGCGCGGCAACCCACCGTATCGCTGACCGCGAATGGCAGCTTGCTGGCGCCCTCGTTGAGGGGCGTGCGGATATAGCCCGGAAACAGCGTGGTGACCTTGATCGGGGTATCGAGCAACTCCGATCGTATGCCTTCGGCGAGGTGGGCAAAGCCGGCCTTGGTGGCGGCATAGGTGGTCAGGTGCTTGCCCAGCCCGCGCTTGGCACTCATTGACGAAACACAGACGAGATGGCCGGCATTCTGCCGGCGGAATATGCCGACAGCCGCCTCGCACTGGGCCAGCGCGGCGATGAAGTTGGTCTCGGCGGTCTGGCGGTTGACCTCGAAATGACCCGAACCGATGCGGCGACCGTTGCCGACACCGGCATTGACGATGATGCGGTCGATGCGGCCGAACTCGGCGGCGAAAGCCTCGAACACGTCGAACACCTGCGGGTAGTCATTGACGTCGAGCGTCCGCACCGACACGCGAACGCCATGCTTTTGCATCAGCTCATCGGCCAGTGACTGCAGGCGCTCGGTCCGGCGCGCGCAGAGCGCCAGATCATGACCGGATGCTGCAAATTCGCGCGCCATGCCGGCGCCAAGTCCGGAGCTGGCACCGGTAATGAGGATGATTTTGCGCATATTCAGAAAGCTCCGGATCTATCGATAGCTCAGCAGGTGGCGGTGACGGCCGCTGAAGTGGCTGTGTTCGTTGAGACTGACCAGACTGCGGTGCTGGCGCCCCTGGGTGACCCGGCTGAAACCGGCATTGGCCAGGCTGAGATTGAGGCGGAAGGTCGTCATGTCTTCCAGGCCCAGCAGGCTTTGCGCGACATTCGAGATACAACCGCCCGAGGTGAAGACCAGTGCATGCCCGCGCGGGCCGAGCGTGGTCAGGGCCTGATCCAGCGCGGCGCGAACACGCGACTGGAACTGCTGCCAGGATTCGTCGTATTCGTCATCGTGAGCGCCATCGATCCAGCGCCGTACCGCGGCATTGAAGAACTGCGCGAACAGGACGCCGGGCTGTTCATGCTTGGCCATCTCGGCGGTCAGCCAGTCCCGGTCACGGAAGCGTGGCTCGTAACGCTCGATCACCTGCTCGTGATTGAATTCGTTGAAGCCGGGCAGGACCGTCACCGGCAGCGTCGACAGACCGGCGGTCTCCAGGCAGTTCTCGGCGGTCTGACGATGGCGCAGCATGGCGCCCATGAACACGGCATCGACCTTTTCCTCGCGCTCGCGCAGCACCTCGCCCAGGTGGCGTGACTGGGCATAACCGAGGTCGGTGAGCTGGTCGTAGACGGCGGCACCGAACGATGCCTGGCCGTGACGGATGAGGGTGATGGTCGGCATCAGCGGCGGGCTCCCGGGGTGGCGCGACGGTCTGCCGCCATGACCTGCCGGCAGCGCCGCCAGATCGCCCAGTTCAGGATCCAGAAGTTCCGGAACGCCGGGTTGTCGGTCTGCTTGTGGTGATAGCGGTAGTAGATCTGCTGGATGATCGCGGCGACACGGAACAGCCCGAAGACTTCATAGAAGGCCCAATGGTGGATCTCGATACCGGTCTGCTGCTGATAGTAGGCCACGACTTCGGCGCGGGTCAGCATGCCCTGGAGGTGGGTGGGCTGACGGCGGGTCTTGCGCAGCACCCCTTTGTCGGCCTCCTCGATCCAGTAGGCCAGCACATTGCCCAGTTCCATGAGCGGATCGCCCAGCGTCGCCATCTCCCAGTCGAGAACGCCGATCACCTGTGTTGGGTCGGCAGGGTCGAGCACGACATTGTCAAAGCGCCAGTCGTTGTGCACGACGCAGGTCTTCACATCAGCCGGCGTGTGCGCCTTCAGCCAGGCGCGGACGCCACGGTACGACGGCACGTTCCAGGTTCGCGCCTTCTCGTAGCGGTCGCTCCAGCCATCGACCTGACGCTTGCAGTAGCCGGCCCCTTTGCCGAGGGCGGTGAGGCCGGCGGCCTCGACATCGACCTGATGCAGGGCGATCAGCTGGTCCAGCGTGTTGGTGCAGAGCTGGCGCACCTGGGCCTCGCTCAGCGTCAGTTCCTTCGGCAGATTAGCGCGCGGGATGATGCCTTCGAGACGGCGCATGACATAGAAGTCACAGCCGATCACCGAGGTGTCCGTACACAGCCCGATCATGTCGGCCACCACCGGATAAACCGGCTTGAGTGCGCGCTGCACGGTGTATTCGCGCACCATGTCATGCGCCGACTTGGCCTTGGTGCCGGCCGGCGGGCGCCGCAGGATAAGGTCATGACTGGCGTACTGCAGACGATAGGTCCAGTTCGAGGCCCCTCCGCTGTACTGCGTGACCTCCGGAAGACCGGGCGCCAGATCAGGCAACTGCTGGCGCAGCCAGGCATCCACGGCAGGGGTGTCGAGTTCTTCACCATGACGGACCGCGCCGCCAACATCAATCAGAGCCATTCCGGTTACCTGCGGGTCAGGGACATGTGGTTTCTGGTGCGGACTCAGCGCTGGCTGCGCGGCTTCATGCGCACCATGCTGCGCTGGAACATGCGGCTGTAAAGGCTGTGCGGCAGGTAGCGCTTGCTCAGCCACAGGCGTTCGCCGGCAGCATGCGGAAGAATGTGCATGTCCTGTTTCGCCACGCCACGGAAGATGCGCTCGGCGATGTCATCGGCGCTCAGCTTGCCGCTGGCCAGCAGCTTGCCCATCATTTTTTTCAGGCCCGGATCGGTGGCGCGCATGGTCTCTTCGAGATTGGTCTGGAAAAACGACGGACAGACCACGCTGACCCGGATGCCATCCGCCATCAGCTCCTGTTCCAGGGTCCCGGAGAGTGCCACGACGGCCGCCTTGGTGACGTTGTAGGAGGCCATGCGCGGCACATCGAGCAGTCCGGCCATGGAAGCGATGTTGACGATGTGGCCGCTGCCCTGGCGCTTGAACATCGGCGTGAAGATCTTGCAGCCGCGCACCACCCCGAGCAGGTTGATGTCGATGATCCACTGCCAGTCGCTCAGCGTGACGTCTTCGATGGCGCCGGCCTGGGCGACCCCGGCGTTGTTGACCAGTACGTCGATGCCGTTCCAGCGCTGCGCGAGCTCATCGGCGATGGCCTGCAGGTCCTGCTCGCGGGTGACATCGGCGTGCCGGTAAAGGGCTTCGCCGGCACCGGCGGCAACGAGTTCGAGGCGTGTGGCTTCGCCGCGTTCGTCGTTGAGGTCGGCGATGCACACACGCCAGCCGTCTCGGGCATAGCGCAGGGCGAGGGCGCGGCCAAGGCCGCTGGCCCCGCCGGTGATGAAGAGGCGTTTCTGCTGAGTCATGTCGGTACTTCTATTTTTTCTGGTCGGAGTGACTTGGTGGTCATGGAGCTTATTTGCTGAAGCCGCGCTTGGCGAGTTCAATCTTTGCGATGACCCCTTTGTGAACCTCATCCGGGCCGTCGGCCAGGCGCAGGCTGCGCGCCTGGGCAAAGAACGCGGTCAGCGGGGTGTCGCGTGACATGCCGGCCCCGCCATGAATCTGGATCGCCATGTCGACCACCTGCTGCAGCACATTCGGCGCCACCACCTTGATCGCGGAAATCTCGGTCATGGCGGCGAAGGTGCCGACCGCATCCATTTTCCAGGCGGCATAGAGGGTGAGCAGGCGGGCCTGATCAATCGCGATGCGGGCTTCCGCAATACGTTCGCGGTTGCCGCCGAGGTTGATCAGCGGCTTGCCGAAAGCGGTGCGCTGCGTGCCCCGATCAATCATCAGCTCCAGCGCCTTCTCGGCGGCGCCGATGCAGCGCATGCAGTGGTGTATACGGCCCGGACCCAGACGGCCCTGCGCGATCGAGAAGCCCTGACCGGGCCCGCCGATGAAGTTGGCCACCGGCACGCGGACGTTGGTGAAAGTCACCTCGCCATGGCCATGCGGCGCGTCGTAGTCGCCGAACACCGGCAGCATGCGCTGAATCTCGACACCGGGCGTGTCCAGGGGCACCAGCACCATCGAGTGCTGGCTGTGACGGCCGGCCTCGGCGTTGGGGGTGTGTGCCATGAAGATGGCGATCTTGCAGTGCGGATCACCAATGCCGCTCGACCACCACTTGCGGCCGTTGAGCACGATCTCGTCACCCTCGACGATGGCGGTGGCCTGCATGTTGGTGGCATCCGACGAGGCCACGTCGGGCTCGGTCATGCAGAACACGGAGCGGATTTCGCCGGCCAGCAGCGGCTTCAGCCATGTTTCCTTCTGTTCCTCGCTGCCATAGCGCCAGAGCACCTCCATGTTGCCGGTGTCAGGCGCATTGCAGTTGAACACGGTGGGGGCGAGCAGGCTGCGCCCGGTCTGTTCCGCGATGTGCGCGTACTCGGCGATGGTGAGGCCGGCGCCGAGGGTTTCGCTCGGTATCCACAGGTTCCAGAGACCCTGCTGTTTGGCCTTGCGCTTCAGCTCCTCCAGCGCCTGCGGAACCTGCCACTGACGCCAGTCGCCGCCGGCTTCATGGGCATGCACCTCGGCCCAGAAAGCCTTTTCCGCCGGCTCGATGTGCTCGCGCATGAAGGTCTTCACGCGTTCAACGTAATCCTGACCGCGTTCGCTGAGTTCGAAATGCATGGCGATGGCTCCTTATGATGCTGTGCCGCGGGTCCATGACGGGCAGCGGACTCGTGACCGGATGCTACTGACTGGCGTACGATGCAGGAAATGATGATTTCTCATGGCAAGTCATGAATCAAATTAATGCATTGGGTGAGGCAGGTCGTCTTGATGTCAGCCGGCTCGACCTCAACCTGTTTCGCGTCTTCGACACCATCTACCGCGAGCGCAACCTCACGCGCGCCGCCGGGATACTCTGCCTCAGCCAGTCCGCCGTCAGCCATGCCATCGGTCGCCTGCGCGCGCAGCTCGGCGACCCGCTGTTCGTGCGCGAGGGCCAGGGCGTGGTGCCGACGCCGCTGGCCGACCGGCTCTGGCCGGACATTCAGGAGGCACTGGCGCTGCTGCGCCAGGCCGTGCACCGCAGCCAGGCCTTCGATGCCGCGCGCGACATCACACAGGTCACGCTGGCCATGAACGACGAGCTGGAGCCGAGCATCCTGCCGGTGCTGGTGCGCGCGCTACGGGCGGCGGTGCCGGACGTGCGCGTGTCCAGCGTACGTCTCGACCGCGCCAGCCTGCGTGCCGATCTGGCGGCGGGGCGACTGGACTGCGCCATTGATGTCGCGCAGCCGGTATCCCCGGAGCTCTGTCATGCCTTGCTGCTGCAGGATGACTTCGTGGTGGTCAGCCGCGCTTCTGCACAATCGCCGCGCAAGCTGGACACGGCAGCGTATCTGGCCGCGCAGCATGTCACCGTGTCATCGCGCCGTACCGGGCGGGCGGTCGAGGACCTGGGGCTGGCCCGGCTCGGGCTGGAGCGACAGGTGGTGATGCGCTGCCAGCACTATGAAGCGGCGTGTCGCATCGTGGCGGACAGTGATCTGCTGCTGACCATGCCGCGGCGGCAGGCCGAGGCCATCAATGCGGCGGTGGGCAATGTGGTGCTGCCCATGCCTATCCCGCTACCGGGGGTGGAGCTGCATCTGTACTGGCATCGGCAAAGAGAGGGGGATCCGGCGAATCGGTGGTTGCGAGAGCGCTGCGGACAAGCCGTAGTGAATTCCTGATGCGGCAGGAAATGGAGCCAGCAGACGGAACAGCCTGCTGGCCCGGAAGGCGATTACTTGATGGCTACGCCTGAGTAATTGATGCCCACGACAGGGAAGGTCATGTTCTGCTGCAACACACCGTCATTGCTGTATTTCCGCAAACGATTGCCGGCGGAAAGATAGATATTGCCGCCCGAATCCACGCTGATGCCTTCGGCATTGATACCGGTGTCGAAGTACTGCACCTGTTTCAGCGTATTGGCATCACGCTGGGTCACGCCACGCTGCGAGCCATTGTAGGAGGCATAAACATGGCCGCCGCTGAAGGCAATGGCCGTGTAGTTGATGCTGGCGATCGGGAAGGTCATGTCCGCCAGCAGCTTGCCGGCGGGATCGTATTTGCGGATGTGGTTGGCGGCGGTGGTGTAGATATTGCCGCTCGGGTCGACGGCAATGCCGCTGGCGCTGATACCGGTGTTGAAATACCGGATCTGGCTCAAGTCGCTGGTATTGCGCACCGTCACGCCCAATTGCGAGCCCTTGTAGGTGGCGTAAAGCTTGTCGCCATTCACGGCCACGTCGGTATAGTTGATGCTGGCAATCGGGAAAGCCATGTCGGTGAGCAGGGTGCCATCCGGGCTGTATTTGCGCAGATGGTTGGCTGCGGGCAGATAGACGTTGCTGCTGTCATCAACGGCAATGCCGCTGGCCACGATGCCGGTATCGCGCCAGGCGTGCTGGCTCAGGGTATTGGCGTCACGAATGGTAAAGCCCAGTTGCGGGCCGTTGTAGGATGCATACAGTGTGTCTGCATTGGCCTGGCTGGCAGTGCCCAGCATGAGGCTCAGGCCTGCGAGAAATCCGGTAAATTTTTTCAGGTTCATGATGTCACTCCGTGGTTATCGGTGGCCTGGCTGCGCCCCAATCTCTTCTCTGGTGATGATTTTCATTGAACTACATGGCGCTTCCGTCAGCAGGGTTTTCAGCTAACGTTTGAATGAATTGTGAGGTGCCGCTTCTAACATGTCAGTTACAAATCAAGTTTTGTCCAACTATCTGGCAGCTCTTGCCGTCCGAGCAGAGAATGCTCTGACCCACAACTTGGCAGCTTGAGCCGTTTGACCCCATCCAGGTGTTACCAACTTGGCGATAGGTGGTGATGCTGGAGCCGTATGGTGAAATGGGTTGAACCTGCGGAGGTGTCCAGGATTGGTTTTGCTGTTGGATCTGCTGCCCGGCGTTCTGAAACGTTTGTCCGACCTGCTGCATGCTCTGGTTGAGTTGTTGCATTTGCATTTGTTGCCGGGCCATTTGTATCTGATACATCTGCATCTGCTGATACGTCATCGCATCTCGGTATCCGGTGTCGTTGCCTTTTTTGTCTACGCACATGATGCGCGTGTTTGACAGTGGCCTGCCTTGTACGCAGCTAGCGTCACCAACCATGTAGTAGTTGCCATTGAAGTATCTTGGTGCGGCGGAGCTTGCGCAGCCGGCCAGAACAAGTACGGCAATGACTGAGGTGATGTTTCTCACGATTGACTCCCACTTGATTGTTGCTGCAAGCCATCGAGATGCTTCTAGCGGCACCTAACGTTTGAGCTCAGCCGCCGAGGTACGAGGTCGGCTGGAGCGCCTTGTTAGAAGGCTCTAGCACGTACATCAGCTGCTCGGGTGTAATGTCTTTTAGCGCCCAATATTTAGTTGAAGGCGAATAAGACGAAATAAGTGAGTGGTCGTAAAAATGTACATTTTTACTTTGTAGATAATTAAAGCCATCATCAGTTTTTATGTAATCAGTGCCAGTTGCGGATGGAAGCCAGCCCTTGATTAGTGCTTCATATGCAAGTAACCAGTTTGAAGTCTTTAGCTCTGTCGGATTCATTAATGACTGCCATAAGCCAAAAATATGCGAGCTAGAAATCAAGCCTTGTTGTTGTGCATCTAATGTAAGCAAAGCAACAATAGGATTTTCGATTGATTCAAGGATGCTGACCGTACTTGTTGAAAAGTTAATGCCGAATAAAATCATGCCAAATATGGCATATGAGACTTCACTGGTATGCCCCATCGGGGCATGCTCGGCTATCAGGAGCTCCATAGTTTCTTGCAGTTCATCCCTGTCTATTGCAAAGCCCTTGCTTTCGTAAAACCTAATGAAATCTAATGCTATTGGGAGAATTCCTGGCTCGGCTATTGCCCACTGCAGTATGATGCTTTGGTAAGCAGGCCAATTGGTAGAGTAAATTAATCTTGAGGAAGATTTTAGAATGGCATACTTGACTATAGGATCTCCTGGATAATTTCCCAGGTAGTCCATTACTAGATCGAAGTAATGAAGAAAATCATTTCTCTGCTGAGTCATCCCGGTTCTAAACCTGTAGTTTTTTAGCTCATGCAGCCAAATAGGGTCAATAGGGCACGGGGACTCTATGATCTTAGTTTTCGACGAGTTAAGTGTTAATTCAAACTGTTCTAGTACTTCTTGCAGTTTACCTAGTGTTGTTTCAGCTTGCTGATAAGAGCTGCAACCAAACTCAAAGTCATCTATATAGCGGTGATACTTGTCACCTACAATTGGAACCAGCATTTCATCAATTGATGTCATTACAATTTCGGCGATTGCGAATGAGGTGTCGGGCCCAATGGGTACGCCTTTGGTCTGCATTTCTTGGCAGTTTCTGATATGCGCATCAATCTGGTTGCCGATATTAGCCGAAAAAGCAAAGCTACTTTTAGCTACAGACTTGGTATGTAGAGCCCAAGGAATACTGTGCGTATAAATTGAAGGGTAAAAATTACTAATATCTGCTTGAAGAAGATATTTTGAAGCAGACCTGGTTCTTAGCTTAGAGTCAGAAAGCTTAGCAAAGCCCTTTTCCCAGCCTAAGGCACGATGAGTATCAGATACAGGCCTACTTAATGATTGATTTGATTTTTTGTAATGAATTTCAATGTCTACCCAATTGTCCGCGATGGACTTTGCTGAATGGTAATAATTGATCGGGTTCGGGATCGATAGCGCCCGCCTAAGCTTACCCCTTCTAGCCAAGTTAAAAATAGCGCATTTAGAATTGTATTTTGGCCCATTTTTCCCAAATGTATATGGGTGGCTGGCAGGTAATGACGGATCACATATCGCAGCGGCATAGTCCTTTGTCGTAAATGGCGCAGGCAGTTCGCTTGGGAAATATCCTTTTTCGAGTAGTTCTTTCAGCATTCTATAACTCTATCCTTTGCGATTAACCTGATGAATCCTTCTAACGTTTGAGCTCAGGCTGCGGCCCGTCAGGGCCGTCGCGCCTGCAGCGAATTGTTATGCCTACATACCACTGCTGAGTTTTGACCGCCAACCATTGAGAAAGGAAAAGAACTTCCGCTGCGCCTCGGACGGAACAAAGATGTCCATTCCACCATCGTATGGGCAAAAGATGTTCCCACTCCGTGGAGACACAAGGCAGACAAAGACCTCATTAAAGACCGCGACCTCCCGAACTAGCTTTTCGAAGAGCGCTGGAGGCCAAACCTCTTCTCTAGCCCAGGTAATGAGGTAGTCATCATCTTCCGGCGCAACGCTGCCTGGGTTTGCGCGGAGAACTACTCCACCGCTCTGAGTTGGCTCACCTACGATGCACTCAAACTCTGGATGCTCGCTATCTTCGAAGTGGCAGTTGGATTTGTAGGCGAGTATCGGCTCGCCTGGCTCGAACAGTGCGGCGGCCACCGTTGTGGCTCGACTCACGACCTCCTGCATCTCTTCCTCGGATTCCGGATAGCGCTTTGACTCTGGAAGGGAATGAAACCGTATCCATATGTCGTTGTAGATTGGCCTAAGCGCATGCCCGACTGGAGCAACTTCTCCGTGGGATTCGCACCACCATGCGAGAGGGTTCACTTCACACTTTCCTTGTAGGCATAACGCCCTAGTTAAGCCGCGCCGAAGGCGTCGGCTTTAATGAATTGTTAGGCGTCATCACGTGATAGTGGTGCGCCAGTAGTCAACCACTTGCTCTAGTGCCGGAAGAAAGTCCACCGTTGATCCGTCCCTGCGCGTAAAGACCACTTTAGACGACGCTTCCCCGTACTGCTCCTCAACTTTCACAATCTCTGACCCGCCTAGTTGCTCGACAGACGTAATTGCGCCGGATGAATCAATGGTGGAGTGCGCTCCGTGCTTAGAGCTACTGTCCGTGTACAAGTGCTTGTAAGCATTTGCAACACTTCTAATGTCACGAAATGCTCCGGATGTGGATTGAGACAAGTGCTCCACAAGCGGCCCAATGTCCTTGAACGCAGCGACAACTCCTGGGTCGTGTCTTTGATTGAACGTAAGCCAATGGTCAGCCAAATGAGAAGCGCTAATTGCGGCGTTGAACGCGCGGCGCACTGAGCCTGGATCTTCTTGGCAATCTTCGAGATTGCCTTCCACGAAGGACTCGAAGAACTCTCTTGGAGTCATGCCCACCGAGGACTCTCCTATGGCGTCTAACGTGAAAGTGAGCGGACGCCGTAGGCGGTCCGCTCGAATGGCAGGTTATGAC
>CAZEEQ010000040.1:0-15937 GCA_964511255.1 uncultured Paraperlucidibaca sp.
GACCCGTTCGCCATGCTGCCGTTCGCCGGCTACAACATGAGCGACTACTTCCAGCACTGGCTGAGCCTGGGTGCCAAGCTTGAAGCCGCCGGCGCCAAGCTGCCGCGCATCTACACCACCAACTGGTTCCGCAAGAACGCCGAAGGCAAGTTCATCTGGCCGGGCTACGGCGAAAACACCCGCGTGCTGAAGTGGATGATCGATCGCATCGAAAACGAAGCCCAGGGTGTCGAGCACGCCGTCGGCATCAGCCCGAACTACAGTGATATCCGCTGGGTCGGCCTGGACTTCGGCCCGGAGCTGTTCGAGCAGGTCACCGACATCAACAAGGCTGACTGGGCTGCCGAACTCCAGCTTCACGAGGAGCTCTTCGACAAGCTGGCTCACAACCTGCCGAAGGAACTGGTGGAAGCCAAGTCCAAGCTGGCCGAACGACTGGCCGTCTGACACGGTCAGCGACATGAAAAAGGGCGCCTTGAGCGCCCTTTTTCATGTCCGGAAAACGTTGTTGCCTGGCCTTACTGCGCCGACTTGATCGGGGCCAGCGAAGCATCAATGACAAAGCGGCTGGTCGGCACACGAATCTTCAGTGCCCCCCCCAGCAAGCCGCCGAGCCCCGACAACTCAGCCGTCAGGCGGACCGGCTCCTTGTTGACGAGACGCACTGTCATGCGTCCATCTGGCAGGAACTTGACCTCACCCCGCACCTTGACCGTACCCGAGCCATTCGACGGAATGGCAGCCGAGGTCAGGTCCGGGCTGCTGCGCACGTTGTGCTCAATCGGAATCACCGGCTGCCCTGCAATCGATGCCACCGCATTGATTTCAGGAATATCCGCATACAGGTCAAGCCCTGCCTCCAGGATCAGCTTGCCATCCACCGACTTGATCAGACCGCGGATAGGTCCGTTACCCGCCGGATGGCGCATGCGGAAAACCAGCGGGCCGGTGAAGGCCTGCCCTATCGGCAGCTCAAGATTGGTCTGGTCACGCAGCTTGATGGGCAGGATGCCATCAATGACGCCATCGAGCACACTGGTTAACAGCCCGGCGCCATCACACAGCAAATTCACCAGCGGCAGGCTGCAGAGCGCTGCTGTGATCGGCGTCGCCGTTGGCGTAATGCCCAGGTCGGCATAGATCAGCGCACCTGAGGTCACCACAACCGACGGATTGATCATGACCTCAATGGCATCCTGCCCGCCATCAACGACACTCTTGCCCAGTCGCGCGCCCAACGCGGCCGTGATCAGCAGAAACTGATTGCCCTGGCATTCCCGGCCGGCTGCGGTGCTTTCATCTTCAGAGCCGACGCCATTGGCGCAACCCAGCGCAAAGGCGGTTGCCGCACCCGTGAAAGACTTGCCGGTGGTGATCCGGTCCGGCTGCAGGAGCGCGCCATTCGACGCCAGGCAACGCCCCGTCGTGGCCGGCGTATCGCCCGCCTCACCAGTGCGGCACAGAACACCCGGCGTCAGCAGATTACCGGCTTCGTCAATCCGCTGCGAACGCATCTCGGTTCCATCGAGACGGTAGTTCGCATTCACATCGAGCACGGGCAACACGCGCAATCCAATGGCCGTCCCCTCTTCAGGCTCACCTCCCTTGAAGAAAATCTCCATGGCAGGCCCGCCACGCAGCGGGTTCTGAACTTCAGCCAGTGTTTGTGCAATCAGCTGCGTCTGCAGCGGCAATCCGTTGCTGCCACAAATCGCCTGGGTGCCGGTGCAATCAGCGGCCGAGCTGGTCATGCTGCCATTGGAGCCGAGCACATACCGGTAAAGCTGATCCTTGACCCAGGCATCATTCGGCTTGAAAGCAATCTCGCGCGGCTTGACCAGCAGACGACCGGGAACCACCGCCAGGCAGTTACCGGAAGCATCAACACGCTCGACCCGAAAGCTGGCAGCGGTATTGCAGGCGGTGCCGAGCCTGACACTCGCCGGGTTCAACGACTGCGACAGAAGGACGGTGATATCTCGCCGGGGGTCCACTGCCGGCAATGGCAGAAGATCATCATTGCTTTTGCCGCCGGCACAGCGCCCCTGAATATTGCCGGCCACATTGCGCGTACCGGCCGCAATCGGGCAGGGGTATCCGGGATAGACACTCAGGGCGACGGGCGGGCGAATTTTGTTGGTCGACAAGGCCGGGATAGTGAACGTCATCGCCGGCGCGGGGACCAGGGCATTGCCCGCGAGATCGGTCACCGATCCGAGTGTCAGGCTGTACGGCGCGCCATGCTCCAGTGGCGTGGTCGGCGTTATGACCAGTGACGCGCCATCCAGGCGCCAGCCGAAGGGCTCGGCAACATTGGCCTTTTTCAGGCTGATGGCATTCGCCGCACGGAAGGAGTTGATATCCATGAGCTCATCGAAATTCACGATGATGGGATCGCCGGGCCGCACGAACTCTCCGCCCGGCAGACCATTGACCATCTCGCCCGGGACCCAGGACTGAATCTGCGGCGAGATCAGATCACTGGCGAGGCTGCCCTGATCGCCTTTGAGGTTGCCCTCCAGCTTGAGTGCGAGCACACCGACGGCATCATCGACACCGAGAATCTTGAGCTCGATGGTGCCCAACGCCTCAAGCGTCAGCTTCTGGGAGGCCTGGTCAACTGTGGCAATGCCGGACACCGCCACATGCAGGATGTCCTGGGTGAAAGCGCCATTGGACGTGGCGTCACGGGCCGTCAGCGCAATGTCCATCTCGAGCATGACGAGCGCCGGCGCCGACGGCGAGTTGCTGTACTTGTTCGGCAGCAGGAGCCCGTTGGCATCACTCAGTAGCTTGATTTTGAGATCGCCGGTCACCAGGTTGGCCGGCACCTTGCCATCGAGCAGCACCACCAGGCTGGCGGCGGAAATTTCGTTGTTGCGCGGCACACGCAGCGGCACGATGGCCGGCTTGAAGTCACTGAAGTTGGGTGCGAAGGCCAGGTCTGCGAACAGACTGCCGCTCGCTTGCGGCTTGGGTGCCCGGTCACCCTGGCCAAGCAACGGAGAGGCCACCGGAACCTGGTTGATGGGTGTGCCGGTCAGTGACGAAACGCCGCCATTGGGGATATTGATTTTCACCTGCGACAACTGGCCGGCTGCCGACCCGGTGTCACGCGGCTTGAACTGGAGCGCGGCATACGCACCCGGCGCCAGCGCCTGGCCAAACCGACTCTTGAGCGCAGCGCCGAGACGCAATGTGTAGGTCTTTCCCGGATCCAGATCGGCAATCGGATCGATGGTGAGGTGGTTGCTGTTCACCAGCAGTCTGGCCGGCACCAGGGTATCGCCCTGCTCCAGACGCACCGACGTGCCATAGACGGCCGTCGCAGCATCAATCGGCTGACTGAGCTGAAGACGCAGTGTCGAGAAGTCGGCCAGCGGAAATCCGCCATTGATCAGGGACAGCGGGAAAACGCCGGCACTGGGCAGCATGTTCAGCACCGAGAACTCACCCAGCGTTGTGCGCACCTGCTTGCCCGCGGCACCGGAAAGCGCCGCACGGGTTCTGAACTCCAGCGGCGGCTGCCCCACCGCCTGCAATGTGATATTGCCCGAGGTCAGCGGCACGGCATCACCCAGGACGCGGTACAGCGCGTTCTCCTTGAGTGGCTGTGTCGGCTGCAGAATGACGCCCTTGCCAAGGTCGGCACCGCTGCCCACCATTTTGAGGGTGAACGGAACGGCCAGCCCGGTCGCCATGTCGCGCAGGGTGAACAACGCTGCGGCCGTGACCGGGTTGGTGTTGGCCAGCGGGTGCGAGAAGCGCAGCACAATCGGCGCATTCGGAATGACTTCGGTCTGGCCGGGCGACGGATAGGCAAACACCAGACTGCGCTGCTCAGCCAGAATCTCCCCGCTGCTTCCCGGAAAATCAGGCAGCACAGGTTGTTGTCTGCTGCCACTGCCGCCGCTGCACGCGGCCAATGCCAACATCATGAAGACGAGACTGATAATGCGCATGATCTGATACCCGGCTTAGAACTTGAGGTTGAGCGAGGCACTGATCACGTGAACATGACCTTGCGCGGTCACATCCTCGCAACGAGTTTGCTGTGCGGGGGGCGGCGGAGTGCCGGGGCACTGCTGACCCGGCTGGTTGCCGACATTGCGACTGGTCGAGAGACGGAAGTCACGCTCCTGCAGCAAGTGGTACTGATAGCCGAAATCGAGACGCACCGGCTGCGACAGAAACATCGCCTGCTCGATCAGATACGACAAGCCCAGCCCCATCACGATGCGGTCGTTGTCGACATAGTTCACATCCAGGGATTCGGTGCTCTCCAGCGGCGACTGCTCGTAGGAGACACCACCGATCAGGCTCAGCTCCTTGTCGAAGCGGTATTCGAAGCCGACACGTGGCACAAAGGTATCTTTGAACTTCAGCCCCGCCTGGTCCTTCACCGTGTCCTTGGCCAGCTTTTCATTGAGGTTTGACCAGAGCTGATATTCACCCGTGGCCGACAAGCGCAGCTTGTACATGTCGTACTGAATCCCGGCCGTCCAGGTTTCCGGCTGATAGGAGTCCAGCGTCGCCAGCAGCAACGGCAAGCCGGGGGCGCTCACCAGATTCGGCACGGCGGCCAGGGCATTGACGTTGGCCGCGAACTCGGACTCGTTGCGCCAGGATGCCGAGGTCTGGACCCCGGTCAGCCAGCAGCCGCGCCGTCCGGGGCACACCACCTGCCCCCAGTCGATGCTGCCACTGAGAATCGGCTCGATCGACGGCTTGGCCGATACCTGCAGCGTTTCGTAACTGGTATTGCCCGCAACATCGGCATAGGCACGCAGGTTGGCATCAGCTGCCAGGGTGATACGCGTCGAGGCGCCGACATCAAAGCCTGGCACCACATTGATGCCGGCCCCCAGACTCAGGAACAGCGACTGCTGACCATAACGCAAGGACTGCGCGGTCTGGCTGGTGGTCGAATTGAAGGACAGCAAGCGCTCGCCGCTGCGCTCTGCGCCGAGCATGAAGCCCAGCACCAGCGGACGCTCGCTCTTGAGCATGGTACTGAGATCGGTCTTGAAGCCGAGCAGGAAGTTGTAGTTGGAGCCGTCCTCAATGACATCATTCTCGACGACCTTGTTGGGCGTGCCCCAGCCGGGCGCGGTCAGCTCCTGCTCGGTGAACAGGAAAGCCGCACTCATGGCACCGGCACGATCCCGGGCGAGATACGCCGGGTTGTAATACACCGCCGAGGGCTGATTGCTGAACAGCGAGAGCGCCTGCGTTGAGGCGACATCCTGGGGCAGCAGACCAAAGTTGGAGCCGACATGGCCCATGGTGGCCTGGGCCAGCGCAGGAAGCAAAGCGAGACCTGCCAGCGGCAGCCAGCGAGAGGTGCGAATGATCATGAGCGGTTCCGCCTGTCTTGTCGTTTTAATTCAGGAGTCCAGGCATTTTGTGCGCCTGCGTGCTTTTTTTATGGTCGACCGTAACCATAAGAAAAGGGGATGCAGCAAGCCACCTTTTCAATGTAGGCGTTTTGTTGTTTTTACAGGAGTTTTGTGCAGCAGAGGGAGGAGACCGGCGGCAGCTTCTGGCCGCCGGTCTGAAAAGCGGAGCTTACTCAAAAACCACGATCGACGCTGAGTGCACGAGGTCCATTGCCGGCTGCGGATACATGCCCAGCAGGAACATGAAGCCGGCCATCAGCAGCACCATGATGCCGCCGACGCGCTGCCCCCAGTGCAGATCGGCTTCCATGCGACGCATACCGGGAGACGGCATGAACATCGCAATCACGACACGCAGATAGTAGTAGAGACCAATGGCGCTGCCCACAACGAGAGCCCCCATCAACCACCACAGTCCGGCCGCGACACCGCTGAGAGCAACATAGAATTTGCCGATGAAACCGGCGGTCAGCGGAATGCCGGCCAGCGACAGCAGCATGACCGTCATCACCGCGGTCAGATACGGTCGACGCCAGAACAAACCGCGGTAATCGAAGATGGCATCGGCATCTTTGCCCTGGAACGGACTGGACGTCAGCGCCACCACACCGAAGGCACCAATGGTGGTGACCACATAGGTCAGCAGATAGATCCCGACCGACTCCAGTGCCAGGGCGCCACCCGCCACGACAGCCACCAGCAAGTAGCCGAAGTGCGCAATGGACGAGTAGCCGAGCAGACGCTTGATGTTCGTCTGATTCAGCGCCAAGAGGTTGCCAACCACAATCGACAGGAAGGCGATCACGGCCAGCAGCAAGGGCCAGATGCCGTGGTGCGCTGCCGGGACCTGCACCAGGAAACGCAGCAACACGACAAAGACAGCCACCTTGCTGACCGTGGCCAGATAGGCGCCGACCGGTGCCGGCGCGCCTTCATAAACGTCGGGGGTCCAGAGATGGAATGGCGCCAGCGAAAGCTTGAAGGCGAGCGCGGTGATGATGAGCGCGATACCGGCATAGCCGAACGGGCTGAGCAGACCCGCTGATGCCAGCTGAGCCCCAAGGCCGGAGAAGCTGAGCGTACCCGACTCGGCATACAGCAGCGCCATGCCGAACAGCATGAAAGCCGAGGCCGCGGCCGACAGCACCATGTACTTGATGCCGGCCTCAAGCGAGCGCTTGTGACGGAAGGTGTAGGCCACCATTCCGTAGACCGGCACCGACAGCAGCTCCAGACCGATAAAGAGTGACGCCAGGTGCCGGCTCATGACCAGGACCAGGCCACCGAGTGCCGACAGCACCAGCAGGAGATAAATCTCTTCGCGATTGCCCTGATAGCCCTTCATGTAGGCGTGCAGCAGCGTCGCGCAGGCCAGCGTGGCAAACAGGATCAGGCCCATATAGAACGCGGCATAGCCATCGACCACGAGCAGGTCCGTGATCTGCTGCGGCTCTTGCTTCACCACGAAATAGAGCGAGAACAACGCCAGATTGAGACCGACCACCGTCAGCGTGGCATTCAGATCGTGCTGTCGCTTGATCGCGATCGAGAGCATGACAAGGACAGCCGTGGCCCCGGTAATCAGCAGCGGCAGCAGCGCGATGAGTTGGTGTGCAGTAATGGTCATGGCGTATTACAAGCCTGCATTCGGGACGACCGGTGCGGACGCCTGCGTGTAGATCGAAAGGAAGTGCTCCATGCTCGCTGCCGAGGTATCAAACACCGGCTGCGGGTACAGACCGAGACCCAGCAGAATCAGCATGAGCGTCAGCATGGTGGCAATTTCACGGGCGTTCAGGTCCGGCAGCATGGTGTCGCTGCGAGCCGGCCCGAAGAAAGCCTTTTGCATCATCAGCAGACCATAAATGGCTGCGAGGATCAGCCCCCCGGAGGCGACGATGGCAACGGTGGCATCCGCCTGGAAGCCACCGAGCAGGATCATGATTTCACCCACGAAGTTGCCCATGCCGGGCAGACCCAGCGAGGCCGCGGCGAACACCAGCGTGATCGGCGGAAGGAAACGCAGACGCGTCCACAGCCCCCCCATTTCACGCAGGTCGCGGGTATGCAGGCGCTCGTACAGCTCACCGCAGAGGATGAACAGTGCGCCGGCGGAGATGCCGTGCGCCAGCATCTGCACCACCACACCCTGTAGCGCCACCGTGTTGCCCGAATAAATACCGACCAGCACAAAGCCCATGTGTGAAACCGACGTGTAAGCCACCATGCGCTTGATGTCGGTTTGTGCACAGGCCAGCACGGCACCGTAGAAGATGCCGAAGACACCCAGCCACATGGCGATCGGGGCGAAATCCAGCGAAGCATTCGGGAACAGCGGCACGCCAAAGCGCAGCAGACCGTAACCCGCGGTCTTGAGCAGCACGCCCGCCAGGTCGACAGAGCCTGCCGTCGGGGCCTGGGCATGGGCATCCGGCAGCCAGGAGTGCACCGGAACCACCGGCAGCTTGACCGCGAACGCCAGGAAGAAGCCCAGCATCAGCACCATTTCGACGACCGGACCCATGCGGGTCGCCAGCAGCGCTTCATAGTCGAAGGTCACCACACCTGTGCCCTGGGCATGGACGATGACGAGACCGATGATGGCGAGCAGCAGCAGCAGACCACTGGCCTGGGTATAGATGAAGAACTTGGTGGCCGCGCTGATCCGGCTACGGCCATTGGCGCCCTGATGACCCCAGAGGGCGATCAGGAAATACATCGGCACCAGCATCATTTCCCAGAAGAAGAAGAACAGGAACAGGTCGAGGGCCAGGAAGACGCCGACAACACCGCCAATGTTCCACAGGAGGTTCAGGTGGAAGAAGCCGACGTTCTTGTCGATTTCCTTCCACGAACACACCACGGCCAGCGTGCCCAGCAGGCCGGTCAGCAACAGCATGAGCAGCGAGAGACCGTCGAGACCCAGGTGGAAGCTGATGCCGAAGCGCGGAATCCAGGGCGCCTTGAACTCCAGCTGCCACTGCGGGTTGCCGCTGACGCTGGCAGCCAGGTTGTCGCCACCATACCCGCCCTGCAGCCAGAGCAGACAGGCAATGACCATGAAGCCCAGCATGGTGAACAGTGCGATCCAGCGTGGTACCACCAGGCTGATGCGCTCGGTCTGCCAGGCCAGCAGGCCGCCCACGAAAGGCAGCAGGAGCAGCAGGGGCAGAATCATCGGGTCGAAAGTCATCATGGGTTACACCGACAGCAACATCACGGAAAGGATGAGCGCCGCGCCCACAGCGAACGACGCGGCATACCAGCGAATCTGGCCGTTCTCGGTCACGGCCAGGGCACGGTTGCCGAGCTGGCTGAGACGCGGAATGAGGCCAATGGCCTGATCGGCAGGATCCTTGCGCAGCAGATGGACCAGCGCCATGAACGGCTGCACGAAAATCTTGTCATAGAGCCAGTCGAAGCCCCAGGCGTTGTACCAGAGCTTGGTCAGCACACGGCCCGGTGCGGTGGCGCTGATGCGGTTGACCAGACGGCGATCGCCAAGATAGAGCACAGCAGCGAGCAGGATGCCGAAGATGGCGACCGCACCGGACAGCAGCTCAAGCTGGTGCTTGCCATGCTCAGCGGTTTCCGCGGCCAGCAGCGTCGACGGCATGGCCGGCAACACCCCTTCCAGCGGCTGGTGCACGAGTGCGCCAATGGCCGTGGAGAGCACCAGCAGGATGGCCAGGGGCAGCCAGTAATCGACGCCCTTGATGGCATTGGCATGACCCTGCTCAGGGCCGTGGAAAGCCACGAAAATCAGACGGAAGGTGTAGACGGAGGTCAGGAAGGCACCGACCAGACCTGCGATCAGCAGGTTCTGATGACCACCGGCCCAGACTTCGAACAGGATTTCATCCTTGGAGTAGAAGCCGGATGTCACCAGCGGCAGTGCCGCCAGCGCAGCGCCACCCACCAGGAAGCAGACATACACAAAAGGAATCTTCTTGCGCAGGCCGCCCATCTTGAAAATGTTCTGCTCGTGGTGACAGGCGATGATCACCGCGCCGGCCGAGAGGAAGAGCAGTGCCTTGAAGAAGGCATGGATCATCAGATGGAAGACCGCCGCCGACCAGGCACCCACGCCCAGGGCGAGGAACATGTAGCCGATCTGGCTCATGGTCGAATAGGCCAGGATGCGCTTGATGTCAGTCTGCACCAGTGCGGCAAAACCGGACAGGACCAGGGTCACGGCGCCGACGACGCCGACCAGCAGCAGAACATCCGGAGCCAGCAGGAACAGGCCGTGGGTACGCGCAATCAGGTAGACGCCGGCAGTGACCATGGTGGCCGCGTGAATCAGCGCCGAGACCGGCGTCGGGCCGGCCATGGCGTCGGCCAGCCAGGTCTGCAACGGCAACTGCGCGGACTTGCCGACCGCACCGCCCAGCAGCAGCAACGTGGCCGCGGTGATCCAGAAGTCACCCTGGGCGAAGTGCTGCGGTGCCAGTGTCATCAGATCCTGAATGTTCAGGGTGCCGAGTTCGCGGAACAGAATCATCAGGCCGATGGCCATGAAGGTATCGCCGACACGGGTCACGATGAAGGCTTTGCGTGCGGCCAGACCGTTGGCGGCATCCTTGTAATAGAAGCCGATCAGCAGATAGGACGCGAGACCCACACCTTCCCAGCCGAAGTACAGGAACAGCAGGTTGTCGCCGAGCACCAGAAAGAGCATGGCGGCGACGAACAGATTCATGTACGAGAAGAAGCGCTCGTAGCCGTCTTCGCCGCGCATGTACCAGGACGCGAAGACATGGATCAGGAAGCCAACGCCGGTGATGACACCCATCATGGTCAATGACAGGCCATCCAGACGCAGCGCAAACTCCGGCGCGAAGCCCGGCACATTGATCCAGGTCCACATCAGCTGGGTGTAGACACCGTCAGCCGGTGTGTTCTGCAGAAAATCATAGCCAACCCAGGCGGCGGTGCCGGCCGAGAGCGCCATGGAGCCGACGCCGATCAGCGCCGACAGGTTCTCCGACAAACGGCCACGGGCCATGGCCAGGATCAGGAAACCGGCGAGCGGGTATACAAAGGTCAGGAAGAGCTGGTTCATCCGCGCATCTCACTGGCTGCGTCAATGTCGAGCGTACCGAAACGACGGTAGAGCTGGAGCAGGATGGCCAGACCGACCGAGGCTTCGGCGGCAGCCAGGCTGATGATCAGGATGAACATGATCTGGCCGTCCGGCTGACCCCAGCGCGCGCCGGCGACCACGAAGGCTAGCGCCGCGGCATTCATCATGATTTCCAGCGACATCAGCACGAACAGAATATTGCGGCGCACCAGCACGCCAGCCAGTCCGAGCATAAAAAGAACGGAGGCCAGTGCCAGGCCATGCTCCATCGGTATACCAGTCATTTCACACCACCTTCGATTCACTCATCGCCATGCCATCAGGGCATCGCGACAGTCATCAGATCTTGCCGTTGTCGGTTTTGTCGTCGTCCTTGCGTCCCAGATGATAGGCGGCCACAAGGGCGGCCAGCAGCAGGAACGAGGCCAGTTCGACGACCAGCAGGTACGGGCCGTACAGGGCGATACCGACCTGCTTGGCGCTGACCACGGTCAGCCCGGCAGGGTGTGTCCCCATGCCGGTCAGCACAAAAAGCATTTCAGCCAGCAGGACCAGCGCCAGCAATGACGGCCAGATCCAGGTACTGGGCTTGATCCAGGCACGCTCCTGCATGACCACGGCATCACCCAGATTGAGCATCATCACCACGAACACGAACAGCACCATGATGGCACCGGCATAGACGATGACTTCAAGGATGCCGGCGAACGGTGCGCCGAGCGCAAAGAAGATCACCGCCACAGCCAGCAGCGAGACGATGAGGTTGAGCAGGGCATGCACCGGGTTGGTGTTGGTGATGACACGAACCGTCGACAGCAACGCAACCACGGCAGCGATGTAGAAAGCGTATTGCACGTAATCTCTCCTGCCTTAGGGCATCAGGCCCTTGACGTTGACCGGGGCGGCTTCGTTACGGGCTTCGCCCTTGGCCTTGCCGGCAATCGACAACCCGGCGACGCGATAGAAGTTGTAGTCCGGATTTTTGCCCGGGCCGGAAATCAGCAGATCTTCCTTCTCATAGACCAGATCCTGGCGCTTGTACTCAGCCAGCTCGAAATCCGGCGTGAGCTGGATGGCTGTGGTCGGGCACGCCTCTTCGCACATGCCGCAGAAGATGCAGCGCGAGAAGTTGATACGGAAGAACTCGGGATACCAGCGGCCATCCTCGGTTTCGGCTTTCTGCAGGGAAATGCAGCCGACCGGGCAGGCGACGGCGCAGAGGTTGCAGGCGACGCAACGCTCTTCGCCGTCCGGGTCACGGGTCAGCACGATGCGGCCGCGATAGCGCGGCGGCAAATAGACCGGGACTTCCGGATAGAGAATCGTGTCGCGCTTGCGGAAGGCGTGAGAAAACACCATCACCATGCTGCGCAGCTGGGTATAGGCGCCAATCAGGATACTGAGCGGATTCATGGCGTCGGCCTCAAGGGGTGTTCAGCAGGACCACCGCACCGGTGACCAGCATGTTGAGCAAAGTCAGCGGCAGGCAGACCAGCCAGCTGAACGACATCACCTGGTCATAACGCGGACGCATGAGCGCACCGCGGACCAGCACGAAAATCATGATGAAGAACGCCGTCTTGGCAGCGAACCACAGGAACGGCGGAATGAACTCGAGGTAGGGCAACGGCTGCCAGCCACCGAAGAAGAGCGTCACCAGCAGGGCCGAGATCACCACCACACCGACGTATTCCCCGACGAAGAACATGCCCCACTTCATGCCGGCATATTCAATGTGATAGCCATCGGCCAGTTCCTGCTCGGCTTCCGGCTGGTCAAACGGGTGACGGTGGGTCACCGCAATACCGGCAATGATGAACGTGCAGAAGCCGAAGAACTGCGGAATGATGAACCACATGTCCTTTTGCGCTTCAACAATATCGCGCATGTTGAAGGAGTCGGCCTGAATCACCACACCCATCAGCGACAGGCCCATGAAAACTTCGTACGACAGGGTCTGGGCGGAAGCACGGATACTGCCGAGCAGGGCGTACTTGTTGTTTGACGCCCAGCCGGCAAAGAGCACGGCATAAACGGCCAGACCGGCCATGGCGAAAAAGAACAGCAGCCCGATGTCGAGATCAGCAACACCCCAGGTCGGCGTGATGGGCACAACGGCCATGGCCACCGTGAGGGCCGACAGCGCGATAACCGGCGCCAGGGTGAAGGTCAGCTTGTCGACGAAAGGCGGCGTCCAGTCTTCCTTGAAGAACATCTTCAGCATGTCGGCGACCAGCTGGAAAATGCCGCCAGGGCCGACACGGTTGGGACCGTGACGGTCCTGCCAGACCGCGAGCAGACGACGTTCGACGAAGCTGAGCAGCGCGGCACTCATCACGGTGGCCAGCAGGATGACCACCGCCTGGATCATGGCGATCAGGATGGCGACCACGTCTGGCGTGAAGAATGCGGTTACCTGAGCGATGATATCGTTCATGCCGATACCCCCTGCACCGTGGCCCAGGCGTTGAGCGTGAAGCGCGGCTGGCCCGGCAGGCCGACCGGCAGGCCGACGGCACCCGTCGGCAGCGTGTCGCTGATGCTCACCGGCAGGCTGAGCGCGACGTCATCGACCGTGACCGCGACGCGGCCGCCGGCCTGCACGCCCAGCGTGGCGGCCGTGGCCGCAGACAGCGCAGCATAAGCATCCGGCACACGACTTTCGGTAACTTCCGCACGCACCGACATTTCTTCGCTGCCGAACAGGTGGTACAGCGGCAGCACACGCAGGGCATCGCCACGGGCGGCGAACGGCGCCGGCACCTGGGTGAAGTACGCGCTGCTGCCCGAAGCCTTGAGCAGACGCACGCCGGAGTCACCGGTCTTGAGATGTCCACCGACTTCATCCTGGAACTTGTTCCAGGACTGCGGCGAGTTCCAGCCCGGCGCCCAGGCGAACGGTGTCAGTGCCGAGGCCTCGTTGGGGCCGCTGGTCCCTTCCATCGAGAACGCCAGTGCCGAGTCATGATCCTGCGAGGCACGCGGCTCGTGAACCGAGATATTGGCACGCATGGCCGTACGGCCGGAATAACGACGCGGCTCGCGGGCAATTTTCAGGCCCTTGATACGGAACGAGGCGCCCGGTGCAGCAGCGGCGATATCCGCCAGCGCCGGATGGGCAGCCGCTGTGGCGGCAGTGACGTCATCGAGCTGAGTCCAGTCGACCTCGCGCCCCTGCAGCGTGCTGTGCAGGGCGTGCAGCCAGCGCCAGGATTCCTTGATGGTGACGGTGCCGTCGTAATAGGCCGGATCATAGACCTGGAAGTAGCGCTGGGCGCGGCCTTCCTGACTGACCAGGGTGCCGTCGCCTTCGGCGAAGCTAGCGGCCGGCAGCAGCCACTGAGCCTTCTCGCCGGTGGCAGTGAGCTGGTGATCAACCACGATGACATCGCGGGCGGCGGCCAGCGCGGCATCGACGGTGCGTGCCGGGGCACGACGATAGAGATCATTCTCGAGAATGATCACGGCATCGGCGCCGCCCGTGCTCAGGACACTGAGCGCGGCATCCAGCGACTGGCCATCCATCATGGCCGTGCCGAGGCTGTTGGCCTCGCTCAGGGCCAGGGTGATGGCTGCGCTCTTGCCACGCGCCTGCAGCGCGCGGGTAATGTTGGCAGCCGCTTCGATCACGGCTTCGCTGACCAGGCTCGTGCCGGCGACAACCAACGGCTGGTCGGCGGCGAGCAGGTCGGCGGCAACGCGCTGAACGAGGCCATGGGCTTCGGCAGAGAGGCCGGTGACGGCCGGCGCCGAGGCATCAATGGCGTGGGCGACGGCAAAGCCGAAGCGCGCGATGTCCTCGGGCGTGGCCTGCCATGTGGCGGCAGCGACGTCATCGAGGCGGGTGGCCTGCGGGCTGACGATATACAGCGGCGACAACTCACGCTGGCCGATGTCACGCACGCCGAGGGCATTCCAGTCACCGACCTTCTTGTCGGTGGTCATCTTGACCGGCTTGTTCTTGACCGACTGACGCAGCGCCAGCGCAAGGCGGGCAGCGGTCTGGGTCAGGTCTTCGCCGAGCACGAGCACGGCATCCTTGTCTTCGACTTCACGCAGGCTGGGCACGATGTCGGCCTGGCTCTGCAGCACCGTGAGCGCGAGGCGATCGACCTGCAGCTCGGCCTCGCCGATACCGGCGAAGAAGTTGTCGGCACCGACCAGTTCACGCAGGGCATGGTTGGCTTCCAGGCTGGCACGCGGCGAGCCGATGCCGATGACGCGGCTGACCGACTGCAGCTGGGCGGCGATGTGATCAAGCGCCGCATCCAGCTCGCGCTTCACGAACACGCCGTTTTCGCGCACCAGCGGATGACGCGGACGGTCTTCACGGTTGACGTAGCCGTAGCCGAAACGGCCGCGGTCGCACAGGAAGTAATGGTTCACCGCACCGTTGTAGCGGTTCTCGATACGACGCAGCTCGCCGTAACGCTCGCCCGGGCTGATGTTGCAGCCGCTGGCGCAGCCGTGGCAGACGCTGGGGGCGAACTGCATGTCCCACTTGCGGTTGTAACGCTCGCTGTGGGTCTTGTCGGTGAACACGCCGGTCGGGCAGACCTCGGTGAGGTTGCCGGAGAACTCGCTCTCCAGGGTACCGTCCTCGACACGACCGAAGTAGACGTTGTCGTGGGCACCGTAGACGCCGAGGTCGGTGCCGCCGGCATAGTCATTGTAGAAACGCACGCAGCGGTAGCAGGCGATACAGCGGTTCATCTCGTGGTTGATGAACGGACCGAGATCCTGGTTCTGGTGGGTGCGCTTGCTGAAGCGGTAGCGACGGGTGTTGTGACCCGTCATCACGGTCATGTCCTGGAGGTGACAATGACCGCCTTCCTCGCACACCGGACAGTCGTGCGGGTGGTTGGTCATCAGCCATTCGACCACCGAGGCGCGGAACTGCTTGGCCTCTTCATCTTCAATCGAGATGTAGGTGTTGTCGGTTGACTGCGTCATGCAGGACATGACGAGACGCCCGCGCTTGTCATCAGCGTTGGCATACTGCTTGACCGCGCACTGGCGACAGGCACCCACGGAGCCGAGCGCCGGGTGCCAGCAGAAATAGGGGATATCGAGGCCGAGCGTCAGGCAGGCGCGCAACAGGTTGTCGCTGCCGTCGACTTGGTACTCTTTGCCGTCTACGTGGATGGTTGCCATTTCAGACCGTCTTCAAGCTTGCAAAATAGGTTGTGGCATCAGGCCGACACGGCCTGTGCCGGCTTCGCCGACACGCCGGCGTCGAACTCGCCACGGAAGTACTTGATGGCACTGCCCAGCGGCTCGACCGCGCCCGGCGCATGAGCGCAGAACGTCTTGCCCGGGCCCAGGTGTCCGACCAGCTGCAACAGCGTCTCGACGTCACCCGGCTGGCCTTCGCCACGCTCCAGGGCACGCAGAATCTTCACGCTCCAGGGCAGGCCGTCGCGGCAAGGCGTGCACCAGCCGCAGGACTCGC
>CAZEEQ010000041.1:0-15276 GCA_964511255.1 uncultured Paraperlucidibaca sp.
GCGGCATGGTCGAGGAGCCGACTTCGCCTTCCTTCAGCTTCTGCTTGAAGTAGCCCAGCGAGATATAGCCCCAGACATCGCGGTCGAAGTCGATCAGGATGGTGTTGAAGCGGCGCACGCCATCGAAATATTCGGCGATGTAGTCATGCGGCTCGATCTGCGTCGTGTAGGGGTTGAAGCTCAGCCCCAGCGAGGTCACGAAGGCCTCGGCATTGGCCTGCCAGTCGACTTCCGGGTAGGTCGTCAGGTGCGCGTTGTAGTTGCCGACGGCCCCGTTGATCTTGCCCAGCAGCGGCACCGCCGCGATCTGCGCGAGCTGGCGCTGCAGACGATAGGCGACGTTGGCCATTTCCTTGCCGAGCGTGGTCGGCGAGGCGGTCTGGCCATGCGTGCGCGACAGCATGGGCACGTCGGCATAGCGGTGCGCGAGGCCGCGGATGGCCTCCGTCACGGCCTGCATCTGGGCGCTGACGACATCGCGACCGGCTTTCAGCATGAGGCCGTGCGACAGGTTGTTGATGTCTTCCGAGGTGCAGGCGAAGTGGATGAATTCGCTGACAGCGGCCAGTTCCGGCAGCGCGGCGACGCGATCCTTGAGGAAGTATTCGACCGCCTTCACATCATGGTTGGTGGTGCGCTCGGTCTGCTTGATCCACTCGGCATCGGTTTCCGAGAAGTGGCTCACCAGGTCGTTGAGGAACTGCTGGGCCTGGGCGCTGAACGCCGGGACTTCCGGCACACCGGGGAGGGCAGCGAGACGTTGCAGCCAGCGCACTTCGACTTCGACGCGGGCACGGATGAGACCGAATTCACTGAAGATGGGACGCAGGGCGTCGACTTTGCCGGCATAGCGGCCATCTACGGGGGACAAGGCGGTCAGCGTCGAAAAGGCCATGACAGGCTCCGGGTGCGTGTTCGGGAGGGCGCGAAGTTTACACCGATTTTGCGATGGCGCGGATTTCCTGAAGGATCTGGTTGCGGGTGAAGACCAGATGCCAGCGGCGTCCGCCCAGACGCTGCCAGAGCCAGGCCGCGCGCACGCCGGCGAGCAGGATGGCGCGGATGCGTTCGGCCATGCCCGGTGACTGCAGCTGGCGGGCATCGCCCCGGATCTGGACGCGGAAGCTGAGATTGCCCAGGCTGTCGACATAGGCCGAGCCGAGCTGGCTGGCGAGTTCGCCCTGACTCATCTCCGGGTTGAGTGCGCGCTGATGCTGGATGCTCAGCAGGCGTTTGCGCAGCACATCCTGGATCTCGCCGTTGCGTTCGAAGTGACGCTCGACCTGGATGATGGCGAGGCTGAGGCGGATGATCTCGCCGGCCTGTTCGAGGCCGCGACCCTGATCCATGAGGCTGCCCTCCAGCCAGGTCAGGCCCTTGGTCAGGCCTTCGCTGCCCGGGTAGATGCGGCTGACGTCATCGGTATCCATGACCAGCACGGTTTGCAGCAGCCAGGCTTCCGCCTGGCTGTCGGTCTGCCCGCGTCGTGCCAGTTCATTGGCCAGCCCGGCCGCCTGGAAGATGGCGGCCAGGGCCAGGGTCTTGTCGCGCTGCACGCTCATGCCTTGAATGTCTCCTCGATGACGCCGCCGCCCAGGCAGACCTCATCCTGATAAAAAACCACGGACTGCCCCGGGGTCACCGCGCGCTGGGCCTGTGCGAACACCACGCGGTGGCCGCCGTGCTCATCGTCATAGACGGTGCAGGCCTGATCCGGCTGACGATAACGTGTCTTGGCGGTGCAATTCAGCGGCATGGGCGGCGCCTCTCCGGCGACCCAGTCGACATGACGGACGATCAGGCCATGGCTCATCATGAGCGGGTGCTCATGGCCCTGGCCAACCACCAGCACATTGCGCGTCAGGTCCTTGCCGACCACATACCAGGCGGCTTCCTCGGCATGGCGCAGACCGCCGATGCCGATGCCCTGACGCTGACCCAGGGTGTAGTACATGAGGCCTTCATGATGGCCGATGACTTCGCCGCCGTCAGTCTCGATGAGACCGGGTCTTGCCGGCAGATACTGCCCGAGAAAGTCCTTGAAACGACGCTCGCCGATAAAGCAGATGCCGGTCGAGTCTTTTTTGGTCGCGGTCGACAGGCCCAGTTCGGCGGCGATGCGACGGACTTCCGGCTTCTCGATCTCGCCGACCGGGAATAGCGTGCGCGCGATCTGGGTGCCGGCCACGGCATGCAGGAAGTAGCTCTGGTCCTTGTTGCGGTCGAGACCGCGCAGCAGTGGCGCCGGATTGCCTTCACCGCGGCGGGCGTAATGACCGGTGGCGATGTAGTCGGCACCCAGCACCAGGGCGTAATCAAGAAAGGCGCGGAACTTGATTTCCTTGTTGCAGAGGATGTCCGGATTGGGTGTACGCCCGGCCTGGTACTCCTGCAGGAAGTGCTCGAACACGCGATCCCAGTATTCGGCGGCGAAATTGGCCTGATGTAGCCGGATGCCGAGACGGTCACATACCGCCTGGGCATCGGCGAGGTCTTCGCGGGCCGTGCAATACTCGGTACCGTCATCTTCTTCCCAGTTTTTCATGAACAGGCCTTCGACAGCGTAGCCCTGCTGCAGCAGCAACCAGGCGGACACCGACGAGTCGACACCGCCGGACATGCCGACGATGACCTTGCGGCCCTTGGAAACAGTGGAAGTGATGGTTGTCATGGGCTGGCGTTGCGCGCGGCATTTCCGGAAACTAGACAGTAATGCTAACAAGGAAACCCCTGCCATGGCACTGACTCATCTCGACAGCCGGGGCGCCGCCCGCATGGTCGATGTCGGCGACAAGCCCGATACCCGGCGTGAAGCGGTGGCGACGGCGGCGATTTGCATGCTGCCGGCGACCCTGGCGCTGATCCAGGAGGGCGGGCACCCCAAGGGGGACGTGCTGGCCGTGGCCCGTATCGCCGGCATTCAGGCCGCCAAGCGGACCTGGGAGCTGATTCCGCTCTGTCACCCGCTCATGCTCACCGGTGTCGACGTGACATTGACGCCGGACCCGGCCTTGCCGGGCATCTGCATCCGGGCCCGTTGTCGTGTTCAGGGCCCGACCGGTGTGGAGATGGAAGCCCTGACAGCGGCTTCGGTGGCCGCCTTGACCATTTATGACATGTGCAAGGCGGTGGATCGCGGCATGACCATCGGGCCAATCCGCCTCGAAGAGAAGTCCGGTGGCGCCAGCGGCCACTGGTTGCGCAGCGATAGCGACGCTGAGAGTCATCGTGATGCTGACACCCCCGACCTGAATGAAGGATTCCGACCCTGATGAGCGAGATCACCGTCCGTTACTTTGCCCGTTTCCGTGAACGCCTCGGCCTTGCCGATGAGGTCATCGCACTGACCCAGGAGTTGCAGAGCCTGAAACCGTTGCGCGTGCTGCTGGCCGCGCGCGGCGAAGTCTGGCGTGAGTTGCTGGGCCCGGATGCCACGCGCCTGATGGTGGCCGTCAATCAGGAGCTGTTCGATCCGGGTCAGGATGTCTATCTGCAGGCCGGTGATGAAGTGGCCTTTTTTCCGCCGGTCACCGGTGGCTGAGCCCGGGGAGGGCGCCATGCGCTTTCATGTCCGTGTGCAGTGCGAGCCACTGATGCCACACAGCGATCGGGTGACGGACTGGAGCCACCTGCCCGGCGTTGGTGCCACCATCACCTTCACGGGGCAGGTGCGGGTGGCCAGCGAGCGCGGTGATGTCGAGGCCATTGACCTCGAACATTATCCTGGCATGAGCGAACGGGTCCTGCAGGCCATGCTCGATGAGGCTGCAAAACGCTGGGGGCTGCAGGCGGGCGAGATCGCCCACCGCATCGGCTATATCCGGGCGGGTGAAACCATCGTCCGGGTCAGCGTGGCTTCGGCCCACCGAAGCGCGGCTTTCGAGGCGGCCGCGTGGTTGATGGATGCGTTGAAGACCCGGGCTCCGTTCTGGAAGCGGGAGTGGGTGAACGGGCATCCCGAGTGGGTGGCCGAGAAGGCTTCGGATGCCGAGGCGGCGGCGCGCTGGACAGCGCCTGATTCGGCTGGTAACGACCGGAAGCCGGGCTGAGCGCCGGACCGAGCACCCGCTCGACATCGCCGGTGGCGACTTCGCGCCAGTCGCCGGCGGCCATGCCATCAAGCCGCCAGGGACCGATGGCGACGCGGATCAGGCGCAGTGTCGGCAGACCGACGGCCGCTGTCATGCGCCGGACCTGGCGGTTGCGGCCCTCGTCCAGCACGATCTCCAGCCAGTCTGTGGGAATCCGGGCGCGGTAGCGCACCGGCGGCGTGCGCGGGCCGATGTCCGGCGCCGGATCGAGGTGACGCACACTGACGGCCTGGGCTGCACCATCATTGAGCATGACGCCCTCGCGCAATTGCGCCAGTGCCTCCTGCGTGACCGTCCCTTCGACCTGAACCCAGTAGGTTTTCGCCAGCTTGTGACGCGGGTGCGATACCCGCGCCTGCCAGGGGCCGTGATTGGTCAGCAGCAGCAGACCTTCCGAGTCGAAATCCAGACGTCCGGCCGGATACAGGCCTGAATATTGCTTGTTGGCGCCGTCTTTGTGGCTTGCGAAGACATCCGACAACGTCAGTTTGCCTTCATGGGGGCTGAACTGGCACAGCACCTGGAAAGGCTTGTGCAGCAGCATGAGCCGGGCAGCATCCGGCACCGGGCCAGGGTTCGACCTGGGTCGGTCAGCGGCTGTCAAAGGCGCATCTTTGTGCATGGGGTGCCTTAAGGGCGATTGTCAGGGTGAGTATACTCGGGGCCGGCAAGAACGATTTCATCTATCGCATCTCAAAAGCGCTATCCGCGCTGCTCAACACGACGGAGTACCTGCAGAATGGGTTACCAGAAGATCACGGTGCCGGCCGATGGTGACAAAATCACCGTTAATGCCGACCTGTCCCTCAATGTTCCCAACTTCCCCATCATTCCCTTCATTGAAGGTGACGGCATCGGCTTCGACATCACGCCGGTCATGATCAAGGTGGTGGACGCGGCCGTGGCCCATGCCTACGGCGGCAAGCGCGCCATCTCATGGATGGAAGTCTATTGTGGCGAGAAGGCTACCAAGGTCTACGGTCCGGATGTCTGGATGCCGCCCGAAACCTTCGACGCGCTGCGCGAATACGTTGTCAGCATCAAGGGCCCGCTGACCACGCCGGTCGGCGGCGGCATCCGCTCCCTGAACGTGGCACTGCGTCAGGAACTCGATCTCTACGTCTGCATCCGCCCGGTGCGCTGGTTCCCCGGCGTGCCCAGCCCGGTGTCGCACCCGGAGCTGACCGACATGATCATCTTCCGTGAGAACTCGGAAGACATCTACGCCGGCATCGAATGGAAGGCCAACAGCCCGGAAGCCATCAAGGTCATCAAGTTCCTCAAGGAGGAAATGGGTGTCACCAAGATCCGCTTCACCGAGAACTGCGGCATCGGCATCAAGCCGGTTTCGAAGGAAGGCACCCAGCGCCTGGTGCGCAAGGCCATCCAGTACGCTATCGACAACGATGAGTCTTCGGTGACCCTGGTGCACAAGGGCAACATCATGAAGTACACCGAAGGGGCCTTCAAGGAATGGGGCTACGAGCTGGCGGCCGAGCGTTTCGGTGCCCAGCTGATCGACGGCGGGCCCTGGATGTCGCTGAAGAACCCCAAGACCGGCAAGGACATCGTCATCAAGGACGTCATTGCCGACGCCTTCCTGCAGCAGATTCTCATGCGCCCGGCCGAGTACTCGGTGATCGCGACGCTGAACCTGAACGGTGACTACATCTCCGACGCGCTGGCGGCTGAAGTCGGCGGCATTGGCATCGCGCCGGGCGCCAACCTCGGTGGTTCGGTGGCCGTGTTCGAAGCGACTCACGGCACCGCGCCGAAGTACGCTGGTCAGGACAAGGTCAACCCGGGCTCCATCATCCTCTCGGCCGAGATGATGCTGCGTCACATGGGCTGGTCCGAAGCCGCAGACCTCATCATTCAGGGTGTGGAGCGGGCGATTGCCGCCAAGACCGTGACCTATGACTTCGAGCGCCTGATGCCGGATGCCAAGCTGCTGCGCTGCTCCGAGTTTGGCGACGCCATCATCAGCCATATGTAAGCGATGGCTGGCGGCCTTGTGCTGTCGGCGTGGTCTGCTGAAATCAAAACGCCCCGGTGCTGTCGCAGATCGGGGCGTTTTCATGCCGACAGCAGCGGCTCAGGCGTGCCAGGCCTGCTGGTGATCGCGGCGATTGCCGTCAGGCTGGCCATCGGGGAGATGGTGCAGTTTGCCGCTGGGCTGTCCGATGATGCTGAGGTTGACGGCATGAAAGCCGGTGCTGGCGGTCTGCAGATCGAACTGAACCTGCTGGCCGGCACGGAGGCTGCGGTAGCCTTCCATCTGGATATAGCTGAAGTGCACGAAAATGTCGTCGCCGCCGGTGTCGGGGCGGATAAAGCCGAAGCCTTTGGCGTTGTTGAACCACTTCACGATGCCGGTGGCCATGCTCTGCTCCTGGATGCTGGGCGCATCTCTTGTTTTGTTGGTGCGTGTTTTTGATGCGTTTTTTTAACGCATATTGTGAGCGGGTCATCGTCCCGGATAACCTGTTTCCATGATGATTTATGGCGGCGGCCAGTCAACGCCGACTGTCCGGCATTCGACTCTGTTTGTCGGGCGCTTTTTATAACGTTTGACCGGGTGCGTCCCGCCAAGGTTCTGGTAGAGTCGAGTCATGTACAGATCAACACGAGAACGGAACATGGCAGTCCGGAAGCCGTCCAGGCCACCGAGCATGTCCGTCCGCACGCACAACGGGCCCGATCGCGACCCTGAATCCGGCCATGAAGGCCGCGGCCAGACCACTGCGGTGGTGGAAGCGGTCAAGCCGGCGCTGAAGCGGCCGAGACGTTATCAGGTGGTCATCCTGAATGATGACTACACCCCCATGGAATTTGTCATCGAGGTGCTGGAGCGTTTCTTCAGCCTCAACGCCGAACTGGCGACCCGACTGATGCTGCAGGTGCATCAGCAGGGCAAGGCGGCGATCGGCAGCTATTCGCGGGATGTCGCGGAAACCAAGGCGGCCCTGGTGGTCGATTACGCACGGCAGCACGAGCACCCGCTGCTGTGTCAGGCAGAGCCGATGCCCTGAGCACCGGCAAGGAGAGGCAGGCATGTTGAGTCGTGAACTGGAACTGACCCTCAATCTCGCGTTTCGCGATGCCCGTGGCAAGCGACACGAGTTCATCACGGTCGAGCATCTTTTGCTCTCCTTGCTGGACAACGAGTCCGCCGTCGCGGCACTGCAGGCTTGCGGCGCGGAAGTCCCCGGCCTGCGCCGTGAGTTGCAAACCTATGTCGACGACGCCACGCCATTGCTGCCGGTACCGGACGGCGGGCGCGAGACCCAGCCCACGCTCGGGTTCCAGCGTGTTCTGCAGCGCGCGGTCTTCCATGTCCAGTCTTCAGGCAAGCGTGAAGTCAACGGCGCCAATGTGCTGGTGGCGATTTTCTCCGAACAGGAGTCGCAGGCCGTTTTCCTGCTCAAGCAGCAGGGCATCAGCCGTCTGGATGTCGTGAACTACCTGTCGCACGGCGGTAGCCAGCGCGAGGAGGAGAGTCGCGATGCCGAGCAGCCCGATACCGAGGCTGCGCCCGATGCCGCCGCTGATACGGCACTGCACAACTACACCGTCAATCTCAACGAGATGGCGAAGAAGGGCAAGCTGGACCCGCTGGTGGGGCGCGAACCCGAGATCGAGCGCGCCATCCAGGTACTTTGCCGCCGTCGCAAGAACAATCCGGTGCTGGTCGGTGAGCCTGGCGTCGGCAAGACCGCCATTGCCGAGGGTCTGGCCTGGCTGATTGTCGAGGGCAAGGTGCCCGAGGCCATCGCCGGTGCCACCGTGTACTCGCTGGATATCGGCGCGCTGCTGGCCGGCACCAAGTATCGTGGCGACTTCGAGAAGCGCTTCAAGGCGCTGATCAATGAGCTCACCGATCATCCCGGCGCGGTGCTGTTCATCGACGAGATCCACACCATCATCGGTGCCGGTTCTGCCGGTGGCGGCGTGCTGGATGTGTCGAACCTGCTCAAGCCGGCGCTGGCCAATGGCACGCTGAAGTGCATGGGATCAACAACTTACCAGGAATATCGCAACCTTTTTGAGAAGGATGGTGCGCTCTCGCGCCGTTTCCACAAGATCGATGTTGCCGAGCCCAGCGTCGATGAGACCTACCGTATTCTCCGCGGCCTCAAGTCGCGTTTCGAGGAGCATCACGGCATTCGTTATGCCGACAAGGCGCTGCTGACGGCGGCCAGCCTGGCCGATCGCTACATTCACGAACGCTATCTGCCTGACAAGGCCATCGACCTCATTGACGAGGCCGGCGCCTACCAGCGCCTGCAGCCACCGAGCCGTCGCAAGAAGGTGATCGGGGTCAGCGAAATCGAGGAAATGGTGGCCAAGGTCGCGCGCATCCCGGCCAAGGCGGTGTCGTCGAATGACAAGGAGTCACTGCGCAACCTCGAGCGTGATCTCAAAATGACCGTCTTCGGTCAGGATGTCGCCATCGATGCCCTCAGCGCCGCCATCAAGCTGTCGCGCGCCGGCCTCAAGTCGCCGGAAAAGCCGATCGGCTGCTTCCTGTTCGCCGGTCCCACCGGCGTCGGCAAGACCGAAGTCACCAAGCAGCTCGCCCGCACCCTGGGTATCGAGCTGGTGCGCTTCGACATGTCCGAATACATGGAGCGTCACACGGTGTCGCGCCTGATCGGCGCACCGCCGGGCTATGTCGGCTATGACCAGGGCGGTCTGCTCACCGAGGCCATCGTCAAGCATCCGCACTGCGTCTTGCTGCTCGATGAAATCGAGAAGGCGCATCCCGAGGTCTTCAACCTGCTGCTGCAGGTCATGGACCATGGCACGCTGACCGACAACAACGGGCGCAAGGCCGATTTCCGTCACGTCATTCTGGTCATGACCACCAATGCCGGGGCGGAGCAGGTCAGCCGCGCCAGCATCGGCTTCACGCTGCAGGACCACAGCACCGATGGCATGGAGATTCTCAAGAAGAGCTTCACGCCGGAGTTCCGCAACCGTCTCGACAGCATCATCCAGTTCGCTGCGCTGGACCCGATGGTGATTGTCAGTGTGGTCGACAAGTTCCTGGTCGAATTGCAGGCTCAGCTCGACGACAAGCACGTTCAGTTGGATGTCGATGCCGACGCGCGCGCCTGGCTGGCGGAGCGCGGCTATGACCCCCTGATGGGCGCGCGTCCCATGGCGCGTGTGGTCCAGGAGCAGCTCAAGAAGCCGCTGGCCGAGCTCATCCTCTTCGGTGTGCTCGCCGACAAGGGGGGCAAAGTCCACGTCTCGGTGGTTGATGGCCAGCTCAAGCTCGATGCTGAGCCGGTGGAGCGGCGCGAACTGGAGAAGGCGCACTAGCGGCTGCAGCAATGAAAAAGCCGGCGGTTGCCGGCTTTTTCATGCCTGTGCATCAGCGTCGGCTGAGGCGTTCGTCGCTGCTGCAGGCCTGAGTGAGGAAGGTGTTTTCGATCCCGGTCTTGCGGGCAATGACGCGGGCACGACGGCATTCGCGCGCATCCACCGGGTCGGCGCGGCTCCAGGCGATGTAGAGCTGCTCGCTCTGACGGGCGAGTTTGAGGCCGTAGCGCTCGCGGAAGTAGAGGTAGGTGCGGGCGACATCGCCACGGGCGTCGGGGCGCGGCATGAACACGCCGGCCTTGAAGTCGACGCGGCTGCCGCAGGCGCCGTAGCCCTGACCTGCCTGAGCCGGCACCATGCCGAACTTCAGATTGCCTCGATCACCATTGACCTCGCCAACGACTGGCAGCAGGTTGTAGGGGTCGCCCTCCATGGCCGAGAACACCGGATCGTTGCGCGTGCAGTGCTTACGTCCGCCCTCGCGCCAGCAAGCGCGCTGGCGACCGAATTCCGATGCCGGCACCACATGTTCCCATTCGATGCGGCTGGCGCGCTGGGCGTTGCGGCGGGGCTCGAAGCCGCAGCTGCGCCAGTCAACCCGCCACTGCTTGCCTTGGGTGACGATATCGCAGCCGCAGTAGTAGTCCTTTTCGCCGGGACTGTGCACATCGCGCATCAGAAAACGCTTGGCTTCGCGGAAGGTCATGCTGTCCGGCGCCATGCCGTCGGGACGGGCATCGTAGGCGTACGCAGTGGGGATGGTCAGGAACAACAGCAAGGCAGACAGCAGGCGTGGGGTCACAAAGGCTCCAGAACCGGACAGCAGGAACCGGCAGGGCAGTGGCGGAATACCGGCTGCCGGGCGGGCTCAACCGGACGAGGCGCGATGATAGTCAAGCGGGCGGTGATGTAAATCGGCGTTGCGGGAAGTTTGAGCAGATAGTTTCAGGCAGGCGGCTTGATCTCGACGATCAGCATCTTGAGGAGGTCATCCCCGGGATCCATGACGGGGTCAGGCCTGATCGGCCGGGCAGCAAGCCGCCTGTCTCAGAAGCATCGATCTCTCTGAGACAGGCGTTTTTCTTTACTGATGCAGCGAAGCGATCACCGCATTGAATGTGGCGCTCGGGCGCATCACGGCATCAATCTTGAGCGGATCAGGCAGGTAATAGCCACCGATGTCGGAGGACACGCCCTGCGCGCCCGCCAATTCATTGATGATGGCGTGCTCATGGGCAGCCAGCGTGTCGGCCAGCGGCTTGAAGCGGGCGGCGAGTTCAGCGTCGTCATGCTGCTCCGCCAGGGCCTGGGCCCAGTAAAGGGCGAGATAGAAGTGGCTGCCGCGGTTGTCGAGCTGGCCCGTCTTGGGCGAGGGGCCCTTGCTGTTGTCGAGCAGCTTGCCGGTGGCTTCATCCAGTGTTCGCGCGAGTACCTTGGCCTTGGCGTTGTCGTTCTTGATGCCTAGATCCTCCAGGCTCACGGCCAGTGCCAGGAACTCGCCCAAGGAGTCCCAGCGCAGGTGATTCTCTTCCACCAGCTGCTGCACATGCTTGGGTGCCGAGCCGCCGGCGCCGGTCTCATACATGCCGCCGCCGGCCATCAGCGGCACGATGGATAGCATCTTGGCCGATGTGCCCAGCTCCATGATGGGGAACAGGTCGGTCAGGTAGTCGCGCAGGATGTTACCGGTGGCGCTGATGGTGTCGAGGCCACGGATCACGCGTTCCAGCGTGTAGCGCATGGCGCGTACCTGGCTCATGATCTGGATGTCGAGGCCGCTGGTGTCATGCTCCTGCAAGTACTGGCGCACCTTGGCGATGAGCTGGGCTTCGTGCGGGCGGTAGGAGTCCAGCCAAAACACCACGGGCATGCCGGAGTTGCGTGCGCGCGTGACGGCCAGCTTGACCCAGTCGCGGATGGCGGCGTCCTTGGTCTGGCACATGCGCCAGATGTCGCCGGCTTCCACGTTCTCGCTCAGCAGCACTTCGCCGGTGTCCAGGTCGGTGATATTGGCCACGCCGTCTTCGGAAATTTCGAAGGTCTTGTCGTGCGAGCCGTATTCCTCCGCCTGCTGCGCCATCAGGCCGACATTGGGCACGGTACCCATCGTGGTCGGGTCGAAAGCGCCGTGCCATTTGCAGAAGTTGATGATCTCCTGATAGATGCGGGCGAAGGTGGATTCCGGCATGACCGCTTTCACTTCGCGAAGGCGGCCATCGGCCCCGTACATCTTGCCGCCGTTGCGGATCATGGCCGGCATGGAGGCGTCGACGATCACATCGTTCGGAGAGTGGAAGTTGGTGATGCCCTTGGCCGAATCGACCATGGCCAGCTTGGGCCGGTGCTCGTGACAGGCGTGCAGGTCCTGCTTGATCTCGTCCTGCAGGCTCTGCGGCAGGCTCGCGATCTTGGTGTAGAGGTCGACCATGCCGTTGTTCACGTTCACGCCGATCTCGTCGAACAGCTTGCCGTGCTTCTCGAAGGCATCCTTGTAGAAAATGCGCACGCAGTGACCGAACACGATCGGGTGCGAGACCTTCATCATGGTCGCCTTAACGTGCAGCGAGAACATCACGCCGGTCTTGTGGGCGTCCTCGATTTCTTTTTCGTAGAAAGCCACCAGCGCCTTCTTGCTCATGAACATGGAGTCGATCACTTCGCGGTCGAGCAGGGCGACCTCAGGCTTGAGCAAGAGGGTCTTGCCGCTCTTCGTGATCAGCTCCATTTTCACCCGGCGGGCGCGGTCCAGGGTCATGGATTTCTCGCCATGATAGAAGTCGCCTGCGTGCATGTGCGAGACATGGGAGCGCGAGGCCTGGCTCCATTCGGCCATGCTGTGCGGATGCTTGCGCGCGTAATTCTTCACGGCCGCCGGGGCACGGCGATCCGAGTTGCCCTCGCGCAGGACGGGGTTCACCGAGCTGCCGATGCACTTGTTGTAGCGGGCGCGAATGTCCCGCTCTGCGTCGGTCTGCGGCGCCTCGGGGAAGTCGGGAATGTGGTAGCCCTTGTCCTGCAGTTCCTTGATGGCGGCCTTGAGCTGCGCCACCGAGGCACTGATATTAGGCAGCTTGATGATGTTGGCTTCCGGCTGCTGTGTGAGCTTCGCCAGGGCAACGAGGGTGTCGGGGACACGTTGCGATTCGGTCAGGGCTTCCGGAAACTGGCCCAGGATGCGGGTCGCCAGCGAAATGTCGCTGGTGACCACATCGATGCCCGCTGATGCGGCGAAAGCCTGCACGATGGGCAGGAGTGATGCCGTAGCCAGGCGCGGTGCTTCATCGGTCAGGGTATAAATGATCGTGGGTTGTTGCGTGCTCATCTCGTCGTCCCGAGGTTGAGGAGAGAAAAAGTGTCATCGCCTGATACCGTACACCAACTGACAAACACCTTGATGAAATTCAGCCGAAAGTCCGATAAGGCGGGGGTAGCCGGCGACGGCCCGTTCATGGTCACAGTGATTTTCGCTTGATTCCCACGCTGGCCATGATGCGCGTCGAAATCTCTTCGATCGAAGCATGCGTGGTCTTGATGAACGAGATGCCTTCGCGATTGAAGATAGCCTCGGCCGCACGCACTTCTTTCTGGCACTGACTCAGTGACGCGTAGGGCGAGTTGGCCCGGCGTTCGTTGCGGATGGCGCTGAGGCGCTCCGGGTCGATGGTCAGGCCGAACAGCTTGCTCTTGTGCTCACGCAGCGAGGCGGGCAGGCGCAGGTCGTCGAAATCGTCTTCAGTGAGCGGATAGTTCGCCACATGCACGCCAAATTGCAGCGCCATGTAGAGCGAGCTGGGCGTCTTGCCTGATCGTGACACGCCGACCAGGATGATGTCGGCCTTGTCATAGTGCTTGGTGCGTGCGCCGTCATCGTTATCCAGTGCAAAGTTCACGGCTTCGATGCGTTCATTATAGTTGGCGCTGTTGGCAATGGAGTGCGATTTGCCCACGGCGTTGACGGCTTTTGAGCAGAGCTCAGCCTGCAGCTTGTCCACGAAGGTCTCGAAGACATCCATCATGTAGCAATTGGCTTTGCCGATGACATCGCGAATGGTCTTGTCCACGATGGTGTCGATGATGATCGGGCGAATGCCATCTTCCTCGGCGACGCGGTTGATTTCCAGCACCAGCTCCTCGGCTTTCTCGACCGTATCGATATAGGGCAGGGTGTTTTTGCTGAAGCTGACATTCTCGAACTGAGCCAGCAGGCTGTGGCCCAGTGTTTCGGCAGTGATGCCGGTGCCATCGGAGATGAACATGACGGAGCGATTCATGAGGCGGTTTCCGGATCAGTCAAAAATGTGCCTGAAGATTGCGCAGCAGGCGCCAAGACCTCTCTTTATATTTTTGGTGAATTGGTGATATTCATTGGGCGAATGATTTTGCGCCCAGGAAGAAGCCATATTTCAGACTCGATTCTGATTTTTTATCAGAGAGAAAACAATCATTTAAGGCATTATTTTAGGCTAAAAAAACGCCGCAGAAGCATCCGCAACCTTGGCTTTGGTCGCCGCCGGCTGACACAGCTTTTGCCATGGCCATCGGGTAGAATCCCTGCCAGATGTCGAATCTGTGTGATCCACGGCGACACTTTTCATGACTAAACAAAGTCTTAATTCAAACAAGGAGCACCACCTTGGACAATCTCGTGATCAAGTTCCAGGACTTGGGCAAGCATGATGTGGAAATCGTTGGCGGCAAGAATGCCTCCCTCGGCGAGATGATCAGCAATCTCGCCAATGCCGGCGTTTCCGTGCCGGGCGGCTTTGCCACCACGGCTCAGGCGTATCGTGACTTTCTGGAGCAGAGCGGCCTCAACAAGCGTATCCATGATGTGCTTGATCACTTGAATGTAGAGGATGTGCTGGCGCTGGCCGATGCCGGCCGCAAGATTCGTCAATGGGTGGTTGAAACCCCGCTGCTGCCTGCCCTGGAGCAGGAAGTGCGCGCCGCTTTCGATGAGCTGACCGGCGGCAACGAGAACACCCCGGTGGCCGTGCGCTCCTCCGCCACCGCCGAAGACCTGCCGGATGCCTCTTTCGCCGGACAGCAGGAAACCTTCCTGAATATCCGCGGTTACGACAATGTGCTGATCGCCATCAAGGAAGTCTTCGCTTCCCTGTTCAATGACCGCGCCATCGCCTATCGCGTCCACCAGGGCTTCGAGCACAAACTGGTCGCGCTGTCGGCCGGCATCCAGCGCATGGTGCGCTCGGAAATCGGCGCATCCGGCGTGTTGTTCACGCTGGATACCGAATCCGGCTTCCGCGATGTCGTTTTCATCACCTCGTCCTACGGCCTGGGTGAGATGGTTGTGCAGGGCGCGGTCAACCCGGACGAGTTCTACGTCCACAAGAACACCCTCAGCGCCGGCCGTCCGGCGGTGCTGCGCCGTAACCTGGGCACCAAGGCCCAGAAGATGATCTATGCCGACAGCGGCGCCGCCGGCCGCTCGACCCAGATCGTCGAAGTCGACAAGCTCGAGCGCGCCCGCTTCTCCATAACCGATGCCGAGATCGAGGAACTGGCACGCCAGGCCCTGATCATCGAAAAGCACTACGGTGCGCCGATGGACATCGAATGGGCGAAGGATGGTGATGACGGCAAGCTCTACATCGTGCAGGCCCGTCCGGAAACCGTGAAGAGCCGCCAGAATGCCGGCACCATGGAGCGTTACCTGCTCAAGCAGAAAGGCAAAGTCCTCTGTGAAGGCCGTTCCATCGGTCAGCGCATCGGCTCGGGTGTCGTGCGCGTGGTGCGTTCGATCAAGGAAATGGACAAGGTCCAGCCGGGCGACGTGCTCGTCTCCGACATGACCGACCCGGACTGGGAACCGGTCATGAAGCGCGCCAGCGCCATC
>CAZEEQ010000042.1:0-13465 GCA_964511255.1 uncultured Paraperlucidibaca sp.
TTGACGCCCTGCATCATGCCGTCGCGGGCGATGTCGGTGTAGACGATGGCGCTGATGCCGTCAGCCTTGAACTGCCGGGCGAGATCGACGGCCTGGATGCTCGACACTTCGGCCCAGCCATCGGTGGCGACCCAGCCATCCTTGGCGTCGATGCCAACGATGACGCGGCCCGGGAAGGCCTTGCAGGCTTCGCGCACGAAGCTCGGCTCTTTCACCGCCTTGGTGCCCAGGATGACCCAGGACACACCGGCACGGACATAGGCTTCGATGGTTTCCAGTGAGCGGATGCCACCGCCGATCTGCACCGGCAGCGCCGGCCAGCGCGTGGCAATGGCGCGGACGATCTCGCCGTTGACCGGCTCGCCGGCGAAGGCGCCGTTGAGGTCAACCAGATGCAGGCGGCGGGCGCCCTGCTCGACCCATTGTGCGGCCACGGCGATGGGGTCGTTGGAGAAGACGGTGTCGTCTTCCATGCGGCCCTGCTTGAGGCGCACGCAGGCACCGTCCTTGAGGTCGATGGCGGGGATGATCAGCATGGTGTGGCTCCAGTGCGCGGCCTCGGGCCGGCGCATCAAATCAATCGCGGAAACCGCTTACGGGTTCCAGCGCAGGAAATTGTGCAGCAGGCGCAGGCCGTCCTTCGCGCTCTTTTCCGGGTGGAACTGGACGGCGAAGAGGTTGCCCTCGGCGATGGCGCAGGAGAACGGCAGGCCGTACTCGCACTCGCCGGCGCTGAGACCGGCTTGCCCCGGCACGCAGTAGTAGCTGTGCACGAAGTAGAAGCGCGAGCCATCGGCAATGCCGTCCCACAGCGGGTGCTGCTGCGCGTGGGTGACATTGTTCCAGCCCATGTGCGGCACTTTGAGATGCTGCTCGCGCACGGCCGGTACATCGCCGAAGAACTTGACGTCGCCGGGGTAGATGCCGAGGCCGTCGACACCGCCGTTCTCGTCGGAGTGACCGAGCAGGGCCTGCATGCCGACGCAGATGCCGAGCAGCGGCTTCTGCTGCACCAGCTCGCGTACGACGGCATCGATGCCGTGACGCTGCATCTCGGCCATGCAGTCGCGCATGGCACCTTGGCCGGGCAGCACGATGCGGTCGGCGGCGCGGATCACCGCCGGGTCATCCGTCACGGTGACGCGGGATGCACCCACCTGCTCCAGCGCCTTCGCGACGGAGTGCAGGTTGCCCATGCCGTAATCGAGGACGGCGACCGAGGTCACAACGAGCCCTTGGTCGACGGCATCTGGCCGCTCATGCGCGGGTCGAACTCCACTGCCATGCGCAGCGCACGGCCGAAGGCCTTGAACATCGTCTCGGCCTGGTGGTGCGCATTGCGCCCGCGCAGGTTGTCGAGGTGCAGCGTGACGTTGGCGTGGTTCACAAAGCCCTGGAAGAACTCGTAGAACAGATCGACGTCGAACTGGCCGATGTGGCTGCGGGTGAACTCGCAGTGCATGTCGAGGCCGGGACGGCCGGACAGGTCGATCACCACGCGCGACAGCGCTTCGTCGAGCGGTACGTAGGCGTGGCCGTAGCGGCGCACCCCGACCTTGTCGCCAACCGCCTGGGCGAAAGCCTGGCCGAGGGTGATGCCGCAGTCTTCGGCACTGTGATGGTCATCGATGTGGTGATCGCCATCGCAGACGAGGGTGATGTCGATCAGGCCGTGACGGACGACCTGATCCAGCATGTGGTCGAGAAAAGGCATGCCGGTGCGCAGGTCGCCCTGGCCGGTGCCATCGAGATTCACGGCAGCGCGAATCTTCGTTTCCTTGGTGTTGCGAACCACTTCCGCCTGACGTGCGGTCATGCCTGTGCCTCATGCAGCTGTTATCGAAGGCGGGATTATAGCCGCAGCGCGGGTTTGCTGCACGGTTGCCGCGGTTCGGGCTAAACTCGGGGTCAGAACCGAGGAGTGCCCATGCCTGTCACCGCCCGTCCGCAAACTTTTCCGCTCGATACCGAGCTGGCCGATCGTCTTGCCAGCCTCCAGCCGCCCGCGCCACTGACCCCCCCCGCGCCGGATGCCGTGCTCTATGTCGGCTGGTTCAATACCAAGCCGATCTCGGCTGCCTGGGCGGTCGGTCCGGATGAGGGGCGTCAGCTCCAGGGCTTCGCCATCCACCCCGCAACCCGTGGTCGCGGCGTGCTGGCGCGTCTGGCACAGGAAATGCGCGAACAGGAAAACGCGGCCGGACGACGTGTACTGTCTGCCGATGACTACAGTCTGCTGGATATCTGACGTCTTCTTTGCGTCCGGCGCTTGTGCAGTCCTCGCAGCCCGCTACAATGCGGTTCTGCTTTTTCCGGTTCCGGAACTTCAAAGCGGGCGTCGTATAATGGCAATACCCTAGCTTCCCAAGCTAGAGCCGTGGGTTCGATTCCCATCGCCCGCTCCAACTCCTGCTGTTCAATCAGCCGTCTCATGCAGACCGGTACCGGCCTAAGGCTGCCCTCAGCGCGGGCTGATCAGCTCGCTGACCGTTCCGGATAAACGTGTCAGGCCACTGGCACGGCCCTCGGCGAGAGCCTGATCTGCTGGCTTGCCTTCGATCCAGGCCGCACGCAGTGCCATCAAGGCGCCCACCCGGTTGCCACTGGCACAGTGGATCAGCGTCTGACGCTGCCCGGCCTCGCTCAGTGCCTGATCGAAGGCCTGCACTTTTTCGCGGGTCAGGTCGCCTGTCCCCGCCACGGCGATCCTGATGAACCGCATGCCGGCGGCCTCCACACTGCGCTGCTCGTCGAAAGTCTCCTCCTCTGCGGGCAACAGACTGATCACGACTTGCACGCCTTGCTCGCGCAGCGCCGAGACCTCAGCCGGTCCTGCCAGCAGGCCGGAAACCTGTCGTGTGGCCATGGCCTGGCTGCTGTCCTGAGGCAGCCGGATATTGTCCGCTGTCAGCGCCTCGGCCGGCAGCGGCCACAGCAACGCAGCCCCCAGCAGTCCGGCGACAATCCCTGCACGGTGGCTCGCGATCCGTTTCCCTGGCCGCAACTTGTGATCCTGACCTACTGCATGGACTCTCATTTGGCGTGCTCCTGCCCGTGGTATCGGCTGATCATCTCCCTGCCGCGTCTGATTTGCAAAAGCGGTTTGGCGGTGTTGTACCGGAGCTGTTTACGGCACCCAATTCATTATTAAAAACTATTAAAAAGTAAGTTTCATTAAATTATAAAGTGGATTCAGGAGGGGCTAGGATCCATATGACTGTCACGTCACTGTCATTGAAAGCAGTCACCACGACACGCCATCCCAAGGAGAACAACCATGCGTGCAACTTCCCTGAATGTGCTTGCCGCTGCCATTGCGCTCAGCGCCATGACAGCAGCTCCCCCCGCCAGTGCCGATGGCAAGGTGCCGGGCAACAGTTTCTGGTGGCCGGAGCTGGTCGATCTTTCTCCCCTTCGGCAACAGGACCCCGGGTCCAATCCGCTGGGGGCCGGCTTTGATTACGCCAAGGCCTTCTCCGCTCTGGACCTGGTTGCGGTCAAGGCCGACATCCGCAAGGTACTGACCACCTCGCAGCCCTGGTGGCCGGCAGATTACGGCAACTACGGCCCCTTCTTCATCCGCATGGCCTGGCATAGCGCAGGCACTTACCGCATGTCCGACGGCCGCGGCGGCGCCGGAGGTGGGCAGCAGCGCTTCGAGCCACTCAACAGCTGGCCCGATAACGTCAGTCTCGACAAGGCCCGGCGTTTGCTCTGGCCGGTCAAACAGAAGTATGGCCGTCATATTTCCTGGGCCGACCTCATGGTCCTGGCTGGCAATGTGTCGCTGGAGTCCATGGGCTTCAAGACCTTCGGCTTTTCGGGCGGTCGCGAGGATGACTGGGAGCCGGATATGGTGTTCTGGGGGCCGGAAAAGAAATTCCTGGATGATCAGCGGCGTGACCAGAAAGGCCGGCTCAAGCATGGTCTGGGCGCTACCCAGATGGGACTGATTTACGTCAATCCGGAAGGGCCCAATGGCAATCCGGACCCGCTGGCGGCCGCCAGTGACATCCGCATGGCATTTGGGGCCATGGCGATGAATGATGAGGAGACCGTGGCACTCATTGCCGGCGGTCACACCTTCGGCAAGGCCCATGGTGCGCACAAGCCGGAGGCCTGCCTGGGCGCTGACCCGGCGGCGGCCGGTCTTGAGCAGCAGGGCCTGGGCTGGAAGAACAGCTGTGGCAAGGGGCACTCCGAAGATACCGTCACCAGCGGTCTTGAGGGGGCCTGGTCGGTCAACCCGACCGCCTGGACCACGCAGTACCTGGACAATCTGATGGGCTTCGAGTGGGTCAAGACCCACAGCCCGGCGGGTGCCCTCCAGTGGATTCCGGCGAATGGCCAGGCCGCCAATCTGGTACCGGATGCGCACGACAGCCAGAAGCGCCACGTGCCGATCATGTTCACCACCGACCTGGCACTGAAGTTCGATCCGGCGTACCGCAAGATTGTCGAGCGCTTCCGCAAGGATCCCGAGACCTACCGTCTGGCGTTCGCCAAGGCCTGGTTCAAGCTGACCCATCGCGACCTCGGTCCGCGTGCCCGCCATCTCGGCATGGATGTGCCGAAGGAAGTGCTGGTCTGGGAGGATGCGCTGCCTGCGGTTGATCATCCCCTGATCAATGCCGCTGATATCGAGGCACTGAAGTCGCGGATCCTCGCTTCAGGACTGACGGTCCCGGAGCTGGTGCGCACGGCCTGGGCCTCGGCGGCGACTTTCCGGGGTACCGACATGCGTGGTGGCGCCAATGGTGCGCGCATCCGTCTGGCGCCCCAGAAGGACTGGCCGGTTAACCAGCCGGATGAACTGGCGCGGGTGTTACCGCGGCTTGAAGCGATTCAGCGCCAGTTCAATCAGAAGGCCGTGGGTGGCCGCACCGTGTCGCTGGCGGATGTGATTGTGCTGGCGGGTAATGCCGGCATTGAACAGGCCGCCAGGCAGGGAGGCAGCCCGGTGACCGTGCCATTTGCCCCGGGGCGTGTGGATGCCGTGCAGGAACAGACCCAGGTTGCCAGCTTCGCGGTGCTGGAGCCCAAGGCAGACGGCTTCCGGAACTACTATGCCAGTGGCCTGGAGCGCTCGCCGACCGAGCTGCTGATCGACAAGGCCAACCAGCTGACCCTGACCGTGCCGGAAATGACCGTGCTGGTTGGTGGCTTGCGCAGCCTCGGCGCCGGCGTTGACGGCAAGGGCTATGGTGTTCTGACCGACAGGCCGGGCACGCTGAGCAATGATTTCTTCGTCAATCTGCTGGATATGTCGACGCAGTGGCAGAAATCGGCTGCTCAGCCCGGCCTCTATGAGGGACATGATCGTGCCAGCGGCAAGCTGCGCTGGATGGCCACCCCGGTCGATCTGGTGTTTGGTTCAAGCAGCGAACTGCGTGCAGTGGCTGAGGTCTACGCCTCGACAGATGGTCAGCAGCAGTTCGTGCAGGACTTCATCAAGGCCTGGAACAAGGTGATGACGCTGGATCGCTTCGACTTGAAGCGGCACTGAGTCCGCGCATGGGCAGCGCCCCGGTCCGAGTGATTTATCGGGCCGGGGCGTTGTCGTTTATGCCCTGACGGTCAGCCATTACGCCACGCAGCTGAACAGGGCGTTCGGGTGCGATGGCTGCTGTCGTGGCACAGCTGCCACAGGTATTGCAGCCGCTGCCACAGCCGGCACTCCGCTCACCGGATTGCAGCCAGCTGCCCAGCCGCTGCCAACCGCGTTTAGCCGCCCTTTGCGCGAGTCGGTTTTGACCGGCATGCAGGGCGCCGGGGAAGAGCTGGCGCGTGACACGCAGCAGGCTCCAGGCCAGCGCCAGACCGACCAGCAGGTACTGCATCATGTCATGACTCACAGCAGCCTCAGCGCGAGCTGATAAGTGATGAACGAGGCCAGATAGGCCAGCCCGAAAAGATAGCCCGTCATGACGGCTACCGAACGCCAGGAGCCGGTTTCACGACGCACGGTGGCCAGTGTCGACAGACACTGTGGGGCAAAGATGAACCAGACCAGGAGCGACAGGCCCGTAGCCAGTGACCACTGCTGGGCAATCAGACTGCCCAGCTGGTTGGCGACCATGTCTTCGTTGCCCGACATGGCGTAGACCGTCCCCAGCGCGGCCACGACGACTTCGCGCGCGGCCATGCCCGGCACCAGAGCGATGGAGATCTCCCAGGTGAACCCGATGGGGGCGAAGATGACCGACAACCAGTGCCCCAGGATGCCGGCGTAGCTGTAATCGATGGCTGGCCGTATGGCGTTTTCGGGCGGCGCGGGAAAGCTGGCGAGGAACCAGAGCAGCACGGTGACGGCGAGAATGATGCCGCCGACCCGCTTGATGAAGATCATGCCGCGCTCATAAAGGCCGATGGCGACACTTTTCCAGTCAGGCAGGCGGTAGCTGGGCAGCTCCAGCAACAGGGCATGTTCGCTGCGGTCGTTCTGCAGCAGCTTCATCACGGTGGCAACCAGCAGCGCACTGGCGACGCCGCCGAAATACAGCGCAAACAGCACCACGCCTTGCAGATTGAACCATCCCCAGACGGTTTGCACAGGAATAAAGGCCGCAATCAGCAGCGTATAGACCGGCAGGCGCGCCGAGCAGGTCATCAGCGGTGCCACCATGATGGTGGTCAGCCGGTCGCGCGGATCGGAGATGCTGCGCGTGGCCATGATGCCGGGAATCGCGCAGGCGAAGCTCGACAGCAGCGGAATGAAGGCGCGGCCGGTGAGGCCGGCCTTGAACATCATGCGGTCGAGGAGGAAGGCCGCCCGCGGCAGGTAGCCCGACTCTTCCAGCATGAGAATGAAGAAAAACAGGATGAGGATCTGCGGCAGGAAAACCAGCACGCCGCCCACTCCGGCGAAGATGCCATCATTGAGCAGGCTGTGCAGGATGCCGGGCGGCATGTTGCCCGTGGTGACATGTCCGACGGCCGCGACCGCCGTCTCGATGGCGGTCATGAACGGTTCAGCCCATGAGAATACCGCCTGGAAAATCATGAACATCAGCACGGCGAGGAAGGCGAGGCCGAAAACCGGATGCAGCAACACGCGGTCGATCGCATCATCGCGGGCATCGGTGGCGGTCGGCATCACCACGGCCTCGGCCAGCAGCAGGCGGACAGCGGCATGCAGGTCGCCGGCCTCCGGCGCGGGGGCCTGACGCGGCAGGGTCAGATCCAGCTCCGCCAGCAGACCGGCGATGCCATCGCGTTTGACCGCCACGGTTTCCACCACCGTCATGCCGAGGCGTGCCTGCAGCGTGGCGACATCGATCCTGATGCCACGTCGGCGGGCGGCGTCCATCATGTTCAGCGCCAGGATCATGGGCCGGCCCAGGCGCTTGGCCTCAAGCACGAAACGCAGATGCAGGCGCAGGTTGGTGGCGTCGGCGACACAGACAATCAGGTCCGGCTGGGCTTCGCCGGGCAGCTCACCGAGACAGACGGCACGGGTGATGGCCTCGTCCGGGCTGGTGGCGTCGAGGCTGTAGGCGCCGGGCAGGTCGAGCACCTGCAGGGTACGGCCGGAAGGCAGCACCAGCCGGCCCTCCTTGCGCTCGACCGTCACGCCGGCATAGTTGGCGACTTTCTGACGCGCTCCGGTCATCTGGTTGAACAGTGAGGTTTTGCCGCAGTTCGGGTTGCCGACCAGCGCGATACGGGCGATGGCGATGCTCATGTCGTCACCTCGGTGACCATGACGCGGGCGGCTTCGCTACGACGGAGGGCGAAGCGCGTGAAGCCGACCTGCACCAGAACCGGATCGGCACCGACAGGACCCGTAGCCGTCAGGCGCACGGTTTCCCCCGGGACAAATCCCAGGTCTGCCAGGCGGCGGGCGATCGGATCGGCATCATAAGCTGCCTCCACATGCTGGACGATAGCCGTGGCGTAACGAGGAAGGTCGGAAAGACGCACAGTGACTCAGACTCGATATGGTGTTGAGAACGATTCCTAGTCTCATGCCTGCGGCGTCTGCTGTCAAATCGTACGCTCTCCGCCCGCTCTCGGCGTTGTCTACTGACAGCGCCTGTTTCAGCAGGTTAGAGTCGTCAAATCTGGTATTTCCGAGGTCATCATGAAGCGCGTGTTGCTCTGGCTGGGCGGTATCCTCGGCACCCTCGTGGTGATCGTTTCCCTGCTCGCCGCCTATATCGTGTTTATCCTGGATCCCAACGACTACAAGCGTGAGCTGGCGGATGTCGTCAAGAACAAGACGGACATGGATCTGGCCCTGAAGGGACAGCTGGCCTGGCAGCTTTATCCCAACCTCGGCATCAAGCTGGGCGAGGCGACGCTCAGTGATCCGGCATCACGGGAAATGCTGGCGGAGGTCAGGTCGGCGGCGGTTTCCGTGCAATTGCTGCCTCTGCTGGGTGGCAAAGCCAGTATTGATGCAGTTTTGCTGGATGGGGCCGGGTTGCGTCTGGTGCAGTACGCCGATGGCAAGACCAGCTGGGATCATCTCCTTGAAAAACTCAAGAGTCCGGATCAGGAAACCTCGGAGCAGGTGGCTTTTGCGATCAAGGATCTGGAGGTCAGGAATACGCGCCTGACGCTGGTGGATCAGGCCGCCGGCGTCACCCGCACTGTCGAGAACATCGCCTTGCAGGCCGAGAACATTGACCCCAGGGCCGAGTTCCCGGTACGGGCCGCGTTCCGCTTCACGCAGCGGGATGCCGCCGGCAAGACCGTGGTTGCCGATAACCGCTTGGCCGCGAGCATTCTGCTGGATCTCGATGCCCAGAAGCATGTGTTCAAGGGCGTCAGTCTCGACAGCGAGCTGTCGGGTTCGCTGCTGCCGGCGCCGGCAGGCATCGGCATCAAGGCGGTGCAGGTGAATGCTGATATCAAGGCGCAACAGCATCGTGTGCAGGGTCTGGAGGCTACGGTGGCCTGGCGTGATCCGGCATTGAGCGAGCCGGCCAGCCTGGTGCTGAGCACCGACGTGGTGGCGGACCTGGCGAAGCAGCAGGTTCAGCTGCCGGGTCTGGCGGTGCAGGCAACGTATCAGGACAAGGGCCGTCCGGCACCGCTCGAGGCCCGGCTCCAGGCCGATACCCGTATCGACCTCGCGGCCGGTCAGGCCAGCCTCAAAGACATCCGCATCCAGGCCGTGCTGGCTGACAAGGCCCTGCCGAAACCGTTGCCCGTCAGCGTGCAGGCGGCGCTGGAAGCCAACTGGAAGCAGGGTGATATTGCGCTGAGTTCGCTGGTCGCCCAGCTGGCCGGTATCCGTGTCGATGGTCAGGTGTCGGCGAAACTGCCGGCGCTGGCCAGTGGCGCGACCCCGGTGACCCGCGGCATGACGCTCTCCGGGGTGGTGCAGACCAGCACCTTCAATCCGCGCGAGCTGATGGCCACGCTGGGGATCAAGCCGCCGGTCACCAAGGATCCCAATGTGCTCAAGCGCGCCAGTGTGCGCGCTGAGCTGGCCGGCAACGAGACCCAGTATCTCGCCCGCAATCTGCGTCTGGTGCTGGACGGCAGCAACATCACCGGTGAAGCCGGCGTGCGCGAGCTGCCCAATGCCCGTCTTTATGCTCGCCTCAACCTTGACCAGCTCAACGCCGACAACTACCTGCCGCCGGAAGCTGCCGCCAAGGTCGACCAGGCCGCTACCCAGACCACGAAGAAAGCTGTCGAAGGCATCCTGCCGGTGGCCCTGCTGCGCAGTCAGAACCTCGATATCGGCCTTAGCGCCGGCAAGCTCGACATCATGACCTACCCGATCAGTCAGTTCCGCGTCACGGCAGCGGCGCGTGGCGGCGTGGTCAGTGTCAGCGAGTTGCGTGGCAGCATCTACAGCGGCAGCTTCAGCGTGCCGGTAACCATTGATGTGCGTGGTGCGCAGCCAGTCATCACCCTGAATCCCGACATCAAGCAGATCGATCTCGGCCCGATCGCCAAGTCGGCGCTGAAGAAGGATATCTTCACCGGTCGCATGAACTTCAACGGGTCGGTGAAAGTCGTCGGCAATGATGCCGATGCCTGGATTCGCAGCGCCCAGGGTCCCAATACCCTGCGTCTCGACAACGGTCTGATCAAGGGCGTGAATGTCACCGATGCCCTGTTCAATGCCCTCGGTCAGTATCAGGCGCTGCTGCCGGCATTGACCGGTCGTGACGTCGCCACGCTCAAGGGCAAGGTGCGCGATACCGAAATTGTCAGCATGCTTGGCGAGACCAGCCTGAACCAGGGTGTGGTCAGCAACCAGTCGATGAAAGCCGACCTCAAGGATATCCAGGTTGGCGGCAACGGCACCTACAATCTGGTCACCCAGGACGTCGACTACCGTTTCCAGCTCAAGCTCGACAAGAAATACTGGGGCGAGAAGTACGCCAAGATGGCCGACTACGAGATTCCGGTGCGCTGCAACGGCAACCTCAAAGGCAGTCTGGTGACGCTGTGCTCGCTGGATCGCCAGGGTATGCAGGGCATCGCCGCACTGATGGCCAAGGCGCGCCTCGGCGAGGAAGTCGACAAGGGCAAGGCCAAACTGCAGGATAAAATCAACGAAAAGCTGAATCCCCAGCAACAGGAAGCGGTGAAACAGATCTTTGACCTCTTCAAGCGTTGAGTTTGCCGGCCGGGTCCTGACCTGGTTCGATCAGTACGGCCGCAAAGACCTGCCCTGGCAACAGGCGGTCACACCCTATCGTGTCTGGGTCTCGGAGATCATGCTCCAGCAGACCCAGGTGGCGACGGTCATTCCCTATTTCACCCGCTTCATGACCCGTTTCCCGACCCTGTCCGACCTCGCTGCGGCCCCGCTCGATGATGTGCTGCATCACTGGACCGGACTCGGTTACTACGCGCGGGCGCGCAACCTGCACAAGGCCGCGCAGCAGGCAGTGGATCGCCATGGCGGCGAGCTGCCAGCTGATCTCGACGCGCTGAGTGCGCTGCCCGGCATCGGCCGCTCCACGGCGGGCGCGATCTTGTCGCTGGGCATGGGGCAGCGCGCGGCCATCCTCGACGGCAACGTCAAGCGTGTGCTGTCGCGTCACGAGGCGCTGGCGGGCGACCCCGCCCAGGCCGACATTCTGCGTCGTTTCTGGCAGGTCGCTGAACAGTACACGCCGCCCCGGCGGGCGCCGCACTACAACCAGGCCATGATGGATCTTGGCGCCATGATCTGCACGCGCAGTCGCCCGGCCTGCGCGCTCTGTCCGCTCATAGCGAGCTGTCGCGGCCATGCCGAGGGCAACCCGACGCTGTATCCGCAGAAGAAGCGCAAGATGGCGGCTCCCGAGCGTTCGACCCGCATGCTGCTGCAACTCAACGACCAGGGTCAGGTCTGGCTGCAGCAGCGTCCGCCGAGTGGTCTCTGGGGCGGACTCTGGACTTTCCCTGAGCTGGCGCTGGATGACGCTGCGCCGGAGGGTCATGACTGGCCAGCTTTTTGGCATGTGTTCACACATTTCCGTCTGCACATTCATCCCCGGCTGATCCGGGCAGAGACCGTGAACCCGGTTTCCGGGCCTTCGGGTCAGTGGGTTACACTCGACCCTCTGCCGGCATTGGGTGTGCCGGCTCCGGTTCAGCAGTTGTTGCAGCGCCTGCAGGCGCTGGTGGAGAACGAGTGATGTCGCGCAGGGTGTTGTGTCGCAAGTTGAAGCAGGAGCTCGAAGGCATGGCCTTCGCGCCTTTCCCCGGTCCGCGCGGTCAGGCGCTGTTTGAGACGGTATCCAAGGAAGCCTGGATGCAATGGCTGCGCCATCAGACCATGCTGATCAACGAGAACCGTCTCAACGTGATGGATCCGCAGGCTCGCAAGTTTCTGGATGAGCAATTGGAAAAGTTTCTCAGCGGTGATGATTACGAGCGCCCGCAGGGCTGGACACCGGAGAAGCCTGCATCATGAGTGCTGTCATCGCGACACCGACCCGTGGTCCCGCTTCACTGGCCGAGCTTCAGGCCGTTTATCCCTATTTGCATCCGCTCAAGGTCAATTGGGGCGATATGGATGCCCTCGGCCACGTCAATAACGTGATGTATTTCCAGTATCTCGAAAATGCCCGTATCGGGCTGATGGAGGCGCTGGAGATTTTCCCGCGTCTGTTCGAGGCCGGCGTCGGCATGGTGATCGCCGATGCCCGCTGCCGGTACAAGGCGCCCGTGGTGTATCCGGACACATTGCAGATCGGCATGCGTGTCGAGATCACCGGCGAGGATCGCATCGTGTTCCATTACGCGCTGTTCAGCACGGCGCAGCAGCGTGTCGCGGCCGAGGCCGAGACGGTGACGGTCTGTATCAGCCCGCAAACGGGGCGGCGCACGCCGATGCCGGACTGGTTTCGCGAGCAGTTGCTGTCGCTGGTTTGAGAGCCTTTAAGCGGAAGTTGTGGGGCCAACTCAGTGTAGGGTGAGTCCAGGTTCTGCAAAGCTTGCGCCCATGAAAAAGCCCGCCGATTGGCGGGCTTTTTCATGTCAGCAGCAACCCGAGGCGATCAGCCGCCACGGCTGGCGCGCTTGCGATCGTTTTCCGTCAGGTGACGCTTGCGGATACGAATCGACTGCGGCGTGACTTCGACCAGCTCGTCGTCTTCAATGAACTCCAGCGCCTGCTCCAGCGTGAAGCGGACAGCCGGGGTCAGCACGATGTTTTCATCGGTGCCGGAAGCACGGACGTTGGTCAGCTGCTTGCCCTTGGTCGGGTTCACGGCCATGTCGTCGCCGCGGGCGCAAAGACCGATCACCATGCCTTCGTAGACTTCGGTCTGCGGGCCGATGAACATGCGGCCGCGCTCCTGCAGGTTCCACAGGGCATAGCCGAGGGCGGTGCCCTGGACCATGGAGATCAGCACGCCGTTCTGGCGCTTGGCCACGTCACCGGACTTGACCGGACCGTAGTGCGAGAAGCTGGAGGTCATGATGCCGGTACCCGAGGTCATGGTCAGGAACTCGGAGCGGAAGCCGATCAGGCCGCGCGACGGCACGGTGGCCTCGATACGGATACGACCCTTGCCATCCAGGATCATGTTGGTCATGTCGCCCTTGCGCGCACCCATCTGCTCCATGACGCCGCCCTGATGCTGTTCTTCGACGTCGAAAATGACGTTCTCGAACGGCTCGGACTTCACGCCATCAATCATCTTCATGATGACTTCCGGGCGCGACACGCCCATCTCGAAGCCTTCACGACGCATGTTTTCGATCAGCACCGAGAGATGCAGCTCGCCGCGACCGGAAACCTTGAAGCGGTCCGGGCTGTCGGTCGGTTCGACGCGCAGGGCGACGTTGTGGATCAGTTCCTTTTCCAGGCGATCCTTGATGTTGCGCGAGGTCACGAACTTGCCTTCGCGGCCGGCGAAAGGCGAGTTGTTGACCTGGAAAGTCATGTTCACGGTCGGCTCGTCCACGCTCAGCTGCGGCATGGCCTCGACGCAGGTCGGGTCGCAGAGCGTGTCGGAGATGCCCAGCTTTTCAATGCCGGTGATGCAGACGATGTCGCCGG
>CAZEEQ010000043.1:0-11007 GCA_964511255.1 uncultured Paraperlucidibaca sp.
ACGCCAAGCTGGTCTACAACAACAGCCCGTCGTTCAACTGGACGCTGAACTTCCGCCAGCAGGCTTTCGACCGCATGCAGAAGGAAGGCAAGGACGTGTCGGCTTACGATCGCGCCAAGCTGATGAGCGTCGACTACGACAACACCGAACTGGCCAAGGCTGCTGACGACATGATCCGCACCTTCCAGGCCGATGCTGCCCGTGAAGCCGGCGTGTTCCACCACCTGATCACCCTGCCGACCTACCACACGACCGCTCTGCACATGCACGAACTGTCGAAGGGCTACTTCGGCGACATGGGCATGCTGGCCTATGTGGCTGGTGTTCAGCGCAAGGAAATCCGTGAAGGCGTCGCCTGCGTCAAGCACCAGGCCATGGCCGGTTCGGACATCGGCGATGACCACAAGGAAATGTTCGCTGGTGACAACGCGCTGAAGGCTGGCGATGACTCCAAGAACACCATGAACCAGTTCGGCGGCTAATCCCTCCGACCGGCTCATGCCCTGAGAAAAGGCCGCGCAAGCGGCCTTTTTTCTTTTCCGGATGGCATGCGCCAGTCCGGATGATCCGCCATGAAAAAAGGCCGCTTGTGCGGCCTTTTCTTTTTTGGCGAGTGCTCAGTGCATCAGCCAAAGACCGGTTTGCGCTTCTCGCGGAACGCCGCCAGGGCCTCTCGCGCCTCCGGCAAGGGCAGCTGAGCGATGAACTGCCGGCCTTCAATGGCCAGGGTTTCCTGCAACAACGCCTGACCACGCCCCTTGATCAGTCGCTTGGACGCCATCACGGCATCCGGTGGCAGGCTGACCAGCTTGCGCACCAGGGCCAGCGTCTGCTCTTCCAGGGCTTCTGGTGTGTCACACACCGCATTGACCAGACCGCTCTGCAAGGCTTCATCGGCCAGGATGGGCGTTCCCAGCAGCAGCCAGGACATCGCCCTGGCCTGCCCCACCAGTTGCGGCACCAACAGGCTCGATCCGCCTTCCGGACAAAGTCCCAGCGCCACAAATGGCATCTGGAAACGGACATTGCGCTGGCATTGCACAAAATCAGCATGCAGGCACAGCGTGGTGCCAATGCCGATGGCCGGCCCCGACGGTGTCATGACCAGCGGCTTGGCAAATGTGGAGACTGCCGCAAGCAGCCGGAACACAGGGGCATCCAGGCTGGCGGTGGGATGGCGCTCGAACTCATCCAGGTCATTGCCGGCACTGAAAACGCCATCGCCGCCAGTCAGCCAGAGTACGCGCACCGAGGCGTCTTCTGCAGCTGCCACGACAGCATCCATGATGGCCTGATAGAGCGCATTGGTGAACGCATTGAGGCGACCGGGGCGTGCCCAGCAGACCCGGCGTACGCCAGGCACAGGATGATCAATGGTCAGCGAAAAATCGGACATACATACCACTCCGGCGGAAACTGCCAGAGAGTGTAGCAAGTTCGCCTGCGCCCGCTGCCAACAAAAAAGCCACCTGAGGTGACCTCAGGTGGCTTTGGCGGCACAGCGGGTCGTGCTTAGTGCACAGCCCTGCCCTTGAGCATGTGGTTCATCGAGCCCTGCTCGCCGAACAGCTTCTCGCGCCATTCAGCCACCAGCGCCACGGTATCGTGGTCATTCGGATGAAAGCCCGGACGGAACCAGTCAATGAACTGCGGCGCCAGCGTGGTCAGCAGACCTTTGCGACCGAACAGGTACTTGAGTCCGTTCCAGTTCTGGCGGGGTTTGAGCAGCTGGCCATCGGCGGCCAGCAGACGCGTCATCGTGTACGCCATGACCGCGCCGAGGATGACGGTGGTCGGGATCATGGTCAGCGCGCGGACGGCATAGCTGCCACCGGTCTGCTGATAGACATCGAAAGCCACGGCCTTGTGCTCGGTTTCTTCCAGCGCATGCCACAACCACAGCGGCAGCACATCGTTATGACCATGGGCACGATGATCGGCATCACGCAGCAGCTGCTCGGCGATCAGCGCGGTGAAGTGCTCGAGGCAAATGGTGGCGGCCAGATTCAGACGCGGATGGATTCTGGCGACGGCATCGAGCAGCACCTTGAGCTGAGCCTCGATCTGCTCACCCGGCAGGTTCTTGCCGTTGATGAAGGCATTCATGACCTGGTGGCCTTGGGTATGCAGGGCCTCCTGACCAATGAAGCCTGAAATTTCGGCCTTGAGGCGGCTGTCGGTAATGTCGCCGCGGTAGTGGCGCACGGCATCGACGAAGAACATCTCGCCATGGGGCAGCAGCAGCGAGAAGCTGGCCCAGAAATGCGTCAGAAAAGGATCATTCGCGTACCAGTAGTCCACCTTGGACTCCGAGAGGTCCATTGCCACGCGACGCGGTGGAATCCCGACCCCGGCACCGGCAGGCTGGCGTGTTGTATCTGACTGGAAAGAAGTCATCGCCGTGTTCATGGTGTTCATGGCTCACCCCGAAAAGAAAATAGTCATTGTCTGACGGGAGTCACTGTGGCTTTGACCGGCCGGTAACGACAGGTTATTTTGGGACACCTTCTAGTCATTATGTGCCAGTCCCGGATGTCATCAATCCCCGCCGACAATACTCAGGGCCTGCCTGCCGCCTACGCGCTGCTGTTGCTCGACGTGGCTGCCCGCTGGGGTATCACCGAAGAGGAACTGCTCAAGCCCTTCGGGCTGGAGCGCCAGATGCTGACCTCGCCGACCCTGCGCATTCCGCTGGATACCGTGAACCAGATTTACATGACGGCGCTGGAGCTGACCGAAGAGCCCGGCCTGCCCTTCTATGTCGGCATGCAGATGAAACTCTCCAGCCATGGCTTCATCGGCTTTGCCGCCATGACTGCCGATACTGTCGCCCAGGCGCTGGAGCTGGTCGAACGCTTCATCAGCCTGCGCATCATGGGCTTTGCCATTCGCCTGGAACGTGAGGGTGACCGAGCCCATCTCTACCTGGACACCGATCTCGCCCTGCAACCGCTGCGGGATGCCGTAGTCGCCGGACTCATGATCGGCCTCGGCCAGATGGCCCAGGTCGTCACCGGAGAAACCCTGTTTGGCGTTGCCGACATCACCATGGCGGAAAACCCTCGCTTTGAGGAGTTCCGCTATGTGCTCCCGGCCCAGATCCACTTCAATCAGCCCTGTAACCGCATCAGCTTCGATGCCAGCTATCTCGACCTGCCCCTGGTCATGGCGGACAGCGCCTCCATGCAGCTGGCCGTCGATCAGTGCGAGCGTGAACTGGTCGCGATCGGCATGATCAATCGTTTTGTGCGTCAGGTAAGGGAGTTGATACATCAGGATGGCATCGGCTTCCGCAGTGTCGAGGCCGTGGCTGACCTGCTGCACATGTCGGAGCGCACGCTCAAGCGTCAGCTCGCGCAGGAAGGCACGACCTTCAGTGACATTCTCGAGGATATCCGGCGCCAGATGGCGGTGCGGCTGCTAGATGAAAACGAACAATCCATCGAGCGCATTGCGGAAGAGCTGGGTTACTCCGATGTGGCCAATTTCAATCGTGCCTTCAAGCGCTGGACCGGGACCACGCCAGGGCAGTACAGACGCACCCGGCATGAGCAAAATCCGACGTAAGGCGGAGTTGATTATTACAAAACCACCACATAGACTGACAGCCTGTCTTAATGCCTCCAAAAATAATTAAAAGGAGTAGCACATGCTGCAGTTTCGTGCATTTGCCCGTCCGCTGTCCGTCGCCATCGCCCTGTTGAGTTCCCCCTTTGCCTGGTCCGCAGGCGCTGACGTACCGGTCGTCGCAGCCAGCAGCCAGGGCACCGCAAATGCCAACGCGGCAGAATCCAATGATGCTTCGGTGATCTACTTCAACCCGGCGGGCCTGGCCCGACTGCACGGGACCAATTTCACCCAGATCGGCACCCTGATCGCGGCCTCCTCCAAGGTCAAGGACCAGGGCACGACACGTGTCCAGGACATTGGTCAGGGCCCTGAAACGCAGGATGACCTGATGTCGGACCCGACGCCTGATCCTGCCATGCCGGCCGTGGGTCCGGCGGAATCGTTCTTCCCGCGCGTCCTGCCGGTGGGAGCCGTGTTCGGGTCCATGCCCTACAACGACATGATCACGCTCGGGCTCGGCATCTTCTCGCCCGGTGGTGGCAACCTGAACTACAAGGCTGACTGGTTCGGACGTTATTTCGCCGACAGTGCCGCCATCGAACTGATCAACATCAATCCGTCCGTGGGCATTCGCTTCGATGACAAGCACAGCATCGGCTTTGGCGTATCGGCCATCATCGGTCATGCCAAGATTCGCGAGCAGATCGATGTCAACAAGATTGCCCCCTATCTGCTGGCCCCCGTCATTAACCAGCCAGGTTTCATCGTCGGCGACCTGCTGACCAATCTCGGCCTGCCGGGCAATGTGGTTAGCGGCCTCCTCAATCAGCTGGCAAATGCCTCGCCCCAGCAGGTCACTGATCTGCTGAGCGGCCTGCTGAGCGGCGGCACAGTGCCGGGCGTCAACCTCATCGACCCCAACAGCACGGCCTACGTCACCATTGAGACCTTCGGTTTCGGTTATGGCTGGAATGCGGGCTACATGTACCAGTTCGACGAGAAGTCCCGTCTGAGCCTGTCGTATCGCTCCGAGTCGGATGTCCGCATGAATGGGGAGCTGGACTGGAATCTGGACAACCTCAAGGGCACGCTCAATGATGCCCCCCTCATTCCGGTCGGTGGCGACACCTTCACGGTCAAGGAATTCATCGAGAAGTACTACCGTCCGGATACCGATGCCCGCATCGTCCTGACCATTCCATCCAAGCTCAACATCGCCTACTTCCGCGAGCTGACCAACAAGCTGGATCTGATGCTCAGCTACACTTTCAACAAGACATCGGCCATCCAGAGACTGGTCGTCGAATTGCCTGATCAGACCAGCAACGTGCAGTCCAAGCAGGGCAATGCCATGGTGCGCCTGAACTGGCGTGACACCTTTACGGCTGCCGTCGGCATGAACTATCACTACAACGACAAGCTGACGCTGCGCACCGGCCTGCAGTTCGACCAGACGCCAGTCCCGTCACCCGAGTATCGCCACCCGGCGCTCGCTGACAATGATCGCTGGATGGGCTCTGTCGGCCTAGGCTACAAGATCGACAAGAACACCAGCATCGATCTCGCCTACAGCTATCTTTACATTCTGGACTCCGAAGCACGCTACCACGACACCTGCACCGGGACGTATTTCGAGAATGACAGTGATGGCAACGGCCAGAACGGCCCCAGCGAATGTACAAGCAATGGCGGCACATTTCGCGCCAAGTACTATGACAGTCATGCCCATATCCTAGGGGCACAGATCAACAAGCGCTTCTGATACGGCGCAGCAAAAAAGAGCCCGGCAATTGCCGGGCTTTTTCTTTGCTGTCTGTCAGACATCGCGCCAGTCGGCCGGCTCACTCCAGTGACAGATTGACCATGCCGATGCGCCCTTCAGCCAGCGTTTTGGGCTCCGGCTGCACGCGACGCTGCTCCAGGCCTTCGAAATCGAACAAGGCGCGGTCGGCCAGCTGCGACGGGGCCACGTTCTGGATCGCGGTGAACATGCTGTCGAGACGCTGCGGGAACTGCTGATCCCAGTCACGCAGCATCTTGTTCACGACCGCACGCTGAAGGTTGGCCTGGGAACCACAGAGATTGCAGGGGATGATCGGGAAGCCCTTGAGGCGGGCATACGCTGCGATGTCCTTTTCCTTGCAGTAAGCCAGCGGGCGGATCAGCACATTTTTGCCATCGTCCGAGAGCAGCTTGGGCGGCATCGCCTTGAGGCGGCCGGCATGGAACAGGTTCAGCATCAGCGTGGCCATGATGTCATCACGGTGATGCCCGAGCGCGACCTTGGTGGCACCGATCTCCTGAGCGAAGGCATAGAGATTGCCACGACGCAGGCGGCTGCAGACGGCGCAGTAGGTCTGCCCTTCCGGCGTCAGCTCCTTGACGATGCTGTAGGTGTCCTTTTCGAGGATATAGAACGGCACGCCACGCTCGGTCAGGTACTTCGGCAGCACATCCTCGGGAAAACCGGGCTGTTTCTGGTCGAGGTTGACCGCCACGATCTCGAACTTCACCGGCGCGCTGATCTGCAGGTTGAGCAGGATCTCCAGCATGGTATAGCTGTCCTTGCCACCGGACAGGCAGACCATGACCTTGTCACCATCCTGGATCATGTTGTAGTCGGCGATGGCCTGGCCGGTGAGGCGGCGCAGACGCTTTTGCAGCTTGTTCAGCTCGCGGCGCTGCTTATTGTCCGGCTTCTCGCCGGCCACCGGCGTCTCATCTTCGGCGTCATCGGCGTCTTCGGCAGCCTCAGCGGCATCGGCGGCCGCCGCCAGCGCAGCCGGATCAAAGGAGGCCACGGCACTGTCGGCCAGCAACGGATCATCCGCCAGTGCAGGACCGGAAACAGGGGGCTGGAACACAGGGGATGCTGACATGGAAAACACGCCTCAGGTTGAGGCGCGAATTGTCCTGAAACACCGGCCGGATGTAAACCGGCCGGTGCGCACCGGGATCAGAAGCGCTGGTTCATCTGGATGCCCAAAGAGTTCAGGTAGGTGTCCTTGAACGTGCCTTTGAAGGTGCCGCCATTGCCCGTACATTCGTTGCCCGGCGCGATATCCGAATTGCTGTGCTGCGACGGGATATAACCGGCCGGATGGCAATCATCGTGATAATTCGCTTTGGCATCTTCAAGCTGGACATAGCTGTAGGCCAGGTCGACGTCCAGGTTCTTGCGAACCGTCATGTTGGCGCCAAGCGAGAACACATAGCGATTGGCATCCGGGATGGTGGCATGACGCGCCTCGGCATTCGGCAGCGGGGTTTGCTCGAAACCGAAGCCGGTACGCAGTATCAGCTTGTCGTTGAGGCGGTAGTTGATGCCCACAGCCCCCTTAAGGACATCACGAAAGCGGACATTGACCGCGCCGTCACCCTGCTCGATGGTGCCATTGGGACCCTGACGGTCCTCGAACTGGGCGCGCAGCGCCTGGGTTCTGCTGGCGCGCGTCCAGGTCAGCGTCCCCATCAGCGCCAGGCGCTCGCTGGCCTGATGGAAGAGCGACACGGCAGCCGATTCCGGCGTGACGATCTTGAGCGTGGCATCGGTATCCGGACGGATGTAATCCTCGGTGAACTCGCGCAGGTTGATGCGCCCGGTCAGCGCACCGAGCAGACTCAGCGGATTGCCTTCCCTGACGCCGGTGATGTCCGGGATGGTGCCGGTGACATTGCTGAAGTCCCAGTCCACGTCAGCCTTGACGGTCTGGCGGATCAGCGAGCGATAGGTCAGACCGAAGCGGGTGCGATCATCATTGAAACGGTACATATAGCCAGCATTCCAGCCAAAGCCATACCCCATGCCCTCAATGGTCACCGAGCCCTCGCCTTTCCCGTCGGCCACCAGCGGCCCGCTGACCAGGCCGGCCAGCTGCCCGCACGCGGCCGCGGAGATGCCGCCGATCAGCGGCAACCCGCTGCTGCTGCAAAGCTGACTGAGACCACTCTGGATGGTGCGCTTGCCGATCCCGTATGCACCCTCCTGCACATCGACGCCGGAGATCTGGCGCAAGTGCAGAATTTGCGCTGACACACCCAAACCCAGGCTGTGCTTGTCGTCGAAACGAATGGCCATCGACGGGTTGATATTCACCGTTTCCAGCGCGCCTTCATCCTGGAAGAAACGCCCCACCCAATCCGACTTGAAGTTGACGTTGGCGCCGTAGGGTACGAAGACCCCCAGCCCCAGGGTGATGCTGTCGCTATAGGGCATGACCGCATAGAACTGACCGCCGGGAATACCCTGGGGATGGTAGGAGCCCTCGTCACCACCCGTCACCGGCACTTCCTGACCTTGCACGATTCTGGTGCTCCCTTCGTTTTCGAAACGGCCGCGGACCGACAGAATCTGACCCGCCTGGGATACCGTGGTCGTGTGCAGACGCACCATGCCGGCGGGGTTGAAGAACACGGTCGAGGCATCATTGGCCTCGGCTGCGTTGGCTTGCGCCGTGCCCATGGCGCTGCTGGATTGCCAGGGATATTCGAGACCGGCCGCAAAGCCGGCGGAAGGGCACATGACGGAGGTGAAGCTGGCGAGCGAAACTGCGAGCGCAGTCTGATGGAGACGCGGGTAATACATGAGGGCTCCCTAGCGCATTCAGAGCAGGTGATGGCGCAAGCGCCGCTTGCCTCATTTTATCCGCAAAGACAATCCGACGAAATGCATCTTTTTGCAGATGACCGGATAGTTTTGGCCGCGAGCGACAAAAAATGCACGCCCGGGATCAAACGCCGCATGCTGGCCGGATCAAGCCCCTATGCCAAGGCTGCCATTGATGTCGGCCAGCGCCTGCACCGGATCCGCCGCCTGCGTGATCGGACGTCCGATGACGAGATAGTTGACCCCCGCGGATATCGCCTGCTCCGGCGTCATGATGCGGCGCTGGTCGTCACTGCTGCTGGCCGCCGGACGGATGCCGGGCGTCACCAGGGCGAACGCCGGCGGCAGCTGACGGCGCAGCACAGCAGCTTCCTGCGCCGAGCAGACCACGCCATCGAGACCACAGTCCGCCGTCAGGCGGGCCAGGGCCTGGACATGCTCCAGCGGTGTACGCTCGATGCCGATCTCCCTGAGATCCGCCGCTTCCATGCTGGTCAGCACCGTGACGGCGGTCAGCAGCGTGCGATGCCCGCCCTGCTGCAGACGCTCGCTTGCCGCGGTCATCATGCGACGACCACCCTGAGCATGGACATTGACCATCCAGACACCCAGGTCAGCCGCCGCTGCGACCGCACCGGCGACGGTATTGGGAATGTCATGGAACTTGAGATCGAGAAAAATCTCGAAGCCCCTGCCCTGCAATGCCCGGACCAGTGACGGACCTTCGCGGGTAAACAGCTCCTTGCCGACCTTGAGACGGCACGAGCCGGGTAAGAGCTGATCGGCCAGTGCCAGCGCCGGGGCGGCCGAGGTGTAGTCGAGGGCGATGATGACCGGGGAAACGACGGCCGGTGAAGCAGCGGACATGGACAACTCGCGAAGTCAGTAAATGGGAGGCGGTGCAGGCGGCGTGATCTTGTCCTGGGCTGACTGGCGATCGAGCCGCCCCTTGCGCCAGAGCGACAGACGCGTCCAGCTGCTGCCAGTGACCAGGCCCAGCACCAGCCCGAGGGTGAATGTCACCAGGATAACGAAACCGGCGTTGACATTAAGCACCTGCATGAACAGCAGGTTCAGGTTGAGGGTGTCATCGTTGACGATGACCATCCAGAAGCCGGCGAAGACAAACAGACCGAGCACCAGCCAGAACAGCAGCTTGCGAATGAACGTCATGATTCATCTCCAGATTGGATCGGGGTGGTCATGGCACTGTCATTGACCCGGTCACGCAATTCCTTGCCAGGCTTGAAATGCGGGGTGCTTTTACCGTCCAGACGCACGGCCTCGCCGGTCTTGGGGTTGCGCCCGATCCGGGGTTCGCGGTAATGCAGAGAGAAACTGCCAAAGCCGCGGATCTCGATGCGTTCGCCCTTGGACAGGGTTTCGGACAGCTGCTCGACGATGGCTTTGACGGCCAGTTCAACATCCTTGCTGGTGAGCAGGGACTGGCGCGCGGAGAGGCGCTCAATCAGTTCGGAACGGGTCAAGGTCATGGGCTGACAGGCTCTTGGGACAAGAAATGACAACGCCCTGATTCTAAACATAAAAAAACGGGGGTAAACAACTACCCCCGTTTCTTTTTTTACTGCGTTACCGCAAGGATCAGTTGTTCATCTGAGCCTTGATCAGGTCGCCGATGGTCTTCGGACCGGCAGCATCGGTGCCCTGCTCGCGCAGGGAAGCGATGGCTTCGCGGTCGTCAGCTTCATCCTTGGCCTTCACGGAGAGGCTGATGACGCGGGTCTTGCGGTCGATGCCGATGATCTTGGCTTCGACGGTGTCGCCGACTGCCAGATGCTTGGTGGCATCTTCGACGCGGTCGCGGCTCAGTTCGGAAGCACGCAGGCTGGCTTCGACGCCATCCATGACTTCGATCGTGGCGCCCTTGGCGTCGACCGACTTCACGGTACCCTTGATGATCGAACCCTTGTCGAAGTTGCCGACAAAGTCGCCGAACGGGTCGCGCTCGAGCTGCTTGATACCCAGCGAAATGCGCTCACGCTCCGGATCGACCGAGAGAATGGTGGCTTCGATCGGGTCGCCCTTCTTGAAGCGACGCACGGCTTCTTCGCCGGCTTCGTTCCAGGAGATGTCGGACAGGTGAACCAGACCATCGATACCGCCATCGAGACCGATGAAGATGCCGAAGTCGGTGATCGACTTGATGTTGCCGGAGACCTTCTCGCCCTTCTCGTGCTGACGCGCAAAGGCATCCCACGGGTTTTCGCGGCACTGCTTGATGCCGAGCGAAATGCGACGACGGTCTTCGTCGATGTCGAGCACCATGACTTCCACTTCGTCGCCGATCTGAACGACCTTGGACGGGTGGATGTTCTTGTTGGTCCAATCCATTTCGGACACGTGCACCAGACCTTCCACGCCTTCTTCGATCTCGGCAAAGCAGCCGTAATCGGTCAGGTTGGTGATCTTGGCCTTGACGCGGGTGCCTTCCGGATAGCGACCCATCAGGGCCAGCCACGGATCTTCACCGAGCTGCTTCAGACCCAGGGAGACGCGGTTGCGCTCGCGGTCGAACTTGAGGACCTTGACGGTCAGTTCGGTGCCGACTTCAACGATCTCGGACGGGTGCTTGATGCGCTTCCAGGCCATGTCGGTGATGTGCAGCAGGCCGTCGATGCCGCCCAGGTCCACGAAGGCGCCGTAGTCGGTCAGGTTCTTGACGATACCCTTGACGACCTGGCCTTCCTGCAGGTTGGCCAGCAGCTGTTCGCGCTCGGCGGACGACTCGGCTTCCATCACGGCGCGGCGCGAAACGACCACGTTGTTACGCTTGGCGTCGAGCTTGATGAGCTTGAATTCCAGCTCGCGGC
>CAZEEQ010000044.1:0-10698 GCA_964511255.1 uncultured Paraperlucidibaca sp.
ACCCTGCTGCTGACCCATAACATCGAAACACTGGGGCAGATGAGCTGCAACCCGGCCATTGGCGGTATCGGCAAGTCGCATCTGGTCAAAGAGATCGATGCCCTTGGCGGCGCCATGGGCCTGGCCACGGATCAGGCCGGTATTCAGTTTCGTGTCCTCAACGCCCGCAAGGGCCCGGCCGTGCGCGCTACCCGTGCGCAGGCCGACCGCGCCCTCTACAAAGCCGCCATCCGCGCCATCCTGGAAAACCAGGCCAACCTCGATATCTTCCAGCAGGCCGCTGATGACCTGATCGTCGAGGGCGAGACCGTGCAGGGCGTGGTAACGCAGACCGGCATCCGTTTCAGTGCGAAAACCGTGGTGCTGACCACCGGCACCTTCCTGGGCGGCACCATCCACATCGGCATGGAAAACCATCGCGGCGGCCGTGCCGGCGATCCGCCCTCGATCGCGCTCGCCAGCCGGCTGCGCGAACTGCCGCTGCGCGTCGGCCGTCTCAAGACCGGCACGCCGCCGCGCATCGACGCCAAGTCCGTGGATTTCTCGGTGATGCAGGCCCAGCCCGGCGACACGCCGCGCCCGGTGATGTCTTTCCTGGGTTCGCGCGCCATGCATCCGCAGCAGGTCAATTGCTGGATCACCCACACCAACCTGCAAACGCACGACATCATCCGCGGCGGCCTCGACCGCTCGCCGATGTATACCGGCGTCATCGAAGGCGTGGGGCCGCGCTACTGCCCGTCGATCGAGGACAAGATCCATCGCTTCGCCGACAAGGATTCGCATCAGGTCTTCATTGAGCCGGAAGGGCTGAGCACGCACGAGCTTTATCCCAACGGCATCTCCACCAGCCTGCCGTTCGATATCCAGATGGCGCTGGTGCGCTCGATCAAGGGCATGGAAAACGCGCACATCACGCGTCCGGGCTATGCCATTGAGTACGATTACTTCAATCCGCAGGATCTCAAGCACACGCTGGAGACCAAGGTCATCCGCAACCTGTTCTTCGCCGGCCAGATCAACGGCACCACCGGCTATGAAGAGGCGGCTGCCCAGGGCCTGCTCGCCGGCCTCAATGCCGGCCTCCGTGCCCAGGACAAGGACGGCTGGTATCCGACCCGTGATCAGGCTTATCTCGGCGTGCTCGTCGATGACCTGATCACCCTCGGGACCAAGGAGCCGTACCGCATGTTCACGTCGCGCGCCGAGTACCGGCTGATGCTGCGCGAAGACAATGCCGATCAGCGCCTGACCTGGAAGGGCCGCGAACTGGGCCTGGTGGATGAGCTGCGCTGGTCGGCTTTCTGCGCCAAGCAAGAGGCCATCGTCGCTGAAACGCATCGCCTCAAGACCGTCTGGGTGCATCCGGGCAGCGCGCTGGGCGAGCGCTTCACCGCGCTCACCGGTCAGGAGCTGAACCGCGAAAGCCATCTGATCGATCTCCTCAAGCGTCCGCAGGTCAGCTATGCCCAGCTCGCCGACTTGTCACCGCCGCCGCTGCCCGGCGGCCTGCCGGATGCGCTGGACATCATCGGCGAGCAGATCGAGATCGGCGTGAAGTACGCCGGTTATGTCGACCGTCAGAGCGATGAAATCGAGCGCCTGCGCCAGCAGGAAGGCCTCGCGTTGCCGCCGGACTTCGATTACGACGCCGTCTCCGGCCTGTCCAACGAGGTACGTCAGAAGCTCAAGGCCGGCAAGCCGGAAACCCTGGCGCAGGCCGGCCGCATCCCCGGCATCACCCCGGCGGCGGTATCGCTGCTCATGATCACGATCAAGAAGCAGAGCCGTGCGCGCCTGACTTCGCCGGCGCAGGCGGTCTGATGGCGAAGCAACGTTTGGCGGCCGACTGGCCGGTAAAGGCCGAGCAGCGTCTGCGTGAAGGCTGCGTCCAGATCGGTTTGACCCTGGATGAGACGGTGCTGCGCAAGTTGCTGGCCTATCTCGCGGCGCTGGTGAAATGGAATCAGGCATTCAACCTGACCGCGATCCGCGATCCGCTGGAAATGGTCGACAAGCACCTGCTCGACAGCCTCAGCATCCTGCCGCATGTGGGCGAGGGTAGTCTGATCGATATTGGCACCGGTGCCGGCCTGCCAGGTTTCATCATTGCCCTCGTGCGGCCGCAGCTGCCGGTGACACTGCTCGATGCCAACGGGAAGAAGACCCGCTTCCTCAAGCAGGTGGCGGCCGAACTGGGTGCCACCAATGTCACGGTGGTGACGGCGCGCTGCGAAGAGCATGACGGACGTTATGCTCAGATCAGCAGCCGTGCCTTTGCCAGTCTCGCCGACATGGTCAACGGCACTGGCCAGCTGCTGGCGGACGATGGATGCTGGCTGGCCATGAAAGGACACGTGCCGGAAGATGAAATAGCCGCGCTGCCCGGCTCCGTGGCACTCGAAAAGACCCCCCCATTGCGAGTACCCTTTGCAGCTGATGCCCGACACCTGATCGTGTTGCGGCGCGCGCGTTGATGCGAGCAGGCTCAGACCTGCCGCCGGGGAATTCCATGGACAAGATTTTTGCAGTCGCCAACCAGAAGGGCGGCGTCGGCAAGACCACGACCAGCGTCAATCTGGCGGCGTCGCTGGCGGCTACCCGCCGTCGCGTGCTGCTGGTTGATCTCGATCCGCAGGGCAATGCCAGCACCGGCTCCGGCATTGCCAAGAACGATCTCGAACAGAGCATTTACGATGTCATGCTGGGCGGTGTCGCTGCGGCCGATGTCATTGTGTCGGTGGCCGGCGGCTATGACCTGCTGCCCGCCAATGGCGACCTGACGGCCGCCGAGGTCGAGCTGCTCGATGTTCCGCAGAAGGAGCAGCGCCTGCGCCTGGCGCTGGCGCCGCTGACCGCGCGCTACGATGCCATCGTGATCGACTGTGCGCCGTCGCTGAGCATGCTGACCCTGAATGGCCTGGTGGCCGCCGATGGCGTCATCATTCCCATGCAGTGCGAATATTTCGCGCTCGAAGGCCTGGCTGCACTGACCCAGACCATCGAGCGTGTGGCCGAGACAGCCAATCCGGGTCTGCATATCGCGGGCATCCTGAGAACCATGTTCGACCCGCGCAATACGCTGGCCAACGATGTCTCCAAGGAGTTGATCACGCATTTCGGTGATCACGTGCTCAATACCATTGTGCCGCGCAATGTGCGCCTGGCCGAGGCGCCGGCGCATGGTCTGCCGGCGCTGCAGTACGACAAGCATTCCCGCGGCGCCATGGCCTATCTGGCCCTGGCCTCGGAACTCCTGCGCCGACAGAAGCGCAGCTAAGCCGGGATTTCCGGACCGCAGAACAAGCAGAACAGGTACAGGGTATGGTCACACCAAAGAAGCGCGGACTCGGCGGCGGACGCGGACTGGATGCTCTGCTGGGCACGGTTCGCAAGGTGCAGGAGGAAGTCACGGCGGTAGCATCCGGGCATGCTCCGGCGGGCGAGCTGCGTCAGCTGCCTATCGAATGGCTGGAGCGGGGACGTTACCAGCCGCGCCGCGAGATGGATCCGCAGGCGCTGCAGGAGCTGGCGGACTCGATCAAGGCGCAAGGCATCCTGCAGCCGATCGTCGTGCGTCCGCTCGCGGCCCAGAAATTCGAGATCATTGCCGGCGAGCGCCGCTGGCGGGCTGCCCAGCTGGCGCAGCTGGAATCGGTCCCGGCCCTGATTCGCGATTTCAGCGACGAAGCCGCGATTGCGCTGGCCCTGATCGAAAACATCCAGCGCGAAGACCTCAATCCGCTGGAAGAAGCCGTCGCCATGCAGCGCTTCGCTGACGAATTCAACCTCACCCATCAGCAGGTCGCGGAGGCCGTCGGCAAATCGCGCGTCGCGGTCACCAACCTCATGCGCCTGCTGGCCCTGCATGAAGAGGTCAAGCGCTCGCTCGAGCACGGCGATCTCGACATGGGCCATGCCCGAGCGCTGCTGGCGCTGCCCATGGGCCAGCAGGTCGCGGCGTCGCGCCAGGTCATCGACAAGGGCCTTTCGGTGCGTCAGACCGAAGCCCTGGTGCGCCAGCTCCTGGCTGAAAAGCCGGACAGTGCGCCGGTGCGTGGTGTCGATCCGAACGTCCGTAAGCTTCAGGAAAGCCTGTCTGAAAAGCTCGGCGCCGCGGTCCAGATCGACTGCAATGCCAAGGGCAAGGGCCGCCTTGTCATTGCCTACAACTCGCTGGATGAGCTTGACGGCATCCTCGCGCATATCCGCTGAGCCGCTCATGGTCCGCTGGCTCGCACTGCTGCTCGTTCTGCTCACTGCCCCATTGCAGGCGGCGGATGACTGGCAGTTGCGCAAGCAGGATGCCGAGCGCCAGATCCGTGTCTATTTGCGTGATCGCGGTGACCGGCAGTATCACGATGTCTATGCCGTCACCCGCATGCCGGGCAGCGTGAAGCAGATCGAGGCAGTGCTCGCTGATATCCCGGCCATGCCCGAATGGGCGCCGCGTGTGGTGGAGGCCCGGGTGCTCAAGCGCCAGGACAGTCAGGCCTGGATCTACATCGGATACCGGCTGCCGTACCCTTTCAAGGCCCGCGATGCCGTGGTGCTGTCGAAGCGCAGCCGGGAAGATGGCGTCGTCACGATCCAGTCGCAGGCGGTGCCTGGCTGGGTGCGGGTGAAGCCGGATCATGTGCGTCTCGACAACCTGCAGAGCACCTGGCGGCTGTCGCCGCAGAGCGATGGCCAGATCAAAGTTGAGTTGTGGGGGGTGGCCGAGCCCGGTGGTCTGGTGCCGGCCATGGTCTACAACTACAACCTGGCGGATGACGCGATTCAGACTTTACGCCAACTCCGACGCATGGCCTTGCGCAGCAAATATCTAGATGGTCGGTTGGCGAAGCCGTCTGCCCCCAAGATGTAGTGTCAGGCCCTGTTGCGGCCACCAGACAGGGCGCCGGCCATGAAAATAGCGCGCAAAAGCCCGCGAGTTTTGGTTGCCCTTTGATCGGCGGCTCCCCTATAATTCGCGCGCTTTCAAGGCATTGTGCGAGTCCTGTGGGGCTCACCACGTTTGTCCGCGAGTGAATGATGAAGGTCAGCAAACCGCACCCGCTGGTTGATGTAGTCCCGGCGGTAAAACAGCTGCAATGGCAGCTCTATGTCCTGGTGCTGATCTCTCTCATCGCATTCGTGGTTGCCGGTCCGGCCTCAGGGCTGTCGGCATTGGCAGGCGCGGGTATTGCGGTCATCGGCCAGGCGTTTTTTGTTTTTTTCGCCTTTCGTTATGCTGGTGCGGCATTCACAAGGCAGATTGCGCAAGGATTCTATAGGGGGGAGGCCGGGAAGTTTGTCCTGACCGCTCTCCTTTTTGCCGCCGTCTTCACGGGTTTCAAGACCGTGCAGCCGGGCTGGCTATTTACCAGTTTTATTTTGGAACAGCTCGTTGCCGGTATCGTTCCTTTCACGATCCGCTCAACGCAGCCCTGATGGGTAGATATACATGGCCGGGAACTCCTCCGAGTACATCAAGCACCACCTGACCAACCTGACCTATGGTTACCATCCGGAACATGGCTGGGGCTTTGCTCACACCGCGCAGGACGCGGCAGCCATGGGCTTCAATGCCATCCATGTCGACACCATGGGCTGGTCCCTTTTCCTCGGGGTCCTCTTCTGCTGGCTGTTCCGCATCGCTGCGGTGCGCGCCACGTCGGGCGTGCCGGGCGGGCTGCAGAATCTCGTCGAGGTCGTTGTCGACTTCGTCCAGACCAACGTCAAAGATACCTACCACGGCACTTCGAAGGTCATTGCGCCGCTGGCGCTGACCATCTTCGTCTGGATTTTCCTGATGAATGCCATGGACCTCATCCCGGTTGATTTCCTGCCGGAAATCGCCAAGCTGGTGGCCGTCGGTCTCTTCGGCGCTGATCCCCATGCCGTTTTCTTCAAGGTCGTCCCGACCACCGACGTCAATGCCACGCTCGGCATGGGCCTCTCGGTCTTCGGCCTCATCCTGTACTACAGCGTCAAGATGAAGGGTGCTGGCGGTTTCGCCAAGGAACTGACCTTCCACCCGTTCAACACCATCTGGCTGGTATGGTTCAACTTCCTGCTCGAAGGCATCGCCCTCATCGCCAAGCCGATTTCGCTCGCGCTGCGACTGTTCGGCAACATGTATGCCGGCGAGCTGCTGTTCATCCTGATCGCCCTGCTGCCGTGGTATCTCCAGTGGACGCTGTCCGTGCCCTGGGCGATTTTCCACATCCTGATCATCACGCTGCAGGCGTTCGTGTTCATGATGCTGACCATTGTGTATCTGAGCATGGCCTCGGAAACACACGACCACTAACCCGTAAATCAATCTGAAACCAAACCTGAAGAGGAAACTCAAATGGAAATCATCACCGGTCTTAACCTGATCGCCGTTGCCCTGCTGATCGGCTTTGGTGCTCTCGGCACCGCTATCGGCTTCGGCCTGCTCGGCGGCAAGTTCCTCGAAGGCACCGCCCGTCAGCCGGAACTCGCTCCGCAGCTCCAGGTGAAGATGTTCATCGTCGCCGGTCTGCTCGACGCCGTGACCATGATCGGTGTCGGTATCGGCCTGTTCCTGCTGTTCGCCAACCCGTTCATTCAGTAATCGCTCGCCCGCCGATCGATGAGTCGCGAGCCATTTCGGCTCGCTGAATGAGACAGGACAAGAGGTGATAGCGTGAACATTAACTTCACTCTGGTAGGCCAGGCCATCGCGTTTGCGATCTTCACCTGGTTCTGCATGAAGTTTGTGTGGCCTCCGGTCATGGCAGCTCTGGCGGACCGCCAGAAGAAAATTGCCGATGGCCTCAATGCCGCCGACAAGGCCAAGCAGGATCTGGAAGCCGCGCATGCGCAGGTTGCCCAGGAACTGCAGGCTGCCAAGCAGCAGGCTGCCGCACTGATCGAACAGGCTAACCGCCGTGCCGGTCAGGTTGCTGACGAAGTCAAGGCTCAGGCCTCGGCTGAAGCCGAGCGCATCCTGACCCAGGCCCGTGCCGACATCGAGCAGGAAATTGCCGGTGCCCGTGACAGCCTGCGTCAGCAGGTTGCCGCTCTGGCCGTTGCCGGTGCCGAGAAGATCCTGCAGGCCGAGGTCGATGCTGCGAAGCATGCCGGCATGCTGAATCAGCTGGCCACCGAGCTCAAATAAGAGGCGTACGGGACAGTCATGGCTGAATTAACGACAGTAGCACGACCCTACGCCAAGGCAGCTTTCGAGTTCGCCCGTGGTGAAGGTCAGCTGGCTGCCTGGTCGTCCATGCTGGCGCTTGCCGCCGCCGTGGTCGATGATGCGGCTTTCAAGCAATACATCGCGCGTCCGACGCTCAGCGCCGACCAGCAGGCCGATGCCGTTCTCAAAGTGTGTGGCGATCGTTTCGACACCCACGGCAAGAACTTCATCAGCAATCTGGCCGCCCACAAGCGTCTGGGCGCCCTGCCCGCCATCAGTGCGTTGTTTGACGCGCTGCGTGCCGAAGCAGAAGGCGCGGTGGATGTCGAAGTGACGACTGCCTTTGCACTTGATGACGCACAGACGCAGGCTCTGGCGCAGCTTCTGACACAGAAGCTGTCGCGCCAGGTGAGTGTCACCAGCCACGTCGATGTCAGCCTGATCGGTGGCGCCGTCATTCGCGCCGGCGACACGGTCATCGATGCCTCCGTACGAGGCAAGCTGGGCAAGCTTCGCGCCACCCTGAATACTTGATATTTCCTTCGAGGAAGAGAGCATCATGCAGCATCTGAATCCCTCCGAGATCAGCGAGCTGATCAAGAGCCGCATCACGGACCTGAATGCGTCCGTTGAAGCGCGTAACGAAGGCACCATCGTCGGCGTGTCCGACGGTATCGTGCGCATTCACGGTCTCGCCGACGTCATGTACGGTGAAATGATCGAGTTCGACGGCGGTGTCTTCGGCATGGCCCTCAACCTCGAGCAGGACTCCGTCGGTGCCGTGGTTCTGGGCTCGGCCCTGGATCTCGCGGAAGGCCAGAAGGCCCGCTGCACCGGTCGCATCCTGGAAGTCCCGGTGGGTCCGGAACTGCTCGGCCGCGTCGTTGACGCGATCGGCAACCCGATCGACGGCAAGGGTCCGATCGACGCCAAGCTCTTTGATCCGGTCGACAAGGTCGCTCCGGGCGTGATCTGGCGCCAGTCCGTGGACCAGCCGGTGCAGACCGGCTACAAGTCCGTCGACGCCATGATCCCCATCGGCCGTGGCCAGCGTGAGCTGATCATCGGCGACCGTCAGACCGGCAAGACCGCGATGGCCATCGACGCCATCATCGCGCAGAAGAACTCGGGCATTAAGTGCATCTACGTGGCTATCGGTCAGAAGCAGTCGACCATTGCCAACGTCGTGCGCAAGCTCGAAGAGTTCGGCGCCATGGCCTACACCACGGTTGTCGCCGCCGCCGCTGCCGAACCGGCTGCCATGCAGCTGATGGCACCGTACGCCGGCTGCACCATGGGCGAATACTTCCGTGATCGCGGCGAAGACGCCCTGATCATTTATGACGACCTGTCCAAGCAGGCCGTGGCCTACCGTCAGATTTCGCTGCTGCTGCGTCGTCCGCCGGGACGCGAAGCCTACCCGGGCGACGTGTTCTATCTCCACAGCCGTCTGCTGGAGCGCGCTTCCCGCGTGTCCGCTGAGTATGTCGAGAAGTTCACGAATGGCGCTGTCACGGGCAAGACCGGTTCGCTGACGGCGCTGCCGATCATCGAAACCCAGGCTGGCGACGTGTCCGCGTTCATTCCGACCAACGTGATCTCGATCACCGACGGCCAGATCTTCCTGGAATCCAGTCTCTTCAACTCGGGTATCCGTCCGGCCGTCAACGCCGGTATCTCGGTGTCCCGTGTCGGTGGCGCTGCCCAGACCAAGATCATCAAGAAGCTGTCCGGCGGTATTCGTACCTCGCTGGCTCAGTACCGTGAACTGGCCGCTTTCGCGCAGTTCGCTTCCGATCTCGACGAAGCGACCCGCAAGCAGCTGGAACTCGGTCAGCGTGTGACCGAACTGATGAAGCAGAAGCAGTTCGCTCCGCTGTCGATTGCTGACATGGCACTGTCGATTTTCGCCGTCAACGAAGGCTATCTGAACGATGTTCCGGTTGCCAAGGTGCTGGCTTTCGAAGCCGCCCTGCATGCCTTCTTCGGCAGCGAATACAAGGCGCTGGTGGACAACATCAATGCCACGGCCAACTACGATGGCAAGATCGAAGCCGAGCTCCGTGCCGGCATCGAGAAGTTCAAAGCCACGCAGACCTGGTAAGCATGATTCGGCGCGGACTTCGGTCCGCGCCAGTCACCAAGGCAAAGATTCGGTGAGGCTATGGCCAGCTTAAAAGAAATCCGTGTCAAGGTTGCGAGCATCAAAAGCACGCAGAAGATCACGAAAGCGATGCAGCTCGTGGCCGCCTCCAAGATGCGCAAGGCACAGGAACGCATGGCGTCGGGCAAGCCCTACGCGCAGAAGATCCGTCAGGTGGTGGCTCACGTTGCTTATGCAACGCCGGAGTACAAGCACCCGTATCTGATCGAGCGTCCGGTCAAGCGTGTCGGCTACATCATCGTGTCGTCCGATCGCGGTCTTTGCGGCGGCCTCAATATCAACCTGTTCAAGCAGGTGGTGAATTCGGTTCGCGGCTACCGCGAGCAGGGTATCGAGGCCGAGTTCTGCCTGATCGGCACCAAGGCCACGACTTTCTTCAAGAATGTCGGTGGCAAGGTGGTTGCGGCCAAGACGCATATGGGTGACCAGCCGTCGCTGGAAGCCTTGATCGGCAGCATCAAGGTCATGCTGGATCATTATGACGAGGGCAAGATCGACCGCCTGTATCTGGTGTCGAACGAGTTCGTCAACACCATGACGCAGAAGCCGACCCTGCAGCAGCTGTTGCCGCTGGCAACCGGTGCCGGTGGTGACGTGGGCGAGCGTGATTACAACTGGGACTATCTGTACGAGCCGGAAGCCAAGCCGCTGCTCGATGCCCTGCTGGTTCGCTTCATCGAATCGCAGGTGTACCAGGGTGTGGTCGAGAACGTCGCTTGCGAAATGGCTGCCCGCATGGTCGCCATGAAGGCCGCAACAGATAACGCCGGTGATCTGATCCGCAGTCTGCAGCTTGTGTACAACAAGTTGCGTCAGGCCGCGATCACCCAGGAAATTTCCGAAATCGTTGGTGGTGCCGCGGCTGTTTAAGCCGCGCATCACTGCAGACAGCATTGCGAGTTTGAGAGGATAAACCCATGAGCAGCGGTCGTATTGTCCAGATCATCGGCGCCGTCATTGACGTCGAATTCCCGCGCGATAGCGTGCCCCGCGTCTATGACGCCCTGAAGGTGGAAGCGACATCGACCACCCTCGAAGTTCAGCAGCAGCTGGGCGATGGCATCGTGCGCACGATCGCCATGGGTTCCACCGACGGCCTGCGCCGCGGTCTGGTTGTCGCCAACAGCGGCGGCCCGATCAGCGTTCCGGTCGGCAAGGGCACCCTCGGCCGCATCATGAACGTGCTCGGCCAGCCGGAAGACGAAGCCGGTCCGGTCGAGACCGAAGTCACCATGTCGATCCACCGCAAGGCCCCGGCCTATGACGAACAGTCGGGTGGCACCGAGCTGCTGGAAGTCGGCATCAAGGTTATCGACCTGCTCTGCCCGTTCGCCAAGGGCGGCAAGGTCGGCCTGTTCGGCGGCGCCGGCGTGGGCAAGACCGT
>CAZEEQ010000045.1:0-9975 GCA_964511255.1 uncultured Paraperlucidibaca sp.
TGCTCGCTGGCCAACGCCAAGTCGATTCCCATCGCCGAAGCCATCCAGCGCCGCTATCAGGACCTGGAAGAGGTTTATGACCTGGGGCCGATCGACCTCAACATCTCGGGTTGCATGAATGCCTGCGGCCACCACCATGTCGGTCACATCGGCATTCTCGGGGTCGACAAGCGCGGTGCCGAGTTCTACCAGGTCTCGCTCGGCGGCAGCGCCGGCCACGATGCCAGCATCGGTGACATCCTCGGCCCGTCCTTCGACGCCGAAGACATGACTGAAGTCATCGAAGAAGTCCTCAATACCTATCTCGACCTGCGCCAGCCGGGTGAAGCCTTCCTGGCCACCTATCGCCGCGTCGGTATCGAACCCTTCAAGGAGCGCGTCTATGCCAACGCTGATTAAGTCTGGCGAGATCGCTGTCGACACCTACACCCGCGTGGACGCTGCCACGGCCGTGCAGAATGGCGTGCTGACGCTGCCGGCCGGCGATGTTCTGGTGGATCTCGACACCCTCCTCGCCCACCGTGACCAGGTGCTGGCACACGACGGCCGCAAAGGCGTGCAGCTCAAGCCCGACCAGTTTGCCGAAGCGATTACCGATATTGCCTCGCGACTGGATCTGGTGGCCGTCGAGTTCCCGGCCTTTGCCGATGGCCGCGGTTACTCCACAGCCTACCTGCTGCGTCAGCGCTACGGTTATAGCGGTGAACTGCGTGCCGTTGGGGATGTGTTCAAGGACACGCTGTTCTATCAGAAGCGCGTCGGTTTCGATGCCTTTGCCATCCGCGATGACAAGAACGCCGAAATCGCCCTCAAGGGTCTGCAGGACTTCACCGAGGTCTATCACGCCTCGGCTGACCAGCCGTCACCGCTGTTCCGTCGCCGCAGCATCTGAAGGCAGACGGTTCAGCCGCTGAGGGTCAGAGGATTGGCTGCGATGTCAGCGGCTCCGGCAAACAGGTTACATTGCCGGTGCCGCTGCTCCACTCAGGAACGCTGCGCCTTGCCGAAATACAACCGTATGCCGATATAGGCAAACGCCAGCATCGACAGGCTGCTCAGCATCAGCAGCAGCTGCCCGCTCCAGCCCCAGTAGAGGCCGGTGTGCAACATCTTCCATGACAATGCCATACGATCGCCCCAGGGCTGCGCGGCGAAGCGCTTGTGCGCAGCGATGTCGCCATCGGCCGTGACCTTGATCGTGTTCTTCTCACGTTCATGGGCCGCATCCGCCAACAGATAATCAATCTTGACGGCCTCGCCGGTGACACTGTCGAGCGCGATGGCGGCCGAGGCATAGGCTGGCGCCTGAGTCCGGAAAGCCGGCCAGACCTTTTCCATGCGCCCGGCGAACTGCTCGGGTGACACCTGCTCGGAAGGCCCGGCATCCGGCTTCTTCTTCGGTGGCAGATCGGCACCCAGGACCTGATAAATCCCCGCCTTGTACCAGTCATACGACCAGCTCAGACCGGTGCCGGCAGAGAACAGGAAAAGGATCAGCACCCAGGTACCGCCGACCGCGTGCAACTGCCAGAGAAAAGCACGGCCGGTGAGGCCGCTGCGCAGCATGAACCAGCCTCGGAACCCGCGCGGACGCCGGGACCAGCGCAGATAAAGCCCGCTCAGCGCCATGAAGATCAGCACCAGGGCTGCTGCGCCGGTCAGGGCCTTGCCGAGCGCATCGGCCAGCAGCTTGCGGTGCAGGTCCTCGATGACATGGAAGGTCTGCTCACCGCGCACGGCCGGCAGGAGCTCACCGCTGTAGGGCTGAACCCAGACGGCATCGCCGCGCGGGTTGCCAGCCTGGGCGTACACCACCTGGGCTGGCCGATCCGGGAGGCCAGACACGGTGAGTGTCCGGATGGCCGCCTCAGGACGCGCCGCGCTGACGCGCTGATACAGCTCGGCCGGTGACAGCAACGGGCGGGACTCTGGCGTGATCACCAGCGTGCCGGGATTGAGCAGCCGCAGAATCTGCGGCTCGAAGGACATCAGGGCACCGGTGGTGCCCACGACGGCCAGGATGAGGCCGGCGGAGATCCCCAACCAGCCATGCAGGCGCAGAAAGAGTGACTTCAAGCAGGTGTACTCCGAGGCTTAACGGGTCTCAGGGAGATCAGTGACAAAACCGATTTTGGCCAGACCGGCGGCAGAGGCAGCAGACAGTACCCGCGCCACGGTTTCATAGGGTGTGCCGCGGTCCGCGCGCAGGTGCACCTCGGTCTCGGCGGGAAATTGTTGCAGGCTGGTCTGCAGGTCATCGAGCGTGACCGGCTGCTGATTGACCATGACCTCGCCGCTGGCAAGCACCGCGAGATCGACCGGCTTGCCCGCCGCCGCCAGGGGCTGCGAAGAGGCCTTGGGCAGGTCGACCTTGACCGCATGCGACATCAGCGGCGCCGTGATCATGAAAATGATCAGCAACACCAGCATGACGTCGATGAAGGGAATCATGTTGATCTCGGCATTGGCCTCGATCTCTTCCCCTTTCTCGAAGGAGCCGAACGCCATGTCAGTGCACCTCGACCGGTTTGATCTGCTGGAAACGCGCCACCATACGGTCCGAGGTCCGCTCGACGTCATTCAGCATCGGTCCGGTCGCCAGCCCGGTGGACAGGAAGGCGAAGACATCATGAGCGAAAGAGTTCAGGCTGACCATGGTGTTGCGGTTGAGGCGCACGAACACGTTGTAGGCGACCGCACTGGGGATGGCCACCGCCAGCCCGAGGCCGGTCATGATCAGGGCCTCGCCGACGGGGCCGGCGACCTGCTCAAGGCCGCCCTGACCACTGGCGCCAATCGCCATGAGCGCGTGATAGATACCCCATACGGTGCCGAACAACCCCACGAACGGCGCGCTGGAGGCTACCGTGGCGAGAAACGTCAGGCCGCCTTCGAGCCGGGCCTTGTCCTGATCAATGGCGCGCTTCAGCGAGCGGGTCAGGAAATCCTCGGCCGAACCGGCCTCGATCAGGCTGTTGATCTTGCGCGACTGATGCTGCTCGACAGCGGTAAAACCATGGTGCACCAGATGCGAAAACGGGTCCGTGATCCCCGTGGAGCGCAGATTGCGGGCCACGACCTCCAGATTCGGTGCCGCCCAGAATGCCTTGAGAAACTCGCGTGAACGCTCGCGGGTCTGCAGTGCACGCCAGCCCTTGGTCAGGATGTAATACCAGGTGCCCACCGACATGACGAACAGAACCGCCATGATGAACAGTGCAACACCATCAGCCTGGCTGATGAAATTCTGAAAACCCATGAATTGCTCCGCTCTCACTCTGCTTCATTAAGATTGAACACAACCGGGAAAGTCACCCAGCCGGCCAGTTTTTCATCGCCGCGCCGCGACGGCACGAAGGTCCAGCGGCGAACGGCCGTGCGTGCTGCCTCATCCAGTCGCGAATAACCGCTGCTTTTTTGCACCTGAACTTCCTGCGGGCGCCCGTCCGGGCCGACCAGCACGCGCATCCCGACGGTACCGGTTTCACGCAGGCGACGGGACATCTGCGGGTACACCGGCAACGGATTGCTGAGATAGGAGGCATCATATTTCGCCGGAATCACGGGCGGTGACGCCTCCGGCTGAGGCTCCGGCTTGCGCGGCTCAGGCTTGGGCTCCTCGACCACCGGTTTGGGTTCAGGCAGCGCTGCTGCCTTGACCGGCTCGGCCGTTTTCACCCGCGTGACCCGGGGCTCCGGTGCTTTCGGCTTAGGCGGCAGCGGTTTCGGGGGCACCGGCCGGGGCTTGGTCGCCTCAACCGGTGCCGTCACGGGAAGCATCTGCACCGACATGACCATGACTTTGGCCGCTTTGTCGGGATGCACCGCAAACGCGACCCACAGCAACAGCACGACATGGATTGCAATGACCAGCAGCAATGCTCCGGACTCTTCCCGGAGCATGGGCCACAGTGTCATGCGTTCTTCAGCAGGCATTTTCATGGCGCAGATTATACATCGAATGCGAATCATTATTACCAATGATCTGTATATTTCTGGGCTGGCGGGCGCCCATGAAAAAACCGCCTGACGGCGGCTTTTTCATTCAACTCAGGACATCATGCTCAGAACTGATAGCTGGCTGTCAGCGTGGCCGAACGCGACTGCCCCGGAATGGCATGGCCACCACCCACCGTACCGATATAGTCCTGGTCACCGATGTTGTAGACATTGAGACGGAGATTCACATTCGGACTGTACTGATAAGACGCCATGGCATCCCAGGTGATGTAGCTGGGCACCAGGCTGCGCGTGCTGTCATTGATGTTGTTGAAGCGTTCGGAAACATACTGCGCACCACCACCAACCTGCCACTTGCTGTTGATCTGGTAGGTATTCCAGAGTGAGGCCGAGTGCTTCGGCACGTTGGCGATCTCGTTGCCCGCTTCAACCGCGGTATTGGACTTCGTCACTTCAGAGCGCAGATTCGTGTACGAGGCCATGACCTGCCAGGCCTTGCTGACCTGACCAACCACACTGAACTCGGCTCCATCGACACGCTGCTCGCCATCGAGCACCTGCAATGTGGCCACCAGCGGATCGACGGTACGGGCATTGGTCTTCTCCGTCCGGAAAATCGCTGCCGTCAACGCCAGACGGTTTTTCAGCAGACTCCACTTGGTACCGACTTCGGCCGTGCGATTTTCTTCCGGATCCAGTGGCGCGGTGGCAGCTGTGAGTGTGAGCGCATCCGCCGACGCATTGAACGAGGTCCCGTAGGAGGCATACACGCTGCCTGCCGGAACCGGCTTGTACACGACACCGGCATTCCAGCTCAGCATCTTGTCAGTCGAATCAAAGGCCGTGATGGTGCCCGCCGCATTGCGTGACAGGAAATCACTGCTGAAATGGTCGTAGCGCAAGCCGGCCGACACATCCAGCTGCTTGTTGATCGCCACGGTATCGAAGGCATAGGCCGCCAGGGTCACCCCCGCTGACTTGGCGCGGTCACGCGGCGGGATCACGCCAATGAACGGATCGTTGGGGTTCGGCTGGCCGATGTCGCCCGGAGCAATCGGTGCGGTGGTCGCGCCGGCACCGGCATTGCCATTCATGCTGAGTGTTTTGGCCAGCGATTCCTCACGCGTCAGTTCGACGCCGGTCACCAGGGTATGCTGCAGTGCGCCCGTCTTGAATCTGCTGGTCAGGTCGGTCTGGCTGGTCATGACCTCATCCTGGGCATCTCGACCCTTGAGTTCGCGACGCACCGACAAGTCAACCGCCCCCACCGGGGTCACAAAGCGCGGCGCAATCACAAGCGAGTCGCGATCATTGCGGCCATAGCGGAAGGCCTGACGAATCGTCTGGCTGGCGTTGATGTCATGCTCGATGACCATCGTGGCCATGTCGGTCGTGGTGCGGTCACGACTGAGGCGCTGATCATTGAGACCGTACCAGGTCTCGTAGCTCACCGGCGCCAGGCGCCCGGGCGTGCCATCCGGCGTGTTGTTGGTGCGCAGGAACGGAATGCCGTAGTCCGGCACATTGTCACCTTCGAGATGGAAGAGGCTGAACGTCGTGCGGGTATCGGTACCCTGCCCCAGCTGCAGGCTGGGTGCGACGCCAAGGCGGCGGGTTTCGACCTGATCACGACCCGGCACTTGATTGTCTTGATACATGAGGTTGAGACGGGCGGACGCCGTGTCACTGATGACACGATTGATGTCGAACGTCTGGCGCAGGAAATGGTCGCTGCCGACACCTGTCGAGCCAGTCGTGAAGTCCTCACGCTGCGGCTGCTTGCTGACCAGATTGACGGTGCCACCTGTGCTGCCACGGCCCGTGTAGGACGAGGATGGGCCCTTGAAGACTTCCACGCCGCCCAGATTGAACGGATCACGGGTATAACCGCCGATATCTCGAACGTTATCGACGAAAATGTCGGTACGGGCACTGAAGCCGCGCACGGTCAGGTTGTCACCAGCCGGCACGCCGCCTTCACCCGCCGCCATGCTGATACCGGAAACATTGCGCAGGACATCAGCCAGCGTCGTGGCGCCCCGATCCTTCATGACCGACTCGGGAATCACCGTCACCGTGCGCGGCAGATCCTTGAGCGGCTGGGTCAGCTTGGGCGAACTGGCCTTTTCGACCTTGTAGCCCGCTTCTGCGCTCTCCGTCACCACAACGGCACCGAGCTTCTGATCAGCAACCTGTTTCTGGCCGGCATCAGCCGCCATGGCCACACCAGGCAGGGTCATCATGGCAAGCACTAGGGGTTTGCGTGGGAAACGGGACAATTTCACGAGCAGGCTCCGATCAAAAACCAGGGGCATCCTGGGACAGTGCAGAGATGGTATTATAAACGATAACGATTCTCAATAATTTCTCCACAATTATCCTGTATTCTTGTCAACGCACGGTAAACAGGCTGGATTCATGACTTCCGCAACGAAAAACAAGCACCCCTGGCAAGCCCGCTACGCGCGTCAGATTCATCAATGGCACTGGATCAGCTCCGCGGTCTGTCTGGCTGCACTGCTGTTGTTCAGCGTCACCGGACTGACGCTCAACCATGCCGGCGACATCGAAGCCCGGGCTGAGATTACCCGCCAGCAGGCACAGTTGCCTGCCGCGCTGACCACGGCACTGACGCGCAAAGCCGCCGCTACCGAGAGCGCGCCCCTGCCCGCTTCCATCAGGTCCTGGCTGGGCAGCCAGCTGGATATGACGATCCCGGACAGCGATGCCGAGTGGCAACCGGATGAAATCTATCTCGCCATGCCGCGCGCCGGCGGCGATGCCTGGCTGCGAATTGCCCTGCCCGATGGCCACGTCGATGCCGAAGACAGCGATCGCGGCCTGATCGCCTTTGCCAATGACCTGCACAAGGGCCGTCATACCGGTGTTGTCTGGTCCTGGTTCATCGACATCATCGCCATCGGCTGTCTCGTCTTCGCACTGACCGGCCTGCTCCTGCTGAAACTGCACGCCAAGCGCCGCGGCCTGACCTGGCCCATCGTGACCGCTGGCGTATTGCTGCCACTGCTGCTGATCCTGCTTTTCATGCACTGACTTCACACCCTGATACGACGAGGCCTGACCTGATGAAACGACACGCACTGACACTGGCTCTCCTGATCTCGGCACCGCTGAGCGCAGCGGAACTCGATATCGGCATTGATATTCCGCGCCTGGATGTCGCCGAGTACCACCGACCCTATGTCGCGGTCTGGATCGAACAGCCCGACCAGACCATCGCCGCCAACCTGGCCGTCTGGTACGACGTCAAAATGAAGAACCAGGAAGGCATCAAATGGCTCAAGGACCTGCGTCAATGGTGGCGTCGCGGGGGCCGGGACCTCGCGGTACCGGTAGATGGCCTGACCAGCGCCACCCGCAATGTCGGTAGCCATACCTTGCAGTGGAATGACAAGCAGGCACCTAAAGGCCGGCTGCCGGCCGGCGACTACACCCTCATGATCGAAGCGGCGCGCGAAGTCGGCGGCCGCGAGTTGGTCAAAATCCCGTTCAACTGGCCGGCCAGGCAGCCGCAAACCCTGACGGCCAAGGGCACCCGCGAGCTCGGTGTCATCACGCTCAATCTCAAACCCTGATCCCCGACTGTCACCCTACCGGAGTCACCGCATATGCTCACATTTTCACGTCCCCGGCTGCTGGCCATTCTCCTGCCGGTGTCATGGCTTGCCAGCGGCCAGCTGCAGGCCCATGGCACCTGGCTGCTGCCCTCCTCGACGGTGCTGTCGGCACCCCAGTGGATTACCCTTGATGCCGCAGTCTCGAATGACATGTTCCTGTTCAACCACAATGCCCTTGCCCTCGACAACCTCCAGGTCACCGGGCCTGATGGTCAGTCCGCTGTCATCGAGAATGTCCTCAAAGGCAGGCTGCGCAGCGTCGCCGATATTCATCTGGCACAGCCGGGCAGCTATCGCCTGAGCCTGGTCAACCAGGGTGCGAATGCCCGTTACAGCCTTCATGGTGAAACCAAACGCTGGCGCGGCAAGGCCGCCGATATCGCGACCGGCATTCCCGCCGACGCTACAGAGGTTGAAGTGACCGAGTCATTCACCCGCATCGAAACTTTTGCCACCGTCGGCCGCCCGAGCGCACTCAAGCCCAGTGGCCAGGGTCTCGAGCTGCTGCCGGTCAGCCACCCGAATGATCTCGTCGCTGGCGAACCGGCGACCTTCCGCTTCCTGCTCGACGGCAAGCCGGCCAGGGAGCTCAAGGTCACCCTCGTACCCGGCAACCGCCGCTATCGTGACCAGCAGCAGGAGCTGGTACTGACCACCGACCAGAAGGGTGAAATCCAGGTGAACTGGCCACAGGCGGGCATGTACTGGCTGGATGCCGATGCCGAAGACGGCAAGACCCGCATCAAGCAGGCCAAGATACGCCGCCTGGCCTATGTCGCCACACTGGAAGTGCTGCCCTGACCAACTGCGGCAGATGAGCAGGGCGTCGTGACCGCGCCCAAAGAAAAAGCCCCGGCTCGCGAGAGACCGGGGCTTTTTTTCAGGATCAGGACAGCGGGCTCAGAACGCGTCGCCCGGTACCCTCACCCAACCCTCCATCAGGATGCGCGCGGAGCGGCTCATGATGGCTTTGGTCACGGTCCACTGCCCGTTGACCTGCGCCGCAGCGGCACCGACACGCAGTGTCCCGGAGGGGTGACCGAAACGCACCGCCTCGCGCGCCTGGCCTCCGGCCGCCAGATTCACCAGGGTGCCCGGAATCGCAGCCGCAGTGCCGATGGCGACAGCAGCGGTACCCATCATGGCGTGATGCAGCTTGCCCATGGACAACGCACGCACCAGCAGATCGACCTCGCCGGCCTGGATGGCTTTGCCACTGGACGACACATAGTCGGTCGGCGGCGCCACGAACGCGATCTTCGGGGTGTGCTGACGAGTAGCCGCCTCTTCCGGCGTCTTGATCAGACCCATGCGCAAGGCGCCGGCGACCCGAATGGCTTCGAAACGTTTGAGCGCGGCCGGGTCGGTGTTGATCTGCTCACGCAGCTCGGTGCCGGTGTAGCCGATCTCGGCGGCATTGACGAACACGGTCGGGATGCCGGCTGTGATCATCGTGGCCTTGAGGGTGCCGATGCCGGGCACCTCGAGATCATCCACGAGGTTGCCAGTCGGGAACATCGACCCGCCTTCCTCGCCGTCATCTGACGGGTCCATGAACTCCAGCACGATCTCGGCCGCCGGGAAGGTCACGCCATCCAGCTCGAAATCACCGGTCTCCTGCACCTGACCGTGGGTCACGGGCACATGGGCGATGATGGTCTTGCGGATGTTGGCCTGCCAGATGCGCACGACGCAGACACCGTTCTCGGGAATGCGCGCGGCATCCACCAAACCGGCATGAATCGCGAACGCGCCGGCCGCCGTGGACAGGTTGCCGCAGTTGCCGCTCCAGTCCACGAAGGCCTTGTCGATGCTGATCTGCCCGTACAGGTAGTCGACATCATGGTCCGGCACGCTGCTCTTCGACAGGATCACGCACTTGGAGGTCGACGAGGTCGCCCCGCCCATGCCGTCGATGTGCGCGGCATAGGGGTCGGGGCTGCCGATGACGCGCATGAACAGCCGGTCGCGGGCCTCGCCCGGCAGCTGGCAGCGCTCGGGCAGATCCTGCAGCCGGAAGAACACGCCCTTGGAGGTCCCGCCACGAATGTAGGTGGCGGGGATTTTCACTTGGGGAGCTTTTACATTCAGGGCGCTCATGCGGTAGCCGTCGCCTCCAGGAAGTCCTTGGCGAAGCGCTGCAGCACGCCGCCGGCCTCATAGACCGACACTTCCTCGTCGGAATCGAGACGGCAGGTCATCGGCACGCGCACCACCTCGCCATTGCGACGGCTGATCACCAGCGTCACCGTGGCGCGCGGGGTCAGCTCGCCTTCGACATCATAGGTCTCGGTCCCGTCGATGCCCAGCGTCAGGCGCGTGGTGCCCGGCTTGAACTCCAGCGGCAGCACGCCCATGCCGATCAGGTTGGTGCGGT
>CAZEEQ010000046.1:0-8912 GCA_964511255.1 uncultured Paraperlucidibaca sp.
GCATGTCGCTGGCAGCCCAGGGCTTCACCCAGGAAGTCATCCCGCCCTACTTCAGTGTCAAGGAAGCGGTGTTCCCGTTCGCCAAGTTCCCGGGTGTCGACCCCATCCTTGGCCCGGAAATGAAGTCCACGGGCGAAGTCATGGGCTCCGGCGCCACGTTTGCGGAAGCTTTCCACAAGGCCGTGCTGGGCTCGAACGAGCGTCTGCCGAATGGTGGTCGCGTGTTCCTGTCAGTGCGTGACTCCGACAAGGTGCATCTGCCGCGTGTCGGGCGCGAGCTGGCGGACCTCGGCTTCGAGCTGGTCGCCACGGGCGGTACCCAGCGTGAGCTGGAGGCTGCCGGCATTCCCTGTCGCCGCATCAACAAGGTGACCGAGGGGCGTCCGCACGTTGTTGACATGCTCAAGAACGGTGAGATCAACTTCATCATCAACACCACCGAAGGCAAGCAGGCGCAGCAGGACTCGTTCTCGATCCGTCGCAGCGCACTGCAGGGCAAGGTTTACTACACGACCACGCTCAGCGGTGCCGAGGCCGTGTGCCAGTCGCTGCGCTCCAAGGACGCGCTGACTGTGCGCCGCCTGCAGGACCTTCACCTGGCGCTGGGAAAGGGGACTGCCTGACATGCAACGCTATCCCATGACCGTCCAGGGGGCCGAGGCCCTCAAGGCGGAGCTCAACAAGCTCAAGAGTGTGGACCGTCCGGCGGTGACTGCGGCGATCGCCGAGGCGCGTGCGCACGGTGATCTCAAGGAAAACGCCGAATATCACGCGGCGCGCGAGCAGCAGGGGTTCATCGAAGGGCGCATCCAGGACATCGAGGGCAAGTTGTCGAATGCCCAGGTGATCGACATTACCCAGATGACCAATAACGGCAAGGTGATCTTTGGTGCCACGGTCGACATCGAGAATGTCGATACCGGTGAGGCCAAGACCTACCAGATCGTTGGCGACGATGAGGCTGATTTCAAAATCGGCAAAATCTCCGTCAACTCGCCGATCGCGCGAGGTCTGGTCGGCAAGTCGGAAGGCGATGCCGTGCTGATCGAGACGCCGGGCGGCAAGGTCGAGTACGAAGTCGTGGCTGTACGTTACGAATAAACCGCTGCAGCGGTCATGACAACGGGTCGCCTTGTGCGGCCCGTTGTCGTTTTCAGGCGGTGCGGATCCATCGGGGCGGACATGGCTTTTTGCCGGGTGCCGTTACAGAATGGACGGGTCCGCTGTGGCCTGCCATCAGGTTTGCAGCGCCATCATTTCCGGAGATGATCATGATCAAGCAAGTCTTTGCCGCTACGCTCGCCGCCACGCTCGGTCTGGGACTCGGCGGCTGTGCCTCGACGCAGAGCGGCGATGTCTATACGCGTGGCGAAGCGCGTCAGCCGGCGGTGGTTCAGCAAGGCACGGTGGTGGCGTTGAGGCCAGTCAAGATTGAAGGCACCCGGTCTCCCGTCGGTTCGATTGCTGGTTCCGTTGCCGGTGGTATTGCCGGCAGTGCCATTGGCGGTGGTCGTGGCAGCGCGATTTCAGCAGTGATCGGTGCGGTGGCAGGCGGCCTGCTGGGCAGTGCGGCGGAAGAGGGCGTCACCCGGGCGGATGGCGTTGAAATCATCGTGCGGCTGAGTGATGGCAGTGAACGTGCCTATGTGCAGGAGCTGCAGGCTAACGAGCGTTTCAGTGTCGGTGAGCGGGTGCGCATCCTGTCGACCGGGAGCAACAGCCGGGTTCAGCACGCCAACTGAGTGGGCGGCAGGGCGTTCGCGCTGACGCGAACAGCGCCGGTCCGTGAGGCGGGCCGGCACGGCGTGTCAGTCGTGCTTGTGCTTGCCATGACCCTTGCCATGGCCCCGTCGGTCATGGTCACGATGGTGGTCATCGCGCTCGTGATGCCTTTCGCGGTAGTGCGGAACGTAAACGTCGTTGTACCAGTGATCCTGCACAAAATAGACCGGACGGCCGCAGGCGCCGTAGGCACGGCAATGCTTGCGCCAGTTCCTGGCGTGGCCGGGCGGAACGTGCAGATAAATCGGGCGGCGAACCACGCCGACAGGCACCGCCTGGATGATGACGGGTTCGGTATAGATCAGTTGCGGCTGGGGGTAGTTGCCGAGATCAATACGGCCATAGAAGCCGGGCTGACCAATGCTGACCGAGACGCCGACATCGGTGGCCAGTGCGGGCGACGCAGCGGCGGCTAGTATGGCTACGCAGAACAGGCGTTTCATGGCAGGGTGCTCCTTCGGGCTCCGGTAACTCATCCAACGTGCCGGACGGCAGCGCGATGACAGCGGCGCAAGTGCCCTAAGTCGGGTTGTGCGCCTTTCCGCTGTTCGTACGCTATAAGAGGATATCCTCAACCTCGCCGGGTCGTGATCCGGTATAGGAGCTGACCATGAAAAAAATCCTGTTCAAGATGTGGCCTGCGGCTCTGGGTCTGGTGGTGCTCAGCGCTTGCGGCACTCTGCCGCTGGGCGCCGGTCCGGCCGCGCTGGTCGATCGCGATTGGGTGCTGGTATCGCTCGATGCCCATGACCAGCCCCTGGGTGCCGGCGGCAAGCCGCTGACCCTGCGCCTGGACAGCGGCGCAGGGCGGGCCGCGGGATTTGCCGGCTGCAACCGCTACAGCGCCGGCTACGAGCTTGCCGGCAACAGCATCCGCCTGATGGCGCCGGTCTCGACACGCATGGCCTGTCTGGAGGGCATGGATGTTGAGCAAAGTTATCTCGCAGGCTTGCCCTTGGTCACCAGCTACACGATAGTCGGCGATACCATGATGTTGAAAGTCGCCGAGCGGACCGTGGCGACTTTTCGCAGCCACTGATGCCTGCTTCAGGAGTCCCGCTGACACATGAAACCGTTCCAGTTCTGTCCCCAGTGCGGACAACCCTTGCAAGAGCAGCATCATGGCGGCCTCGATCGCCAGGCCTGTGCGGACAGTCGCTGCGGCTATGTGCACTGGGATAACCCGGTGCCCGTGGTGGCGGCCGTGGTCGAGCATGAAGGCGGCATCATCCTGGCGCATAACAAGCTCTGGCCGATGCGCTTCTTTGGTCTGATCACCGGCTTCCTGGAGAAGTCCGACCCCAGCCCGGAGCTGGCGGTACAGCGCGAGGTCATGGAGGAGCTGGGGCTGGTGGCCACCGGCGCGCATTTTATCGGGCATTATCCGTTCCCGCGCCAGAACCAGATCATCATCGCTTACCATGTTCCGGCCGAGGGCGAGATTGTCCTTGGCGACGAGCTGGATGAGTGGCGCCGCGTCGATTTCGACAAGGTGGCATTCTGGCCGGCAGGGACCGGTTTCGCGCTCCGCGACTGGCTGCGGACGCGGGGCTATGATCCGCAACCCATGCCGTGGCCGGAAGGCTGATACCGACGACTCGGCGAGCAGGAGCAGTGCCTGTGCAAACGATCGCGAATGGGCTGGTCGGCGTTATCGCCGTGCTGCATGTCTGGATTCTCGTGCTGGAAATGTTTCTCTGGAACACGCCCTACGGTCGCAGGGCTTTCGGTCTGACGCCCGAATTCGCCGCAGCATCGAAGGCGCTCGCCGCCAATCAGGGCTTGTATAACGGCTTTCTGGCAGCGGGCTTGTTCTGGGGACTCAGTCTGGGCCCGGACGGACAGTCGGTGCAGGGCTTTTTCCTGCTTTGCGTCCTGATCGCGGGTATTTTTGGTGCGCTGACCGCCAACCGTCGTATTCTGTTCATCCAGGCGGTGCCGGCTGGCATTGCACTGGCCCTGCTGATGGCCTGATCCCGCCGGCTGCCCGCTCACGCGGCCGGGGCCGTGACCCTGCCCGGCCTGCGCTACCCCTTGTGTTGCCATCCTGTGCGTTTATGCTTGGCGCATGTTTCGGCAAGTCGTATCAAACGAGGAGAAGCGCTGCATGAAGCTGAAAAGTCAGACACTGGTCGATGGCGCTGGTCTGCCGGTGATTCATGCCCTGGGTGTGGCCGGTCCTACCGGTCCTGTACCCGGTGCCAACCGCAGCCCGCATCTGCAGTGGTCGGATGTGCCTGCCGCGACACGTTCGTTTGCCGTGGTCTGTGTCGATCCCGATGCCCCTTCGCAGGCCGATGATGTCAACCGGTCCGACCGCACCGTGCCTTATGACTTGCCGCGTGCGGATTTCTATCACTGGCTGCTGGTCGATATCCCCGCGCATCAGCGTGAGCTGCCCGAGGCTGCCGATGCCGATGGCCTGGTGCCGCGCGGAAAGCCGGCAGGAGCAGTGCCGCTCGGTGTGCGCGGCATCAATGACTACACCGGATGGTTTGCCGGCGATGCGGAGATGGCCGGCAACTATGGCGGATATGATGGTGCCTGGCCTCCCTTCAATGATGAGCGCATGCACCATTACCGTTTCACCGTCTATGCTCTGGATGTCGAGACGCTGGCATTGCCTTTGCTTTTCACCGGCCGCGATCTCTGCGAGGCCATGAATGGCCATGTGCTGGATCAGTCAACCATCACGGTCAACTACTCGTTGTATCCGGACGCTAGGGTTTGATCGCACACATATAACCGGTGTGTATATAAACGCTCGACAAAGGACAGATCGACGACCCATGAAGGCTCATATCCTCCAGCATGTTCCTTTTGAGGGCCCCGGCAGTGCTGCTGAATGGCTGCGGGCTCGTGGGGCAGTGGTCAGCACGACCCATTTTCATGAGCCGTCGCCATCACTCCCCCCCGTTGACGAAGTGGATCTTGTCATCGCGCTGGGCGGCCCCATGAGCGTCAACGATGAGCGCATCTACCCCTGGTTGCGTGCCGAAAAGCGTTTCCTGAGTGAGGCCATTCTCCGCGGCAAGCCGGTGCTGGGCATTTGTCTGGGGGCACAACTGATGGCCAGTGCGCTCGGGGCGCGTGTCTATCCGAATGCCGACAAGGAAATCGGGTGGTTCCCTGTCGAGTCGGAGCCGGAAGAGGCTTTGGCATTCGTGTTTCCGGCGAGTACCACGGTATTTCACTGGCATGGCGAAACCTTCGATCTGCCGCCGGGCGCGGTGCGGCTTGCCAGCAGCAAGGCCTGCCGGAATCAGGCCTTCCAGGTCGGCGCGCGCGCCATAGGGCTGCAATTCCATCTCGAAACCACACCGGAAAGTGCAGAGGCGCTGATCAGCCATTGCCGCGAAGAGTTGGTGCGCGGACGGTTCATTCAGTCCGAAAGGGCCATTCGCGAGCAATCAGAGCGGACCTACAATGATATCAATCGCCTCATGGGCAATATGTTGAATTACCTCACGCGGCCATGATGCGAACTGCTTTGGCGGCGCACCGGTGTGTTCGCTGACCATCTGGCGCGGCGTGGCTTCCGGGGACATCCATTCCTCTGTTGTGCAATCGGAGATCGTGTTATGGCCTGGCTGGTTCTGATCCTCGCCGGCCTCCTGGAAGTCATCTGGGCGGTTGGACTGAAATATACGGAAGGTTTCACCCGGCTGTGGCCCAGTGTCGGCACGCTGGTCGCCATGGTGCTCAGCGTGTTGCTGCTGGGGTGGGCAATGAAAACACTGCCCATGGGGACTGCCTATGCGATCTGGGTGGGGGTTGGCGCTGTCGGGACCGTCATCCTAGGCATCGTACTGTTTGGTGAGCCGGCGACCGCGCCGCGCCTGATCAGTGTCGCGCTGATCGTGGCGGGCATTATCGGGCTCAAACTCGCATCGCCCCACTGATCTGCGGGGTCTTGCAGATCATGACTTGGCCGGTGCTTAATCAGGCGGTCATCAATAGTTGCCTGAGGGTGATATGCGCACTGAAGCCGAGTTTCTGGCCGAATATGCCAAGAGTCATCAAAACCGGACCAACCAGATCGTGCACATGATCTGTGTGCCGGCCATTTTTCTGGCGACGCTGGGCTTGTTCTGGCTGGTGCCGGTCGGCCGATATCTGCCGGGAGTCGATGCCGATCTCGCGCCCTGGATCAATCTGGCGACGGTGGGTGCGCTGCCCGTCATGCTGTTCTACGCACGGCTCTCGTCGTGGAGCGTGATGACCGGCGGCCTCTGGCTGGCCGTCAGCTTTGTCATCATCGTGGCGTTGCAGCAGGCGGCAGCCCCTCTGTTCGGGCTCTTCGCGGTGGTCTGGGTTGTGGCCTGGGCCGTTCAGTTCTGGGGGCACAAGGTCGAGGGGGCCAAACCTTCGTTTGCCGATGATCTGGTCTTTCTGCTGATCGGGCCGCTGTTTGTTCAGCAGAAATTCCAGAAAGGCCTGTGAGTTCAGGCGAGCGCGCGCAGCAGGTTGGAAAGCTTGGGGTCCGGTTTTTTGGCCGGACGATAGAGCAGCACCAGCTTGCCGATGGTCTGGGCGATTTCGGACTGGGTGGCCGTCGCGATCTGCGTGATGGCCTCCTGGCGTGCTTCACGGTCTTCTCCGCCGACGCGGACCTTGATCAGCTCGTGATCTTCCAGGCGGGCATCAATTTCAGCCAGCACGGCATCCGTCAGGCCGTTGCCGCCCAGCAGAACGACCGGGTTCAGGTGGTGGCCGATCTGGCGCAGGCGTTTCTTTTCAGCGGTGGACAGGCTCACGGCAGGACCTCGATGGTGCGGGCTGCGCGAACCGGAAAGGCGGCTGAAACGACGCGGAATGCGGTTTTCAGGGGCTTTTCGGGCAAGAGCGGCCGGTTTCTGGTAAAAAGGGTGTCTAGTTTAGCTTGTTGAGGCGGGCGGGTTCTGTTTTTTTCATGCCTCTCCTTTCTTTTCAGTGTCGTCCGCGGTAGCTCATGGCCACAAGAATCACCAATCCCAAGTTGACCGGCAGCAGCAAGGTCTGGATGCGCGAGCATCTCGAAGATCCGTATGTCCAGCGTGCCTGGAAAGACGGTTATCGCTCACGTGCCAGCTACAAGCTGCTCGAGATCCAGGACAAGGACAAACTGCTCCGGCCCGGCATGACCGTCCTCGACCTCGGTTCGGCACCTGGCGGATGGTGCCAGGTGGCTGGCCGCATCCTGGGTGACCGGGGCCGTGTGGTCGCGACTGATATCCTGGCCATGGACGCCTTGCCCGATGTCACCTTTGTTCAGGGCGACTTCCGCGAGGAAGCGGTGTTCGATCAAATTCTGGCCGAATTGGGCGATCAGCCGATAGACCTTGTAATTTGCGACATGGCCCCCAATATGTCTGGTAACAATGCGGTGGATCAGCCCCGCGCCATGTATCTCTGCGAGCTGGCTCTGGACATGGCGGTGCGGGTTCTGAAACCGAATGGCACTTTTCTCGTTAAAGTCTTCCATGGCGAGGGCTACGAGCAGTACCGGCGTGACATTCAGCAGCACTTTCCGGTTTTGAAGGTTCGCAAACCGGAGGCTTCGCGCGCGCGCTCACGCGAGGTCTATCTGCTGGCGACGGGCTTTCGGGGCTGATGGCAGCCGGATGAACGTCAAACCGTATCATGGTGAGTTGTCACGGGAGGGGTCTCGCGGCAAGCTCGGAACAGGTTCTGAACCCGGAGGCTCGTCATCGTGAATGATTTCGCGAAAAATCTGCTGGTCTGGCTGCTGATTGCCGGTGCGCTGGTGTTCGTCTTTGGCAACTTCAACAAAGTGACGCCTTCGAAGACCATGAACTACAGCGAGTTCCTGGCTGCTGTCGATGCCGGCGAAATCAAGCAGGTGCGCATCCAGCCTGACAGCATCACGGGCGAGCGCACCAGTGGCGAAGCTTTCGAGACGGTGCGTCCGCCAGCGTCTGACCCGGACCTGATCAATCAGCTGCTGAAGCAGAAAGTGGCGATTGCCGGGGCTGCACCCGAACAGCAGGGCGTGCTCTCGCAGCTGCTGGTGGCGGCCTTCCCGATTCTGCTGATGGTCGCGCTGTTCATGTTCCTGTCGCGCAAGATGGGTGGTGGCATGGGCGGTGGCGGTGGTCGCGGCAATCCGATGAGCTTCGGCAAGTCGCGGGCGCGTCAGCTCACCGAAGACCAGATCAAAGTCACTTTCGCCGATGTCGCCGGCTGTGACGAAGCCAAGGAAGAAGTGAAGGAGGTCGTCGACTTCCTGCGTGACCCGGGCAAGTTCCAGCAGCTCGGCGGCCGCATTCCGCGCGGCATCCTCATGGTCGGTCAGCCGGGTACCGGCAAGACGCTGCTCGCCAAGGCCATCGCCGGTGAAGCCAAGGTGCCGTTTTTCTCGATCTCCGGCTCCGACTTCGTTGAAATGTTCGTCGGTGTCGGCGCCAGTCGCGTCCGTGACATGTTCGAGCAGGCCAAGAAGCAGGCGCCTTGCATTATCTTCATTGATGAAATCGACGCCGTCGGCCGTCACCGTGGCGCCGGCATGGGCGGTGGTCATGACGAGCGCGAGCAGACCCTCAACCAGTTGCTGGTCGAAATGGATGGCTTCGAAGGCAGCGAAGGCGTCATCGTCATTGCCGCCACCAACCGTCCAGATGTGCTGGATTCGGCCCTGCTGCGTCCTGGCCGCTTCGACCGTCAGGTAGTCGTGGGGCTGCCTGACATCCGGGGACGTGAGCAGATCCTGCGTGTGCACATGCGCAAGATCCCGATGGGCCAGGATGTCGATCCTGAAACCCTTGCCCGCAGCACGCCCGGTTTTTCCGGCGCCGATCTCGCCAATCTCGTCAATGAGGCGGCCCTGTTCGCGGCGCGCAACAACCTCAAGCAGGTTGGCATGAACGAGTTCGAGAAGGCCAAGGACAAGATCATGATGGGCGCTGAGCGCAAGTCCATGGTGATGTCCGAGAAGGAGAAGCTGAATACGGCATTCCATGAAGCGGGTCATGCCATCGTGGGTCGTCTCATGCCCGAGCATGATCCGGTCTACAAGGTCTCCATCATTCCGCGCGGTCGCGCCCTCGGCGTGACCATGTTCCTGCCGGAGGAAGACCGTTACTCGATCTCTAAGCGGGGCATCGAGGGCAATATCTGCTCGCTGTTCGGTG
>CAZEEQ010000047.1:0-7809 GCA_964511255.1 uncultured Paraperlucidibaca sp.
GATGTCGCCATGCACCAGCTGCATCTCACCGATGCCGCCATTGACGGCTTCAACGCCATGGCCCATGTGCGCCCGCCGCTGCGTCGCGAGATCGACCGCCAGGCGCTGATCGCCGGTGTGCGTGATGGCGTCATCGATGCCATCTGCTCCGATCACCAGCCGCTGAACGCCGCCGCCAAGCTGGCGCCGTTCGCCGAGGCGCTGCCTGGCATGTCGACGCTGGAAACGGTGCTGCCGCTGGGTATCGCTCGGGTCAATGCCGGCGAGCTGTCGGCATGGCGTCTGATAGATGCCCTGACGCGGGCACCGGCGCGCGTACTGGGTCTGGATGTGGGTCGCCTGGATGCCGGCAGCGGCATCCTGTTGATCGATCCTGAGGCAAGCTGGACCGTGACGGCAGATACCTTGTTGTCGACCGGCAAGAACAGTTATTTCCTCGGTCAGGCACTGCAGGGACGTGTCAGCGCGACCCTGAGCTGAGTCGCCCGCGCCCGTCAGCCGGGCGCGTCATCCGTCGCTGTCGCGAGATTGTCATGGCAGCCGACTAATGTCCGGAATCCCGAAAACATTTTCAGGTTTCCGTGATGAAGCGCCGTGTTTTTCTGCGTGACAGTCTGCTGGTCGGCGCCACGCTGCCCGGGTTGGTGGCTTGTGTCGGCAAGGACAGCAGCAAGGCCCTCTCTGATAACGGCTCGGTCGTTCCTGACAGTACGCTGACCACCGCCGAGGTCGACCGCCTGATCGCGCCGCAGGCATTCCGGCACGGTGTCGCCAGTGGCGACCCGAGTGCCGGCGAGCTCATCCTGTGGACGGCGCTGACCCCCGCTGACCCCTCGGTCAAAGCCATTCCGGTGCGACTCGACTATGTGATCCTGTCGCAGCGTCTGGCCACCGAGGCTGAGTGGGCGACATTGTTCCAGGGCCCGGGGGTGAATCATCTCGGCGTTTTCCTGGCGCTGGCTGAGCGTGACTGGACACTCAAGATCGACCTGGGCAACACGGCACTTTATGCCGGCGTCACATTCGCCGAAGGCCAGATGACGGCGCTGCCCCCCGCGCACTACATCTACTACCGTTTTGTCGCCGGCTCCCAGGTATCCCGCATCGGCCGTGGCCGCACCTTGCCGGCCGGGCGCGTGGAGCAGGCACGTTTCGCCGTGGCCAGCTGTGCCAACCTGCCGGAAGGCTTTTTCAGCGTCTACGACATGATCAGCCAGCAGGACGACCTTGATTTTGTGCTTCACCTCGGCGACTACCTCTATGAGTACGGTGAGGATGAATATGGTGACGGTTCGGCACTGGTGCGCGATGGCCAGAACCGTGTGCCGGAGCCGGCGACCGAGATGATCACGCAGCAGGACTACGTGCGGCGTCATGCCCAGTACAAGCGTGACCGTGAACTGCAGCGCCTGCATGCGCAGTTCCCCCTGATCGCGGTCTGGGACGACCATGAGATTGCCAACGACAGCTATCGCGAGGGTGCCGAGAACCATAGCGAAGGCACCGAAGGGGACTATCAGGACCGCAAGGGCTTTGCCATCCGGGCCTATTTCAACTGGATGCCCCTGCGCGAGCAGTTTCCGCGTCAGGGCAACAGCCTCCGGCCGGATACCCGCGAGGTCATCTATCGCCGCCTCCGCGTTGGCGACCTGATGGATCTCATCATGCTCGATACCCGCATTATCGGGCGTGACAAGCCGGCAGCGGCACCAGCGATCGATCCTGCGCGTTTTGATCCGTCACGCTCGCTGCTCGGTCCGGACCAGCGCCAGTGGCTGCAATTGCAGATGCTGCTGGCGAAGAATGAAGGCGCGCAATGGACCTTCCTCGGCCAGCAGGTCATGTTCGGCCAGCTCAATCTCGTCGAGCTGCCGCAGATTCAGCTGCTGGGCCAGAAGCTGCTGGGCAGCCTGGTGGCGCTCAACATGGATCAGTGGGATGGCTATGTCGCTGAACGTGACCGGATCCGCGACTTCGTGCGTGCCATCGGCCTGCAGAATCTGGTGGTGCTGACCGGCGACATCCATACCAGCTGGGGCATCGAGCTTTACGAGAACCCCTTCGTGCTGGCCGGTACCCTGACCGAGCAGCCCTTCGGCGTCGAGCTGGTGGCGCCATCGGTGACTTCGCCGGGCTTTCCGGATGGGGTCGCGGAGCTGGCCTCGGGGCTGATCCCGCTGGCCAATCCGCATATCCGTTACAACGAGCTCAAGAGTCATGGTTATGTGCTGGTCGAGCTCACCCGCGAGAAGATGACGGCGAGCTGGCGTTATGCCGCGAGTATCACCGACCCGACGCGGATCGGTGTCGAGGACAGCGCCAAGGCCCGCCGCTTCGAAGTGCTGGCCGGCACCAGCCGCTTGCGCAGTGTTGCCGCCACGACGGCTCAGTCCGTGCCGGCACCGGCGGTCTGAGCCACCGCCAGACGTGCCAGCGCCCGGGCCCGTGTCTGCATGCCGGCCTCCTGCCCGGTCTGCATGGCGGTTTCGATCTGACTGAGGCGATGCTCGCGGATGAGATGCCGTATCGCCGGGGTCGCTACCAAGACTTCGCGGCAGGCCTGCAGGCCGCCCGGCGTGGCCAGCAGCTGTTGCGCCATGATGGCGATCAGGCTGTCCGCGAGCTGCAGGCGGGCCAGTTCACGCTCCTCGCCGGGAAACAGGCCGAGCAGACGGTCGATGGCGCCAATGGCGGTGGCCGCATGCAGCGTGGCCAGCACCAGATGCCCGGTTTCAGCGGCGGCCAGCGCCAGCCGGGCGGTCTCGCGATCACGCAGTTCGCCGATCAGTATCAGGTCCGGGTTCTGACGCAGGGCGGCGCGCAACCCTGCGTCATAGCTCGCGCAGTCGCGCCCGACCTCGTGCTGGCTGACCAGTCCGTTGCAGCCGGCCGGGCTCGGATAGACGAACTCCACCGGATCTTCCAGCGTCAGCACATGACCATCACGGCGCGTCCGCCAGTGTTGCACCAGGGCGGCCAGCGTGCAGGACTTGCCCGACCCGGTGGCGCCGGTCACCAGCAGCAAACCGTGCGGACGCTCGATCAGTGCGGCCTGCGCGGTCTCCAGCTGTACGTCGGCCAGGCTGGGCAGGTGGTCGCGCAGCAGCCGAAGCACCAGCATGAGGCCGCGTTGCTGCCGGGCCAGGCTCCAGCGTGCCCGTCCCAGTCCGGCGTCGCTCAGCATGCCCTCTGCCGAGCCCGCATGCCGGCCACTCAGCAGGGCATGATTCGCCTGCAGCCCGAGCGCGGGTGCGAGTGCGGCCCAGGATGGCTGCGGACAGTGGGGCAGGGTCGCCAGCCGGCTGAGACGGCCGGCAACACGGATGCGCGGGCGGTTCCCGCTGGTCAGGAAAAGGTCGCTGGCGCCGGCGGCGCGGGCTTGCTGCCAGGCGGACAGGAGCCAGTGGCAGGATGCTTCCTGTTCATGCGCCGGTTCTTGCGCGGACATGGCTCGCTCCCTGTCGCCGGGTTTGCGACAATCATGCTTTCAATAAAGATCAGCACGCGGCATTTCGCCAGCGCTCGCCGGTCACATCGGAGAACGGCATGTCGCAAAGCATCTGTCCGGTCAGCCGCTGGCAAGGGGTGCAGGCCCGTCTGCGCGCAGCTGAGCAGGCGGCAGGCCGTGCGACCGGCAGTGTCGGCCTGCTCGCGGTCAGCAAGCTGCAGTCGGCGGATGCCGTCCGTGCCGTGCATGCCGCCGGCCAGCGTGCCTTTGGTGAAAACTATGTGCAGGAAGCTATCGACAAGATGGCCGCGCTGGTGGACCTCGATATCGAGTGGCATCTCATCGGGCCGTTGCAGAGCAACAAGACCCGTGTGGTCGCCGAGCACTTCGCCTGGGTGCACTCGGTCGATCGTCTGAAGATCGCCCAGCGGTTGTCGGACCAGAGACCGGCCGGGATGCCTCCGCTGCAGATCTGTCTCCAGGTCAATATCGACGACGAAGACAGCAAGTCCGGCTGCACGCCGGCCGAGCTGCCAGCGCTGGCGGCTGCCGTCGCCGCGCTGCCGGGTTTGCGCCTGCGCGGCCTGATGGTGATTCCGCGCCCCGGCCATACGGCGGCGCTGCAGGCGCTCGCCAAGACACACGCGGATTTACTCGCTAGACTGCCGGCTTTGGCGCAGCAGCCTTTCGATACCCTGTCGATGGGCATGTCAGACGACCTGGATGCAGCCGTCTCGGCGGGCAGCACGCTGGTGCGTATCGGGACCGCGATATTCGGTGCCCGGCCGTCACCGGAATCGCCGCCAGCCCTGGCATCCGTCCTGCCCGACGCGTGAGGATTTTTTCGGGATGAGCAAGAGCAACTACCCCCACATTGGTTTCATCGGTGCCGGCAACATGGCCTCTGCGCTGGTTGGCGGTCTGCGTGCCAAGGGCTGGCCGGCGGACCACCTCTGGCTGTCCGACAGCAATGCCGGCCAGCTCGCCGGCCATGCCGAGAGCGGCTGCAAGACCACCCAGGACAATGCCTTGCTGGCGCAATCGGTGGATCTGCTGGTGTTGTCGGTGAAGCCGCAGGTCATGGCCGATGTGCTCAGACCCATCGCGGCCAGCGTGCAGAAACGACGCCCGCTGGTGCTGTCGATCGCAGCCGGCATCCCGGCTGACAGCCTGGAGCGCTGGCTCGGCGGTTCGCTGGCGGTGGTGCGGGCCATGCCCAACACGCCGGCGCTGGTGCAGACCGGTGCCACCGGTCTCTATGCCAATGCCCGCGTCAATGACGCGCAGCGTCGCCTGGCCGAGCAGGTGCTGGGCGCCGTCGGCCTCTCGCTGTGGGTGGAATCGGAAGATCTGATCGATGCCGTGACGGCCGTCTCCGGTTCCGGGCCGGCCTATTTCTTTTATGTCATGGAGGCCATGATCGCCGCCGGCCAGCGCCTGGGACTCGACGAGCGTGATGCCCGTGCCCTGACGCTGCAGACCGCGCTGGGTGCAGCCCAGATGGCCATCATGTCCGATGTCGGCCCGGCCGAGTTGCGCCGTCGCGTGACGTCGCCGGCCGGTACCACCGAACGGGCAGTCAAGGTCTTCGATGAAGCCGATCTTGCCGCCATCTTCCAGCGTGCTTTGCAGGCCTGCGCTGACCGTGGCGCCGAAATGGCCCTGCAGCTCGGCGCCGCCGACTGATTTTCCCCCGGAGTGTCTTTGATGGATCCGTTGAACCAGATTGCCCTGCTGCTCATCAACACCGGTATCGGCGTTTACCTGATGCTGATCTGGCTGCGCTTCCTGCTGCAGGCCGCCGGCGCCGACTTCTACAATCCGATGTCGCAGTTCGTGGTGCGCGCCACCAGTCCGGTTCTGCATCCGCTGCGCCGTATCGTGCCCAGCCTGTTCGGACTTGATACCGCCGCGCTGGTGCTGATCTATGTGCTCAAGCTGTTGCAGCTGTCGGTCATCGCTTATCTCACCGAACAGGCCATCACGCCGGTCGCCCTCGCGGTCACCGCGGTGTTCATGTTGCTGCTGGCAGCAGCCAGCTTCTTCTTCTGGATCATCCTCGGCATGGTCATCCTGAGCTGGGTGGCAATGGCCTCGAACGGCGTCAGCCCGGCGCTGATGCCGTTCATGCAGATCGCCGAACTGATTCTGGCGCCTTGCCGCCGCATCCTGCCCGACATGGGCGGTTTTGACCTGTCACCGATCATTGCCTTTCTGGCCATCAAGGTCTTCGAAATCCTGGTCGGCGCGGCGTATCCGCAGGTCATGGCGGCCATCGGCGTCTGAGCCTGCGCCACTGGCGGAGCGCGGCATGAGCGCCATGGCGGCGGCCATCCGGCGTGATGGTGATGACCTCTTGCTGACCGTGCATGCCCAGCCCGGCGCCAGCCGCAGCGAGTTCGCCGGGCTTCATGGCGAGGCGCTGAAAATCCGGATTCAGGCGCCGGCCGTGGATGGCCGTGCCAATGAGGCCATGCGCCGCTTCCTCGCCGATGCGTTCGCCGTTCCCCTCGCGCGCGTTACCCTGGTCAGTGGTGCCAGTGCCCGCCACAAGCGCTGGCGCGTAGCGCGGCCGGCGCAGCTGCCGCCCGTGCTGTTGCCGCTCCTGCAGTAGCTCCGTACACTGCGCAATCAGGTGATCCGGCGCGTCGTGGCGCGCATGATCCAGATTTTGCTGTCGAGAAGAGCCCCTTCAGATGTCCGATGTCGCACCGCCAATCTACCCAGCCGACAGCGTCGGCCTGGTCACGCCGCAGCTTGTGCCTGTCGACACGCCGCTGATGCTGGCCTGCGGACGCACGCTGCCCCGCTACGACATCGTCTACGAGACTTATGGCACGCTCAACGCCGAGCGCAGCAATGCCGTGCTGATCTGCCACGCGCTGTCAGGCCATCATCATGCCGCCGGCTACCACACGCCCGATGAGGCGGCGCGCGGCAAGCCGGGCTGGTGGGATGCCGCCATCGGGCCCGGCAAGGTCATCGATACCAATCGCTTTTTCGTGGTGGCCTCCAACAACCTCGGTGGCTGTCACGGCTCGACCGGGCCCTCGTCGGTCAATCCCGAAACCGGCAAGCCCTATGGCCCGGACTTTCCGATCGTGGCTGTGCGCGACTGGGTCAAGGTCCAGGCACGGCTAGCGGATTATCTCGGCATTGACCAGTGGGCGGCGGTGGTCGGCGGCTCGCTGGGCGGCATGCAGGTGCTGCGCTGGAGCATCGATTACCCTGAGCGTCTTGCGCATGCGGTGGTGATCGCCAGTGCGCCCAAGCTGTCGGCGCAGAACATCGCCTTCAACGAGGTCGCCCGCCAGGCCATCCTGCGTGATCCCGAGTTTCATGGCGGCCACTACTACGAGCATGGCGTGTCGCCGGAGCGCGGCCTCACGCTGGCGCGCATGGTCGGCCACATCACCTACCTCTCCGATGACGCCATGCACCAGAAGTTCGGTCGTGACCTGCGTTCGGAGAAGTACAAATACGGTTTCGATGCCGAGTTCCAGGTCGAGTCCTATCTGCGCTATCAGGGCGAGTCGTTCTCCAAGCGTTTCGATGCCAACACCTACCTGCTGATGACGCGCGTGCTCGACTATTTCGACCCGGCGCGTGACTACGGGCATGACCTGGCGAAAACCTTTGCTGGTGCGCGCTGCCGTTTCCTGGTGCTGTCGTTCACGACGGACTGGCGTTTCTCGCCGGAGCGTTCGCGGGAAATCGTCGATGCCCTCGTCGAAGCCGACAAGTCCGTGTCCTACGCCGAGATTGATGCCCCGCAGGGTCATGACTCCTTCCTGCTCGACAATCCGCGCTACCTCGCCATATTCGGCGCCTATATGGCGCGTGTGGCAGCAGAACGGGGGGTAGCCCATGCGTCTTGACCTCAGGCTGGTGGAACAATGGATCAAACCGGGTACGCGTGTCCTCGATCTCGGTTGCGGCGAGGGCGAGCTGCTGGCGCATCTGCGTGATCGCCTGAACGTGCGCGGTTACGGCCTGGAGATCGACCCTGACAAGATCACCGAGGCGATCTCGCGTGGTGTCAGCGTGATCGAGCAGGACCTCAACAAGGGTCTCGCCAATATCCGCGATGACAGCTTTGACACCCTGCTCATGACCCAGGCATTGCAGGCGGTGCAGCGTCCGGACGAACTGCTCGACGAGATGGTGCGGGTGGCGCGCGAAGTCATCATCACGTTCCCGAATTTCGGCCACTGGAAGACGCGCTGGTACCTCTGGACCAAGGGCCGCATGCCGGTGTCGCGCGCCTTGCCTTATGGCTGGTACGACACGCCCAATATCCATTTGTGCACCTTCCGCGACTTCGAGGCCATGTGCCGCGACAAGGGGCTGCGCGTGCTCGA
>CAZEEQ010000048.1:0-7370 GCA_964511255.1 uncultured Paraperlucidibaca sp.
CGGTGTCCGGCAGCAGCATGCGGTTCAGCCACGAGTGGATGATGCCGTCGCCCGGGCGCAGGGACACGCCGCCGCGGTTCATGATGAAGTCCGGCAGGGTGTGGTGGGTGTTGACGTCCACCGGCTTCGGGTAAGCGGCGGTGTGGCAGAACGACTGCATGACCAGGTCGGCGGAGAAGCCGAGGCAGGCCAGATCCTTCAGTTCATCACGGGTCATCGGACCGGTGGTGTCCTGGGAACCGACGGTGGTCATGTGCGGCTCGCAATAGGTGCCCGGACGCACGCCCTGGCCTTCCGGCAGACCGCAGGCGCGACCGACCATCTTCTGAGCCTGAGTGAAGCCCTTGCCGGTGTCGGACGGCTGCACCGGTGAACGGAACAGGGTCGACGGCGCCAGACCGAGGGCTTCGCGGGCCTTCTTGGTCAGGCCGCGGCCGATGATCAGGTTGATACGGCCGCCGGCGCGCACTTCGTCGAGCAGGACCGGGGTCTTGAGCGGGGCCTTGGCAATCTCGGCACCATTCTTGGTGGCGGTCACTTCAGCGGTGTCGTGGTTGATGTGCAGAACGACTTCGTCGCCCATGTTCATCTGGCCGACATCGAGTTCGATCGGCAGAGCGCCAGCGTCTTCCATGGTGTTGAAGAAGATCGGGGCGATCTTGGAGCCGATGCAGACGCCCCCGTCACGCTTGTTCGGGATGTGCGGCAGGTCGTCGCCGGTGAACCACAGCACCGAGTTGGTGGCGGACTTGCGGCTGGAGCCGGTGCCGACCACGTCACCGACGTAGGCCACGATGTTGCCCTTGGCCTTGAGGGCTTCGAGCTGTTTGATCGGGCCGACTTCACCCTGCTTTTCCGGGTTGATGCCGTCGCGGGCATTCTTCAGCATGGCATTGGCGTGCAGCGGGATGTCCGGACGGCTCCAGGCATCCTGAGCCGGCGACAGGTCGTCGGTGTTGGTTTCGCCGGTGACCTTGAAGACGGTAACCTTGATTTCCTTGGCGACTTCCGGACGGCTGGTGAACCATTCGGCATCAGCCCAGGACTGCAGGACAGCCTTGGCGTAGGCGTTGCCGCCCTTGGCCTTTTCTTCCACGTCATGGAAGGCGTCGAACACGAGCAGCGTCTTCTTCAGCGCTTCGGCGGCCGTGGCAGCCAGCGCGGCGTCATCCAGTGCGGCGACCAGCGGCTCAACGTTGTAGCCGCCCAGCATGGTGCCGAGCAGGTAGGTTGCACGCTCCTTGGTGACCAGCGGGGAGCTGGCTTCGCCCTTGGTGATGGCCGCCAGGAAGGCGGCCTTGACGTAGGCGGCCTGGTCAACGCCGGGCGGAATGCGGTTTTCCAGCAGATCGACCAGGAAAGCTTCTTCGCCGGCCGGCGGGTTCTTCAGCAGTTCGACCAGGGAAGCGACCTGAGCTTCATCCAGGGGCTTCGGGGGCACGCCGAGGGCGGCGCGTTCGGCAACGTGTTGACGGTAGGCTTCGAGCACAATGATGTCCTCATCATCGGGGCGGCGGGACGCTGCCCCTCCAGACAGACCTGTGCTTCTGCACAAGACGTGCCAAAAGGGGGAGCATGAATACGGGCGAAAATTGTAGCCCAAAGGCCTGCTGAAAGTAAGGCTGTTCGTCCCCGGGCGGGTTCGACTTGAGTGGAAGTTTGATGCGGACGGAAAATTGTCACGGCAGGCCCCGCCGTAGCGGGGCCTGAGAGCGGGGATTACTTGAAGCCGAAGCGTTCGTCGAGCGTGCCCTTGTCGCTGGGGCTCTTGGTGGCATAGTCACGCGGCGGCTCGAAGCCGACCAGCTCGTGATCTTCCAGACGCGAATAGGGGGCGTAAACCGGCGCGCCGCCGCCCGGCGCTTCAAGGCTGTTGAACGCGCGAGCCGGGTTTTCATCGCGATGCCGCTTGGGGTCGTCGCAGAGCGTCTGGGCGCCCTGAACCAGATGCTCATGCACCGTGCGGTAGCGGGCGGTCAGCTCGTTGACCAGGTTGGCGGTCTCTTCGAAGTGATCACTGACATTGCGCTGGTAACGTTCGTGGCGACCCTGCAGGTCATGCAGGAGCGTTTCCAGTTCCTTCACGCGGTGGTCAGGTACCTGCTTCTTGGCATAAAAGACGCCGGCCGCGGCGCCGAGCAGGAATACCAGCAGATACAGCAAAACAGTCATGTGTACTCTCCAGTCCGGAAGTTGTCCGGCCTCGTGTGCCATCGTCGTTGGCGCACGATCAGACTATCTATAACATTTGCCCGCGCCCGAGCGAAAGGGCGGAATCGAGCATGAGACCATGAAGCCGGCAGCCAGCCCTGACAAGCTATTCACCGTGGGTGACCACCGTGTGACCATTTCCGGCCCGGCCGGCTCCCTGGAAGCCGTGCTGAGTGTGCCGGAGTCGTCGCTGACAGGCACGAATTTTCCGACGTCTGTCGCGGTGATCTGTCACCCGCACCCGCTCATGGGGGGCAGCCTCCATAATAAAGTGGTGTTCACGCTGCACCGAGCCTGTCGCGACCAAGGTCTTACGACCATCCGCTTCAATTTCCGGGGCGTGGGTGCCAGTGATGGCGTTTATGATCACGGCACGGGCGAGCAGGATGATGTGCTGGCTGTGCTGGCTTGGGCGCGTGAGGCGCTCGGGGCTGACACGCTGATCCTGGCCGGGTTCTCGTTCGGTTCCTTTGTGGCGGCATCGGCCTGGTCGCGGGCACTGGCGGCCGGCTGGCAGGGACATCAGCTGGTCCTGGTGGCGCCGCCGGTCACCCGGTTTCCGCTGGATGGCCATGCGTTGCCCGAGGGCACACGGGTCATCTATGGCGATGCCGATGAGGTGGTGGATCCGGTTGCCATTCGCAACTGGCTGGCTTTGCAGCCGCAAGCGCTGGCGATCCGGGTGCTGCCCGGTGCCGGTCATTTCTTTCATGGTCGCCTGTCCGAACTGAAGGACTGGGTGGCCGCCGGCTTGCAAGCCGGGATGCAATACAGGCAGGAGTCAATGCATGACTGAGCGTGGCCTTCCGATGAATCCGGTGCAGCGCTACCAGATCGACCTCCAGCGTAACGGTTTTCAGCATGACGATGCCCAGCGGGATGCCGTGCGTGCCCTGAACGCGGTCCATGACGCCCTCGTTGAGCGCTTCGAGACGGCCCAGAAAGTTCGTGGTCCCGCGCGTCTGCGCGAGATCCGGCGCCAGAAGACCCCAGCCCAGGGGCTTTATCTCTGGGGCGGCGTGGGTCGCGGCAAAACCTATTTGATGGACCTGTTCTACGAGTCGCTGCCCTTTCGGCGCAAGCTGCGCGTGCATTTCCATCGGTTCATGCAGCATGTCCACAAGGAGCTGACCGTACTGCAAGGCACCAAGGATCCGCTCACGGCAGTGGCTGAGCGTATCCACAAAGAAGCCGTGGTGATCTGCTTTGACGAGTTTTTTGTCACGGATATTGGCGACGCCATGATTCTTGGCGGACTTTTCGAGCGCCTGTTTGCGCGCGGTGTGACCCTGGTGGCAACCTCCAATATCGTGCCTGACCGTCTTTACGAGAACGGGTTGCAGCGCCAGCGTTTCCTTCCTGCGATTGCCATGGTCAAGCAATTCTGCGACGTCCTCAATGTGGATTCCGGCGTGGATTACCGGCTGCGTGTGCTGGAGCAGGCCGAGCTTTATCACAGCCCGCTGGATGCGCAGGCCGAGTCATCCCTGCGCCGGAGCTTCCAGGATCTGTCTTTCGGGCTCAGTGTTCTTGATGGAATACTTGACATTAATGACCGTTCAGTCGAGGTTATCGCCCGCACCGACGATGTGCTCTGGTCGCGCTTCAGTGAGCTTTGTGAAAAGCCGCGCAGTGCCCACGATTACATCGAAATTGCTCGCGAGTACCACACCGTGCTGCTCGCGGATGTGCCGCACATGGGGTCGCATAATGATGATGCGGCCCGGCGGTTCATCAATCTGGTTGATGAGTTCTATGACCGGAGCGTGAAGCTGATCATGTCGGCAGAGCGCCCCATACTCGAACTTTACAGCCAGGGTCGTTTGAACTTTGAGTTCCAGCGGACGCAGAGCCGTCTGCAGGAAATGCAGTCGCGGGAGTACCTTGCGCGCGAACATCGCCCCTGAGCATCGTTGCTCTTTTCCCGGGCGCGATGCGTGCCCCGGGACTCCTGCCCAACCCATGAGTTGCTGGAGAGACAGATGATTCCGCGTACCTTGTTCAATTCCGACCACGAAGGCTTCCGCGACACCCTGCGCAAGTTCCTGGAAAAAGAAGCCACACCGTTCCATGCCCAGTGGGAAGAAGATGGCCATGTTTCCCGTGAACTGTGGGAAAAGGCCGGCGCCAACGGCTTCCTGTGCCCGACGGTGCCGGAACAGTATGGCGGACCGGGGGCTGACTATCTCTATTCCATCGTGGTTATGGAGGAAGTGTCCCGTGCCGGACTGACCGGTATCGGCTGGGGTTTGCATACTGACATCGTCGGGCCCTACATCGAGCATTACGGCTCAGAAGAGATGAAGCAGCGCATTCTGCCCAAGATGGTCACGGGTGAGCTGATTGGCGCTATCGCCATGACCGAGCCGGGTGCCGGTTCCGATTTGCAGGGCGTCAAGACCACGGCCATCGACAAGGGCGACCACTACCTGCTCAATGGTTCAAAGACCTTCATCACCAATGGTCAGATGGCCGATGTCGTCATCGTCGTGGCCAAGACCGACCCGACCCAGGGCGCCAAAGGTATCTCTCTGTTCCTGGTCGAGCGCGGCATGCCGGGCTTCGAGCGCGGTCGCAACCTGCACAAGGCCGGCATGAAGGCGCAGGATACTTCCGAGCTGTTCTTCAATGACGTCAAGCTGCCCAAGGAAAACCTGATCGGTGCCGAAGGCATGGGCTTCGTCTATCTCATGCAGGAGCTGCCGCAGGAGCGTCTGGGCATCGCCGTCAACGGGGTGGCCATGATGGAGGGCGCTTTGCAGCTCACCCTGGACTATGTGCGCGAGCGCAAGGCCTTCGGCAAGCGCGTGGCGGATTTCCAGAATACCCAGTACAAGCTGGCTGAACTGCACACCAAGACCGAGGTGGCGCGCACCTATGTCGACCGTTGCATCGACCTTCACGTGCAGAAGAAGCTGGATATTCCGACCGCGGCTGCGGCAAAATACTGGGTAACCGATCTGCAGTTCGAAGTGATCGATGCCTGCGTGCAGCTCTTCGGTGGCTATGGCTACATGTGGGAGTATCCGATCACCCGCATGTGGGCTGATTGCCGTGTGCAGCGCATTTACGGCGGCACCAACGAGATCATGAAGGGCATCATTGCCCGCGCCCTGGTCTGATTCACGGTTGTATATAAATGCAGCGCCCTGGCCGAAGCCGGAAAATTTCTTCGGCCAGGCGTTGTCAAAGCGGAAGTCCTTGGGTACTATTCGCGACCTCATTGCGGCGGCCTGAATGTCAGGTGGTCGCCAAACCTGATTTTTGAAGGCATGTTGACATGAAGACTTTCAGTGCCAAGCCTGAAACCGTAAAGCGCGACTGGTTCGTCGTCGACGCCAGCGGCAAGACGCTCGGTCGCCTGGCTTCCGAGATTGCGCTCCGCCTGCGCGGCAAGCACAAGCCGGAGTTCACCCCGCACGTGGACACGGGCGACTACATTGTGGTCGTCAATGCCGAGAAGGTGGCTGTTACGGGTAACAAGGCGGCTGCCAAGATGTACTGGCACCACACCGGTTTCCCGGGTGGCATCAAGGGCATCAATTTCGAGAAGCTGGTGGCTCACCGCCCCGAAGCTCCGCTCGAAATCGCTGTCCGTGGCATGCTGCCGAAGGGCCCGCTGGGTCGCGACATGCTGAGCAAGCTGAAGGTGTATGCCGGTGCAACTCACCCGCACGCCGCACAGCAGCCGCAAGAACTGATCATCTGAGCATTCTAGAATGACTACGAATTACGGAACCGGCCGTCGTAAGACTGCAACCGCCCGCGTCTTCATCAGCGCCGGCACTGGCAACATTGTTGTCAATGATCGCCCGCTGGACGTCTACTTCGGCCGCGAAACCGCCCGCATGGTGGTTCGTCAGCCGCTGGAGCTGGTTGAGCTGCTGAACAAGTTTGACATCAAGGTCACCGTCGCTGGCGGTGGTATCGGTGGTCAGGCTGGCGCAATCCGCCACGGCATCACCCGTGCCCTGGTTGAATACAACGAAGAGCTGAAGTCGCCGCTGCGTAAGGCTGGCTTCGTGACTCGCGATGCCCGCGAAGTCGAGCGTAAGAAGCTCGGTCTGCGCAAGGCTCGCAAGCGTCCCCAGTACTCCAAGCGTTAATCGCTGGGGCCCTGGCGGGGCTGCAAGTTTTGGGGAATCGTCTAACGGTAGGACTACGGTCTCTGACACCGTCTGTCTAGGTTCGAATCCTAGTTCCCCAGCCAATCCAAAGGCCCGCGAGTTTTCTCGCGGGCCTTTGCTTTTGTGGTGCCTGTGCGGTCCGGGCCGCTCGTCGGATAGCCTGCCGGTCATTGTCAATGTGGCAGAAAGCCGCATGAATATTGGCTTTCCGGACGAGTCTTCGCCTTGTCACCCCCAGTTGATTTCATTACCATTAGTGGGCTTTTTTCAAGCTCCGCCGGGGTGTTGTGTGCAGCCTGCCGCCGGTGGCCCAAAGCTGATTCGGAGAGTGCGTCAATGAGTACTGACGGCGTGAACGTGGAGCGCCGGCGCCTGTTGATTGGTGCCACAGCGGCAGTAGGTGCTGTGGGCGTCGCAGCCGCTGCTGTTCCTTTTGTGAAATCCTGGAATCCCAGTGCCAAGGCAAAAGCTGCTGGCGCGCCGGTCACCGCAGACATCAGTCAGTTGGAAAGCGGCCAGCGTGCTGTCTTCGAATGGCGAGGCAAGCCGGTCTGGGTGGTGCGCCGCACGCCGCAAATGATCGCCGATCTGCCCAAGAACGACGGCGATCTCCGAGACCCGACTTCGTCCGAGGAATCTCAGCAGCCGGAGTACGCGCGCAACGCCACGCGTTCTATCAAGCCGGAGTTCCTGGTGCTGACAGGTATCTGCACGCACCTTGGCTGCTCTCCGCTGTTCCGCCCGGAAGTGGCGGCAGCCGACCTCGGCGCCGAGTGGAAGGGTGGGTTCTTCTGTCCTTGCCACGGTTCCCGATTCGATCTCGCCGGTCGTGTATTCAATGGTGTGCCGGCCCCGCTGAATCTGGTCGTGCCACCGCACAAGTATGTCACTGACAGTGTCATCGTCATCGGCGAGGAGAAGGCGTAATGGCAAACATCGGCAAGAGCCTGATGGGCTGGGTGGATGCGCGCTTCCCGGCGACTGAAACTTACGAATATCACATGTCGAAGTACTACGCCCCGAAGAACTTCA
>CAZEEQ010000049.1:0-6836 GCA_964511255.1 uncultured Paraperlucidibaca sp.
GCGGCGATGTGCATGGCGATCTGCTTGCCGATTTCTTCATTGCCGCCTTCCAGGGCGACAACGACACCGATCTTGAGGCCGTGGACGTAGGTAGCCAGGTTGGCGCCTTCGACCAGCAGGGCGCGACGGACCTGGATGTTTTCGCCGATCTTCTGCACGAGGGCGATACGGGCTTCCTCGACGGTGATGCCGTCGTAGTTCAGCTCACCGATCTTGGCCACGTCGGTTTCACGGGCAGCCAGGGCGATGGCGGCAACCTTGTTGGCAAAAGCCGAGAAGTTCGCGTCACGGGCGACGAAGTCGGTCTGGCAGTTCACTTCCAGGGCGATGGCCACACCCGCGTCGCTGGCGAGGATGATGGCGCCGTCGGCGGCGATGTTGCCGGCCTTCTTGGCGGCCTTGGCCTGACCGGACTTGCGCAGGTTGTCGATGGCGAGCTCGATGTCGGCACCCGCTTCAACCAGCGCCTTCTTGCATTCCATCATGCCGAGGCCGGTACGTTCACGGAGTTCCTTGACGAGGGAGGCGGTCACTTCAGCCATGTTCTGTATCCTCTAAAAATGCTCACGAATTCAGGAAAAAAGGGGCCTAGGCCCCTTTTGTCGATACCGCCCCCGGAGGGACGGCATCTTGCGGGTCGTTACACCCTGCCCGGCGAGTGTTACTCGGCGGTTTCAGCGGCGACTTCAACGAAGCCGTCGGCATCGCGACCACCGGTGGTGGCGGCGAAGGCCTTGCCTTCGATGATGGCATCGGCCATGGAGCCCACGTAGAGCTGGATGGCGCGGATGGCGTCGTCGTTGCCCGGGATGACATAGTCAACGCCGCTCGGGTTGGAGTTGGTATCAACCACACCGATGACCGGGATGCCCAGCTTGCGGGCTTCGGCGATGGCGGTGGCTTCGTGGTCGACGTCGATCACGAACATGGCGTCCGGCAGACCGCCCATGTCCTTGATGCCGCCCAGCGACTTTTCCAGCTTTTCCATTTCGCGGGTGGCTTCCAGCGCTTCGCGCTTGGTCAGCTTGGCGAGGGTGCCGTCGGCGAGCTGGGCTTCCAGGTCCTTCAGGCGCTTGATCGACTGGCGGATGGTCTTCCAGTTGGTCAGCATGCCGCCGAGCCAGCGGTGGTTGACGTACGGCTGGCCAGCGCGGGCAGCGTGTTCGGCAACGATCGGGGCAGCAGCGCGCTTGGTGCCGACGAACAGGACCTTGTTCTTCTGGCTGGCCAGGCGGTTGACGAAATTGAGTGCGTCATTCAGCGCCGGAACGGTGTGTTCCAGGTTGATGATGTGAATCTTGTTGCGGGCGCCGAAGATGAACGGTGCCATCTTGGGGTTCCAGAAGCGGGTCTGGTGACCGAAGTGAGCGCCGGCTTGCAGCAGCTCACGCATGGTGACTTGTGCCATGAGATTTCTCCAATTGGGTTTGGCCTTCCATCAGCCCCAAGTACCAACCCGCTTTTCTCGGCGGGCACCCGGTACCTGTGACGGCGGATGTTCGGATTTGATAACTGCACGCATTTCCCGCTCCCGCGACATCACCTGAAATACAGGAAGACTGTGGGTTTGCTGAAATGCGGCGCGCTTTATACCATACACCCCTTATTCACCTCAACCGCCATCGCCGATTACCGGCCTGGCCCGCACAGGATGCCGAATGAGCACACTGATCAAGACCGCCGACGATATCGCCAAGATGCGCGTGGCCGGCCGCCTCGCCGCCGAGGTGCTGACCATGATCGGCCCGCACGTCAAAGCCGGCGTCAGCACCGAGGAGCTCAACCGCATTTGCCATGACTACATCGTCAACGTGCAGGATGCGATTCCGGCGCCGCTGAACTATCGCGGCTTCCCGAAGAGCATCTGCACCTCGGTCAACCAGGTCATCTGCCATGGCATTCCGAGCGACAAGAAGATCCTCAAGGATGGCGACATCATCAATATCGATGTCACCGTCATCAAGGACGGCTACCACGGCGACACCAGCAAGATGTTCTTCGTGGGCCAGTCCTCTATCCTCGCCCAGCGCCTGGTCAAGGTCACCCAGGAGTGCCTCTACAAGGCGCTTGCCCTGGTCCGGCCGGGCTGCACGCTCGGCGACATTGGTCATGTCATCCAGCAGCATGCCCAGGCCAACCGCTTCTCGGTGGTGCGCGAATACTGCGGACATGGCATCGGCAAAGTCTTCCACGAAGAGCCTCAGGTGCTGCACTATGGCAAGCCCGGCACCGGCATGGCCCTGGAGGCCGGCATGATCTTCACCATCGAGCCGATGATCAACGCCGGCACGCACCACACCAAGCTGCTGCCCGACGCCTGGACCGTGGTCACCAAGGACCACAAGTTGTCGGCTCAGTGGGAGCACACCATCCTGGTCACCGATACCGGCATCGAAGTGCTGACCGCACGCCCCGATGAGGACCTCAGCTTCCTCGGAGTACAAGCCGCATGAACAGCCCTGCCCCGTTGTCGGCAGCCAACGACAAAGCGACGCTGAAAGCGGCGCAGGCCCAACTGTATGAGCGCTTTGCCAGCGGCCGCGATGTGCGCCTGCTGGTCCGTGAATGGGCGGATGCCGTGGATGGTGTGCTGCGCCAGGCCTGGACCGACCAGGGCCTGGGCGATGCCGGCGACCTGGCATTGATCGCCGTCGGCGGCTACGGCCGTGCCGAACTGCATCCCTGTTCCGATGTTGACGTCCTGGTGCTGCACCGTGATGCCCTTCTGCCGGAAGATATCCAGGCCCGGGTCAGCCACTTCATCACCCACCTCTGGGATCTCGGTCTTGATGTCGGCTCCAGCGTGCGCTCGCTCGATGACTGCGTCCGCCTCGCCACCGAAGACATCACGGTCGCCACCAACCTGATGGAGTCACGCACCCTGGTCGGTGACGACCAGATGCGGGCCGAGATGCAGGCACTGACCGGCGCCGACCGCCTGTGGCCAGGCAAGGCCTTTTTCATCGCCAAGCGCGATGAGCAAATCGCCCGTCACGCCAAGCACAACAACACCGAATACAACCTCGAGCCCGATCTCAAGAACGCGCCGGGCGGTCTGCGCGACATCCAGACCATCGGCTGGGTGGCCAAACGCCACTTCGGCGCCGACACCCTGCGCGATCTGGTCAGTCACGGCTTTCTCACCGAAGCCGAGTTCGAAGAGCTTGATGCCTGCCAGTGCGTGCTCTGGCGCATCCGCTTCGCGCTGAATCAGGTCAGCGGGCGCAATGAAACGCGCATTCTTTTCGATTATCAGCGCCTGATCGCCGAGCGCTTCGGCTACAGCGACACCCGCGCCAACCGCGGCGTCGAGCAGTTGATGCAGGATTACTACCGGGCCGCGATGCGCATCTCCATGCTGAACGAGATGCTGCTGCAGTACTTCGACGAAACCATTCTCCGCGACGACGAACCGCCCCGCATCGAACCCATCAACAACCGCTTCCAGCTCCACAACGGCGCCATCGAAGCGATTTCGCCGGATGTCTTCCGGCGCTACCCATCGGCGCTGCTGGAGATTTTCGTCTACCTCGGCGATCACCCGGACATCATCAGTGTGCGGGCCAGCACGATTCGCCTGCTCATGCAGAATGCCGCGCTGATCGATGACAACTTCCGCAGCGACATCCGCAACAAGTCGCTGTTCATGGAACTGCTGCGCTGCCGCACGGCCCTGTTCTCTTCGCTGCGCCGCATGAAACGCTACGGCATTCTCGGCCGCTATATTCCGGCCTTCGGCGCCATCATCGGCAAGATGCAGTACGACCTGTTCCATATTTACACGGTCGATGCCCACACCCTGCTGGTGCTCAAGAACATGCGCCGTTTCCGGTATCCGGAGTCGGCCGAACGCTTTCCGGTGACCTCGGAAGTCGCCCAGCGTCTGCCCAAGATCGAGCTGCTCTACCTTGCCGGCCTGTTCCATGACATCGCCAAGGGCCGCGGCGGCGACCACTCCGAGCTCGGCGCTGTCGATGCCCGCGAGTTCTGCCTGTCGCACGGCCTCGGCATATGGGATGCCAATCTGGTCGCCTGGCTGACCCAGAACCACCTCATCATGTCGGTAACCGCACAGAAGAAAGATGTTTCAGATCCCGACGTGATCAATGAATTTGCCCGCAAGGTCGGCGATATTGTGCGCCTGGACTATCTGTTCGCCCTGACCGTGGCCGACATCTGTGCGACCAATCCCAACCTCTGGAATTCGTGGCGCGCCTCGCTGCTGCGCCAGCTCTACCAGCAGACCAAGCGAGCCCTGCGTCGCGGCCTGGTGAATCCAATCGACAAGCAGGAATGGATCATCGAGAACCGCGCTTCGGCACTGGAGCTGCTGGAAGCCGAAGGGATCAATACCGCAGATGCCGACCGGGTCTGGGACAACCTCGGTGATGACTATTTCCTGCGGGAAAGCGCCAAGGACATCGCCTGGCATACCGTCGCCATCCTGCGCCACAACCCGGAATCGGGGCCGCTGGTGCTGGTGCGTGAAAATCACAGTGAGCAATATGAAGGTGCCACCCAGATTTTCGTCTACACCCATGACATGCCGAACCTGTTCGCCGCCACCGTGGCCGAGCTCGATCAGCTGCACCTGACCGTCATGGATGCCCGCATCATCACCTCGACCAGCCGCTTTTCGCTCGACACCTATATCGTGCTCGACGAGAACGGCGAGCGCATTGCCGACAGCCAACGTCTGGCCCATATCGGTGACAAGCTGCGCCAGAGCCTGGCCAACCCGGACCAGTTCCCGGCGATTGTCGAACGGCGCCTGCCGCGACTGCTCAAGCACTTCGATGTGCGTACCGAAGTCAACCTCAGCAATGATCTAGTGCATCAGCGCAGCGTGCTTGAAATCATCACGCTCGACCGCCCCGGACTGCTGGCGCGCATCGGGCGCATTTTCATGGAACATGGCGTCAGCCTGCAGAATGCCCGTATCGCCACCCTCGGTGAGCGCGCTGAAGACGTGTTCTTCCTGACCGACAGCCACCAGCAGCCACTGTCGGATCCGGCCCTTTGCGAACGCCTCTGCGAAGCCCTCCGCACCCAGCTGGATGAAAACGTGACAATGAGATGGGCATGAATCCTGAGCTTTCCCTGCTGCACCCGTATCCGTTCGAGAAACTGGCCACACTGTTCAGGCAGCACACGCTGCCGGCCGGCCTGAAGCCCATTGCCCTCTCGATCGGTGAGCCCAAACATGCCGCGCCGGCCTTCGTGGCTGACGCCATCGCGCGTCATATCGGCGGACTCTCGACCTATCCGACCACGCTCGGCCTGCCGGCCCTGCGTGAAGCCATCGCGGCCTGGCTGTGCCGGCGCTTCGGTCTGCGTGCCGTCGATCCGGGTCGGCAGGTGCTGCCCGTCAACGGCACCCGTGAAGCCCTGTTCTCCTTCACCCAGGCGGTGATCGCCCGCAGCCGGGACGATGCCGCCGGGAAGCCCCTGGTGCTGATGCCGAATCCGTTTTATCAGATTTATGAGGGCGCGGCCCTGCTTGCCGGGGCGGAGCCCTGCTTCCTGCCCTGCACCGCCGCCACCGGCCTGCAGCCGGACTTCGACGCCGTGCCCGACGAGATCTGGGCACGCACGCAGCTGCTGTTTATCTGCACCCCCGGCAATCCCACCGGCGCGGTGCTCGACATGGCCACGCTCAAGCAGCTGATCGCGCTCAGCGACCGTTTCGGCTTCACCATCGCTTCCGACGAGTGCTACTCGGAAATCTATTTCGACGAAGCGCATCCGCCGGTCGGGCTGCTGCAGGCCTGCGCTGAGCTCGGCCGCGACGACTACCGCCACTGCGTGGTTTTCCACTCGCTCTCCAAGCGCTCGAATCTGCCCGGTCTGCGCTCCGGCTTTGTCGCCGGGGATGCCGCATTGCTCGGCCCCTACCTCAAATACCGCACCTATCACGGCTCGGCCATGCCGGTGCAGCATCAACTTGCTTCCACAGAGGTCTGGCAAGACGAGGCCCATGTGAGGGACAATCGCGCCCTTTATCGCGAGAAGTTCGCCCGCGTGTCGGAAATCCTCAGCCCGGTGCTGTCGTTGCCCATGCCGGATGCCGGCTTCTACTTCTGGGCCGCCACCCCCGGCTCGGATGAAGACTTTGCCCGCGAGCTGCATGCGCAGCAGGCCGTGACGGTCCTGCCGGGACGCTATCTCGCCCGCGCCGGCCACGATGGCATCAACCCCGGCGAAAACCATGTCCGCATGGCGCTGGTTGCCGGCGTCTCGGAATGCACGGAAGCCGCCGAAAGAATCCGGTCATTTCTCACGAAATGACCATAAAGCACTGATTTATAAAAGATTGATTGACTGGAGAACACCATGAGCCTCGCCACTTTCATCGAAGATGCCTTCGAGCGCCGCGCCGAGTTTTCGCCGAAGTCGGCTCCGCAGGATGTCCGCGATGCCGTCACCGAAGCCCTCGCCCTGCTCGACAGCGGCGCTGCCCGAGTGGCCGAAAAAATCGATGGCGAGTGGCAGGTCAACCAGTGGCTGAAAAAGGCCGTCCTGCTGTCTTTCCGTCTCAATGACAACGAGCCGATTCCGGCCGGCGGCGGCATGCAGTTCTACGACAAGGTGCCGACCAAGTTCGCCGGCTGGAGCGCCGAGCAGTTCGCCGCCAGCGGCATCCGCGTGGTGCCGCCGGCCGTGGCCCGTCGCGGCAGCTTCATCGCCCGCAACACCGTGCTCATGCCGTCCTACGTCAACATCGGTGCTTATGTCGATGAAGGCTCGATGGTTGACACCTGGGCTACCGTCGGCTCCTGCGCGCAGATCGGCAAGAACGTGCACCTCTCCGGCGGCGTCGGCATCGGCGGCGTGCT
>CAZEEQ010000050.1:0-5939 GCA_964511255.1 uncultured Paraperlucidibaca sp.
GCCGAAGCCGACATGGCGACGATGGAAAAGAAGGGCATGGCCACCGGCCAGTTCGTCATCCATCCGCTCAATGGCCGCAAGCTGCCGGTTTTCGTCGCCAACTATGTGCTCTGGGGCTATGGCGAAGGTGCCGTGATGGCGGTGCCGGCGCATGATGAGCGCGACTTCGCGTTTGCCAACAAGTATGCGCTGCCGATCGAACCGGTCTACAAACCCGCCACCGGTGACGACACATTCAGCAGCACGCAATGGCAGGACTGGTACGGCGACAAGACCGGGCTGGTCAGCATCAACAGCAGCCAGTACGACGGCCTCGACTTCACGGCAGCCTTCGATGCCATCGTCGCCGACCTCGAAGCCAGCGGCCACGGCGCCCGCAAGACCCAGTTCCGTCTGCGCGACTGGGGCATCTCGCGTCAGCGCTACTGGGGCTGCCCGATCCCCATCATCCACTGCGCATCCTGCGGCGATGTGCCGGTGCCGGATGACCAGCTGCCGGTCGTGCTGCCCGAGCATGTGGTGCCTGATGGCGCCGGCTCGCCGCTGGCGCGCATGCCCGAATTCTACGAGACCACCTGCCCGACCTGCGGCGGTGCCGCCCGCCGCGAAACCGACACCATGGACACCTTCGTGGAGTCGTCCTGGTACTACGCGCGCTACGCCTCGCCGCAGTGCGACACCGGCATGGTCGATGCCCAGGCCGCGCAGCAGTGGCTGCCGGTGGACCAGTACATCGGCGGCATCGAGCACGCCATCCTGCACCTGCTGTATGCGCGCTTCTTCCACAAGCTCATGCGCGATGAAGGTCTGGTGCAGGGTGACGAGCCATTCCGTAACCTGCTGACGCAGGGCATGGTGGTGGCCGATACCTTCTATCGCGAGCAGGACAACGGCGGCAAGGACTGGATCAACCCGGCCGACGTCAGCCTCACCCGCGATGACAAGGGCCGCATCACCGGCGCCGTGCTCGCCGCCGACGGCCAGCCCGTCATCCACGGCGGCATGGAGAAGATGTCGAAATCGAAGAACAACGGTGTCGATCCGCAGTCGCTGATCGACCAGTTCGGCGCCGACACGTCGCGCCTGTTCATGATGTTCGCGGCACCACCGGAGCAGTCGCTGGAATGGTCGGATGCCGGCGTGGAAGGCGCTAACCGCTTCCTGCGTCGCCTGTGGAAACTGGTGCATGGCCATCTCGCCAAGGGCGCAGTGCCGGCGCTGGACCCCAGCGCGCTCCCTGCCGACGAGAAAGCGCTGCGCCGCAAGCTGCACGAGACCATCGCCAAGGTCGGCGATGACTATGGCCGCCGACTGACCTTCAACACCGCGATTGCCGCGGTGATGGAGCTGCTTAATGCGCTGCAGAAACTTGGCGCGACCAGCGGCCAGGCACTGGCCGTGGAACGCGAGGTGCTGCACAGCAGCGTGCTGCTGCTCGCCCCTATCGTGCCGCATATCGCTCACCGCCTGCTGCAGGCGCTGGGAGCGACCAGCGGCCTGCTGGACGCGCGCTGGCCGGCCGTCGACACGTCGGCCCTGACGCGTGACAGCCTGACCCTGATGATCCAGGTCAACGGCAAACTGCGCGGCCAGATCGAGGTCGCGGCGGATGCCGACAACGCCACCATCGAAGCCGCCGCGCTGGCCAGTGCGGATGCGCAACGCGCCATGGCGGGCGCGCCTGCGAAAAAAGTGATTGTGGTTAAGCAGAAACTGGTCAATATCGTGGTCTGACCGCCGACGATTCTGGAGAACACGGCATGCGTATGTTTTGGCTGTCCCTGCTGACCCTGGTGCTGAGCGCCTGCGGCTTCCACCTGCGCGGTCAGTATGCCCTGCCGCCGCAGCTGAACCCGATGACGGTACAGACCTCGGTCGTCACCCTGGAACGCGACCTCACCGCCGGCATCCAGCGCATGGGCGGCACCGTGGCAGCCAACGCGCCGCTGCGCCTCCACATCACCAGCGAGCGCATCAACCGCCAGACCACCACCATTGACAGCCGCGCCAAAGCGGCCGAATACACGCTGTTCTACGAGGTCGACTTTCAGCTCAAGTATGCCAGCGGCATTCCGGCCGAGCCGGAGCGCACCATCCGCCTGCGTCGCACCTATCAGTTCGACAACACCCGCATCGTCGGCAAGTACGAGGAAGAAAACACCCTCATCGACGACCTGCGTCAGCAGGCGGCAGGTCAGATCCTCGCCCGGCTCGCCCGTGTCCGCGTCGACCAGCTCAGCCCCGACACACCGGCGACCGGCTCCGCCGCTGCGCCGGCCGCTGCTGCACCCGCAGCGCCTTGAACTGCGGCATGCGGACATGAAGCTGCGGCCCGAGCAGCTCGAACGGCATCTGCGCGAGCCCCTGAGGCCGGTTTATGCACTCAGTGGCGATGAACCGCTGCTGTTGCAGGAAAGCGCCGACGCCATCCGCCAGGCGGCTGCCCGCCAGGGTTACAGCGAGCGCGAGCGCCACAGTGTCGAGCGCGGCTTCGACTGGAATGCTCTACTTGCCGGCAGCAATGCGCTGTCGCTGTTCGCCGAACGCAAGCTGCTGGAGCTGCGCTTCTCCAACAAGCCCGATGCCAGTGCCGCCGAGGCCCTGATGGCGCTCGCCGGCCGTCCGCCGGAAGACACCATTCTGCTGATTCTGCTGCCCAAGCTCGACGGCGCCGCCCAGAAATCGAAATGGCTGACCGCGCTCGATGAGGCCGGCGTCAGCATCACCCTTTTCCCGGTTGATGCCGCCGGCTTCCCGGCCTGGCTGCAAACCCGTGCCCAGCATCTCGGTCTGCGTCTGCAGCCCGATGCCCTGCAGCTGCTCGCTGAACGCACGGAGGGCAATCTCCTGGCGGCCGGACAGACGCTGGAAAAGCTGCGCCTGCTCGCCAGTGGCGACAGCATCGACATCGATGCGGTTGCCGAAATGGTCAGTGACAGTGCGCGCTACTCGGTTTTCGATCTCGCCGATGCCGTGCTGCTCGGCGATGCCCCGCGCGTGGCCCGTCTCATGCTTGGCCTCGAAGCCGAAGGCCAGGCCGAGTCCGTGGTGCTCTGGGCGTTGCAGAAAGACCTGCGCGCGCTCACCCTTGCCGCCGAGCAGATGCAAAGCCAGGGTCAGCGCTCCCCGTCGCCGCAGCTGCTCGGTCAGCTCGGCTTCTGGGCCAAGCGCCAGGGCCCGGCGCAGCAGGCGCTCCGCCGTCTCTCGCTGATCCGGCTGCAACGCCTCAGCAGTGGTCTGGTGGAGGTCGACAAAGCCATCAAGGGCCAGTCCGCCGAGCGTGCCTGGGATGCCCTCCTGCGGCTGGGCATGGCCATGGCCGGCCGACCGCTGTTTGCCGGCTGAGCAAGACCCGTTACGCTGTGCGACCAGAACCGGGAGCCGCCATGAGTCTGCAAACCATCCTCGACAGCCTCAGCTGTCCATCTGATTCACTCGAAGCCACCGCCGTCATTCCGCCGGGCTGGGGTCAGGGTCGCGCCACTTTTGGCGGCCTCGTCGCCGCCCTCATGCAACAGCATCTCGACAACAGCATCGGGGGCGGACGCACGCTGCGCTCTGCCAGCATCACCTTTGTCGGCCCCGCGGCGGCCGGCGAAATCACACTGCGCAGCGAGCTCATCCGTCGGGGCAAATCGGTGCTGCAGGCCGAGTGCCGCGCATGGCAAGGTGGTCAGGTCGTGGCCATGTTGGTGGCTTGCTTTGGTGCCGCCAGAGACTCCCGTCTCGCCATCCCGGCAGCGGCAGCTCCGACGTTTCGCGCGCCGGAAGACTGTCAGGCCCTGCCCTGGATTCCCGGCGTGGTCCCGGACTTCACGCAACAGTTCGACTTCCGCTGGCATCAGGGAGACCTCCCTTTCAGTCGCGGCGAACGAGCGGACATTGGCGGCTGGGTACGTCTGCGCACGCCTGTCGAGCGCATCTCGCCCGCCATGGTCATGGCACTGGTCGATGCCTGGCCGCCCACCGTGATCGGCATGTTCGACTCGCCGGCACCGGTGAGCACCCTGAGCTGGAGCATGGAGTTCCTGTCGCCGACACAGGCGATTCCCCACGATGGCTGGTGGCAATATCTGGCCGACACCGACACCGCCCGTGACGGCTATGTTCACGCCCACTCCTCACTCTGGTCACCGGGGGGCGAACTGGTCGCCATCAGCCGCCAGACCGTCACGGTGTTCTACTGAAGGGCTTTGCCGACCGCACCTGCAGGGCTGCTGCCGCGGGCCATCCGGGATGCCTCAGGGCATCTCGCTGACCATGAGGCGGGCCAGTACCGTGTCGCCGTCGCGCAGCTCCAGCACATTGCCGACCATGCGGTAGGCACGCGTCGCGCGCAGCACCGCCAGCAGACTCTGCTCCTGCCTCTGCAAGGCCTGCGGACAGGTCATGCGCGTGATCAGTGGTCGCGGCATGCTCAGGCGGGCACCGTCGCGCAGATATGCGGCTTGCAGACGGTTGCAGCCGGTTGTGCCGGTAAGGCGGCCGCCCTGGCGGAATTTGAGGTGTGCCGGCTGTGCGATGCCGCTGTCAGGCACCGTCTCGCCATGCAGTTCGAGTAGCGCCCAGGTTGTCTCCAGCAGCGGCTGCGTCGGCGGCAGGAGATCGCGACGGCAACGCGCGTCCGGCCAGAGGCGGGTCAGTCTCTCGATCGCGATGCCGTTATCCGGCGCGCCATCGAGACGCCCTTTGAGCTCGAGCAAGGCTGGCGCCGAGGCGCCCTGGCGTGCCGCCATGAGCTCGCCATACTGGCGCGCTGCCTCGTCGGCCTGCGGCGAAGGCTTGATCCGCCAGCGCTGTCCGCTCCGGCACTCGCTGAACCAGGCGACTGCGCTGCCGGGTGCGTCGCCCGACGGCTTGCCCTCGTCCATCCGCACGTTTTCACGCGAATAGAGCCCGATCAGGCTCATGGGACCGCTGATCGGATCAACCTGGTGCTGGGGAGTCAGCACATATTCCCGGATGGATCGGATTTCGCGCCCTTGATCATCCAGCCACTGCAGCCCGCCATCATCACGCAGACGAAACCGGCGCGGCGTCAGACTGGCTCCCTGCAGGATCAGCCGGAGATCATCATCCAGGCTCAGCGTCCAGCGCCCGATGTCATGGAAAACCTCGTCGTCCGCCGCCCCCGTGCTGCCCGCAGGCTGGCCGGCATAGCGGTCACGCAGACGGTAGCTGCCATCCGGAAAAAGGGTCAGGGTGGTCCAGTGCGCGCTGCAGCCGGGGCAAGACAGGTCGGCAGACCAGGTCAGCGGCAGCTTGTCGCGCAAGCGCTTGCCCGGCCCGCCCCCAACGTCGCTCGGACTCAGCGAGCAACCGCAAAGCAGCACCAGGACAGCCAGCGCGATCAGTGCTCGGGCGCGTGCGACAACCTCTCTCATCAGCAGCAGGCTCCGGAACGCCTGTCCGTGGGCGTGAGTAGTCCTTGTTGCTGACAAACTCCCATGCCGGACGACGCCTGTAAAGTAGTGATCTGTAATTCCTCAGGCCAGCTATAATGGTCCGATTGCTGCCGATTTCTGGAGACGTCCGCATGGACATCAATGCCTACATGCAAACCCTGGGTGCCGCCGCGCGCCAGGCTTCACGCGTCATCGCCCGGGCCACGACGCGGGAGAAGAACGCCGCGCTGCAGGCCATACTCGATGCGCTGGTCGAAGATCGCGGTCACATCCTGGTCGCCAACGCCCGCGATGTCGAGCAAGGCAAGACCCATGGCCTCGATGAGGCGCTGCTCGACCGCCTGGCACTCAACGAAGCACGCTTCGAAGGCATGATCGAAGGCCTGCGCCAGGTCATCGCCCTGCCGGACCCGATCGGCGAGATGAGCGATTTCACCTACCGTCCTTCCGGCATCCAGCTCGGCAAGATGCGCGTGCCCCTGGGCGTCATCGGCATCATCTACGAGTCGCGCCCCAACGTCACGCTGGAGGCTG
>CAZEEQ010000051.1:0-4534 GCA_964511255.1 uncultured Paraperlucidibaca sp.
AACTGCCCGCCATCTTCAATGTGGAAGTCCAGCCGCAGGCGTCCTCCCTCCATCACCATCTTGCCTCCGTAGGGTTCGCTGGCAATGTTCACCCATTGGCCGCTGGCGTTCTCTTTCCAGTATCCATTCACGCCCAGCGCCGGGTCCACGTACAGGCTGAAGTTCTCTCCTGTCTTGCCTTGCCCCAGCTCTACCGTGAAGCTCACCAATCCAATGGGCATTTGCATGCCCGCTGGCAGGTCTGTCGGCGCGTCCTTCTGCGTCAGGCTGGTGATGCGTGCATTGTCGTTGCCGCTGCCCACCTTGCCGTCCTGGCTGCTGGCCACCAACGTGGTGAAAGTAGGCGGTGCGTTGCCGGGGTTGCTCTCGCCGGTAGGGCTGAGCACGAAACCGATCGAGGCCACTCCCGCTTGCTCGCTGTCCTTGATTCCGTCTCCGTTGCCGTCTCCCGCTACAACCGTTCCTCCTGGGCCTGGGATACCCGGAACTTGGTCTTCCACTGCTGCAGGGATGCCGTCGTTGTCGGGCACCCCAGGCGCAGGAGGAGTGCCAGGCGGTGTAACTGGCGGAGTCACGGGGGGCTCCGGGTCCACCGGTACGGCAGTGATTACTACGTCGAAGCTGTCGCTCACGCTGCCCCCGTTGCCATCGTTGGCAATTACTTCGACGGTGATAGTACTGGCCGCAGTGGGTGTGCCGCTGAAGGTGAGGGTGGCGGGATCGAAGCTCAGCCAGGTTGGCAGGGCGCCACCTCCAGCCAACTGGGCGCTGTATGTCAGCACATCGCCCACGTCCACATCGGTGAAGGTGTTGGCAGCGAGGGTATAGCTGAACGCAAGGCCTTCGGTACCGCTGCGGTTGGGGATGGCATTGGCCATCGTGGGTGCATCGTTGGTGTTGCTGACGGTGATCTGGAAGGTGTCGGTCGCAGAGCCTCCGTTCCCATCGTTAACGGTCACATCGATTGACAGCACGCCGACGTCTCCGTTGGCAGGGGTGCCACTGAAGGTGCGCGTGGCAGGATCGAAACTCAGCCACGCTGGAAGAGCGCCACCACCTGACAGCTGAGCGCTGTAGGTGAGGGTATCGCCTGTGTCCACATCTGCAAAAGCATTGGCGGGAATCTGAAAGGCGAGGGCAGCGTCCTCGGGGGCAATCTGGTCCGAGATGGGGTTGGCAACGGTAGGGATGTCGTTGACTGCTATCAGTGTGAGCGTTTTGTCGCCAGCGGCGCTGCTCTTGGTACCGTCACTTACGGTGAAACTGATGGTGCGCGTACTGGTATCCGGGCTCTCAGACGTGTTGGTGTAGCTGGCCGCTCGCAGGGCAGCTTGCCATTGAGCCACTGTGGCCACGGAACCAGCTGAGCTCAGCGTTAACGCACCGGTGCCGGCGTTGTAGCTGCCCACAATATTGCCAAACGTCGTGCTGCTGGTATTCGTGAAAAGCAACAGGTCTTCCCCGCTGCGAAAGTTGCCGGAGATCTGCACGGTGCCGCTGGACAGCGTGCTGTTGTCCAAATCACTTACGCTCACGCCCGGGTCGATCGGCACGTACCCCAGGCCTTCGGTGAAGGCGCCGCTGCCGCCGCTGTTGCTCAGCAGCGGTGTCTGGTCCACCGGCGTGACGGTGACGGTCCGGGTCTGTGTGGTGCTGTTGGTGGTGCCGTCGTTGATCGTGAAGCTGATGGTGCGGGTCGACGAATTCGGCGTTACGGCCGTGTCGGTGTAGCTCACACTGCGCAGTGCGGCCTGCCACTGGCTGAGCGTAGCGCTGGCACCCGCCGAGCTCAGGCTCAACACGCCGGTGCCTGCGTTGTAGCTGGCGGTGATGTTGCCGTAGAGCGAGCTGTTGTTGTTGATGAAGATCAGCTGATCTTCGCCGCTGTGGAAGTTGCCGGTGATGGCCACGCTGGCGGAGGCAGCGGTGGTGCTGTCGAGGTCACTGAGCGTGATAGCCGAATCGACGACGACCGGGATCGCGCTGGCGTTGTCGCCGGCGGTGAAGGCGGTCGATCCGCCGGAGGTGGTCAGGACCGGCGCGTCGTTCAGCGGTGCCACAGTCACGGTGGAGCTTTGCAGGCCGAACGCGGTGTCGGCGCCGCCGTTGGCCGTGCCGCCGTTGTCTCTCAGGAAGGAGATCGACGCCACGCGGTTGCCAGCGGTCGGGTTGTCGCTGCTGTTGCTGTAGCTGATGCCGTTCAGGATCGACAGGGTCGCCGCGTTGGTGAGCAAGGCCCCCGAGGTGACGGTCACGTTGGCAACGCCGCCGGACACGCTGACCGAGACCTGCAAGCCGTTGTTGGCGGTGGCGCCCACCACGTTGCCGTTGTAGAGCGCGATGATCGAGCCGTCGATGGACAGCGACTCGCTCGAGCCATCGCTCACGCCGGACATCTGCACGCCGAACGAGGTGAACCGCTGCAACTGTTCCACCGTGCTCACGGCGCTGAAATTGAACAGGTCAGCGCGGCTGCCGCCTTCGACGAAGGTGGGCGAGCGGCCGGTACCGGTCAGCGTGGGCGCGTCGTTGACGGCGTTGAACTGCAACTGCGAGGTGTAGGTGGACGAGGTGCCGCCACTGCCGTCGGTGAGACTCCAGGAGATGGTACGCGTCGCGGTGACCGGATCGCTCAGGTTGCTGTTGCTGAAGCCGATGGTGCGAATCAAGGCCTGCACCGCAGCCGGCGTGGCAAAGCTGTTCAGCGAGAAGTCCAGGCTGTTGTTCCCCGTGCCGCCGGTGAAGGTCCCGAAGGACACGCCGCCAAAGGTGACGCTGCTGCCGCTCACGCCGATCTGCCCGGCACCCGTGCCCTGGCTCACCACCACCAGCGCGTCATACGTCGTCGAACGGTTGGTGATGATGTTCACGCTGAGCATGCCGCCGTCGAAGTTGGCGCTGTCGGTATCGGTCACCACCGCATTGACGCCGGCGTCGAGGATGATCACCGGTCCCTTCTCCACATAGGTCGCGCTGTCGCCATTGATGTTGGTGATGACGGGCGCGGCGCTGGGAGCGATCGGTGCGGCAATCAGGAGATCGTCCACCGACAGCGAGATGTCGGTCTGTCCGTTGCCGCGCATGATGCGGATTTCATCCAGGTTGTCCCAGGCGTTGCCGGACACGCTGACGATGGTGCCACCGCTCAGGTTCTGGCCTGCGGTGAAGGTCTGCCGGGCGCCTGAAACTTCCACGCCATTCAGATAGCCCACCAGCACGTAGTCGTTACCGTTGCTCTGGAAGGACTCTACGGTGATGGACACGAAACGGAACTTGTCGGTGGTGGCCGACTTCAACGATGCGGCGGCATCCCCGCTCAAGCCTTCGTAGCCGCCCTGAAAAACCAGGGCCTTGTCGCTGGCGTTGTTGGCCAGGCCCGTGGTGCTCGCATCGTTGGTGTAGGCCATCTGGCCGGCCGCATCGATCGAGCCCGTGCGGTCCAGCACCGAGAACGTCCAGCCTTCGAAGGTGCTCGACTGGCCGACCGGCACGTAGCTGTACCCTGAGCCATCCAGGATGACGGTATCGAAAATCTGCGAGGTCGGACCGGCCAGCAGGCCGCCGTAGCCGCTGAAGGCCTGGCCGTACAGCGCAGCCGTCTCGATGTGGCCCACGCTACGTTCCAGCACCCAGTCGCCTCCCAGCAATGGTGTACCGGTGTTGTCTGAGGAGCCGGCTACGTCCGCGCCCGTGATAGCCGCAATGGTTTCGAGTAGCTCCTGGCCTTCCTCTCCATCTGCCACCTTGCACCCGTAGAACATCAGGTCCCCATCCGCAGCAAGCGATTGGCCAATGCGCGTCAGATCGCTTTGATGGTCCCGCATGTTTTGCGCGGAAAGCCAGACGCTCCCTGCCTGTATGGCGCCCGGGCTACCATGGGAAATAAGTGCGATCGAGTCAATGCCGTGTCGCCCTGCGACGTATTCAGCCATCTGAGCAATGCCGTTTTTACTTCCGTCCAGCACGATCACTTCAAAACCCGCAGGCAGGTTTTGAACGAGCTGGTCGATGCCCTCCAACTGGCCATCGATGAAAATCAAGCCCGTTCGCAAACCCTGCGCCAGAGTATCTGTTGGTGGCTGAGAAGACTCGGTATGTGACGTGAAAAACTGGAGGGGCTCACCGTTGGGGAGCGGAGGCAAGTTCATAAGCATCGGCTAGCTCTTTGGAGCGCTGCAGGCCGCAGAGGCCATTTCGCAATTAAATTAAAGTGCCGCATTCTGTCGAATGGAGCCTGTAACGACAAGCGTTAGTTTGCACCTGCGCAGGGAGGATAAGTGCTCGTGTTCCGGCATGCCGGTTTCCGACATGGGGCTGAGGCGGGGAGGGCTCGTACCGATGAGGTGTTCGCACCGATATTGCTTGGTGCGGGCGATGCATCGTGTAACGCAATACTCCAACCCCCTCACCACTCCGCAAAACTCCCATCCCGGTGCCGCCACACCGGATTTCTCCACCGGTGTCCCTCCTGGGCACGCTCGCGCACATAGTCTTCGTTCACCTCAATCCCTAGCCCCGGCCCGGTGGGGATGGC
>CAZEEQ010000052.1:0-3281 GCA_964511255.1 uncultured Paraperlucidibaca sp.
GCCAGCGTTCAATCTGAGCCATGATCAAACTCTTCAGTTTAATACTACATAGTGCTTTAAGAGCACCAAGCTTGGCTCAACGAACAATGGTCTTGCTCATGAATTCACGAGTAAGTTCTTGCCGTTGATAGTTCATCTATCGATGTCCCTACAACTGCAAAAACCCACACAAGTTGTTTGATCAAACTGTTAAAGAACTCGTCGCTGCATCGTCTGCAGCGCGTCTTGCGAGGAGGCGTATTCTAGTGAACTACGCTTCCTTGTCAACAGTATTTTTCAGAAATCTTCTTGAAACCTACTGTCAACGCCCAGACCCCTAAGAGCCATCAGGCAACCTACTCAAGTCGTTGTTTTACAACAGCTTTTTCAGTTCATCGCCGCTCATCGCGTCGGTGTGGGGCGCATTATAGGGACCCCAGTTCAGGCGTCAACAGGTATTTCAAACTTATCTGCCGACCGCTGCTTTTTTGGCCGAAAACCGCCATTTCAGACGTAAAAGCAGCAGAAAAGCGAGGATGGCGGCCACCGGCCACACACCCATGAGGCCCACCTTGTGCGCCCAGGCCTGGTGCCAGACCGCCAGTACGGTAATGACATAAATCATCTGATGCAGGGCCTTCCAGCGCCTGCCCAGCCGCCGCTGGGCTGCACGCGTCGAGGTCAGCGCCAGCATCAGCAACAGCAGCCAGGCCATCAGCCCCAGCCAGAGATAAGGTCGCTTGCCTGTTTCAGTGAGGATGCGGATGAGATCGAATCCCTGCCAGAGACCCGCAAATGCCAGGAGATGAAGCGTGACGTATGTGAACGTCAGCAGACCCAGCACACGCCGCCAGCGTATCCAACCGCCCCAGCCGGTCAGGCGCTGCATCGGCGTCATGCTCAATGTCGCGACGAGCAGCCAGGTTGCCGTATCGCCCGTGTGATGTACCCAGGCGCGCGGAGGATCAATCTGAAAATCAAGGTTGCCGCTCAGGATCGGCCAGACCAGCGGAAAGAGGCCCAGCAGTGCGACCGGCCATCCCGGCAATGTCGACGGCAGACGAAACGGTATACGGCTGGCACTCACTGACAGGGCTCCACGTGAGACGCCTCAGAAATAGCGGCGCAGGTCCATCTGGCGGTACAGGGCAGCGACATCACGACCATAGCCGTTGAAGGGCAGTGTCGGATGCCAGTTGGGTGACAGGAACGAGGCCGGCAAGCGTCGCTCCCGCGCCTGGCTCCAGCGCGGATGATCCACCGCCGGATTGACGTTGGCATAGAATCCGTACTCATTGCTGGCCAGTTCGTTCCAGGTGGTGCGCGGCATTTTTTCCGTGAAACGAATACGCACAATCGACTTGATGCTCTTGAAACCATACTTCCATGGCACGATCAGTCGGAATGGCGCGCCGTTCTGGGGCGGCAGCGAACGCCCGTGCATGCCGACAGACATCAGCACCAGCGGATGCATGGCTTCATCCATACGCAGGGCTTCTACATAGGGCCAGGACAAGTCCTGCGTGCGCTGGCCAGGCATCTGGGCAGGATCCAGCAAGGTGGTGAACTCCACATAGCGCGCCTTGCTGGTCGGCTGCATACGGCGAATCAGGTCCGCGAGCGGAAAGCCGACCCAGGGAATGACCATGGACCAGGCTTCGACACAGCGGAAACGATAGATGCGATCCTGCAGGACATGTGGCTTGAGCAGATCTTCCAGCGTGTAATTCGCCGGCGCGGCACATTCGCCATCAACCCGCACACGCCACGGCTCCAGACGCAGGTTCTGGGCATTTTCGGCAGGATCTGACTTGTCCATGCCGAATTCGTAGAAATTGTTGTAGCCGGAGGCCACCTGATAAGGCGTCACCGCCTCGCCGAAGACCTGCGTCACCTTCTGGCGGCGCTGCAAGGCCTGGGTCAGGAACAAAGGGGCATTGCTTCGTTCGGGCGCGATGACATAGGGCGCCGGCTTGTCACCGGCTGCAGGCAGCAGGCCCGGCAAGGCCAGACCGATACCGGCCACGCCGCACTGCTGCAGCCAGCGCCGGCGCTCCCGGTAAACCGTTTCAGAAGTGATTTCACTTGGCTGGGGCTGACTCGGGTTCGCGCGGCGTATCAGCATATCGACCTCAGACGGTCTTACCCCTCCAGCGGTTCCAGAGGGCAGCAACCGGGCCTGCACCCGCATAGAGCAGGGACATGGCCAGGATGCCGATTGGCAGGTTGTACATCACGATGCCGAAGACCAGGACGATTGGCAACATGACAACAAACGGAACCCGGCTGCGATCCAGCTCCTTGAAGCTGTAGTACTTGACATTGCTGACCATCAGAAAGCCGGCAGACACGGTGATGAAGGCCGCCAGAGCAGGGATGCCCTCATAGTACCGGAGCAAATCATTGTCGACGCCGACCCAGACACAGGCCGCCACGATGGCTGCCGCCAGCGGACTGGCAAGCCCGATGAAGTAGCGCTTGTCGACCACATCCATCTGCACATTGAAGCGGGCAAGACGGAATGCCGCGGAAACGCAGTAGATGAATGCGCAGATCCAGCCGAACTTGCCCAATTCGTGCAGACACCAGCTGAACATGACCAGCGCCGGCGCCACACCGAAGGACACCATGTCGGAGAGCGAGTCGAACTCGGCACCGAAGGCGCTCTGGGTATTGGTCATGCGGGCCACACGGCCATCCATGCCATCGAACAGGCCAGCCACGAAAATCCCCATGGCTGCGGCCTCGAAGTGCCCGCCCATGGCCGAGATGATGGCGTAGAAGCCGGAAAACAGTGCTGCCGTGGTAAACAGATTGGGCAGCAGATAGATACCCTTGTGACGGGTCTTCTGACCACTCTCGTGATGCTCGTCTTCGACCACCTCGAAAGTCAGGCCGGTGTGGTCATCGTGATCGTGCGGTGATTGCGACATGCAGTGAGTCTCCTTTCTTCACGGCATCATAATGACAGGCCGTGGCACACGCCAGCACCCGAAGATGAAAGGGTGCACAGAATGACAGGCAACAAAAAACGCGGCCAGGGCCGCGTTTTCTGGTGATGTCCGCGCGGGATTCCGCGACGGACATCGGAACTGTGCCTCCGGCTCAGTTCTTGCTCTGATCCACGAGCTTGTTCTTGAGGATCCAGGGCATCATGGCACGCAGCTGGCCACCGACGACTTCGATCGGGTGAGCCGCGTTGAGGCGACGACGGGCCGTCATGGACGGATAGTTGGTCTTACCTTCCAGGATGAACATCTTGGCGTATTCGCCGGTCTGGATGCGCTTCAGGGCATTGCGCA
>CAZEEQ010000053.1:0-2990 GCA_964511255.1 uncultured Paraperlucidibaca sp.
CGATGGTGCCGACGTTCACGTGCGGCTTGTTACGTTCAAACTTTGCCTTTGCCATGACTCACTCCTACACGCGCGACTGCGCCCATTGACCAATAAATACAAGCAACCGCCGCAGGGCGATTGCCTTAAGAATATGGAGCTCATAACCGGATTCGAACCGGTGACCTCTTCCTTACCAAGGAAGTGCTCTACCTACTGAGCTATATGAGCCGATTTTTCCAAACACCCCAGCCAAGAGACTGGAGCGGGTAGCGGGAATCGAACCCGCACCATCAGCTTGGAAGGCTGAGGTTCTACCACTAAACTATACCCGCGCATTCCCCGCGAAGCGGTAATGGTGGTGGGGGAAGGATTCGAACCTTCGAAGCTTTCGCGTCAGATTTACAGTCTGATCCCTTTGACCGCTCGGGAACCCCACCCACGCGAGGGTGCGCATTTTTGCCTTGCGCACACTCAATGTCAACAGGCTTGGCCACATTTACCATCTGCTTGCACAAGAGATGAGCAGAGACAGGATGTGGTGCCGGCAGTGGGACTCGAACTCACGACCTACTGATTACAAGTCAGTTGCTCTACCAACTGAGCTATACCGGCGCTTGCTGACAAGGCGCAGAAGTGTAGAGAAAAAGACTGCAACAGACAACACAAGTCTGCGTGTTATTTCAACGCCCCGCGCAGCGCTCGGGCAACGCTGCATAAGACACCAGGCGGCTCAAGGCCGCCCGCCGCCGCTCCATCCGTCCGGCCAACACATCCATGGTCATGCCCTCAAAGACAGCGTAATAGCCTTTGCGGCCCACAGACTGGATGCGCCATGGCATCTCGGTCGCTGCAGCGCCCTCCGCTTCCGGGGCAGCCACCAGCACCGCAACCGACTCAGCCCACATCCTGTCCGGAAAGATACCCAGGCGAGCACAAGCGCTCGCCACCATGACCTCGGCCGTGACCGGAGCCGGGACCCGCGAAATATCCGCTACCGGAGCAACAACCGTCACCGGCTCCGGGCGCCACAGCTGCAGGGTTTCGCCCTGCACGACACTAGCCGCACCCGCAGCCGTCATCTGCGACTGTTCACGAAAAATCACCACGGCCAGCAACCCGGCCAGCAACCCGGAAAAGATCGCCAGCGCCCTCATGCCGGCACCTTGCCGCCGCGCCAGAGTGCCAGCGTCCGGGCATCATTGAAAAACACCGCCAGTCCCTCCAGCACCAGATGCGGATGCCACTCCGCCTGTGGCAGCAACGGTCGGAAATACGCGGCATCGCCCCCGGTCAGCAGCAGCCGGGGCATGACACCCGCCTCCCCGCCCAACCGCACCGCCGCCGCATTCACCAACGCCGCAAGGGCCAGCAGACTGCCATGGCACACACACGCGGCTGTTGTGCTGCCCCAGCCCGCGTCGGACCAGTCAGGCTCGGGGAAACTGACCTGCGCCGTGCGACTGGCCAGCACATCACGCTGCAATGCCAGCCCCGGCAGGATGTAGCCGCCGAGATGCCGGCCATCCGCTGACAAGGCATCTACCGTGAAGGCGGTGCCGGCATCCACCACCAGCGCAGGGGAAGGCTCGTCGGCCGCAGCCAGCACAGCCAGCCAGCGGTCGACACCCAGGCGCTCCGGCTGCGCGTACGCTGTCGGCAGGCGCGCCGGATTGACACGGGCAAACGTCAGCGTCGCCGTCAACGGCGCCAACGCAGTCGCCAATGCTTCCTGCACCGACGGCGCTGCCACGCTGCTGAGCAGGACCTCCACGGCCACAGCACCCTGGCCAGCGAGCCATGATGCCGCTTCGTCGGCATGGGGAACGACTGCCTCAGCCAGTATCTGCCCAGCGTCGATCAGCCAGAGCTTGATACGGGTATTGCCCTGATCGATATACAGTTTCATGTATCCGTCCTGCGTACGCTGACCTCGCCGGAATGACAATGCACGCGCCCCTGCGGCGTATCCAGCAGCAGAGACCCTTGCGCATCAATGCCAACGACATCCCCCGACAACCATTCCGTGCCACGCTGGAAATCGACCCGGTGACCAAGCAACACATCGAAAGGCATCCAGCGAGGCAACCAGCGCGCCAGTCCGGCGTCAGGAAACTCGCGCAGCAAGCGCTCAAGCCGCGTCGCCATCGTGACCAGCAGCTGCTCACGATCATAAGCTGTCGCAACATCCTGCAGAGCTGCCACCGGGCGCTCCAGTCCGGCCCGCTCGTCAGGCAGCAAGGCCTCATTGAGGCCGACACCAATGATCACGCGACTGGGACCCTCGGCCATGGCATCGAGCTCGACCAGGATGCCGGCCAGCTTCGCCTCATGCAGCAGGATGTCATTGGGCCATTTGAGGCGCACCGGCCAACCGGCATCATTCAGCGCCTCGGCCAACTCGACCCCCGCCGCCAGGGCAATACCGATCCAGGCCAATGGCCCCTGCTCCGCACTGATGCCGATGGAAAAAGTCATCTGCCGTCCTGGTGGCGACAGCCAGCTGCGCCCCCGCCGTCCTTTTCCACCCCGCTGGAAATCGGTGACCGCCATCATGGCCGCGCCCGGCTGCTGCGCAGCCAGTTGCTGACGCAGCCAGTCATTGGTGGAGTCCGCGCCCGGCAGCACCTGCACAGAAAGCGTGCTGCCGGTGGGCAGCGCACGCACCAGGGAGTCCTGACGCCACCAGGCATAGCGGTGTGCCAGACGATAACCGACACGTGGGCGGGCATCGATCAGGACCCCGGCGGCGCGCAACTGCTCAATCCGTTTGGATATCGCGGCACGACTGCAGTCGGCCAGCTGCGCGAGATGCTCTCCGGAAACGAAGTGCTCGGCAGACAGCTGTCTCAGCAAGGGAATGTCGATCATGAACACAGGCGCCGGCAGGAAAGTAACAGGGCGACAGGATATAAGCCCGAAGCCTGTGCTGTCATGCCTGTCGTGTATCTGGCGTGGTTTTGCGAGTTTTAAAAAGCAAAAACCCCTGATCAGGTTTTGATCAGGGGTTC
>CAZEEQ010000054.1:0-2635 GCA_964511255.1 uncultured Paraperlucidibaca sp.
TGCACAGCGACATCGCAGTTGAAGGGTCAGCGACATTGTAGATGACGTGTGGGGGGAAGCGTAGGCCGGGCGTAGCCCGGACGTAGCTTCCCCCCACACGGGCGCGGGTTTCCCCGTGCCGTTGGCGGCGACAGCGGTCAGGATGGTCCAATCTTCAACGCCAAGAAGAGGATCGGATGCCTGGCCGTCCCATCACCGACCAACAGCAGAGGTACTACATGTCCCTTCGTCAAAAACACCCGCAAAAAGCCGCCGCCGCCATGGCGGGCTTCTCCACCAGCACGGGCTACCGGGTGGAGAAAGATCCACGGTCGCCATCGGAGCGTCGTCGCGAGCGCCGTCACGGCGGCGGCAAGCCGGACCCGCTCGCTGAGTTGTGGGACAAGGAGATCGTGCCTCTACTCGAGAGTACGCCGGGGCTGAGGCCCATTTCCGTTCTTGGGGAGCTGGAGCGACGTCACCCTGGGCTTGAGCTGACGCCGGCCCGCAGGACCCTGGAACGCCGGATACGTCTGTGGAAGGCCGAGCATGGACCCGAGCGTGAGGTCATCTTCCGGCAGAACCATCCGCCCGGCCGGCAGGGCATGTCGGATTTCTTTGATGCCCGCGATCTGAAGGTCACCATCTCCGGCAATCCGACCTTGCACCTGATCTATCACTTCGCGCTGGTCTATTCCGGTTGGGAGCATGCCGAGGTTGTGTTGGGAGGAGAAAGCTTCACGGCGCTGGCCTATGGTCTCCAGAACGCCCTGTGGCAGCTTGGCGGCGTGCCGTACGAGCATCGCACCGATAGCCTCTCCGCGGCGTTCGGCAACCTGGAGCAAGATGCCGAGGAGGATCTGCGGACCCGCTATGCCGCCCTGTGTGCCGATTACCAGATGGAGCCCACCCGCAACAATCGCGGGATCGCCCATGAGAATGGGTCCATCGAGAGCCGTCATGGCCACCTCAAGGATCGGCTCGATCAGGCACTCCAGTTGCGCGGATCACGTGACTTCGCCGCCATCGAGGACTGGCGCACGTTCCTCGCCCAGGTCGTGGGCCGGCACAACGCGCGGCGGCGCGATGCCTTGCGCATCGAAGCTGAGCACCTGCGGCCGTTACCTTCACGCCGTAGCTGCGATTATGACGAAGCTGCGGTACTCGTCACCTCATCGGGCGGCTTCGTGCTGCGCAAGGTCTTCTACACCGTGCCTTCCCGGCTCATCGGCCATAGCCTGCGAGCCAGGATCTTCGATGAGCGGATCGACCTCTATCTGGCCGGTCAGCTCATCGAGACCTTGCCACGTGGGCGCCCTCCTGCAGGAGGGCGAGGCGGCCATGGCCACGTCGTCAATTATCGGCACGTGATCCACAGCCTGCGTACCAAGCCCCAGGCGCTGGCCAACCTTGTATATCGCGACAAACTCTTCCCCCGCAGCGAATATCGCCGCTGCTGGGATGCTCTGGAGGCTGCGCTACCCAAAGCCGCGGCATGCCGCACCATGGTGGGGCTCCTGTGGCTTGCGCATGATCAGGCCTGCGAGGCTGAACTCGCCGCGACCCTGACCGGCATACTCGATGGCCAGGGCTTACCTGATCTGAAGGATCTGCAGCAGCACTTCCAACGGCCCGGCAATGAGCCCGCCGATGTGGCCGTCGATATCCCGCCATCTGAAACGTATGATGCGCTGCTCGGTCACAAGGAGATGGCCGCATGACCCTCACCGTCGATACCGCCAAATTGCCCACGCTGCTCAATACGTTACGCCTGCCGACCATCGCTCGTCTCTGGCCCGACTTCTGTTCACGGGCAGACAAGGAGGGCTGGCCGGCTTCGCGCCTGCTGGCGGCCCTTGCCGAACTGGAACTCGCTGAACGCGAGCAGCGACGCATCCAGCGACATCTTACAGAAGCGCGCCTGCCGCCCGGCAAGACCCTCGACGCCTTTGACTTCAGCCTCGTTCCCACCTTGAGCAAGGCCCAGGTCATGGCTCTGGCCGAAGGTGATGCCTGGCTCAAGGCGGGCCACAATCTTCTGGCTTTTGGTCCGCCCGGCGCCGGTAAGAGCCACGCTGCGGCCGCCATCGGCAACGAGCTCGTCTCGCGCGGATACCGGGTCTTCTTCACCCGGACCACCGATCTCGTCCAGCGTCTGCAGGCCGCACGCCAGTCCCTGACCTTGACCCAGGAGATCGCCCGGCTCGACCGCTTCGACCTGCTCATCCTCGATGACCTGTCCTACGTCCGTAAGGACCAGGCCGAGACCAGCGTCCTGTTCGAACTCATCTCAGCCAGATACGAACGGCGCTCCATCATGATCACTGCCAACCAGCCATTCAGCGGTTGGGACTCCATTTTCTTGGATAAGGCAATGACAGTCGCTGCCATCGACAGGCTCGTTCACCACGCCACTATCCTGGAAATGAACGTCGAGAGTTATCGCCGGCGATCCGCCCTGGCCGCAGCGACATCGCTGCGCGACAGTGCTCTTGACCCAGCGACATCGTCCAGCGACATCAAAACCGTTCCAGCGACATCGCTGCGCGACAACGCCTCTTGATCCCGGGCAACCTCGTGTGACACTACACCCAACGTCACCGCTGACACGTCAACATCAGTGTCGCCGACCAATCACCGGCGATGTCGCGCTACA
>CAZEEQ010000055.1:0-2541 GCA_964511255.1 uncultured Paraperlucidibaca sp.
TAGAAGTTGGTCACGGGAGCTTAGCCGCACGACCTTTTGGCAATAGCTCGTCCCAGACCAACTTTTGCTTGGGAACTGTTCTGAACTCCCTAGTGCAAACCTGAATGGCAGGTGCTGCCGGGAGCAGGAATGCAGCCGGCCGAGCCGGATGTCAGCATAGGCCCTTGCTGCCGTGCGGATGCCGTCTGCGACCGTCAGCAGCCGCTGCAATGCAGCCTTTCGCCGGCGCACAAACCAGTGCCATCAATACCGACCTTGAGCCGAAGAAGTCGGAACAGTAGGCAAGAGTGACCCACTGTTAGGTTCGTGGATCCTCGGCTTAACCTGTAGCGGCAGGAAACTGGGGAACAATCCGGGGAACGATTTGAAGTGAATACAGGCCAGGGAGAGCATCCATGCGCCCTAGCGGTCAAGATGTGACCCCCTCCGGGAGGCCATCACCGGCTTCAGTGGCGCTTGTACTGCGTGGCGCCGAAGAGGTTTTCGCGCGCGGTCTCGTCCATCATGGGTTTGCGGGCGGCCGCCAGCACTTGCACGCCGCGCTGCACGGCCGGCCGTGAGGCGATTTCGTCGAACCAGCCTTTCAGGTGCGGGAACTCGCTCATCTCAACGCCCTGGTTCTTCCAGGATCGCAGCCACGGGAAGACGGCGATGTCGGCGATGCTGTACGCCTTGCCGCCGATGTAGGGGCTCAGGCCCAGGCGCTTGTTGATCACGTTGTAGAGGCGATGTGCCTCGTTGCTGTAGCGCTCGATGGCGTACTCGATCTTCTCGGGCGCGTAGATTCGGAAGTGGTGCGCCTGGCCCAGCATCGGGCCGACGCTGCCCATCTGGAACATCAGCCATTCCAGGACTTCGTATTTGGCTGCCGTGCCTGAAGGCAGATACTTTCCCGTCTTGCCGGCCAGGTAGAGCAGGATGGCGCCCGACTCGAACAGCGAGAGCGGCTTGCCATCGGGCCCCTCGGGGTCGACGATGGCCGGTATCTTGTTGTTGGGGCTGATGGCCAGGAACGCCGGGTCGAACTGGGCGCCGCTGCCAATGTCCACAGGGATCACCCGGTAGGGCAGGCCGCATTCTTCCAACATGATGTGAACCTTATGCCCGTTGGGCGTTGCCCACGAATAAACTTCAATCATTTGTCGGTCTCCATACGGCCACCCGCGCGGCTCATCAGCGGCTCCGGCCGGCCAAATGCATTGTCCTGACTCATGGTAATTAAGCAAGTCAAAAGCTGGTTTGTCGCCCGTGCCAATGCGGCCCGATGGCGGGGTGTGGCCGATTGGGCCGACAGCCGTCATGCGGTCTTCAAGCAGATACGCGATGGTCGCGGTTTCGTGATCGAGCAGCCCAAGGCCACGCCGGGCGGTCTGCGCATCGAATGGGGTCCATCGCAGCGCAGCTACATCGTCGGCCATGAGCTGCGCATCCGCTGCGAGCTCAAGCTGCATTCCGACTTGCAGATGATGGTGCTGGCGCGCGAGCTGATGGAGTCGCTCGAGAACACGGTTTTCGAGGCCTACACAGACACACTCAAGACCCGCGTCGATACCGACACTCCGGAAGAGATGCGCTGGCTGGTCATGTTCCCCAAGCTCGGCAATATCGCCTCCAAGCTGGTGCGTTCACGCTTTGGTGCCGTGGGTGTCAACAAGGAGCTGACCACCGCGTGGATCGATGGTGACCTGAGTCCGGCGCTGGTGCAGGCCAGCCAGGACTTGCTGCCGGCCAACCGGGCGTTCGTGCTTCTGACCATGCGCGGCAACGCCTATCTGCGTACCTCGATGGAGGAGCCGGTGCTGGAGCAGATCCAGTCCTTCGTGAAGCTGATGGAAGTGGCGGGCCGTGAAGCACAACGCGTGAACGGCCGCCTTGCCGATAGCGGCCCCTGGCCTACGACTTCGTCGATTGCCTGGCAAAGCCAGCCACCTGACGAAGAGCCCACCAGCCCGCCGCCGCGCGACTGAGCGGCCTGGCTCGAGCTCAGCGCTGCGCAGCAGCGCTTTTCTGCGCGAACTGCCAGCCCAGTTCCGCCATCGGTCGCGCCCCGGCGCCGGCTTCCCGGGCCTTGTCGCTCGAGGCCGTGCCGGCTTCCACCCGCTTGGCAATGCCTTGCAGAATGGCAGCGATACGGAACAGGTTGTAGGCGAGGTAGAAGTTCCAGTCGCGCATCACGGCGTCCACGTCCATGCGGCCGGTCCGCTCGCAATAGCTGCGCACATAGGCCAGCTCATCCGGGATGCCCAGCGCTGCCAGGTCGCGGCCGCCAATGCCGCGAGCTGCGCCCGAAGTCTGGATGTGCCAGGACATGCAGTGGTAGCTGAAGTCCGCCAGCGGGTGTCCGAGTGTCGAGAGTTCCCAATCGAGCGCCGCGATCACGCGCGGCTCGGTCGGGTGAAACATCAGGTTGTCCAGGCGGTAGTCGCCATGCACGATGGACACTTCGGCCTCGTCGCGGGCAGAGGCCGGTATGTTGGCCGGCAGCCATTCGATCAGCCGGTCCATCGCCTCGTTCGGCTGCGTGATCGAGGCCTGATACTG
>CAZEEQ010000056.1:0-1952 GCA_964511255.1 uncultured Paraperlucidibaca sp.
CAATTAAACCAATACGCCGGACTGACGCAACGCTTGACGCAGCGGTTCGTGGCAACGCGGGCTGAGCCAGGTCAGCGGCAGACGGATGCCGTCGGCCATAAGCCCCATTTCGTTCAGGGCCCATTTCACCGGGATCGGGTTGGATTCGATGAACAGCGTCTTGTGCAGTGGCATCAGACGGTCGTTGATGGCACGGGCAAGGGCGGCATCGCCACGCATGGCGGCAGCGCACAGCTCGCTCATGGCGCGTGGAGCGACGTTGGCGGTTACCGAGATGTTGCCGCGGCCACCCATCAGCATCAGCTCGACGGCCGTGGCGTCGTCGCCGGAATAGACCAGAAAGTCCTTGCCGACGCGATCGAGTACGTCCTGGCCACGCTGCAGGTCGCCCGTGGCCTCCTTGATGCCGATGATGTTGGCTACCTTGGACAGGCGCTCGACCGTTTCCGGGAGCATGTCGCAGGCGGTACGGCCCGGCACATTGTAGAGGATTTGCGGAATCGCCACCGACTCGGCGATCAGCCGGAAGTGCTGGTAAAGACCTTCCTGGGTCGGCTTGTTGTAGTACGGCGTCACCAGCAGGCAGGCATCCGCGCCGGCGTCCTTCGCCAGGCCGGTCAGCTCGACCGATTCCCGCGTGGAGTTGCCACCGGTGCCGGCGATGACCGGAATCCGCCCATTCACCTGATCGACGACCCGACGAATGACTTCGACATGCTCGGAGACTTCCAGCGTGGCGGACTCACCGGTGGTGCCGACCGCGACGATGGCGTTGGTGCCCTCTTGCAGGTGGAAGTCCACCAGCTTGCCCAGGGCGTCCCAGTCCAGGCCGCCTTGTGCATCCATGGGCGTGACCAGTGCCACCATACTGCCCGCAATCATGCAACCGCTCCTGCCGGAAAAAAGAGCGGTAATGGTACTGTCGCCACCTGCCCAGCACAAGCTGACCGCTGGGTCTGCAAGCATTCCCTCGGACCGCGCTTTTCGCTACCCTTCCGGCTTTGATCGGCGCGACAAGCGTCGCTCTCATCTCGCTCTAGGAAGGCTGCATGTCCACCCCGCCCGTTCGCGAACAATTTCTCGTCATCAGTGCTCTCGGCCCCAACCCCATGGAGCTGACCAATGTCCTGTGCCGCGCTACTCACGAGAACCGCTGCGCAGTTTCCAGCTCGCGCCTGACCCGGCACGGCGAATTCAGCTCGCTGATCCTCCAGGTGTCCGGCAGTTGGGATGCCCTGGCCCGCCTGGAAGGCAGCCTGGCCGCACTGGCCAAGCGTCATACCTTCACCATCAGCGTGATCCGCAGCGCCGCGCTGGAGCCGCGCCCACAAGCATTGCCCTACGTCGCCTACGTCAGCGCGGCCTATCGTCCGGACATCCTCAACGAGCTCTGCCAGTTCTTCATCGACCACCGCGTCGAGCTGGAAAATCTCACCTGTGATACCTACGAGGCGCCGCAGACCGGCAGCACCATGCTCAATGCCACCATCACCGTGACACTGCCCGCCGGCACGCAGATCAGTTGGCTGCGCGACCAGTTCCTCGACTTCGCCGACGCGCTGAACCTCGACGCCCTGATCGAGCCCTGGCGCCCACAGAACCCGTAAGGAAACCGCATGAGCGTTACCGTTGGAGAAGCCGTAGCCGATTTCAGCGCCGAGGCCACCGGTGGCCAGCGGGTCACCCTGTCCGCGCTGGCCGGTCGCCAGGTGGTGCTTTATTTCTATCCGAAGGACAGCACGCCGGGTTGCACCACCCAAGGCCAGGGTTTCCGCGACAGTCACGACGCGTTTCTTACCGCCAACACGCTGGTCTTCGGCGTATCGCACGACGGCATGAAATCCCACGAGAACTTCAAGGCCAAGCAGGGCTTTCCCTTCGAACTGATCTCCGACAGGGACGAAGCGCTCTGCCAGCTGTTCGACGTGATCAAGCTGAAGAAGCTCTACGGC
>CAZEEQ010000057.1:0-1728 GCA_964511255.1 uncultured Paraperlucidibaca sp.
GAGCATCCAGAACGCCGGCGAACAACTGCTGGTGCGCTTCGCCCGCGGCCCAATCCTCGACTACCTCGGCGAACTGGTCGCCACCCCCAGACTGCTGGCCCAAGCCGCCCGCTGTACCGTGCGTTTCACCATGCCCGTGGCGGTGACCCAGCCACTGCTGATCCCGATCGGCACTCGGGTCAGCACCCAGGACGTGAAGCTCACCTTCATCACCGATCAGGACGTGGTGATGGCCGTCGGTCAAACCCACGTGACCGTCACCGCCACCTGCCTGACCACCGGCAGACAAGGCAACGGCTGGACCGCCGGCCAGATCAGTACGCTCGGCGCCTCGCCGACAGCAGGCCTGACCGCCAGCAATACCACGCTCACCACCCAAGGTGCCGAGGATGAAGACGACGACCGTTACCGCGAGCGCATCATCCTGGCCCCCGAAGCCTTCAGCAACGCCGGCAGCCGCGCCGCCTATCGCTACCACACATTGGCCGTGCACCAATCCATCATCGACGTCGCCGTGCATGGCCCAGACGAAGGCCAGCCCGACGGCCACGTCGCGCTGTACCCACTGACCACCAGCGGCCTGCCGACGGAAGATCTACTGCAACGCATAGAACACCAGGTCAGCGGCGAAAAACTCCGCCCGCTGTGCGACACGGTCAGCGCACTGTCACCCACCGAGGTCGCTTATCCAATCAAGGCAAAAATCACCTTCTACGCCAACGCCGACCGCAGCGTCGCCATGGCCGCCGCACACACCGCCGCACAGGCCTACGCCAATGAATGCCGCGCCGCACTCGGTCGCGATCTGGTTCCAGAACAACTCACCGCCGTGCTTCAAGTGCCCGGGGTATACCGCGCCTACCTGCTGCTACCCACAGGCCTTCGCGAGCTGCAAGGCCATGAGTGGGCCAATTGTTCCACCCTCCAATTGATCGATGAGGGGGAGGCGTATGACTGATCAGCCGCTGCCCCCCGCATTGGCCGGCGATGAACGTTTCGCGCTGCTCTGTGAGCTACTTGATCAAGCATTGGCCGACCTCGATCTCAACGCCATGCTGGTCTACCTGATCGACTTGGCCAAGCCTTCGCTGCTCTCGACCCTGGCCGATCAATTCTCCCTGCTCGACGAGGCCGCCTGGGGCTTGGCCGAATCCGAAGAAGCCCAGCGCAACCTGATTAAAAACGCCGTCGAACTGCACCGTTTCAAGGGCACCCCATGGGCCATCCGCGAGGTCATCCGGTTGTTGGGCTTCGGCGAAATCACCCTAAAGGAAGGGACAGACGCTCATCCCGGCGCCCAAGCGTGGCCGCTGTATCGGGTCGTTCTAAAACGCGTCGTCACCAACGACCAGGCGGCACTCCTGCGCCGCCTGCTGTTATCCATCGCCCCGGCACGCTGCCGGCTGGTGTCGCTCGACTACCAAGCCGTCGCCATTCGATACAACGCCGTCGCGTCTTACGATGGCCAATACAACCATGGGAGCAGCTAGTGGCTGACTTACGTGAATCAAAAGATTGGGCAGGCGGCATCTACCAGCTCGAAACCTCCGACCCCGTGCTCGGCGGCCCAGAAGGTATTTCTAACCAGCAAGCCAAGCAACTGGCCGGCCGCACGCGGTGGCTCAGGATGAAAGTGGAAGCCTTCATCGACGGCACGCTCGCTGTCGGCAAGGCCGTCCAACTGGCCACGGCCCGAACGATCTCCATCTCAGGTGCCGCCACCGGCAG
>CAZEEQ010000058.1:0-1589 GCA_964511255.1 uncultured Paraperlucidibaca sp.
GCCACAGCACCAGCCAGGCGGCTTCGTCATGGGCGTTGGTGGTGCCGTGGCCAAAGAACACCCCGGCCGATGCCAGCCATTGGGCGCCAGATTCGACCAGCGCACCGACGGTGTTGCCGGTCAGGGGATGCGTAGAGCTGCTCATGCGGTCACCGCCTGGGCTGCCAGGGCCTGAGCGTGCAGGTTTTCCAGCGTGCGGCGGTAAATGTTCTTGAGTGGCTCGATGTCGGCCACCACCACATGCTCGTCGATCTTGTGGATCGTGGCGTTGGGGGGGCCCAGTTCGATCACCTGGGGGCAGATCTGCGCAATGAAACGGCCGTCGCTGGTGCCTCCGGTGGTGGACAGTTCGGTGGTGATACCTGTCTCGGACGCGATGGCCTGCTGCACGGCGCCCACCAGTTCACCGGGCGTCGTAAGGAAGGGCTGGCCGCCGAGCGTCCAGCGCAGGTCGTATTCCAGGCCATGGCGGTCGAGCACGGCGTGCACTCGCTGCTGCAAGCCCTCTGCCGTCGATTCGGTCGAAAAGCGGAAATTGAAGTCGATCACCACTTCCCCGGGAATCACATTGGTTGCGCCCGTGCCGCCATGCAAGTTGCTGATTTGCCAGCTGGTGGGCGGAAAGAACGCATTGCCGTTGTCCCACACGGTGGATGCCAACTCCGTCAGTGCGGGCAGTGCTTGGTGAATGGGGTTGCGGGCCAGCTGCGGATAGGCAATGTGGCCTTGGATACCACGCACGCTGAGCTTGCCGCTCAGTGTACCGCGCCGTCCGTTCTTGATCATGTCTCCGGTTTTCTCGACGGAGGTGGGTTCGCCCACTATGCAGTAATCGAGTTTTTCGCCGCGCGCCTTGAGTTGTTCCACCACGACCTTGGTGCCATCGACGGAGGGACCTTCCTCGTCGCTGGTCAGTAGAAATGCCAGCTCGATCAGCGGGGCCGGCGTGGCGGCCAGGAACTCTTCCACTGCAACCACGAAGGCGGCAATAGACGTCTTCATGTCGCTGGCACCCCGGCCATAGAGCTTGCCGTCCTTGTGGGTGGGCACGAACGGGTCGCTGCTCCATTGGGCCAATGGACCGGTGGGGACGACATCGGTGTGCCCCGCGAATACTACGGTTTTGATAGCTGCTGAGGCATGATTCACCTGCGCTACCGGCCGCTTTGCCCACAAATTGCTGACGCGGAAGTCGGCTGGGCCACTGTCCAGGCGTTCGCACACAAACCCGAGCGGGGCGAGCCGCGCGGCCAGCAGGTCCAGGCAACCGGCGTCCTCCGGTGTGATGGAAGGCAGGGAGATGAGCTGTTCGGCCAGGTGCAGGGTTCGGGACATGGGATGAGAATCAGGAAATGGAGACACGCAGCCGCGCTGCGACCATGGAGACGGGGAGCGACACGACGCAGCCCGGGCAAGGGCCGCCGTGCGAGAGACGCTCGGCACCAAGCACGGCGTCCCCTTGAGGAAGGGTTCCGCAGGCCGCTTCGTGCGGCGTCACATCATGCCGCCGGCTTAACGTCCAGCACGATCTCGGTGAACGACGGCGTATCGTCGGGTGCATCGCGTGCTTCTTTCTGGGCCTTGGCGGC
>CAZEEQ010000059.1:0-1524 GCA_964511255.1 uncultured Paraperlucidibaca sp.
AGGGCCGCGCGCTTCAAGCTCTTGTCATCCAAGGGAAAACTACAGGGCTCGATGACGTCGAGCCCGACCCCGAAGCAGGCCGACAGCCGGATGGCCGCGCCGACGTTTTGGGGAATGCCTGGTTGAAAAAGTGCGATACGCATAATAAGCGAACCAACCACAAGGGCAGCAGGGGCTTTGCCGGGAATCGAAAGGGCTTGCGGACTCGGTCCGCGCGTCCGATACGACGATCCGACCGCTGCCTTGTGGCGGAGATCCGCATGCGGGTCGAGCAAGATATGGCGCTGAAAGGCGCTTCTCCAAGCCGGTCGCTTCCGCGGCCTGGCGGAATTAGAGGGTGACTAGGTGGCCGACACCGCCGTGGGCGCAACGACCGAGCCGGAACACGGGAGCGATCCCTCCCGGCGCGACTTCATTCACATCGCCGCGATCGCGGCCGCCGCCGGCGGCGCCGCGACCCTGGTGTGGCCGTTCATCGACCAGATGAACCCGTCCGCCGACACGCGGGCCCTGGCCTCGACCGAGTTCGACCTGACCAAGGTCGCCGAGGGCCAGCAGGTCACGATCAAATGGCGCGGTAAGCCGCTCTTCGTGCGCAACCGCACCAAGGCCGAGATCGCCAAGGCCGTGGCCGATGACAACGCCAGCCTGCCCGATCCCCAGAAGGACGCCGACCGGGTGAAGCCCGGCAAGGCCAACTGGCTGATCGTCGGCGGCAACTGCACCCACCTGGGCTGCGTGCCGACCTTCGGCGGCGGCGAGTACGGCGGCTGGTTCTGCCCGTGCCACGGCAGCGTCTACGACACCTCGGGTCGTATCCGTAAGGGCCCGGCGCCCCTGAACCTGGTGGTTCCGGACTACGACTTCCTTTCCGACACCAAGGTCAAGATCGGCTAAGCGAGATGAGCGGACATTCGACCTATCAACCCAAGACCGGCATCGAGCGCTGGCTCGACGCGCGTCTGCCGATCATCCGTCTGGGCTACGACAGCTTCGTCGACTATCCCACGCCGCGGAACCTGAACTACTGGTGGACCTTCGGCGGCATCCTGTCGCTGTGCCTGGCCTCCCAGCTGATCACCGGCATCATCCTGGTGATGCACTACAATCCGAGCGCTCAAGGCGCCTTTGCTTCCGTCGAGCACATCATGCGCGACGTGAACTACGGCTGGCTGATCCGCTACATGCACGCCAACGGCGCGTCGATGTTCTTCATCGCCGTCTACATCCACATGCTGCGCGGCCTCTACTACGGCTCCTACAAGGCGCCGCGTGAAGTGCTGTGGCTGCTGGGCTGCGTGATCTATCTGCTGATGATGGCCACCGCCTTCATGGGCTACGTCCTGCCCTGGGGCCAGATGTCGTTCCACGGCGCCGTCGTCATCACCAACCTGTTCGGCGCCCTGCCGCTGGTCGGCGAGAGCATCACCACCTGGCTGTGGGGCGGCTTCGCGGTCGACAACCCCACCCTGAACCGCTTCTTCTCGCTGCACTACCTGCTGCCCTTCATGATCGCGGGCGTCG